>NZ_JAZHPL010000011.1:532972-632072 GCF_036919435.1 Arsenophonus sp. PmNCSU2021_1 | reverse complement strand
CGAGAAATTTGCGCCCGACCGATGCTATAGCCTTTCTCACGCAGCAAGGCTTCCAGCTCCCGGTAGCCACTGAAATTACGCTCGGTCAGCGCCCGGTCGAGCCATTCACGCACCGAGACGGGCAAGACTTCGATATGACTGCGCGGTGCCATCGTCACTCCCTCCAGTATTTGGCCGGGCGGGCAATGCCGGGGATATCGTCGGTGACGTATTCCACCAGATTGACCCCTTCCGGCGTCAGCGTGGCCGTCCATGAACGTGCGGGCGGTCGGGTCAGGCGAACCAGACTGAAGCCCTCAAGGAACAGCAACTCTTTTTGCAGCTCCAGCATGGTCATGTCCGGGTAAAGCGAATGGCCCACATCCCACAGTAGCCGGTCATTGGCCGGATACGGCCGCGCCTTGTTGACCACCTGCAGTAACACCCAGCGCAACCCTTCGCGGCGTGCCTGTTCGGTCTCTATCATTCTTATCCTCCTGCCACCTGACGCAGTTGTATCGTTTCCAGCTTCTGGTAAATCGCGTCTAACCGGGACTCCACCACCTGCTGATAATGAATAAATTCGTCGCGCCGGACGTAACGTTCCGGCACCTCCACTTTGAATTCCAGTACCTCGCGCTCAAGGCGTACCCCTTTATCGGACGCCTCGCGCATCAACCGCTCCAGTGATGCAAACCGTTCGGCCTGACGCTTTTCGGTCTCGCGGATAAACCAGCGGGCCAGCCCCGCGAGAAAGCCCGCCAGCCCAAACAGATAGCTCACCAGTACCCAAAAATCGACCTGTAATGTCATGGTGTTAATCCTTCAATATAATCCAGTAATCCATTGACCTGTGCCCGCCAGACCTGACATTGCTGCCCGTTGTCGGTGATATTGGCGAGGATATCACGCTGGGTAACTGGACTCGGGGTGTGTCGCTCGCCAGGGGTCTCAGCTGACCGGGTCGGGTTGCCAGTGCCGCCGGTAAGGGCGGCAACGCCTGAACCATCAACGTCTGACAGCCCGAGGGCGGCGTTGTAGTGCTGCACGAAGCCACGAGTAAATACGCAGGACATAGCATGAGGCTGGCCTTTTTCATCCCGCCAATGTTGGGTAACATCCTCTATCCGCCTTGTTAAGTGTTGGGTTTTGTCACGAAGTTGCGCAATGCGATTCAGGTAGTCCTGTTCAGCCTGATGCGCCAGCTTCACCTGATGGGCAAATCGTTGTTGCAGGGCTTGCAGGCTTTGCGCGGCCTGCTCGGCGCGCTGTTTTTCCTGCATGGCAAACGTCTCGCGCAGCTGACTGAGGGTTGCCACGCACCGTTCGGTTGCGCGACCTGCGCCTTGCGTGTAGCCGTGCCACCAGATACCCGACAGCAGCGCCATTACCAGAACCCCGCCGAGGCTTTTCAGGCTGACTGCACTAAACACAGCTTGCCCCTCCCCAGGTCAGGTAACGCGGTGCCAGGCTTTTTAAAATACGGCGGGGATAATGGCGATTCTCACGCCAGGCACTCACGCGACGTCCGGCATTGACCCGTTCAATGTGGTGAAACCAGCGCCCACTGTCGTGACCGAGACGTTTGGCCAACTGAAGGTCACGCTGCACCCAGCCCAAACCGCCGTTGTAGGCCGACAGGGTCATCGCCATACGTTCACAGCGATTGACCGCCGATAATCGTTGCCATAGCTAGTTATCAAAACTCACCACCGCACGTAAACTCCAGCTGGGATTGAGTGGCGCTTTGGCCGCCAGTGCCGGCATTACCTCCCCAATCCAGGCCGTGGTCGCGGGCATAAACTGCCCCAGACCCTGCGCACCGATACGGTTGGTGATGGCCGGCTGCCAGCCACTTTCGTGCTCAATCTGGGCGGCAAAATCCGCCACTGGCGCATTAAGCCCCCACACCAGACGGGCGTTGCGTATCAGCTCAGCCCGGTATGGCAGTGCGGCTTGTGGGGGACGCGCCGCATCGGCATCAAGCGCGCCACCAAGGAGCACTATCAGCAAAAGGAATAACAGCCATCCGGGGTCGCCCTGCGGACGTTGATAGCGGTTCATGGTCATAACCCCATCGCCACACTCAGACACACTGCTGCCACAATCACCGCGCGACGCAGTTGGGCTGCCGCAAACACCTGATGGCAGCCGCCGCGTACCGGATGTCGACCCTGTGCCACCTCCGGGTGGTCATGGTGCAGATATTGACCGGGGCGGGCCTTGGGGAACAGCGAACGGTCAAGCCAGTAACCCACGACTGCCGCCAGGGTGATTAAGGCCAGCTTGTAGAGCACCACCGGCAATTGCTGCGGTGAGACCAGGCCAATCACCAGCAACAAACCAGCCGCAGTGAGCAACCAGCCGCCGAGGCGTGGGGTTTTAAAGGGGGGTAACATCAATTTTTTTCGGGTTTTCATGGCGGTCTCCCTCAATATCAGGCAGACAGTGTGACAAGGCAGTGCGCCAATCGCTTTTAAAGCGGTTTACTAGTGGGGATAGCCGGTAGTCGCTAGATTACGCTCAGCAATTGCCCCGAATGGGGCAAGGGAAAAAGCGCGACCCGCCCTGTGAGTCAACCGTGGCGCTTTCCGTTCTCGAGAACAGGAAAGAGTCTACACGAATTTCCATTAGTGAAAAAGGCTTACAGTGAATGCAACAATATTTTTTACCGATACTGCCCTGGATGGGCGGTAAACGGCGGCTGGCAAAACAGATTTTACCGCGCTTCCCGGCGCATACCTGCTACGTCGAGCCGTTTTGTGGCGCAGCGGCGCTCTTCTTTATGAAGTCACCCAGCAAAGCGGAGGTCATCAACGATATCAACGGTGAGCTGGTCAATCTCTATCGGGTGCTGAAACACCATCTGGAAGAGTTTATGCGCCAGTTTAAATGGGCGCTGGTCAGCCGGGCGATGTATCACTGGTTGAAAATGACCCCGACCGAGACCTTAACCGATATCCAGCGGGCAGCCCGCTTCTACTACCTGCAAAAACAGGCGTTCGGTGGTAAGGTGGCGGCGCACACCTTTGGCGTGACTACCACCACGGGGCCACGCCTGAATCTGTTACGCATGGAAGAAGAGCTGTCGCTCGCGCATCTGCGGTTATCACGCACCACCATAGAACAGCTGGACTGGGCCAGCTGCATTGCCCGTTATGACCGTCCGCACACGCTGTTTTACTGCGACCCGCCGTATTGGGGGACCGAGGGCTATGGCGTGGATTTTGGTCTGGCGCAATATGAAAAACTGGCGGGGATGGGACGAGACCTAGCGGGCATGATGATTATTTCGGTTAATGATATTCCCGAGATGCGGGCAGTGTTTCGAGGCTTTGCGATGGAGAGCGTCCCGATTCGGTATAGCCTTAGCAGTAATCAGCCCACCCAACGACGTGAGCTGATTATTACCGTCAAATAACCCTCTCCACTGCAACGGAGAGGGATGGGTCATGCGCGGCTGCGGGCGGCTTTTTTCTCTGCCATTGCTGTCAGGGTGCGTTTAGCCACTTCGCGGGTTTCACCCGGAATATGTCGAAAGGCAGTTAATACCTCTGCCTCTTCCTCATCCCGCACTACATCGAGCGCACTGGCTTCATCGCTGCGCTCACCAGTCATCACATAAAGAAGATCGACTCCTAACGCTTTCGCCGCGATTAAGTAGCCCGCATCAGGATGTCGTTCGCTTTTTTCATAGTTGTATTGAGTGAGCTTTTTAACCCCGCACCGTTCGGCGAAGATTTCCTGGCTAAGCCCCAATCGCAGGCGCTCGGATTTGAGGCGTTCTCCCACGCCTTCTAGCGTCAGCGTGACCCACTGCTGTGCATCAACGGGTGTTTGTTCATCGCTTGCAGCAACCGACGAGGTTTTGCCCGCCAGTTGCTGGCTTAGCTGTTGCAGTTGCTTCTCTTTTTCGGCGACCAGTTGTTGACTGCGTTTAAGGGCTGCCTCATCTTTACGTAACGCTGCCTTTAACTCCCTGACTGACATGCGGTCAACATCATCCAGTGTCAGACCCGCGATGGTGCCGCCTTCGGCCAATTCCGCCAGATCATCGTCGTCTTCCAGCATGAGTTCATAGAGTTTTGAACGGCCTAAACCTGAAAACGTATTCACCTTTGACTCAAGTGTCGGTGAAAGATATTTCAATGCTGCTTGTGCCATTTTTCGTGCTATTCGATATTCAAGACCTAACTGCTCTTGTACTATCTTCATGAATGTTCCATGTGGCTCATTCTCCTTAAGAATAATCAGCCGTTTCCCCGCCTCCAGCATGGCTTCGGCACTTTGCGCCATATAGAAGCGGGCTTCATGCACAATCCTTTCCCGTTCATAGGGTAGCCCATCCCCAAAACGTGCCATTACTTCCTGTTGGGCGCTGTTTTCTGCATTTTTTTCAGGGTATGCAATTGCCCCCCCCCCCCCCGCAATCGTGATATTGTCCGCCGTAGTTACAGACAGGCTGGTTGCCGCTTTTTTCTTTGCCATACAGGTCTCCTTTAGGCCGATAACAGCCAGTGGTTTTTTACGGCAATAAAGAACATACAAAAACAAACAAAAAAGACTTTACATTATTTTGAATGCCATTGTATATTTATTTTTAACTTTTTATGACGGAGGTAACACCATGTCACTGCAACACCCCGCCGACTTTAAGCGCAATTTTTATGATCGTGTCTATCAGAACTACCCGACGGTGGCGGCGTGGGCACGCCAATCCGGCTTCAAACCCTATCAGGTTTATATGTTGCTTGATGGCTCCTGCCAGGGCTGGCGCGGGGAAGCCCGCAAAATCAAACAGGCGATTGAACAGATAATGGGTTCTCCCATGCCATCGGGAAAAAAGCGCCATAAAAAATAACATTCGCCCGTTTCACTGACGGTAACACAATTTCCATTAATGAAAAAGAGGCATCCGATGAAAAACACCTTATTACTGCACCCTTCTTCACGCACACGACGGGCGCTGCGTATTTTGAAAGCCATGAAAGGGCATTACCGCGATGGCCTGTCCAATAAAGCCCTGGCGGCGCTAATCAATGACTCTGCGGCCAATATCAGTCGCACCCTGCCATTTTTAGTGGAAGAAGGAATGATTGAGAAGCGCTTCAATGGGAATTACGGCCTCGGTGAGGAATTGATACAGATTGCCCTGGCCTTTTTTGATGAAACCGAACGGGCGCAAATCAAGATGGCAGAAAGGCATGGCCGCTGCGTAGCATCAGCGTCAAAACCGTAAGAGGAAAAAATAATGGGTAGAAAAGCGTTACCGATAACGGCTGAAATTGCCCCCGAACAGCCTTTGGCACCGGATTTAATGAACAACCTTAATGCCCTGGCTGAACATCAGCAGGCCATTATGGATAAGTACGGCGAGGGGTTGCCCTATGAACGCGAGCGCATTGTGCATGAAGCGCGCTTCTATATGGCACAAAGTGCCGAAGCCATGCTGGAGGCGGGGAAACGGCTGATTATTCTTAAGGAGAATGAGCCACATGGAACATTCATGAAGATAGTACAAGAGCAGTTAGGTCTTGAATATCGAATAGCACGAAAAATGGCACAAGCAGCATTGAAATATCTTTCACCGACACTTGAGTCAAAGGTGAATACGTTTTCAGGTTTAGGCCGTTCAAAACTCTATGAACTCATGCTGGAAGACGACGATGATCTGGCGGAATTGGCCGAAGGCGGCACCATTGCGGGCTTGACGCTAGACGAAGTTGATCGCATGTCGGTGCGGGAACTAAAAGCAAAACTGCGTAAAACGGAAAAGTCACTTGAAGCCAGCCGCCGTCTGGCCAATGAGAAAGATCAAAAGATCAATGAACTGAGCGAAAAACGCCTGCTTAATCAGCATCGCCCGTTAGGGGAAGAAGGCATACGCCAGCTCCGTGAAGAAATTGGCCTGGTGGGCTTTGATGTTAAAGCCATATTAATGGGGCGCTTTCGGGAAGGGCTGGAAAAACTGAGCAGCCACAGTGGTGATATCACATCCCACGCCGACTATTTAGCGGGCTTGCTTAATGATATTGAGTTTGAAATCAATGTGTTACGTAGTGATTTTTCGTTACCCCACCACGCAGTATCAGCGTTGGTGCCTGACTGGACAAAAGCCGATGCGGATGCCGACGATGCGGATTTTCAGTTACCGGAACACCTGCGCGGCACCGGACAGGATAATGTCGAGGAGGTGGTGCAATGAACCCCATCCTGACCGAACGTCTGTTAACCATTGCCCAGACTGCTGAAAGAGCCGGGCATGGCGGCAAAGACGCGGTGTATCAGACAGGCTGTCAGGCACTCGGTATTTCCAAAGCCACGCTGCTGCGAAAAATCAAACAGGTCAGTTATAAACCGCCGCGCAAGCAGCGGGTGGATTATGGTACCAGCGCCCTGACACGCGACGAAGCCCTGCTGATATCCGGCGTCATCATGGAATCTGAACGCAATAATGGTAAACGCCTCTACAGTCTACAGCAAACGGTTAATGACCTGCGGGCGAACAACCTGATTGATGCCGGGTATATTGATAATGAAACTGGCGAGTGGTTTCCGCTGTCGGTCGATGCCATCAGCCGGGCACTGTACCATTATCGCCTGCATCCCAACCAGTTACGGGTACCTGCCCCGTGCGTTCAATTAAAAACCGGGCATCCCAATCATGTCTGGCAGCTGGATGCGTCGCTGTGTGTGCTCTATTACCTGAAAAATCCCGCCAAAGGGCGCACCACGCGCGATAGCGGCCTGCGCATGATGAGTGAGGCCGAGTTTAACAAGAACAAGCCCAAAAATCTGGCCCGTATTGTCAATGACCGCGTCTGGTCATTTGAACTGACCGACCACACCAGCGGCTGGATTTACGCCGAGTACCGCTTCGGCGGCGAAACGGCACAAAACTTTACCGATGTGCTGATTAATGCCATGCAGGAGCGCAGTGGGGCCGACGTATTACATGGTGTACCGCGTATCCTTTATACCGACCCCGGCTGCGCGCTGGTCTCAGCCACGATGCGCAACCTGTGCAAAACCCTCGGTATTCAACTTATCGCCCATAAAGCCCGTAATGCCCGCGCCACCGGCTCAGTGGAAAAGGCGCGCGATATTCTGGAGTGTAGTTTTGAATCCGGCCTGCGGTTTGTGCAAGTCGATAATATTGATGAACTGAACCACCGGGTCGGGTTATGGCGTAAAAAGTATAACCGTACCGCGCTGCATCGCCGTACCGGCATGACCCGTACCGACAGCTGGCTACGGATCACTCCGCAGCAGTTAATCAAGGCACCACCCGTTGAAGTGTGCCGCGAACTGGCGGTGAGTCTGCCGGAAAACCGTAAGGTCAATGACTATCTTCGCGTGTCATTTGGGAGCAAAGAATATGACGTTAGGGGTGTGCCGGGTGTTTGTAACAACGATTGGCTACAGATAGTCCGTAACCCTTGGCGCGACAGTGAAGCACAGGTGGTGATAATCAATGAGGACGGCATGGAAGTCTTTTACCGGGTACCGGAAGTGGTGAAAGACGAGTACGGTTTTCCCCTCAATGCCCCAACATTAGGCGAATCCTTCAAGGCATTACCCCACACCCCGGCGCAACACCATCTGGCGGAAGTCGAGCAGGCGATGTATGGCACCACCTGTCCCACCGAAACCGCTGCCGCGCAAAAAGCCAAAGCGCTGCCACTGGGCGGTCGCTTTAACCCTTATCTGGACAATGAACGCGATACCCCACCCATTTACCTGCCCAAACAGGGCCAGGCTTCCACGGTTTGCGCGCCACGTTTTGAAGAACGTTTAAACCCGGTCGTGGTGGTTCAACAGTTGCGCGCGCGTTTCCAGGCGGCGGGCAAGACCTGGCGCAGTGAATTTTACACCACGCTAACCCAACGCTTCCCGGACGGCATACCCGCTGACCAGGTCGACGCGCTGGGTGATGAGCTGATGGCCCAGTCCACCGAGGTGGTGGTCAGTCTGGCCAGTCACGGTTAACGGGAGGCCATCATGCTGAAACTCAAAACCCTGTTACAACACCACAACCTGACCCAGGCAGCACTGGCCCGTGCGCTTGACCTTTCCGAGGCGACGCTGGCGCAAATAGTCAATCACCATCAGTGGCCGAAACAGGATACCGACGCACTAAAACACCGCATCCGTGGCTGGCTAAGTGACCAGGGCATCGCGGCGGACGACTGCTTTGACGGGGTCACATCCAGCAGCAAGGAAAAGCACACACCACCTAGCAACGAGGAAGACACCATGTTACTGAAAAAACAGGTATTACTGACTGCCACCAAAAAGCATTTTGGGCTGTTTCGTGCCCCATTTGACGACAACGCGGTACAAGGTCATGAAGATGTGTTTTTAACCCCTGAAAGTCGTTATGTGCGCGAGGCGTTGTACCAGACCGCCAGCTATGGCGGCTTTATCGCGGTTATCGGTGAATCCGGCTCGGGTAAAAGCACGCTGCGACGTGACCTGACTGACCGCATCTATCGGGAAAACGCCCCGGTGGTGGTGATTGAACCCTACGTGCTGGCGATGGAAGACAACGACCATCAGGGCAAAACCCTGAAAGCCGCCAGTCTCGCCGAGGCTATTGTCCATACCCTGGCCCCACTGGAAAAACTCAAACGCTCGCCGGAGGCCCGCTTTCGTCAGCTACACCGACTATTAAAAGAGAGCAGCCGCGCCGGGTACAGCCATGTACTGGTGATTGAAGAAGCCCATTGCCTGCCCATCCCGACCTTAAAGCACCTTAAACGCTTCTTTGAGCTGGAAGACGGCTTTAAAAAACTGCTGTCCATCGTCCTGCTGGGACAACCCGAACTGGGCGACAAGTTATCCGAGCGCCTGTTAGCGGTCAGGGAAGTGGTACAGCGCTGCGAGGTAATTGACCTGCCGCCGCTAGATGAACACTTGAACGACTTTCTTGATTTCAAGTTTAAACGCGTCGGCGGCGACCTTAGCAAAGTCCTTGGCCCGGATGCGATACCGGCACTGCGTCAACGCCTAAGCTGGCTGCGCCCGAAAAAAGACACGCCGGTCAGCCTGCTTTACCCCTTGGCTATCGGCAACCTGCTGACCGCCGCCATGAACCTGGCCGCGCAAAACGCCATCCCGGTTATCGACGCCAATATTATTCACAGTGTGCATTAAAGGAGGCTTTTATGCTGAACCCCGCCGTGACCATTAAAAACCCGTCAGCGATGACCTACCAGGCCATCCAGCAGCAGTTCAGGCAATGCCTGTCGGTGATGGATAAACTCAGCCAGGAAGGTTTTATCGTCAGTCAGTTTACCGTTGATGGCTATAGCCGTCCGACCCTTACCCTGCTGCATGACCGACGGTGTGATGCGTTATATAAAAACGGCCATGCCGTTCGCTATGCCCTGGGTACTGACCGTCAGGGCCGCTGGGAAAAATACCAGTTCCTGCAAGATAACTGCCGAATCACCTGGGAGGTACGTTAATCATGACAACACGCCCTGTCCGTATTACCGCTCGCCAATCGGTTTATTTGGCAAAGACCGTCGATATGCCGGAACAGGACGATGAAACCTATTTGTCGATTTGCGAGAACTGCCGTGATTTTGATGAACAAGACCAGCGTCTTGGTGAAATCGCGACCCGATACAACATGAATTTATTTGAGCATATTCAACACAGTGACGCCCTGGAAGACATTATTTTCGAGCGCGTTTAATTCCCGACGTTGTTAATGAAAAGGTAAAAAAGATGGCAAAGAAAATAACGCGGCTTAAAGCCGCGGCGGGTGCCTGCACGCCGCAAACCCGTGAGCAGGTAATAAACGATATTAAAAATCTGGGCGATATCCAGCGGGAAATGACCCGACTGGAGACAGAGATTAATGATGAAATTGCGCGGTTAACCCATCAACATGCGGCTGATATTGAAGCCAGGAAAGCCCGCATCACCCTGTTGCAAAGAGGTATCCAGACCTGGTGCGAGGCCAACCGTGAGGCGCTTACCCAAAACGGCAAAACCAAAACCGCCAACCTGATAACCGGCGAGGTGTCATGGCGTAACCGCCCACCGTCCGTTTCGGTAAAAGGGGTGGATGATATCATTCAGGCGCTGGAAGAAAACGGACAGACCGACTGCATTATTCGCAAAGCACAGCTTGATAAAAATGCCCTGCTCAAAAATCAGGACACTATCCAGCGACTGAATATTCCCGGCATTACGTTTCGCAATCAGCTTGAGGATTTCATTATTACGCCCTTCGAGCAGGAGGTGACCTCATGAGCTATCAGGAAATAAAACCTCTGCGCCGCCAAATTGAAAGGCACATAAACCGCGCCATGCATCACCTGCAGGCAGACCATTCTGCCGCCGCGTATTGTGAATTTCAAAATGCCTTCGAGATATTGGCCGAACTCATCGTCGCCTTAGATAAGGAAAACACGTTATGACCATTACCTGCATCAGCTGCCATCAGGCAACGCGACGCCTGAATCCTACCCAGGCCGAGATCATCCAACAACCGGAAAGCGGCGAGTGGGGGATTGACCTGTTACTGACCTGTCCACACTGCGGACAGCGGTATAGCGCCTGGGTACTTAATTGGGATGTCGTGCCGCTAAAAGGTATCACGGCAAAGTCGCCATCAACACCACCCCATCATCAAACGCACGAGGTAAATAAACCATGAACCTTGACCTTTGGTTAGTTTTTTTAGGCGGTGCCTTGCTCAGTGCCGTATTACCCGGCGCTGGCGCTATCCTCACGCTTAACCATGCCTTCCAGCGGGGATGGTGCAAGACGCTACCGCTTATTGCCGGTCAGGCGACCGCATTAGGCTTGATGGTACCCATTGTGGCACTAGGCACGGAAGCGTTGCGCGCTTCAGCGACAGCCTGGCTGTTACTGAAAGGCATTAGCGTACTCTGGCTACTGTTTGCCGCCTACCGAACCTGGCGCGCACCAGTCATCATGGATGCTTACGATGTCGTGACATTGACCCGCTGTGCGCAACGGTTCTGCTGGGGTTTTCTGACCGATATCACCAACGCCAAAGCGCTCGCCTTCCTACTTGCCACACTACCGGTCTTTCTTAATCCGTCCCAATCGTTAGGGCCACAAATTACCCTTATGACTCTGACGATGGTAATGGTCGATGCGCTGATGATGACGCTTTACGCGCTCATTGCCGCCCGCTTGCGGCCTTATTTTCAATCGCCCGAAACCCGCAAACAACAAAACCGCCTGTTTGCCGGTTTCTTGGTGTTCATTGCGGTCAGCCTTTGTTTTATTGAACATCCGACCTTAATTCAGTGAAAGAGGATAAATTATCATGTGGATATTAATTTTAGCCCTATACGCCAGTCCCTATGCCGGTAATGCTTTTTCCACGCTGCATACACAGGCGTTTGACACGGCAACCGCCTGTCAACAGGCCGCCAAACAGTTCGCAGAAAAATTTGAAACCTTCAAGGATATGGATGCCAAGGCGATTTGCGTGAAGAAGTCATAGCGGAAAAGCGGCGTTTACTGCATTCAATTGTATAATAACGATATTCATTTTATAATCCTTCAAAACCCGAAGGATTATTTTTTTATTCATGGCATAAGGAATCCTGACCCCGACCACAACGATAAAGGACGCCTCCGATGACCCGACAAAAATACCTGCAGTTAATCCATATTGCCGCCCACCACCTCAAACTGGATGACACGACTTACCGCCAGATGCTGCACAGGCTAACGAGGAAAACATCAGCAAAAGCCCTGAATATCGGTCAACTGGCGCAAGTGTTAAACGCCCTAAAAGCCAAAGGTTTTCGTATCCAGCCGACTCAACCCACGACGAAAAAGCAGACCGACCGTCCGCAAATCCAGAAAATGCAGGCCCTGTGGCAGGCAATGGCCGATGAGGGCATTGTCCGGGATGCGTCAGCAACAGCCCTGGCCCACTTTGTTAAACGGGAAACCGGCGGTGATTCGCCTTACTGGCTAGATAGCCAACAGGCCAGCCAGGTTATCGAGAAACTCAAGCAGTGGCAAAAACGCGTGGCAAGGACAACCTCATGCTAGAGCATACCTTTCGCAGTAAAGGGCCGGAGTTACTGGTTGAGCTGGCCGACCACACGGCGCAGATCGTCAGACAGATTATCGATGTTGACCCCGCTGTTGCCAGCCAGATAGGCGATGCCGTCGCCAGTCAAATGATGGCGGTATGGGGCGGGCAAAATGTCTATTTCCCGATGGGGCTGATGTGGAAAATAAACCAGCGCGACCGGGAGATATTTGCCGACTTCAATGGCCATAACCACCGCGCCCTGGCACGCAAGTACGAAGTCTCGCTACAGTGGATTTATTCCGTGATAAAACGGGTTAAAAAAGAAGAAATTGCTCGCATCCAGGGCAATCTGTTTGAAGATGAAGATAAGCCGTCTCGATGACTGTTTCTCGTTTCACATAGTGAAACGTCGGAGAGAAAAATATAACCTATACACCAGATAGTGAGCATTGGTTTAATGCTAACCAAACAATAGAAGGATATTTCATATGCTCGATTCATCACTGCTAAATCTGCCCTGGGCAACATTGGTGACGCTGGCTTCTGGCTATGTTGGATACTTTATTGCCAATGTTGGTCTGAAAGAGCACCACAAAACCGTTGACATAACGTTTTCGACATTAGCACGAGTTTCGCACCAATAAAAAAACGCTCTATTTTTAAGTTTAATTCAGCATAATATATAAATAGATAAAACCTTATAAATTAAATATAACTTATTGTAAATTAAGTAAATTTATGCATTTCAGTAACTTGCAGATTAATCATTACTTTTAAGCCATTTCTAGAATTTTATAGGCCTGTGCGAAACTCGTGATTAGTTTTTGGTCTTATATCTGCAACCGCTTATGAATCCGTCGCCGTATATGCGGTTTACTGGTCAACCCTTGTAGCGCTGGTTACCGCAATAATAACAGGAGCCGTATGGCGTAAATACGGGCGTAGATGGATGTACAAGCTCATGCGCGCCTTAAACATCTCATGGTCTGATGGCACCCATTCCGCGTGGCAGCAGCTGTTCGGACAGATTGAGTACCGAGCCACTGAAGTGTTTGTTATTCTCAAGGATGGCAGCGGGTTATTATCGCGGCCTCTGGCTCGTTTTGAAGGGCTCCCTAATGGGCCGTTTGCGCTGGGCAATACGGGAGACGTCATTCTTTATGTAACACACCATAGCGCACCAGATAGTGATGAATGGCGCGAGTTTGCTGGTGTGATCGATGACTCCTGGGGGGCGCTGGCGACCTACATTCCTGCAGAGCAAATAGCTAGGGTGGAAATTAGGAGGAACAAGATTAAAACTGCATCCACGCCTCCTAAGGTTTAGCTATCACTCATTTTTTAGGACGGATACCAGGCGGGTTATTTGACTGTTGCGATGGGGTGGGTTTATTCTCCTTGCTGGCATCTTTTTCAAACGTGACTACTCGGTCATTTTTGGGATTCTCTGTAAAGTCGGAACTATCATGATTGTTGTTCTTGGTCGTCATGGAAACTTCCTCTAAATGAAATCAATCGTAGTAGATTCGATTCTATACTCAACATACTTCAAGATGCAGGCGACTATTCAGCAAAAAGCACGGGTAGTAAGGCCGTTAAGCTTCCTTTCCCTGCATCTTGAAGTTTATTGAGTATAGTTCAGTAAAGAGGATGGTTTCAATTAATGGGTTTTAAAACATGATTTCTGTTTCACTATGTGCAACTTAATCCCTCTGACTTGTCCCAGATAGATCCAGTTTGTCCCAGGTAGATCCACATTTATCGCACGTTTCCCGTTTAAATATCTCACGTCCTATCAATAATTGATTTCATGATGAATAACTCAAAAAATTAATTTTTATGCTACCAAAACTTAATTTCTCTAAAACTCGCCGTATCGCATTATGAGCAGCGATAAAATTTTAGTGGTAGAATTTACGTTTAAATCGAGAAAATGGCTTATAATGGATTACAGAGCGTTTTAGAGGGTGTTTGAATAGCAAATTGAGATTGAATTTTAGATTTTTATAAATTTTGGCATTTCCCTGGCAGATATATTTCCATCATCAGAAAAATACCAAGCCGTTACTAACAGTAAACGTTGATGTGGTGGTTGTTTGAGGTTTTGGTGAATGTGATTGCATTACCAGTTTATCGTCTAGCCAGCGTTTGCCATTGAGGTAAGTGGCAGGAGGTAACTTTTCAAAACCAAACTGTTTAGCCTGTAACCTCGAACGGATATCAGCCACAAGAATTTCTGCAAACTGTTCCGCTGTCTCACCTGTTTCCTTCCGCCACAACTTGAATTGAGTTTTGAATGCTGATTTGGCGGATTGCTTACCCACCTTCCGCTGAACCTGTGGCCAGAATATGCCTTCAAACGCTAAATCAATTGGATTTTGATTTGCTTTTGCAATTTCAGATTCTGTTTTTTCAACCTCAGATCGAACGGGTTCGATCAATATGTTTTTATTCTTTGTAGTAATCTCTGTAGTAGTCTCTGTAGTAGTCTCTGTATACGTCTTACGTTTCAACGTAGGGGGTATTACGTTTGAACGTAATAGGTGTTCCGTTTCAACGTAGGGGGTCTTACATTTCAACGTAGGAGGTGTTACATAAACTGACTCTGATGCAAGTTGATTATCAGCCAATTGTCTTGAGTTGGTTATTTCATCAATACGTGCAGGAACAGGTTCAATAAACAAAACATTGCTACAAGCCCCTGTTGAAGTATTAATTGTACGGAGTTCTAGTGTAATAATACCTTGCGATTTCAATCGTTTTAACGCATCAGTCACTTCTCGTTTTGTAAATCCGAACTGATCAGCAAAAGATTGATAGCTACGCTGTAATTTGTCACCCTGAAAACGCTTGCGCCAGCCTTTCAATTCGCCCGTAGATTCGTCTCTGATTTCAGTTGGACGATACCAGTAAATGATTTCAGACAAAAGAACAATAGCGGTAGTATCAGGTTTTCCACTTGGAATTTTGATATGATGCCACCAGTTAGCAGGGATAACATTACCAGACAGATTTAGACGCCCAATTTGGTTAACGGTCTCGGTTGGAGTAAGATGTTTCATTGATTACCTCTAATTGATTTTTTGCGATGGTTAAGCCTTAATTTCGCATCTTCAAATGCGGCTTTTAGCTTCTTGGCGGCTAACTCTGTGAAAGAGCTGTTGACTCTCTCTCTCGAATAATGTTTTTATGGATATTTGACTGGTAAAATCGGCGTTTTTTTGGCATAATGACCTCGCTGAAATTGAAAGAAAAAAAGGGAAATTTGGCGTTTCCCTTCTCATTAAACTTCCTGAAATCTATAATTAAATACAAAGTTCGATCTGACATTTAGAGGCTTCATCGTTTTTTAACTTTGAAGCTTCTTTTTTTTGCAATCTGAGATGCTCTAACATGTCTATTAGCTTACATATTTCTTCACCAGATATATTTGTAATAACAACCTCTTGTGTCGATGAATCAGGCACACTCAGCACATGCCTTGGCAAGCCGTATTCTGAGACGACCTGACAGGCTAATTTAAATATTCTGGTTTTATCCCGACTCGCTGTTGATGGGTGTATCCCGAGTGATTTAGCAAACCCGTTATTACCGCCTTCTGATGCCATCTTCTGGTAGAAGTAAGATTCTAAATGCTCCGGTTTGCAGGTGATTTTGATAGTATTTGAATATTCCATGGTTATAATCCTTAAGTAATAAAATTCCCTACCTCGATATTCCTATGAGGTTTGTGAAAAAAATAATAGATAGAGTGAGATTGTGAGTGATTAAGTGGGTTTTGCCGCTTCAGCCATTTAGCAGGATGCTATCCGGTCGCCCGATGGTATACCGCATCGTTCGGGTTAATTAATTATTATTTTTATATAACTTTTGGCGGAAAAAGATCGTCTATCGTTACTTTTAAGCCATTGTTATTAAAATAACATACAAGTTTTCTGCACGATTCGAGATCAGCTTTACGTCGTCCGTGTTCGTAGTGGCTGATATTCCCTTTTGTGCATCCAAGAACGTTGGCTAAGTTGGTTTGGGTTAAACCTAATTCTTTTCTATATTTACTTAAATTGTTCATTCTAAATTTTAACCTCCTTATCATTCACAGATAAGTATACATAAAGTAATTTATAGATTCAACAAAAGTATACTAATTGTGAGTCAACAAATGGGTATACGTATTGTATAATTTAACTATGAAAATGAAATGGTATGAATTAGCCAAGTCTTTAATGAAAGACAAAGGCATTACTTATGATGATTTAGCTGAGCGTTTCTCTGTTTCAAAGGGCGCTGTTAGTCATTGGATGACCGGCAAGAGAGAGCCATCCTTAAAGGATATTGCTGCTATACTTTTTTATGTGGGAATCAATAACCCCACTATTATCTCCGATGGAATGATAAGTGTTGATAAAGCTAATATTGTCAGGAAAATTCCTGTATTTGAATATCCATTATTAACTAAAGAGCAAATTATGGCTTTTACTATTGAAGAGATGAAATTTAGTAAAAAAGATGGAATTAAATGGATACCGTCGACAAAAAAAGCTACTGATGCTGCCTTTTGGTTTAAAGTAGAAGGACATTCAATGACAGCGCCTCAGGGCGGTAGTCCCAGTTTTCCTGAAGGAATACTAATTTTAGTAGATCCAAATGAGTCCGTTAAAGATGGAGATTTTTGTGTGGCTAATATATATACACATGAATTTACATTTAAACGTCTTATCCATTATTCAGGTATGCTATATCTAGAACCACTAAATCCTAAATTCGAAAATATTTCTTGCAATGGAAACTGCAAAATAATAGGTAAAGTGATTAAATCACAATGGTCTGATGATATTTTTTAACCTTTCACATATCTTGCCCCTCTTTAAATATATCATTCTAAATTTCACTCATTATTTCTATATAAAATTACTTAGTTATCAATTAATTAACTTTTTTTGCAAAGAAAGTTAACTTTTAGTATTTACACTAGTATACTATTAGTATGTATTGATTTCATCAAAGGCAAACAGCCAGAGATTGAAAAAAGTGAACGGCGCACTCTAACGCACGGGCGGACGGCGTATCTCTTAAGAGACAATGTACCGAAGTGGCAGAACCCATTTTCCATTACAAACAGGACTATTTATTCATCTAAATTTGTTAAGGAAAAATATTATGAAGAAAACATCTGCTATATGCCCTATATGTTCTAAACGTTTCAATCCGAATAAATCTTACGAACACATTATGGAATTTCACCCTACAGCAAGTGACTATCAATTAGCTATCATTCGTGATGCACGCCGTAAATGTTATGGTCAGAGTAAACCAGTTAAACATAAAAATGCGGCTTTACTTCCTAATGCTTCAATCTTCGCGGTATCCAAACAAGAGCTACTAAATTAAGAGTTGTCTGACAATTTGATAGTCTTTGCAGCAATTTTATCCTACACTTAACCCATAAGTTTCAGATAATAGTTATCCCTCCCGATGGGCTGGGAATTTAAAATCTCCCAATTTCAGGGAGGCCAGGTTGTTAAAGAGCGGTGGTGTTAAATTTCACCAAATAATTCATGTAAATCTGGGCGCAACTGACTTGCTAAGACGACTTTGTTTGTTGCTAATTCAATACATTTTGCGCTAGTAGCAGACGGCTTTTTTCGTCCATGTAACCAAGCCCAAACTGTAGGTTGTTTTACGTTACATGCATCAGCTAATTTCTGCTGATTACCGACTATACTAATAGCCTTATTAATCAGTTCATTCTTCATAAAATAACCTTTAGTGTTATCATATAACCAATAATACCCAAAGATATTATAAAAGTAAATAACTTTAGCTGTTTGTCGTATTATAACTACAGCTATATAATTGAAATATGAAAAAAACAACATTTACGGAACGGCTAAATCTAGCCATGAAAATACGTGGGTTTACTCAGGGTCAGCTTGCTGATGCTGTTGGTATGTCACAACCTAGCGTTTGGAAATTAACATCAGGAAAAGCTCAAAGCTCGAGAAAAACAGTTGAGATTGCTAATGCTCTGTCTGTCGATCCTGTTTGGCTTGCAACCGGTGATGGAATTGAACCTAATTTCATCTTTCAGGAACCGAAAAAAGACGGTTTACCCTTAAAAGATATTAAACTACGTGAAATTACTGAGTGGGATAGCAAAACACCATTAGATGATGATGAATTAGAAATCCCTTACTACAAAAGCATTGAATTAGCAGCAGGCAATGGTTGCTATGGTGGGATAGACATCCATGATTATAAATTAAGGTTTTCTCGCTCAACGCTACGTAGATACGGTATCATGCCTAAAGATGTTCAGGCGTTTCCTGTTCATGGAAACAGCATGGAACCATTAATTCCAGATGGAACAACTGTTTTTGTTAATAGGGGTGATCATAATGTTGTTGATGGAGGTATTTATTTTATTGAACAGGATGATCTACTTCGAATAAAGATCCTTCATCGGCAACCTGGTGGTAAACTTATTATCAAAAGCTATAACTCTATTGATTATCCTGACGAAATAGTGGATATAAAAACGGTGAAAATAGTAGGGCGTGTATTTAACATATCTGTAATGCTTATTTAATGGCTGGACGAGATATTTTGCATCAGCTAACCAGCCAATTACCCTCCTAATTTGTACTTTTCTTTAGAATTCTCATAGAAACATGAGGATTTTTTATAATTAAATTTGTTCAAAAACAATAAATATAACTTTTGGTATAAAAAATATATTTAAAGCTATTTACTTTCAAAATAACTTAAGCTATTATTCATCCCATCAACTCACTGCAACAGGCAAACGCCAGACAATACTGCGAGTTATCTGAAACTTTGCCAGACGTTGCCAAGTAGCCAGCCTGAGGCGTATGAACATGAAGGCAAGTGACGACAGTTAAGCAGTACCGCTCTTTAACACTATATCGCTGAAAAAGCGAACCACAAAACACCCAAACAGTCGGTTTTGGGGTGTGTGACATAACCAAAATACAGTCATTAAGTGAAAACCAACACCAGGGAACTACCAATATGACTGTAAATATAAGCCGGACACCTCCGGCACACACCACCAAAACCCATTGTCAGGAGGTAATATGTGTAACTTTCATGGTTATGATAATGCTCGTAGTCGTAGACATGAGCGTAGAAGAGCCAAACAAGCAGCTTACGACTATAACAAAGCGCTTAATATGGCACTGAAAGCAGCCTTAAATCCAAGCAAACCCTCTCAGCAACAAACACCACCCAACACTAAACTCCCTGTTCTTTCACTAAAAAGAAAGGTGATTAATCGTGTAGAAAAAGCAATATCAATTCGTCCTACTAAAGTGTATGACACATTTAATAACTGCTGTCTTCCTATTGCAGCTTTATACACTTCCAGACGGGTTAACAAAAAACCAAAATCACATTTTGGAGTAACCGCTAACTGTTAAAGGTATTAAAATGATTTTGAAATTCAATAACAAGCACGAGGTCAAACATGGAAAACAACGAACCTGAATTAATGGGGTGTCAAAATACTGACGACCGATTAGATTTTCGTATTTATGCGCTAACTTTTTTCAATAACAAATTGACTTTATCGACCAATGACCGAAAAGATTTTTGGCTGAGAGTGTAAAATAAACTGTGTAAATGGCATTTTGATAAAAAACTTTTTACAGGATAACAAAATGCCTATCAGTAACGAATTGATTGATCAACTACTCAAAGATTGTAATGCCCCACAAGACCTATTGGGAGAAGGTGGGTTGCTTAAAGAACTCACCAAACGTCTTGCTGAAAGGGTGCTGGAAGCGGAAATGGCGATGCATCTTGGTTATGACAAACATGATCCTATCGGTAACAACTCGGGAAATTCTCGAAACGGCACAACCGGTAAAAATGTACGTTCTGTGCATGGAGCTATCGGGTTGGATGTTCCTCGCGATCGAAATAGCACTTTCGAACCAAAGTTGATATCGAAAGGGGAAAGACAGTTTAATGGATTTGATGAGCGTATAATTTCTCTGTATTCGAGAGGGTTAACGGTTCGAGATATTCAGGCGCATTTTCAAGAAGTCTATGGTGTTGAAGTGTCAGGAACCTTCATTTCTCAGGTAACCAATGAGGTGATGGAAGAGGTTAAAGCCTGGCAAAAAAGGCCGTTGGAGGCGCTGTATCCTATTGTTTATCTTGATTGTATTGTTGTTAAAAGCCAGGATTCCGGCGTAGTCATCAACAAATCCGTTTATCTCGCTTTGGGCATAAATATCCATGGAGAGAAGGAATTATTGGGCTTGTGGATAGCAAAAAGCGAAGGAGCTAAATTCTGGCTATCCGTGATGACAGAACTCAAGAATCGAGGCTTGCAAGATATTTTCGTTGCATGCTGTGATGGTTTAAAAGGTTTTCCTGAGGCTATTGAAGTGCTTTACCCGCAAACCCGTGTTCAATTATGCCTAGTCCATCAAGTACGTAATTCTCTTCGCTACGTCCACTGGAAAGAGCGTAAAGCGGTGGCAGCAGACCTTCGAGCTATCTACGGTGCGGCGACAGTCGATGCTGCTGAGTCTGCTCTGGAGGCATTCTCAGCCAAATGGGATGAGAAGTACCCGACAATTAGTCCGTCATGGACAAACAATTGGGAACGGCTAATCGTTATTTTTGACTTTGCTCCTGAAATCCGTAAAGCCATTTATACCACCAATGCGATTGAGTCACTTAATGCGTCATTGCGTAAGATTACTAAAACGCGGCGAGTTTTCCCAACAGATGAATCTGTCCTCAAGCTACTTTATTTAGCGTTGCATAATATTTCAATAAAATGGACGATGCCTATCAAAGATTGGAAACCCGCCATGAGTCAATTTATGTTGATGTACGGTGATCGGATCACCTGCTAACGGAGGAGCCATTTACACAAAAAATTTTACAGACCCTTTTGGCTAGAAATCGCTCCCACCATTGGCTGGATAAAGTTTGAAAAACACAGCACGGAGGATGAATTTATCCCAAATGGAGCACTGTTTGTAGCCACTGAATTGCGTTCGGCATGTGATTTTACCCCTTACCCAATAATTCAAGCACGATGTGTTTTGTGGCGTCAGCGGGAAGCTGTTTTATCTGCTGTAAAAACAGCTTTTTTTCTTCCGAATCGTTAACATTTTGCTGAATACATTCTCGAATAACCGCTAGAGATTCATTATGGAGTTTTACGGTAACGATCTTTAAAGAGGCTGAAATACTACCCTCCTCAGTAAGAAGGTTTATAGCGTCTTTGGTTGCTTTAATCCGATGTATTGCAGGTTCTTTTCCTGAAAGGAATTCCTCCCTTAACCAGTCCTTCTTCTTGCAAATAAGCGATGTTTTGAAGAAGCTTTTTCTTATCAACTAAACGTGAATGATCAGGAATATTTTCTGTTTCAATAACATCGGGATAATCGTACACCGCTAACTCAAGCAGTTCAAATTGTAAATTTCTATCGAAATTAGCTAATGAATCATTCATTACTCTACCTCTTGGTTGTTGTGGAAAACACCAAGTGTATCACTGCCGCCTGAGGTGGCTAAATAATCAGGCAATCAAATCAATTAAGAGTTAAATTGACTTTTAGCTAATTCAGAAAGAACTTGAGTCACTGTACCAGCATTAGCAAACAAAGTATCAACACATTTGCCTACAACAGATTCTGCGCCTTTTTCTTTCACTAGTTTTAAAAGCGTTTGCTTTTCTGGTTCAGCTAAATTAGCCGATCTGATAATTGTTTCAATTTGCTCAAGAGTATTTTTGTGTATTTTAATTGTAACGGCGTTTAGTTCACTACCGATAGTATCGGTATTGGCGTAATCAAAACCTTTAGCAGTTAAAGCCATATGCTCAACATAAAATAATGAATAATTATTATGACCTAAAACAACTGCACCTTTTTTAACAAGACCAATTTCAATCAAATAATTAAGATCTAATGCTAATTGATTAGTGCCTATCTTTTCCTCTAAAAAGTCAAATTTCTCAGTGCTTATTGGCTGCATGGGGCTATCAGGATTATTTAATTCTCGAATTAGCATTAAATGCCTCTCTTTAATTGGTGTCATTGAGCGTGTCATTCCTTTTTCTATGTGTTGTGGTGAGCACATAATAACCTGTTTTGTGTGTTGTGGTAAATACGCAAACCACTGCCGCCTGAAGTGGTTAAACACTCAGGCAATCAAATCAATTTCAGGATGTGTGAATGCGGCTCTGCGCTCGTGGGACAGTCAACACTATAAATTATCTTTCAAATAGCTAAATATAGTTTGATTGCGTTTACCCGTCCGTGATGACTGTAATCGGACACCAAGTGGCACTTGGGCACACATCCTATCTTTTCAGCAAATGTTAACAAGGAGTACACATGATGAGATTGGACAATCCACGCATTGTAACAGCGAAACATCCCAATATGGGTAATTTGGTTGGAGTAACTAATGGCAGTCGTGATTTGAGCGATGCGAAATACTTAAGCAGCATTGATATATGGAATGACGACGACATGGAAACAAGAACTTTCAAAGAAATTATACAGTGCTTAACAAAAGAAAATAAGCGTCTTAAAAAAGAGAATCGAAGACTCATGAAGATATACCGTGAAATTGGTGGGCTGTGCAGGGCTTGAACCTGCAACATAGGGATTAGAAGAATTTAAGTATTGCTGTTGCAGCACTAATAGTCACAACGATTACACCACCAAGTTTTAAAAGTAGTCCAGTAGCAATATGTTCAACATCCTTACGAATTAAGGCTATCTGAGCATCAGTTTTTTCAAAACGCGCTTGTATCTGAGCTTCATTCTTCTCAAAACGAGCAGCCATATCTTTGCGGACATCAGCAATCTCAGCCGATAAGTCTTTACGAACATCAGTTATTTCAGCCGATAAGTCTTTACGAACATCCGCTATTTCTTTTCTGACATCAGATATATCACGCTTAACATCAGCAATATCAGCTTTAGTCGCTACATCAGCAACCTCATGTGATTTGCGTACAATAAGCGAAATAGCCTTAGCTTGCTGACTAGTAAGCCCAGCCGTTTGAAGCTCTTCTGATGCCTGTAGTGTATCAAATGCAACCTGACCCATAGGGAATCCTCCTTTTTGGTAAGTATAACGGGTTTAGGGTTCAGTCTGCAAAATCTTTCATCAACACGAGTTTCGCACAGGCATATAAAGTTCTAGAAATGGCTTAAAAGCAATGGTTAATCTGCAAGTTACTAAAACACATAAATTTTATTAAATTACAATAATTTGTATTTAATTTATAAGGTTTTGTCTATTTATATATTATGCTGAATTAAACTTAAAAATAGCGCGTTTTTTTATTGGTGCGAAACTCGTGCGAGATTGACAATCTGCGGTTAGCGCAAATAATTCTGTTGTTGTCTCATCAAGCGTAATGACTAAGTTTTTTTCAAGCGCGGCAAATTCAGATCTTAGCATCGCTAGATAGTGATTTTTACTGGTTTCTAAATTAGCTGCTACTGATATGGGCACTGCAAAAATTGCTTCACTCTCACGAGGGATCGCATTACGCAAGCTACCCCCTTGAATATGAATGAGCTTTAATTGTAATTCACTGGCATGACCTGCTAGAAAACGCGCCAATAGTTTATTCGCATTAGCTAATCCTAAATGAATATCACCACCCGAGTGACCACCGGTTAACCCTTTAAGTGTTATTTTGAAGATTATATGATCAGCTGGAATGGCTTCTCTTGCCAATTTAAAGGTGGTGGTAAAATCAACGCCGCCGGCACAACCCATGTAGATTTCGCCTTCTTCTTCGGAATCGGTATTGATCAGAATATCTGCTTGTAGCCAATTTGGCTGTATGCCAAAAGCACCAACCATGCCGGTTTCTTCCGTCATGGTGAGTAAAACCTCTATTGGTCCATGTTTAACATGCTCATCATCCAGTACAGCTAAAGCAGAGGCCATACCGATGCCATTATCTGCTCCTAATGTGGTACCTTGCGCTTTCACCCATTCATTATCTACGTAAGGACGGATAGGATCCTGAGTAAAATCGTGTTGAGTATCACTCACGAGTTTCGCACCAATAAAAAAACGCTCTATTTTTAAGTTTAATTCAGCATAATATATAAATAGAAAAAATCTCATAAATTAAAAATAACTTATTGTAATTTAAGTAAATTTATACGTCTTAGCAAGTTACAGATTAATTATTGTTCTGAAGCCATTTCTAGAATTTTATATGCCCGTGCGAAACTCGTGATCAATTAACTTTGAGGAATTTCTACATGCAAAATTTAATTAACATCAAAACAAAAAACATTAGTGGTGAATTAATCCAAACGGTAAATGCTCGTGATCTACATGCGTTTTTCGATATTGGGAAAGATTTTACCACATGGATAAAAGACAGAATTAAACAATATGGATTTGCTGAAAATATCGACTTTATAGTTTTCACCAATTCTGGGGAAAACCCCTTCGGAGGCCGTCCAGCAAAGGAATACCACATTTCCCTCGATATGGCGAAAGAACTATCCATGGTTGAACGCAACGAAAAAGGGAAACAGGCCAGACAGTATTTTATTGAATGCGAAAGACGGATTTTACAACCTCAAACATTGCTACCAACAACCAAAGAACTGGCACTCATGGTTGTTCGGGCTGAGGAAGATAAAGAAAAGCTATTACTAGAAAACAAGAACCTCACAACAGAAATCGATAGCCTAAAAAACCTGTTTCAGGTTGGTATGTCACCCGTTCAGTTTTGCAAACAACTTAATGGCGTAAATATTAACCAGGTTAACCTTTTTCTAGAATCGCGTCATTTTCTCTACGATGCAGAAAAGGATATCAGCAAGGCTCATGTCTGGCGTGTTCATTCTTATGCAAGAGATAAATATTTAACCGAATCACCCTTCATCATGACAAACGATTATGGGCAACGTCAGTGTTACAAAATCATTCTGCTAAAAAAGGGGGCTACATGGCTATATAACCAATACCTCAAAAGTAAGCTACCGATGAAGAAAGACTGGAACGGTGAATTTACCCACGACAAATATAGTCAGGTGGCATAAGGGCTAAATATATGAACAAAGATAGAAACCTATTAGTACTGGCAAGACAGGCAGCAAAGTTAGCGATTAATACCCAACGACAAGATATATGGCTAATCGCTTTATCACTGCAACTAAAAGCTTATGGAAAAAATCATCATGCCCCTTAAATCTGAAAAGGCGAAAAAACGTCATATTAAAGAAAAAATTATCACCCTGCTACTGAACTCACACTTTTCACAAAATGAAATCGAGTTATTAGTTGCAGAGATTAAAACCAGAAAAAACAGGATGCTATTTCAGTTCGAGGAGGTCAAATGAACCCTTACGCCATGGAAGATTACTGGTACGAACAACAGCAAGAAATTGCTTATTGGGAGGACAGGCTGGACGACGAAATCAGCGAACTTGTCCAGCCTGTTTATGACTGCCTGCCTTCCTCAGTGATGCGAAAACTCAGTATTGAGGATTTTGACGATATCTGGAAGGCACTGTTTGACCATTTCAAAAATGAGAATATCCATCAGTACAAAGCACTTCGAGCGCCTAAGAGGAAATATCTATGAGCGAAACACAACATACCGAAAAAGAGAGCAGTTTTCAACAACAGGTTTGGGAAACGCTGTCGGCGATTAATGTTAACGATAAAGTTGAAAAGAAAAACGGCCTTTCTTATCTCTCATGGGCGTGGGCGTGGGCGTGGGGCGTATTAATGGCACATTACCCAGAATCCTACTATGTCATTGATGCCGTTAGCTATAACAATGATGGCAGTGCGATGGTGTCATTAACCCTCACCGTCAAACAGGGTAATAACGAATGTCTCCGCAAAATGTGGTTACCCGTTATGGATTACCGGAATCAGGCTATTTCCAATCCTAACGCCGTTGATATCAACAAAGCGCTGATGCGCTGCCTCACTAAAGCCATTTCGATGTTTGGATTAGGATTTTATATCTATGCGGGTGAAGATTTACCTGAGCAGGAAAAAGTTGTGATGCAGAAAGAAGAAGCCCAACAAAAGGCTCGTTACAATCAATTAATCAAGGAATTAGAAATAGCAGCAAAAGGCGGTGTTGAATCAATGAAATCCCATTGGCTGCAATTAAAACCAGAAGAGACGGATATCATTGGCGAAGAAAATAAAATGGCTATTTATCGCAACATTGCAATGAAAAATGAGGCTAATCATGAAGCAGAGAACGGACGAGTGGTTTCAGGCAAGACTTGGGAAAGTCACCGCCAGCAATTTACACAAGGTGTTATCCAAAGGCAAGGGAACAACACAACGAAATTACCTCATGCAATTAGTCTGTGAAACGCTCACCGGACGACGAGAAGAAATTAAAACCAATCAGGCCATTGAACGGGGCATTGCCCTTGAACCTACAGCCAGAGCACGATATTGCCTCAATGAGTTTGATGTCACAGTTACCGAAGTGGGCTTTATTCCCCACCCGACTATTGCGCTATTTGGTGCCAGTCCTGACGGTTTGGTGAATGATGATGGACTTATCGAAATAAAATGCCCCAACACCACTACCCACATTGAAACCATTATCACAGGAAAACCCAAACACGAATACCTGTTACAAATGCATGGGCAAATGATGTGTACAGGCAGAAACTGGTGCGATTTTGTCAGCTATGATGACAGACTCCCCCCTAACCTGGCCTACTACAAAATCCGAATTATCAAGGATGATGATTTAGTTAACGAAATTGAACAAGCCGTTCAAGCATTTATTGAAAAACTGAAAGCAGAACTCAGCAAAATTAATCAATATGTGGAGGCTCCATGGCAAACCAGAACCAATGTAACTTTACCGGACGCATCGGCAAATTAGATATCCGCTATATTCCCAGTAACGATATTTTTATTCCATTTACCACATTTTCTCTAGCTATTAGTAAATCAAGGAAAGATAGTAACGGTCAATGGATGGACGAAACGACATGGATTAATTGTAAGGCATTTAAACAAATAGCCGAATATATTGAGAAGCATGCACAAAAAGGTACTTTTGTTCGTGTTACCACTGCCTATCAAGAGAATAAATGGACAGACAAATCCGGTCAGCAAAGGATATCGCCCGAATTTTTAGTCAATGACGTTGAAATATTGGGCAACCGGAAAGAGAAGAAACCGCAGGAAAGCCAAGGTAAAACGGGTATACCAACCACTAACCAGCCAAACAGTAACACAATTATCGAGCCCGATTTTGATGATTCTATCCCCTTTTAGACAAGGAGCCCTACCATGTGGATTTTAATCTTAACCATGTACGCCAGCCCTTACTCATCAAATGACTTTACAAGTGTTCATACTCAGGAATTTGACACTGAAAATATGTGCCAATTCGCCGCTAAACAGTTTCAGCGGGAATTTGAAACTTTCAAGGATATTAACGCCAAAGCGATTTGCGTTAAGAAATAAGCTAATTTTACCGAGGTTCAACCATGAAACTTAACATCATCAAATTACTAATCACGACATTATTGTTTATCAGCGCAGCGTTTGCCTTCGAACTGATAGTGGGACATCTTGCACATGCCGATGCCGTCATTGACCCGCAAATCAGGTTTAAACGTGGCGAATTAGGCAATATTCATTTAGGCGGGCAAGAGCTACTGGTTATTGGCATCATGATAGTCCCTGCACTCTTGGTCTATTTGGGGGTATTTCTCGACACATTGAAGAAATAGTTACAAAGCAAGAAGTCATTACCCCACCTAACCTATTCCACTTAATCAATACTCATTCATCAATTAACTTTGAGAAATTACTCTATGCAAAATTTAATAAATATACAAAATGTTATGCTTCCTAACAGTGAAACAATAGATTCTCAACAATTGCTGTTCATGGTTAACGAGACAAGAAAAGAATATGGTGAAAATCCTATTCGTAATAACGATTTCATCGCCAGAATTAAAGATGAACTCGAAGGAGAGACCTACGAAATTTTCGTAGGTCAAAAAAACGGCGCTGATATTGAAATTATCGAAATGGCTCTTAAACAAGCCCTCCGCGTTGCCACCCGTGAATCTAAAGCGGTTCGCCGCTCGCTAATTGATAAACTGGAGCAGCAAAGTAAACCACAAAGCGCCAATGAAATTATCGCCGCAATGGCATTAGCTAACGTTGCACAGGAGCGTCGGTTAAAGAGTATTGAACATCAGGTAGAGCAAGTTTCAGAAGAAATCGAACATATCAAAAAAGGCACTATCCCAGCAGGTTTCCAGGGCTATAGCTATCTTAAAACAAAGTATGGCTTAAGTGATGCGAAATGTCGCCAGTTAGTCATGGCGTGGAATGTGCCTTGCAAAAAAGTGCCCCATGTTGCCCCAGGCGGCCAAATTACCCAAATGTCGGTGGTTGATGAGGAAGCCTTTAAAAAAACACGGCATAACATGATGCTTCAGGCTGAGAAACGTGGCAGTCAGTGGTATCATCCCAAAATGGGGCGCTTTGCTATTTCAGAATAGGAAACTAAATAATGAATGATTTTGTGCCGATATCAACCGGTATTTTTAACGAGAAACAAGGATGTTTCACTTATGCCGATGCTATCAATATGCTCGACTCTGGTAAATTTGATAACGATTTAAAATCTGGATGCACGCTTGTAGGAGCCATATCCAAGGGATGGGAGCATAATTACTTTTCACCGACTGTAGACCAACGTGTAAGCATCTGGCGCTGGATAGTGGCCGCTTGCTTTATTATCGAGCAAACCCAAAAGAACGGAACAGTTGAAGTTCAAAATGAGGAGGGTGGCATCGATATTGCTGCGCTTTACGCGAACGACACATCATCAATAACCATTTACCCTGCGGCTGAACGCTTTGCTTTAGCTAATCATGTTGAAAGCATTGCTATTGAGAAGTATGGCAGAGAGCAAGGGCTGGAAATGGCCATCGGGATGTATAACGGTTTTATTACGACTACACCCGAAGACGGGATGATTTTATCTGATTTTGGTCGTGAAAGTCTGACAACTCTCCATGAAGGCTATTTAAAGATGCTGCAAGATGAAGGTATGCCATTACCTGTCATACTTCACTAGCAATTATTCAATAAATCAACTGCTATTTGGTATTTCCGCATCACTCAAAAAAGACCAGCGCAAGGCTGGCCAACACCAGGAAAAATGTTGCTGCTAACCAACACACAACGGCAATGATATTATCACAAATAATTCATAAATGATCACTTTTTGATCAAAGCTTACATTTATTTAATCAATAACCGGAGAAATCCTATGAATAACACCCATGAATACAGAACAACGTTACATCATGTCAAAGCAGGGATGCAGGTTATTTATTATGGTGAAATGATGAAAATAATTAGATTGAGGAAGAAAAAATTAACAAACAAAGGATTGGTATATCAATTTGATACCAATGGAGAAAACGGAACATTAACCGGAAATGGCGGCAATAAAATCACTGTATTAGAAAAAACAGACGACTTGCATAAAAATAAAAGCGGGTATGTTTAACAGGAGATGACGTGAAGTATGACCTGATACTCGCAGACCCACCCTGGCAATATCAAAACAAAGCATCAAACGATGCAGCAAATAAATCCTAATATCTTCCCCACAAATCATATGCCCTAACCTAACAAAGCACGAAGATAATCATTCGTGCTTAGGCTATCTGTTTTTGTCGGGCAATGAAGCGCCTGAGAATAGTGTGAGTTTTTGAATGAGGATAAATAAACATGATTACTTTAGCGGAATGGAACGCTCGAAGGGATAGACCACGCCGAATGGATACCGTCAGAATTTGGGCAAGAAATGGACTCATACAGCCACCACCCATCAAGGACGGTAGAGAGTACCTTGTCGAAGAATATGCCGTCAAGGTCAACAGTCTTAACGAAATTAGCCATCAGAGTTTGTTGCTAGGAAGGATAGGTCATGACCAGAACCAGAAAGATAAAAAATCGGGATTTACCCCCTAACCTGTATAAAAGAAATGGCTACTATTCGTATAGAGACCCACGTACCCGTAAAGAATACGGTTTAGGCAGAAACAAAGCCTATGCAATTAGCGAGGCTATCAGTGCGAATCAGTTGTTACTCAATGCAGACAAGGTAAAACCACTAACAGAAAGGATCGATGGACAGGGATCTGTCTATTTCCATGAGTTTTTAGATAGATACGAAGAAATATTGAAAACAAGAGGATTGAGAGAGAAAACATTAAAAGACTATCGACAGAGAATAGGTGTAATCAGAAAAGGATTTATTGATGCACCAATTCAAAATATTACAACAAAAAACATTGCTGATTTTATTCATGAATTTATTAAAGATGGAAAAATAACAACAGCAAAAGTATTGAGAATATCCTTAATTGACTGCTTCAAAGAAGCATTAGCTAGTGGTTTAGTACAATTAAACCCTGCTGAGCTAACAAAAACACCAAAAATCAAAATTCGGAGAGCCAGACTGTCTCTCGATGACTTTAATACTATTTTAAACTTTATTAACCATGATAATCATTGGTTAACTCATGCAATGAAACTGGCTTTAGTTACAGGTCAGAGGGTATCTGATATTTCAAAAATGAAATGGGAAGATATTCATGATGGGAAATTGTGGATTGTTCAACAAAAAACCGAAACTAAAATAGCTATTCCACTGGATCTTGAAATTGAGTCTACAAAATTATGCAATATTTTGAAAAACATTAATCATGAAGCTAACTTTGTTATTACAAAAAATAAAAAACAAATTACAGCAGTAAGAATATCAACAGAATTTACAAATTTTAGAGATAAAACAAAATTAACATGGGAAGGAACGCCACCTTCTTTTCATGAAATAAGAAGTTTGTCTGCAAGATTGCATACAGATAAAAATGGAAGTGAATTTACTCGCAAATTGTTAGGCCATAAATCAGCAGAAATGACAGCTAAATATCAGGATGATAGGAATAATAGTTGGATTGAAATTTAAAATTTATAGTGAATAAATAGTGAATTATAGTGATAATCACTTTTTATATATTTGATATATAAGTATTTTTATTTTATGAAACTATTCATTAGGTAGTAAAACCAAAATTACTATTATTGAAGTTGATCAACAAGCGCTGGTGCTCGGTGTTACCGAAGAAAACATTAGCTTGCTACATAAAATGCCGGCCAAAACAGAACTAAGCGAACAAGCTGAGGCAAAATCTGCTCCACCTTCTTTTGGCCAATTAATAAAAACATGCTTAGTAAAAAGTAGAAACAGTGATGCGTAAACGGCTATTTTTATTATTAGGCACGCTATTTTGGCTGCCATTCGATACCTACTCTGCTATACCCACCATCGTTAGCCAGCCATTAGCCAATGGCGGCCAGAGCTGGTCATTGCCAGTGCAGACGCTTATTTTTATCACCGCGCTCGGTTTTATTCCTGCGCTGCTGCTGATGACCACCAGTTTTACTCGCATCATCATCGTCCTAGGCTTATTACGTAATGCATTAGGCACCCCGACCGCACCACCTAATCAAATTTTATTAGACCTGGCACTATTTATGACTTTTTTTGTCATGTCACCCGTATTTGATAAAATTTATCAAAATGCTTATTTACCCTTTAGTGAAGAGAAAATTACCATTGAAGTGGCTTTATCTGAAGGCGCTAAACCCTTACGTCAATTTATGTTACAGCAAACCCGACAACCTGATTTAGCACTATTTTCCCGCTTAGCCAATGATAAAGAGTATCAAACACAAGCTGATGTTCCGCTGCGTATTTTAGTGCCGGCATTTATTACCAGCGAACTAAAAACAGCTTTTCAAATCGGTTTTATGATATTTATTCCTTTCCTGATTATCGATCTGGTGGTTGCCAGTGTATTAATGGCGTTGGGTATGATGATGGTTCCGCCTGCCACTGTTGCGATGCCATTCAAATTAATGTTGTTTGTTTTGGTTGATGACTGGCAATTAATTTTAGGCTCATTAGCGCAAAGCTTTTTTAATTAGGAGTAAAAATGACACCGGAAACAGTGATGGAGCTTGGTATTGATGGGATGAAAGTTGCTATTGCATTAGCAGCACCACTGTTGCTGGCGGCGTTGATCAGTGGTTTAATTATTAGTTTATTGCAAGCAGCCACCCAAATTAATGAGATGACCCTGTCTTTCATTCCTAAAATTATTGCTGTTTTTGTTACCGCGATAGTAGCCGGCCCATGGATGTTAGAACTATTTATCGAGTATACCCGTCAGTTAATCACTCAACTACCGCAATTTATTGGTTAATGATGATCACTTTTACCACCGATTTTTTTTATACTTATGTAAACCAACTATTTTGGCCATTTGTGCGAATATTAGCCCTATTTAGTATTGCACCTTTTTTTGCTGAAAAACAAATTCCTAAAAAAAGCAAAATTGCCCTCGCCTTGATGATCACGATTTTAATCTCAACGTCATTGCCTTTACCGCAAATTCCGCTCTTTTCTGCCATGGGTTGTTGGATATTAATACAACAAGTTTTAATCGGTTTATTAATGGGACTGACGATGCAAATTACCTTTGCCATCGTTCGTTATGCAGGGGAAATATTAGGCATGCAAATGGGGCTCTCTTTTGCATTATTTGTTGATCCGTCAGCCGGCCACAATATGCCAATTATAGCGCGTTTTGTGAATCTATTATTACTACTCTTGTTTCTCTCTTTCGATATTCATCTTTGGCTGTTGTCACTGTTAGCAGATAGTTTTCAAACCATTCCCCTGCTATCATCATCATTAAATAGCAACAGTTTTATATTAGTTGCCCAATCAGCCGGAATTATTTTTTATTATGGCTTATTATTGACTTTACCTATTTTAACCTTATTATTAATATCAGTTTGGCGATTTTAAATCGAATGACCCCCCAGCTTTCTATTTTTGCTGTCGGTTTCCCACTGACACTTTTAACTGGTATTTATCTATTACCGCTGTTAACAACCATAGTGACCAAATATGCCGAGAAAATATTTAATGATATTCTCGGTCAATTAACACTGATATTGCTTATATTAGCTGGAAAATAATAGTTTTAAAATCGCTTTCTCCGATAACTTTAATTCTTTATTTAATACTAGATCGCTAAATCCGTTTAACTCTATGCCATAACCGGTATAAATTTAGCTTATTTTTAAATTAATAAAGCCACTTTGCCCGATAAGCAATAGAGTTTATTTAGGTATCGCTATCCACTCAGCAACAATATCCTGATACACTCCGGTCTTTTTATTTAGATGTAACCATTGATCTACATATAGTTTCCAACTCATATCGTCACGTGGCAGCATATAAGCTTTCTCAATGTATTGCAGAGGTCTTTTCGGATTAAGCGCGCACAATTTTGGATACTGCTTTTGTTGCTAAAGCGCTTCTGATGCATCGGTAACCATAACATCAAATTTTTTATCAATAATTTGCTGGAATATTGCTGCATTATCATGAGTCAGCTGTAACTGTGCTTTCGGTAAATAACGGTGCACAAAAGCTTCGTTAGTACCACCAAACGGGGCAATCAAACGAACTGTTGGTTTATTGAGTTGCTCAATAGTTTGGTATTTTGCTTTATCATCACACCGTACTAATGGGATTTTACCATCAACCGCGATTGGGGCAGATAACCAAGCCGTCTGTTGGCGCTTTAAGGTGACAGAAATACCACCAACCGCAATATCACACTGTTTACTGCGAAAATCTTCCATTAAAGTTTTCCAGGTGGTTTTTTGCCATTTAACTGTCGCTTCCAGACTGGTGGCCAGATTTTCCATCAGGGCCACATCAATCCCTTCATATTTACCATCCTGCAGTAAATGAGTATAAGGCCTATAATCACCCCTTGCGCAAACCGTTAATGTTTTCGTTTTCATCACTCGGTCAAGATGAGACTCCGCCTGTGCTGCTGCGCTCAAGAAAACCAGGCTGACTACTGTCAATTTCTTCATCATGCTTGTTCCTTCCTTTATCTCAGGAAATTGTTTATCGCAGAAAAATCGAGCTAAACAAAATTACCCTCAATTATGAAAATGAAAAATAGTAAAATTTATTCAATATTACTATTTTTTCAACACTATGAAACTGTTATTTTTTGATATTACGTTATAATTTTTGACGTTATATTATATATAGTAACTTGATAGTTAATTCAATAGCTATCCATCGAATTCTATTATCCTGCAATAATATTGGCTTAATATTTAATATAAAGAATTAACTATTATTGAATAATAAAAATAATTTTCCAGCTATTAATTAAAATAAGTAAGATAGAAATAAGAATAGCGTAGATGAAAAAAAAATAAAAAACCAGGAGAAAATGACTCCTGGTAAAATTTTATTTAATTATCGGCTGATTTTTTGTTGTTTACTTTATAATCTAAAAAAGTATTAACAAAATCACTCAACGCAAAATTTTAAATAGCGATAAATCTTTCATTTGACCATATATGCTATAAGAAGCCTGCATCACTTCTTCTAACTGCTTAAATTCAGTTATTTCTTCCAGCAAATTGGTATCCATTAATTGGCTTTGCCGCTCTTTTAATAATACTGAAGTCTCTTCATGACGACTACTTAAATTTTCAACCTCTTTTAGTTGTAAACCAAGCTGGCTAGTAATAGTAGAGAGGGTTTTGGTGGTATCTTGTAAACCTCCAGTAGCCGTACTTATCACAGCAGCCATAGCAGCTTGATCCTGAGGAGTGGCTGATTGATAAGGTGTTTTTAAAGTAGTAATTACCGAATCTAATGATTGAAAAATATTTGACCCAGTTGCCGACAGCAAAACTTGTTCGGCAGTAAAGTACACCGTTACTTCACGATCAGCATCAATATGTTGCTTAACCGCATCGGCGCCACCTTGATAACTAACCGTACCACTGTTATTCATCTCTAACGGTGCGGTATCGGTTTTATAACCAGCAAACATATAATTGCCCGAACCATCTTTATTATTGGCTAAAACAAACAATTGAGATTTTAAATCTTCAATTTTAGTGGCATAAGCCAGGCGGTCTTTATCATTCAGAATCGATTGATTAGAAACTGCCACCAAGGTTTCCTTGATGTTACGAGTCACATCCTCCATTTTGTCTACAACTTGCAATTGTGATTGCATCTGATGTTGAGCAATATTATTCACTCTTTGATATTGAGCTAAGCGGACTTGTGTCTGCTTAATCTGTAGGTTTTCTGCCGCTGCTGCCGGATCATCGGCTGATTGTAACAGCCGTTCTTTGGTGGTTATACGCTGATATTTATCTGCTAATTCTGACTGGGAGCGCATCATACTACTCATCTTTTGATAATGCATCAATTGATTACTTAAACGTGTTACCATCACTTTTTCCTTTTAAATTAATTACATTATCAACATCAGAAAATGCGCATTAAAGTCTCAAACAAACTATTTGCCACTTGAACAACTTTGGCGTTTGACATATAAAATTCTTGCATGCGGGTCATTTCCAAATATTCTTCATCCAGATTAATACCGGCAATTGATTGCTGCTTCTGGTAATAGCTATCGGTTATCACTGATTGAGCTTTTACGTCTACTTTGGCCTGATTTGCTTTAGCCGCTATATCACTAACGACAGAAGTATAAGCTTTGCTGTAAGTTGACCTGCCATCAATCAACTTTTTATCTTGTAGTGCTAATATTTCCTTAATATTGCTATTATCTGCCTGCCCTGCTCCCGCCTGGCCGGCAGCCGCAATACCTGTCGGATCGGTCATCACAACCGATAATCCATCAATAACACCTTCAACCGGCTTGATAATAAACTGGTCACCTGCCTGTGGTATTGAAGAAGAAGCAACCTCAATTTCCATGCCTGCAAAGGTCAATTTTGTGCCGTTAGTACCAAATGCGGGTGTAACAGTGACAGTTACCGGCTGCTTTGTTGCCAGTTCAGTGACCTGCCAATTGTTACCATCAAAGGTCATGGCATAGTCAATACCTTTAACTTTAGTGGTATCGGTAAATTGAGCAGAAAAATCACTGCTACCCTGGTTTTGTTGATTGGCCACAATAGTCGGTTGGCCAGTCTTAAACACGAGTTTCGCACCAATAAAAAAACGCTCTATTTTTAAGTTTAATTCAGCATAATATATAAATAGAAAAAATCTCATAAATTGAAAATAACTTATTGTAATTTAAGTAAATTTATACGTCTTAGCAAGTTACAGATTAATTATTGTTCTGAAGCCATTTCTAGAATTTTATATGCCCGTGCGAAACTCGTGTTAAACAGTGCTTGACCAGCATTACCCTGTAAATCATAACCGCCCTGCTGAACCTGATTGACACTTTCAGCCAACACCAAACCCAGATGGTTAATTTTTTGTCGGTTAGGTTGTAGTACCTCATCACGCACGGCTAATGCACCGGCTAATTGACCGCCAGTGACAGAAGCATAATCAATTTCACGGCGGATGGTCATGCCATCATCATAACCTAGTGTGATATGGTTAGGATCAGCGGCTGATGACTGCGCGAAGATCTTATTCGCTTTGCTGCCGTTGACCAGTGATAAGCCATTGGTAAGGTTAATATTGATAGTCTCACCATGGGCAACAACATTAATGCCAACCACTGCTGACAGTTCGCGTGCCAGCTGATCACGCCTATCTAATATCTCATTCGGTACATTGCTCTGCAGGCCTTTGACTTTTGTGATCTCACCATTCAAATTGGCCACTTGTTGCGCCAACTGTGAAACTTTATCCGCTATCATACCAATATTGCCATTTAACTGCCGTTCCATGGCATTAAATTGCTGCTCAACCGATTTAAACCGATTAACTAAAGCTTGAGATTTGTTAACCACGACATTTCTCAACGGCTCAGAAGCAGCATCCGTTGACAACATTTGCAAACTACTAAAGAATTCAGTCACCGATGAAGCTAAATCGGTATCAGAAGCCGACATTAATTTATCCAATTGCAATGCATAGTCAGCATAAACTTTTAACTCAGACTGTTTTGTTAATGACTTGTTATAATTGGTATTGATAAATTCATCGTATTCACGTTGAATACCAGCCACTTTTACTCCATTCACATTGTTTGTACTGCTGCCATCCGTTGCTAAGGTAATGGTTTGACGGTGATAACCCTCTACTTTAGCATTGGCTATGTTACTACTAATTGTTGCCAACGCAGTTTGCGCTGTTTTTAAGCCGCTCATTGCGGTATTCATTAAACTGCCAGACATAGTCAGTCTCCTAACAAATTCTAATACTGCCAGCTAACCGACAGTGAGATAATGGTTTTAACCAATAAAATATCGGCTTCGAAAGACGAAACTTAAGTAGTGAGCATCAAAAAAGATCGCTTAAATCATGCTGATAGAGTTGCTTTGCTTGTTGAGTGGTAGTTTTTAACTGTTGAATAAGTTGGATCAGTTTTGCGCATAGCTCGGATCAGTAGCATAACCCGCTGCTTGTAACGCAATTGTTGCCTGTTCTGGTGTGTTGGCAACCGCGACTTTAGCGTAACGTTGGTTTTGCATCAGCAAATTAACATAATCGGTAACCGCCTCAAAATAAGAAGGATAAACCCGAAAATCATCGCGTATTTTGACTGCCTGGCCATCAATATATTCAGTAGTGACGATATTGGTCACCTTACCACGCCAATTTTTACCGGCTTTAATAGCAAATAAATTATGACTAGGGGTTCCTTCAGCGGTCATAATTTGACGTTGTCCCCAGCCGGATTCTAAGGCCGCTTGGGCAATAATCAGTAAATCACGAGTTTCGCACGGGCATATAAAATTCTAGAAATGGCTTCAGAACAATAATTAATCTGTAACTTGCTAAGACGTATAAATTTACTTAAATTACAATAAGTTATTTTTAATTTATGAGATTTTTTCTATTTATATATTATGCTGAATTAAACTTAAAAATAGAGCGTTTTTTTATTGGTGCGAAACTCGTGTAAATGTGGAATACCACTATTTTCACTGGCTATTCTGGCTGGTATAAACAACTTAGCCAGGAAATCGGCACTGTTTTCTGATAGATATTTTAAGGCTCCCGTTGCTTCTTCCGGTAAAAAACGGCGAAATGTACTAACTATCTGTTCCGGTAGATGGTGGTTAAGTGACGGCGCAGACTGAACATCTTGCGGTTCACTATGCTGACGAGTTAACTGTTCAACCATAATATCAGCAAAACCTAAGCTTTTGTGCGACAGATCTTGGGCTAATTGCTGATCATAAAGGGAGGTATAAAGATGACTTTGTTGGTTACTGAACAAACCTTCTTGTGGTAAAGCCGCCCGCATGCTTTTTAGCATCATCTGGACAAAAACACTTTCTAATTGCTCAGCGACCTGACGCAGCCCCTGTTGAGGCTGCTGGCTAACTTGACTCTTCAAGGCATTCAATGATCTGGCGTCGTAGGCTGCTCCCGCCAGTGTTGCAAGATCTTGCATTAAATGATCTCCAACTTAGCGCGCAAACATCCCGCACTTTCCATCGCCTGCAAAATTGACATGAGATCCATTGGTGTAGCACCTAGTACATTTAACGCGCGGATCACTTCATTTAAATTGGCACTGGCATTCACTTTATGTAGCCCATCATTTTTTTCATTCAGGGCGATATCGGTGTTACGGGTCACTACCGTCTTACCACCGGCAAAAAGGGTGTCAGGCTGACTGACGTTAATTTGTCTATCCACCGTAATCGAAAGCCCACCTTGAGAAATGGCACAATTATCTAACATCACACTACGACACGAGTTTCGCACAGGCCTATAAAATTCTAGAAATGGCTTAAAAGTAATGATTAATCTGCAAGTTACTGAAATGCATAAATTCACTTAATTTACAATAAGTTATGTTTAATTTATAAGGTTTTATCTATTTACATATTATGCTGAATTAAACTTAAAAATAGAGCGTTTTTTTATTGGTGCGAAACTCGTGTACGATTCATCACCACCGAACCGGTACGCGCATTTAAAATAATTTTGGCATCAATCGGTACTGATTTTATAGATAAATTCTGAATTTGCGCTAAAAAACGTACTTGTTCACTCTGTATAGCTGGTAATCTGAGTTGAACTGTCCGGGCATCCAATAGCGTTGCAGTACCAAAACCTTTGATACGATTAACTGCATCAGAAATCGTCTGCGCCAGTGAAAAATTTTCTTCATTCAACTGTAAATTAAGGATGTTGGTTTTACCAAATTGGCTGGCCAGTTCACGTTCGATTACCGCTCCCCCACTAATGCGTCCACCCGCTAATTGGTTAACCTTGACACTACTGCCCCCGGGACTGGCGCCGGCGCCACCCACAATGATGTTACCTTGGGCAACGGCATACACCTGATTATCGGCGCCTTTTAACGGGGTCATCAAAAGAGTACCGCCGCGCAAACTCTTAGCATTACCCAATGAAGAAACCACCACATCAATGGTTTGTCCAGCACGGCCAAAAGGCGGTAATTTGGCGGTGATCATCACCGCCGCCACATTTTTCAACTGCATGTTGGTACCCGCTGGCACCGTGATCCCCAATTGAGACAGCATATTATTCATACTTTGGGTAGTAAACGGGGTTTGCATAGTTTGATCCCCCGTTCCATCCAGGCCGACTACTAAACCGTAGCCGATCAACGCATTTTCCCGCACGCCTTCAATACTGGTTAGATCACGAATACGTTCTGCTGATACCATGCTCGAACATAACAATAACATTGGCAATGGTAACCAAAATAGTAACTTAGCTAATAATGAATCAACCATAAGCTCCCTCTGTTTAGAATGGCGAAATATTTAACAATATTCGCTGTAACCAGCCCATATTTTGCGCTTCGTTAATATAACCATCACCGACATATTCAATACGAGCATCAGCAACCTGGGTTGAATTGACGCTATTGCTACCACTAATGGTTCTTGGATTGACCACGCCCGAGAAACGGATATATTCTGTGCCCTGATTAATAGCGATCTGTTTTTCACCGACAACCTGCAAATTACCGTTAGCCAATAATTTAGTGACGGTCACGGTTATGGTTCCTTTGAAGGTATTATTGGCATTGGCGCCACCTTTGCCGCTAAACTCATTTTCGCCTTCCATATCAAACTGTAATTTATCAACGCCGACTAATTTATTTAACACCTTCGGTGTAGCGCCAGCAGAAAAACCACTTTTCCCTTTACGACTGGCATTAGCAGAAGAATTTTTACTGGCACTGACATTTTCTTGTAAGATGATAGTCAATGTATCACCAACATGGCGGGGACGCCGATCTTCAAATAACGGTTGATAGGCATAATTAACCGGTTGACTAGCTTGATAAATCGAACCGGTTACTTTGGCACCTGGCATCGCTGCAGGCTCAACCGTTGTTGGGCCTGCAACCAATGGCTTTTTCGGTACGTACGCACACCCTGACATTACCAATGCCGAGCCAATAACCGCCAACCACCATCGGCTATTTCCTGTCTTGCGAGTTGCGGTAAAAATAAGCGGTAGCAAATTGGCCATGCTCTTTTTATTCATGTTAAAAACTCTTTATGATCAACCATCACAGTCTATTGCTAGAGTGATGGCAGGATGAATTAAACACGAGTTTCGCACGGGCATATAAAATTCTAGAAATGGCTTCAGAACAATACACGAGTTTCGCACAAAACTAATTTGGGTACGCTAATAAAACACGGATTTGCTCAGTAATAGCACTTTTGATTACGTCCCAATTTTGTTGATAAAGGGTTATTTTTTCAGATATACGACGTTTATGTTGTTCAAACCACGCAGAAATAGCGAGAAAAATATGATTTCTTTGCGCTCGGCTCGTGTGAGCCTGACAGCGTTCAATACCACAGTTTTGTTTAACTTCTCGATGATAAACTTCAACAGACCAACGGGCATCCATGATAGATTTGAGGTATTGACGGGTGGGATTCTCTTTGTTTGTTACTATGTAATCAATACGGCCGTTTTTGGCTGTAAATTTGAAAACGGTTACCCAACCATATCCTCGCAAGTGTATTGACGTTCCTTCTTCTGAGATGTCTAACTTGTTCAGTTGTTTGTTATGGTTAACAATCCTATTTTTCCTCAGCGTGGTTACCCAGATCCAACCATGAGAGCGAATTGATTTCAGGTTATCCAGGCTAGAATACCAAGCATCCATCACTACGGCTTCTGGCATGATCCCTCTTTTTTTAGCAAGAGTGAGCATTTCGGAAAAGTGCGTGTTTTTTGTTTTTCCATCAGAATCTTCATCATAAATAAGATAATTGATAGGAATTGATTCAACCTTCGTCAGATCATGCCAAAGCAAATTAACTAAACCTATGCCAGCAATAACATCATGTTCATTACCTGAATATTGATAATGGACCATCACTATTTTTTACTACGTGTTTTGGCAATCAATGTATCATCGGCAATTAGTACGCAAGGGCTTTTTTTGTCTATAGAAGGTTCAACTAATCGCCATAGGTCTTTAGGTCTAAAACATCTACTTTTTAGCCATCGGCTAACAGTGTCATGAGATAAAGGCGATGGGCTTACTTCTGATAACGCTAAACCAGAGTATCTTAAACTGCTTACTTGTAAGAATGTTTTATAGATATCTTTAATACATGGATAACCCGACAAAATATGAACACCCTGATTTTTTCTTGTTTTTAAATTTATACTTCTTTTTTGGAGATTGCGAAACTCGTGCATGAGAGCGAATTGATTTCAGGTTATCCAGGCTAGAATACCAAGCATCCATCACTACGGCTTCTGGCATGATCCCTCTTTTTTTAGCAAGAGTGAGCATTTCGGAAAAGTGCGTGTTTTTTGTTTTTCCATCAGAATCTTTATCATAAATACGATAATTGATAGGAATTGATTCAACCTTCGTCAGATCATGCCAAAACAAATTAACTAAACCTATGCCAGCAATAACATCATGTTCATTACCTGAATATTGATAATGGACCATCACTATTTTTTTACTACGTGTTTTGGCAATCAATGTATCATCGGCAATTAATACGCAAGGGCTTTTTTTGTCTATAGAAGGTTCAACTAATCGCCATAGGTCTTTAGGTCTAAAACATCTACTTTTTAGCCATCGGCTAACAGTGTCATAAGATAAAGGCGATGGGCTTACTTCTGATAACGCTAAACCAGAGTATCTTAAACTGCTTACTTGTAAGAATGTTTTATAGATATCTTTAATACATGGATAACCCGACAAAATATGAACACCCTGATTTTTTCTTGTTTTTAAATTTATACTTCTTTTTTGGAGATTGCGAAACTCGTGCAATAATTAATCTGTAACTTGCTAAGACGTATAAATTTACTTAAATTACAATAAGTTATTTTTAATTTATGAGATTTTTTCTATTTATATATTATGCTGAATTAAACTTAAAAATAGAGCGTTTTTTTATTGGTGCGAAACTCGTGACAAATACAAATACAAATACAAATACAAATACAAATACAAATGAAAAAAACATAAATACGACATTTATCATTGTAAACTATTTTTTGTAAATTTTATTTACGTTGAGAATGAATAATAATTATCTTACTTATGAACATCAGTGACTCATAATGAATTTAAAAATAATTTATACAATTCAATATGTTATCTAAGTAAAAAATCTGATTTAATAAATTTTTAGGCCAAAAATAACATTGAAAATATTTTCATATAAAAAATTACTTATTTTACGATAAAAAATATATTATTCTTGATATAAAAATGTTTTATAAAATAAAGATATTCTTAATAGAGATATTTTTATTTAAAATTTAGAATATATAATACAAATAATAAAAGAAATATTTTTAAAAATATAATATAAAAATAATAATTTTTTAGTAAATAATACCTGGTCTTATAGGCTTATAAAGCATATTTAGTTATAAATTATTTATTAAAACAATTATCAATTTAATCAGCTTTAAAAACACTTTACCTATGGCAAAGATATTCAGTGCAGAAATAATAATTCACTAGGTTAGGAAGATGTTAATTTATATTTAGTCACTCTCTTTTGGTATCACATAAATACCTGCAACTGCCGTATTCTCATTAAAAAACCAAATACCAGTAGGATATTCAGGCAACTCAATTAAATACATTACTCCCTCATTAAAAGGCTCTATTAATCGAATAATACCTTCTCGCATCTGCTAGCCATCAGTCTTTACTAAAACGCTATCATTGATTTTCATCGGTTATGCCAAAAAATTGAATGTTGTACCAAAAAATTTTACTACAAAATAATAAAGAAGCCTGCCGCTTGCACGACAGGCTTCAAGAAATCCATTTATTTAATTAATCTTAAAGAGCAGTTACATTCGCTGCAGCTGGGCCTTTCGAACCATCTTCAATAGTAAATTCTACATTTTGCCCTTCAGCCAGGGTTTTGAATCCATTTCCTTGAATGGCAGAGAAGTGAACGAATACATCTTTGCTACCATCAGAAGGAGTGATGAAACCAAAGCCTTTAGATTCGTTAAACCACTTCACTTGACCCTTCATTTTGTCAGACATGTGCCTTTTCCTATATAACTAATAAACATTGCCGCTTTCGGCAGGTATACAAAAGCCTACATCACTATTTAATTCATGGAAGCACTCAGCAATAAACGGTCGAAAGGCTATCAAGGATAACGCTACTCATAACACATTAACTTAAATGTCGTAAATAAAATAGATCTGTTTATTAGGCTTCCTCCCATTAACGCACGAGTAGTTAATAATATCAATAGTTTTATGCTTTTGTTTAAGAAAAAAATCGAATTTTTTCAAGAATATTCTTCGTTAACCCAATAAATTAATAAAAAAATCAAAATGATCTAAATAAATCCATAAATATAAATTTTTTTTCTGTTTGGGACGATTCCTAATCAATAGAAATTTTGTTTAAAATAAAAGAAAAAAAGATATGTCCATAACTCAAGCAATTTAATATACTAGTCTCAGGGTTTAGATTCATCTATAAATCTAATCAATTAAGGTAAATATCATGGATATGATAAAAGTAATCCTGAATGAAAATCTCTGCCAAATAAATAAACAGCAAAACCGTAATAATAGGCCTTATCTAAATTGGCAGTTTATTACTGCCCATCCATACCTATGTATAGGAATGGTCATGACTTACTTGCTAACAGCGATTCTAATCTATCATACCTCGTACTTTGGTTTGTACTGGACAATCGGTTTTACACTTTTTTTTCTTTTGCTCGCCGCTGCATTACTGTTTGATATCAAACCAACATACCGCTTTAAGGATATTGGGATACTGGATTTACGTGTATGTTACAATGGTGAATGGTTTGTTACTGAAAAAGTATCAGATGCTGCGATTAATAAAATACTTGCTGAGCCAACTATCAACAATGCAATCAAAACAGAGTTAAAACGTCTTATCAAGCAAAAAAACAAAATAACATTTTATGATATATGTCTACTTGCATACCCGCCTAATTCAATAAAAAATCGCTCATAATTCATATAATATCAGATAAATAGTTTATTTTTGATACAATGTGATTACAGTATAAACAAACAGTAAAGATATTATATTTTTAACATTGACAGTGGAGCAGGACATCGTTAGTATGAAGCCAGCTTTTTTAGCTTGCTTAATTCCTCCATAGTTCAGTCGGTAGAACGGCGGGCCGCTAATCCGTATGTCACTGGTTCTAGTCCAGTTGGAGGAGCAAAATACTTAAAGCCCGCAACCTTGCGTGCCTTTACTTTTTAGTTAACATACCATAATTATACGCCGCCAAAATTTACTTGTTTTTCATCCAATTCTTTTAGCTAATACAAAATACACCTCTCAATTTGGTCAATTTTTTAAACTTCTACAACATAAGACTCGGATTTTTAAATCTAAAATCTTGGTTCTTGATTACCTTATGACCAAACAGTGATTATTTTCATTTTTACACTTTACAACTAAGATAAGCCCCGCTATTATTCCGCTCGTTGTGAAGCGCACAGCCAATTCCTCCATAGTTCAGTTGGTAGAACGGCGGACTGTTAATCCGTATGTCACTGGTTCGAGCCCAGTTGGAGGAGCCAGGTTCTTAAGAAAACCTGCCTAACTGGCAGGTTTTTTGCTTTCATAAGCAAATTAGATAGATTAAAAATCAACCGTTATCCTTACTAGAACTCAACCTCTCGCTAGCCAACATATTGTTATATTCAAAACTCAGCACTGCTGATTAATATAACTCCTTTCGGTCTTTGACAAATTGACTTTCTATCGATAACATTCAGTGCTCATCTAATGTTATTCCTCCATAGTTCAGTCGGTAGAACGGCGGACTGTTAATCCGTATGTCACTGGTTCGAGTCCAGTTGGAGGAGCCAAACAATCTTAGCTTATACTTTTGTTATTACTTTTATAACTTATTAGTTTGATACAGGTTAATCTGCTATTTAATATAGCTATTTTGCTTTTTTCACTTTATCATCTCTAGTTAACATACTCACAACTCATCTTTTTCATTATCTACTTTTAAGATGGAGTCAATTTAATGACCCAAATCACGACAACTATTAAAATTCGCCGCCCAGGCGACTGGCATGTTCATTTTAGAGATGATGATATATTAAAACTTGTTGTGCCTTATACTAGCCGATTTTTTGGTCGAGCTATTGTTATGCCAAACTTGGTACCACCAATTACTGATATTGATCAAGCAAAATCTTATCGAGAAAGGATCCTTAACGCGACCCCTGCAGAACATTCATTTACACCATTAATGACCTGCTACCTAACCGATTCCACTGACGCCCAAATAGTAGAAGAAGGCTTCAATCAGGGGATATTTACTGCCTGTAAACTTTACCCAGCCAACGCAACGACTAACTCTAAATATGGGGTATCAAAGATAGCCAATATTTATCCCGTTTTTGCCAAAATGGAAAAAATAGGTATGCCACTATTAGTTCACGGTGAAGTCACAAACAGTGATATTGATATTTTTGATCGCGAAGCCTATTTTATTGATCAAACGATGGAGCCTATTAGAAAAGCTTTCCCCAGCCTAAAAATTGTGTTTGAACACATTACCACTAAAGAAGCCGTTCAATATGTACTGGCTGGTAATGAAAAGCTGGCTGCGACCATCACACCACAACATTTAATGTTTAACAGAAATCATATGTTAGTTGGTGGCATCAAACCTCATTTATATTGTCTACCTGTTCTAAAGCGCAACATCCATCAAAAAGCATTACGTGAAGCAATAACAACAGGTTGTCAACGCTTTTTCCTTGGCACAGATACTGCACCCCATACACAAAATAGAAAAGAGTCTGCCTGTGGTTGTGCCGGTGTTTTTAATGCACCTACGGCCCTTGCAGCTTATGCTACCGTTTTTGATGAAATGAATGCGATGGAAAACTTTGAAGCGTTTTGTTCATTAAACGGCGCTAAATTTTATGGCTTACCTGTTAATGAAGGGTTTATTGAACTTAAACGTAAAAAAGTAATTATCCCTGACAAAATTTCCCAAGGTGAAAATCATTTAATTCCTTTTTTAGCAAATGAAGATGCTAATTGGGAAATCAATGTACTATAATTCTCTACTATAAAGTTACCATGGCAATGGTTGATTATTAATTTATCAACCACAGCCATCCTTTATCATATGATTTGTGCTTAAAAAACAGCTATTTCATTAAAAATAACACTATTATCGAGGTTTATTTTATTAACAATATATTATTTATAATCAATATAAGATCATACATTAGTTAATCTGTTTAGCAAAAAAATTCTATAAAATAAACAATAAAACTAATAAAAATCCAGAAAGATAATGAATATGCTTTCTGAAAAGCGTTACTTCAATATATGATCTTTAATAAGTTATACCAACTGCTAAAAAGAAAGACCATATTAAATTGCAGCATATCATCCTCATCAACGGAAAAACGTATAGTAACCCCCTCTTGAAGCAAACCAATGTTAAGTAGTGAATGGCGGTTAAATATACAATTATAGTTTTAGCTTTGCTAAAAAAGTGTCACAATAGATAATATTAATACTGACTAAACAAAACGCAGATGATAAAAGTAACTCCTTTTAAAATTTCATATTTACATCCCCAATATTGGCTAACATGGTTAGGAATTGGGCTCCTTTATTTACTGGTTTTACTGCCTTATCCTGTTATCTATTGGCTAGGAACTCGCCTTGGACGGTTAGCCAAATATTTTCTAAAAAAACGCCTACAAATTGCAGAGCGTAATTTAGAACTCTGCTTTCCGGCTATGAGTGCTCAGCAACGTCAGCAAATGATCGATAAAAATTTTGAGTCGGTAGGTATGGGATTATTTGAGACAGGTATGGCCTGGTTCTGGTCTGATAAACGAACACAACACTGGTTTACGATTAAAGGGCAGAATAATATTGAAAAAACTCAGCAGACAGGGCAAGGGATCATCGTAGTGGGAATTCATTTTCTAACGCTCGAATTAGGCGCTCGTATCTTTGGTATCTTAAATCCTGGTATTGGTGTTTATCGTCCAAACGACAATCCAGTAATGGATTGGTTGCAAACCCGAGGACGGTTGCGCTCTAATAAATTTATGCTTGATCGCAAAGATATAAAGGGCATGATACGCAGCCTAAAGCACGGAGAAATTTTGTGGTATGCGCCAGATCACGATTATGGCCCAAGAAAAAGTGTTTTTGTGCCTTTTTTCGCTGTCAAACATACCGCTACCACTATTGGTACCCATATTCTGGCAAAACTTGCCGATCCAGCCATAATACCTTTTACCCCCAGGCGATTAGCTAACGCAAAAGGTTATGAATTGCTTATCCAACCGGCAATAACCCACTTGCCACAGCAGGATGAAATTTCTACTGCAGCTTTTATGAATAAATTGATTGAGAAACAGATTATGCAAGCGCCCGAGCAATATATGTGGCTACATCGTCGATTTAAAACTAGACCCAAAGATATGCCATCGCTTTATGGTGAGCTTGATAACATACACGATTAATAAAGCTACCAGTGACTGTGTTATCTGACCAGTCACTAGGCTTATCCAGACAATTTTTTGCTAATCCACTATCATTAAATTAACTATTGATTAAATGCTAAAATATCACCCTAATATGTGATTAAATGATGGCTTTATCATTTTTTTTACTTCAAATTAAATTTATTATAAACAATATAATAACAATCAGAAAATGAACATTTATCTTATTGATTTACATGATTTTTAAATTTAATAATAATTAAATTTAAAAATTTATATTAACTATATTTTCTGTTTTTAATCTATCTAAGATAGGAAAAATAATATTTTTGTCGACTTTTTTATAAAAAATGGTTTAAATAAAAGTAAATATAGTTTTCTAATAATTAAACAGAAAATAATATTGCACGATATTGGATTAACAGCAATATTTGAACTGAAAAAGATAATATTTTATAACTTAAGGCTAATATTTTTTACTTTTATAATTTCACTGGTAGAGTATTGATGGGGAATATTTAGATGCAACGCACAGTAACAAAAACTAAAACCTTCTTTGGTCATCCCTATCCTCTAAGCTCTCTCTTCTTAACTGAGATGTGGGAACGTTTTTCATTTTACGGCGTGCGGCCACTGTTGATCCTCTTTATGAGTACAACCTTATTGCAAGGAGGAATGGGATTAACAATCGAGCAAGCATCAGCTATTGTTGGTATTTTTGCCGGTGGAGTTTATATTACCTCACTCCCTGGCGGATGGTTAGCTGATAACTGGCTTGGGCAGCGTAAAGCAGTTTGGTATGGATCACTAATTATTGCATTAGGCCATCTCTCCATCGCGTTTTCTGCAATTTGGGGTAATAGCCTATTTTTTATCGGATTATTATTTATTGTACTTGGAACGGGTTTATTTAAAACCTGTGTTACTGTTATAGTTGGCACTCTGTATAAAAAAGATGATACCCGCCGTGATGGAGGATTTTCACTGTTCTATATGGGAATTAACATGGGCTCATTTATTGCACCGTTAATTATTGGACCACTTTATGAAAAATATGGTTGGCATATCGGCTTTGGCCTTGGTGGAATTGGGATGCTGGTTGCTCTACTTATCTTCCGATTTTATGCCGTCCCCCAAATGCGTCTCTATAGTAAAGAAACAGGTATTGATGCTAGTTGGGAGCACCCAACCGTCAAGCGTAAAAACATTGGTAAATGGATCACATTTGTAATGGTATTATTGGCCGCTATCGTGATATTTATTGCGACCGATATCGTGCCATTTAATGCTACCATTGTGGCCAAAAGTTTTGCTTATATCATTGCCGCCTTTGTTAGCCTCTATTTTATTTATATGTTTTTCCTGGCAGGATTAAATCAAAATGAGCGGATGCGCTTATTAGTCTGCCTCATCCTACTTATTTCAGCGACATTTTTCTGGTCAGCTTTTGAGCAAAAACCGACCTCATTTAATATTTTTGCTCGTGACTATACTGATCGCCATCTTAATAATGGCTTTGAAATTCCAACTATTTGGTTTCAATCAATTAATGCTCTTTTCATAATCACTCTTGCCCCGCTATTCAGTTGGCTATGGCCAACAATGGCTAAGCGCAATATAAACCCGACTAGTACCACAAAATTTGTCATAGGTATCTTATTTGCTGCTGCTGGGTTTGCCGTTATGATGCTAGCCGCAAACATAGTTATCATGCATAATGTCAATGTTTCACCTATTTGGTTAATCAGCAGTATATTATTATTAACCTTAGGTGAATTATGTTTAAGTCCAATTGGACTAGCAACGATGACATTACTGGCGCCTAAAAAAATGCGCGGACAAGTCATGGGGCTTTGGTTCTGTGCTAGCGCGTTAGGTAATCTGGTTGCAGGAATTATGGGCGGAAATATCAATAAAGAACAGTTACAGTCTATGCCGACACTATTTTCCCACGTTTCTATTGCCCTAATAATTTGCGCTGCGGTATTGGCAATCTTAATTATTCCTATCAGAAAAATGCTACAAAACGCCGATCAACAAACAATTTAGGCTAAATAATGAATTTCTTCCCCTCAATCAAAAAATTAAGGGGAGCTATTAATAACGAATAAAAATCAAAATGTTGGCTATTTTCAGCATCAAAACTATAACTAGCCACTTAGAATAGCTATCAACCTAAAACTATATTACAGTAATAAACTAGGCTCAGACGACTCATTTGATATGACAAAAATAGCTATCATCTTTTTTGATAAATCGTATTAATTGATTCTAACTCTATTGACCAGCTTACAAGGCAATCACTATGACTATTGAATATGCAGTAATTAGTGGTGGATGTTTTTGGTGTACGGAAGCGATATTTGAACAGGTAATTGGTGTAAAATCGGTAGAAAGCGGATATACCGGTGGAACTGTAGAAAACCCCACTTATGAACAAGTTTGCTCCGGTAATACAGGACATGCAGAAGCTATTCGCATCGCTTTTGATCCACAACAAGTAAACTATAATGAGTTGCTAGCTATCCACTTCGCTACCCATGATCCAACTCAGTTAAACCGGCAAGGCAATGATATTGGTAGCCAATATCGTTCCGCTATTTTCTTCACCTCTACGCAACAAAAACAAGCCGCCGAAATAGCGATAAACAAGGCCCAACAAACCTATGCAGCACCGATAGTAACTACCTTAGAGCCTTTTAAAAAATGGTATCCAGCAGAAAAATATCATCAAAATTTTTGGCAGAATGAAGGTCAACAGAACAGTTATTGTTTAGCTATAATCCCTGCCAAATTACAAAAGCTACGCTCACTTTTTGCTAACAATTGCCGCTCACCATCGTAAGCAAACAGTGAACTTTTAACAAAAGAAATAATTAGCATGGTAATGGGGATTTTTGCTGCCATTTTAATATCGGCAATTGTTAATCTTTTATAAACGCTTATTAAAATAACTGCTATTTAATCACTATCGCCTACTAATTATTATCTTTTATATTCTAAGTGATAATTTCACGATTCAGCTATGTTTGTTACTTATACTGCGATGCAAGACTTTTAATTCGCCTAAAGTTGTGACTTGTTTTTTTATATCATAATAATTAACGTCATTATGATTCATTTTATCAATTAGTTTATTTAAATCTTTTTTATCAATATTTATTTTATCAGAATTAGAAACCACTTTATAAAGCTTAGTTATTGCCATTCTCATTGTATCCTTACCATTATCCCGAGTACTACGCCCATAATTTTCCATGTGAGGATTATCTGGTTGATAGTTAGCAGCGGCACTATTTTTTACACTAGCCAATTGATCCGATAATACGTTAGTGTGGCCAATATCACTAACTGTGGCATTCATAGAACTGTCACTTGATAATCGAATATAACCATGTTTATTACCAATACCGAAATTATTCATACCCTTTACCTAATAGAAATTAATTATTAATAAATATATGGAAGCGTAAAATTTATACTATTTCATATTAGGCTAAAACCAAAATCCGCTTAATAGAACATTTAGCCTTTATTAATTAGCTTCTTTTTTTAAACAGTATTGGCTCTTTCGACTAAATTAAAAATAAAGGTTCCTTCCTAATAAAACAGATACCCAATAAAATCAATAGCTGTTTACCATAAAACTGCTATCTGTTGCTTTGAACAAATTGAAGCAATCTTACTGTGACAGAACCAAAAAATTATTCTTTCACGAGTTTCGCACCAATAAAAAAACGCGCTATTTTTAAGTTTAATTCAGCATGATATATAAATAGACAAAACCTTATAAATTAAATACAAATTATTGTAATTTAATAAAATTTATGTGTTTTAGTAACTTGCAGATTAACCATTGCTTTTAAGCCATTTCTAGAACTTTATATGCCTGTGCGAAACTCGTGTCTTTAAAGGATATTTAAATGATCAACTGTAAATATACAATTCTCTGGCGCAATTTTTTCACAGGCATCATAAATAAGTCCAAAAGGCCCATCTTCTTTTTTCCATAGGTTACCTACAGTTTGGATGGTAAACTCTCTTTCATTTTCATTTTTATTCTTTAAAACAAACTTCATATCTAGGGTTTTATCATCACCAACTAAATAGGTACAATGCTGAAACTTGCTAGGAGCCGTCTGACTTTCCTGTATTGCAAGTGCCATTTCAAAAGATTGTAGCGCTGCTTTTTCTGTAATAATGCCTTGCAACACTCCACACCACTCTCCATTTATTCCATCTGCGCGGAAAACATCGCTAGCACCTGCAATTTTATTTAATGCCGGACAATTTTCAGTGGTCTGAGATGTTAGAGAAAAACTAATTAATGATACTGTTATTATCAGGGTTACTATTTTTTTCATGCCAAATGCTCCTTATTTATATATTTGTACAAATTACTATTTATATATTTAAGCAGATCATGATTTGTATACCAGAAATACATTAATACAAGATTATATTAACTAAGATATGATTTGATTAATTTACAGTAACAACTGCTTTACAAAATTTTCTGTGATATTAAAATAATTTAGTGTTATTAAATTATTTTATTCACTATTTGGTTAATAAAATAGTTATTTATATCAGTTTCAATTTTTTAATGTATATATTACCTGGTAAAATAATACTATTTTTTATGCTAATCGCTTGCTAATGCTTTAAATCGTATAAATCCAGAAAAATATGTTGTAAGGAGGAATGAGGTTTGACTACTTAATTATTGATTGTTGAAGATTATACTTAACATCAAAACTGAATAGTAGTAAATAAAAAAATTGAGGATATTTGGCTAAATATCGATATTAAAGTAAAAATAAATTAATATTATCATTAAATTACAATAAGTATTAATAATCAAGGAATAGACTTTATAATTTGTTAAAATGGAAGAAAAAACGCATTTTACAAAAATGACTAGCAAAATATTTTCTTTCGTGGTGAATATTAAGAAAAGCAGCGTTAACCACGCTGCCTTCATTTTACTAAATCAAACATTAACTTTATCATCTTAATGCTTATTGTATGCTCTTTTCAAAGTCGTCCCAATTACATAAACCACTTTCATCAATTGGGCAATTCTCAAGCGATAAAGTAACCTGTTTTGGTGGGCTATTTAATGTCAATGGCGTCCCATCTCGCAATTGATTTACTGACTGATAAATATATTCAACTTTTAGATAATCTTTATTAGTTTTCTTATTATGCCAGCGCTGAAACACTAATTTGCCACCAATGGGTGTGTTTTCATATTGTTCAGGCAACTGATAAGGGGCAAAATCCAGAGCAGACATGACTGATGCAATATTTGCATCATGACCAAACATAATCAGTAATTTTGATTTTTCATTCTTATTTTGTTCAACAAAATGCGAATTTATATAGTTTAATAAAGGCTTAGCTATATTTTTAACAACAATCTTAGTTGTAAATGCAACTGCATGATAGCCATTTTTAATTTCATTAAGTGTTTTCCATTGCTCTGGTGTATTAATTGTTCCCCAAGCAACGTCTTTTGTAGCAAATCCTTGGTAATACTGCAGATCAAAAACGTCTACAGCGGATGTTGCTAATCCTAACGGTCCAAATACAAGTGGCTGTTTATCGGCACTAATAATCATCTTATTGGGGGTACTAACCAGCTCACACAATTTGTCTTTTTTACATAGTGTTGAATTTTTAAAATCCAAAATAGTGGAAATTTGTTTATAAGCTTCTGCTAAATCTAAATGTACTAATTTTTCTGTCATAGCGGTTATGGCTTGCTGTTTAAATTCTGCACTGTTGTCAGTAATAACTACGTCAAAAATAGGATCCAATTTTCCTTTAGCCATATCTGTTCGATAAAAAGCTTTAATCGAACAATCAGGAAAAGCACCAGTAATAAAAGATTGTGCTGTGGCAATAGTGCGCTGTAGATTGTTCGCATAAATATAAACATTATTTGAGTCTGGACATTGATCTGGCCGCAAAAGCCCTACTCTATCAAACCAAGACCCAAAGTAGTTTCCCATATAAATCTCTAATTGACGGCCTTTATTGGTAAGATTTCCATCTTTAGTATGCCAAATAGGCCAAAGTTTATTCGTTGCGCGGGCTAATATATCCTCATATATTATTGGTGCTCTTAAATTATGCCTACTTAAAATTAATACCTGAGTTAATTCATAATCTTGAAATTTTTCTAACGAATAACTAACTGGCGATATTAAAGCTAAAAGAAGCCATATCATTAATCTTTTTTTCATCTTTTCAACGCTCCTTTAAAGTTCATTATAATTTATTTTATTAATAAAACTTTATTTAGATGGAGTCAATTAAAAATAAATTTCATTTACCATAAAATTTTGACCTTGCTTGTTTTTAAGAATATTTATTAATTTCCACTTCAATTACATAAAAATAAGATGGTATTTGGTAATAAATTTTGCTTATATTACAAACAACATAATCATTAACATAATTAATATTTATTTAATATCGTATGATTCCTTACGTACACGAGTTTCGCACAAAACTAATTTGGGTACGCTAATAAAACACGGATTTGCTCAGTAATAGCACTTTTGATTACGTCCCAATTTTGTTGATAAAGGGTTATTTTTTCAGATATACGACGTTTATGTTGTTCAAACCACGCAGAAATAGCGAGAAAAATATGATTTCTTTGCGCTCGGCTCGTGCGAGCCTGACAGCGTTCAATACCACAGTTTTGTTTAACTTCTCGATGATAAACTTCAACAGACCAACGGGCATCCATGATAGATTTGAGGTATTGACGGGTGGGATTCTCTTTGTTTGTTACTATGTAATCAATACGGCCGTTTTTGGCTGTAAATTTGAAAACGGTTACCCAACCATATCCTCGCAAGTGTATTGACGTTCCTTCTTCTGAGATGTCTAACTTGTTCAGTTGTTTGTTATGGTTAACAATCCTATTTTTCCTCAGCGTGGTTACCCAGATCCAACCATGAGAGCGAATTGATTTCAGGTTATCCAGGCTAGAATACCAAGCATCCATCACTACCGCTTCTGGCATGATCCCTCTTTTTTAGCAAGAGTGAGCATTTCGGAAAAGTGCGTGTTTTTTGTTTTTCCATCAGAATCTTTATCATAAATAACCTGAGTTCGGGATAAGCATTATCAATTATACTTGAAGATACGTACCTGCAACAGGTATCTTTGGTTTAGATGGCATTAAACAATATGCAACCAGTCCGCCTAATAAATTCACTACAAAGTTAGCCGGAGAGCGATGTCGCGTATGCTCTATTTGACAAAGATTTTTTAACTCATCAAATACCGTTTCAATGACAGAACGATGACGCAAGATGGCTTTGTCGAAACAAGTCTGTTTAATAGGCTTCATTTTCTTCTTGATATTCGTTATAAGGCTAATTCCCATCGTTTTGAGTTGCTGTTTCAGTGAAGCCGATAAATACCCTTTATCTGCGTACAAACAACCAGAAAGATCCTTTGTCAGCTCAGGCAATGGTTTCCGATCATCGGTGTTTCCTGGTGTGAGTCGAAAACTGAGTATTTCCCCCAAATGATTGATAATTACATGAAGCTTGAAACCAAAGAACCAACCTGTTGAATTTTTTCCCCGTTCAGCTATCCCATTGAAGACTTTATGTCTGCGGATCCGTAAGTTATCACACACCGCTATCGGAGTAGAATCGGCAACCGATAGCCCCGTGCATTTTCCCTTAATTGACTCAAACAGTGCCGTTAACGCTAAGGCACTACGCGGAAGTAACTCTACACAGCGTGAATAGGATGGCAAGTTAGGAAATTCCTTCCGGAGATATAAGCGGACATAATAGAGATAAAATACCTTGAATTGCCTGAATCGGAGTTGATGAAACAACACAACCAGTGTCATCATTTCCGCCAACGAAAGCTGAGTAGACCGTCTACGACGCTTAGTACCGTTAGTCAGCAAATATTCATGCATTTTTGGCTCGAAGTCTTTGCAAAAATCATCCATCAGGCAATAAAGTTCAGTAAGATTTTCCATAATTGTTTAACAATGCTCTACTCTTTAACCAGACTGTTAGAGTATTTTAACAAAACAGGCTCATTCAACTATTTGAATATCAAGACTTTCTCTTTATTTCTTATCCCGAACTCAGGTTAAATACGATAATTGATAGGAATTGATTCAACCTTCGTCAGATCATGCCAAAGCAAATTAACTAAACCTATGCCAGCAATAACATCATGTTCATTACCTGAATATTGATAATGGACCATCTCTATTTTTTTACTACGTGTTTTGGCAATCAATGTATCATCGGCAATTAGTACGCAAGGGCTTTTTTTGTCTATAGAAGGTTCAACTAATCGCCATAGGTCTTTAGGTCTAAAACATCTACTTTTTAGCCATCGGCTAACAGTGTCATGAGATAAAGGCGATGGGCTTACTTCTGATAACGCTAAACCAGAGTATCTTAAACTGCTTACTTGTAAGAATGTTTTATAGATATCTTTAATACATGGATAACCCGACAAAATATGAACACCCTGATTTTTTCTTGTTTTTAAATTTATACTTCTTTTTTGGAGATTGCGAAACTCGTGTTCAAATCAAACAAATTTGCCGATCTCAAAATATCGAAAATTTGTTATAGCCTTTCATTTTGATGTTCTATCCAGAACGGTTGTTCTGGCCATCTCTGTTCTTGCTGGTAATAGCCACTGATTGCAATACTGTAGGTAGCACGAATAGATTTTATGCGTTCACCATACTGAATTAGCAAAGAACGATCATTATCTATCAAAGCGGCTTTAACGGCTTCAGCACCACGTAAACCAGTATAAATTGCGTTGTAAATTCCTTGAGATGATAATGGTTCAAATGACAGTGCTGCACTACCAACAGCTAACCAACGTGCACCAAAAACCTTATCCAAATAACTACCTGTTGCCTCAGTAACCTGTAATGGACTTGAGGAGATACCTGCAGCAGGACACCAGTTAGCAATATGTATTGTCTCTTTTAATGCAGATATAAAATTATCCTTATCACGCAGGATTTTGATTTGCTCTGGCAGGGAGAAAAATGCCAGCACCCGTTGTTCGTCAGGCAATCCTGCTGTATACCACCATCCTGTTGGAACAACCTCAACAACACTGCGTGTATCAACGGTGCTATTTTTGCACTAAGTGTAAAGCGCAAACAAAGGCACATCTCTGTGCTTTGAAACGCCAAACATACTAGCCACAAAACGTGAGTTGCCACTTGCATCAATTACCCACTGCGCAGTAATACTCTGATCACCTACGTTTGCCTGTATACCATGACTATTTTCAACAACAGAAGATATACGGCCCTTAATCATTAAAGCACCGGCATCTTCAGCAGCATCTCTAAGATTTTGGTCGAACTGTTGTCGATCAAGATGCCAGCCACAACCATATGGGTCACGAATGAAATCGGTGGCTACCAACTGTGTCCCACCCCAACAAGATAAATTTCCCTTATTTATGATTGAAGAACTTTTCTCAATCCAAGAAACTAGTCCTAGCCTCTCAAGCATAGGCCGGGCTGCCCCCGGCAAGCTTTCACCTATTTTTTGTTGTTCAATATTGACACGATCCACTAATACGACCTTTATTCCAGCCAGAGCCAGCAAACGAGCCGCTACAGTACCGGCTGGGCCGGCTGTCAATGCCAACTGAATTCTGATCCACTTTGCTAAAGTAAAACTGATCCACCCCCTTTAATTTACTCGCTAAGTTCCGGTTTCAATTTTTTATGTAGCTGACCGCTTTTTAGCTTGTCTTTTAACCGATAACTTTGTCCACTAATCTGTACAATATGTGCATGGTGCAGCAATCTATCCAGCATAGCCGCTGTTAGCGTCTCATCGTCACCAAATGTACTTGACCACTGAGCAAAAGACTGATTACTAGTTAAGAGCACACTACCCGCTTCATATCGCTTTGCCACCACCTGGAAGAACAGGTTTGCTTCTTCCTTGCCAAAAGGTAAATAGCCAACTTCATCGATAATCAATAGTCTAGGTTTACTGATAACTCGGGTAAGATATCCTTTAAGGTCACCTTGTCGATGAGAGGTAAGCAGCTGCAACATCATGTCCGCCGCAGTTAGAAAACGGATGCTTAATCCCTGCATCGCAGCCCTATAGCTGATGGCAGTAGCAAGGTGGGTCTTACCGACACCAGACGGACCTAGCAACACGATATTCTCCTGGCGCTCAATAAAAGCCAGTCCAGCCAGTTCTGTATTTGGTTACGGGGAACACCGCTGGCATATTTGTAATCAAACTGCTCCAACGTCTTTATCACTGGCAGCCCAGATAAACGGAGTATCGTTTGACGCCGACGTTCAGTAAGTCCTTCATACTGGTGTCGTAAAACAGACTCTAGAAAGTCAGCGAGTGTACCGTTCTGGTCGACAGTTCCTTGCGCTACAGCTGGCCACTCTGTGCTTAGTCTGTCCAGTTTAAGCTGCTGGCAGAATTTTTCGATGCGTTCATACTGAAGACTCATATCGGCATCTCCAGAATCGACTGATAGACGGACAAAGGATGTTGTAGGCTCTCGATAGGAATGGGGCGAGTCTGATGTATCGGTAAAGGAAATGTGCTTGCATGACTTTCGGCAGCGGCAACAGTGCCAAGCGTTCTTGTAGCATGCGCTCTTCCGGCGATACACCCGTAGTGCCGTGTTTACGTACATTAGCTATTGTACTCAGCCAGTCTCCAATACGTGAGTTGGCGGCGGTAGCATCCAAAGTAAGCCCTGCCTGACGAAATAACGCGGTTAGTGGAACAATGAAACTGTTCTTAAGATAGTGATTAAAAGGTTCAACCTTACCTTTAGTCTTCGCCCTGTATGGACGGCAGACTTTCGGACTGATGTCACCGATCATGCAAAACTGATCCACTAACGATCATCTAAAACTGATCCACTTGGTATTATTCGCACATTTTTGTACGGATAATTTATGTTAACCAAGGAGATATTTGTGGATATTCATGTTCGCTTTGCACAAGGACAAAGCCTTCGAAAAATTGCCCGTGAATTGGGCATATCCCGTAACACCGTAAAACATCATTTACAACAACAGACAATGCCAACTTATGCTAAAAGAAGTCAACAACCGACTAAATTAGCACCCTTTAAACCTTATTTGCTTCAGCGAATTGAACTGGCTAAACCTGATTGGATCCCTGCAACAGTCTTATTTGATGAAGTAGTTGAAAGCGGCTATCAAGGAGGTATTGCTCAATTACGCCGATTTGTTTGTCAATTTAAACCAAGCATTGTTCCCGAAGCTGTCGTCCGTTTTGAAACACAGCCAGGTCAACAAATGCAAATCGACTTCACCAGCATCCGGCGAGGTAAAAAATCACTAAAAGCGTTTGTTGCAACGCTAGGCTATTCGCGTGCGAGTTATGTAAAGTTCTTTGATAATGAACGAGCAGAATCCTGGCAACAAGGTTTACGAGAAGCTTTCGACTATTTTGGTGGTGTACCACACGAAATATTGTGTGATAACGCAAAATCCCTCATCATCGAACGGGATGCTTATGCAGAAGGTGAACATAAATTACATGTCGAAATGCTTCAAATGTCGAAAGATTACGGGTTTAAATTGTGTGCTTGCAAGCCCTACAGGGCAAAAACTAAAGGGAAAGTAGAGCGCTTTAACCACTATTTAAAAAACAGCTTTATCGTACCATTAAATACCGACCTTCGTGCTCATAATCTTGAACTGGATATTGAGATAGCTAATGCAAGAGTGGGGCCCTGGTTACAACGCGTTGCCCATCAGCGGATTCATGGAACAACGTTAGAGAAGCCAGCAGATAGACTAGCTAAGGAAGTTAAGTATCTTCTACCCTTACCAGCAAGGGTTTGCCAATCTATCCCGCAGACTGATACGCTTAATATCCGTATCGTACCGCCCCTTGAATCTGTCAGTTTGCAACACTCAATCAGCGTATACGAAGCATTGCTGGGAGGTGAACATGTTATTGCATGAACAAATTGAACACCTGTGTGAGTCATTGAAATTAAATTCTATTCCGACTCATTGGTCATCACTTGCCGAACAATGCATTGCCCAAGACAAAAGCTACGGAGAGTTTTTACTGTCCCTATTAAAATGTGAGCAACAACAACGAGATGAACGAACCCGTAATCTTTTGAGTCGGATGGCAGGATTCCCAGCACATAAAGAACTTAATACGTTCGATTTTAAGTTTGCAACGGGGATCCCCAAACAACACATACAGGAATTAAGCGCATTAACGTTTACACGAGTTTCGCACCAATAAAAAAACGCTCTATTTTTAAGTTTAATTCAGCATAATATATAAATAGAAAAAATCTCATAAATTAAAAATAACTTATTGTAATTTAAGTAAATTTATACGTCTTAGTAAGTTACAGATTAATTATTGTTCTGAAGCCATTTCTAGAATTTTATATGCCCGTGCGAAACTCGTGGTTTATTGAACGTAATGAAAATGTCGTGTTGCTTGGCCCAAGCGGTGTAGGCAAAACGCATTTAGCTATTGGGTTAGGATTAAAAGCAGTACAGGCCAAGAAGAAAACCCGCTTTACCACGGCAGCTGAACTGATGTTGCAACTCTCAACTGCCAAACGACAAAATAAGCTCAAACAATATCTATCACGTTCGGTGATGGCCCCGAAATTGTTGATTATCGATGAGATTGGATACCTGTCGTTTGGGCGAGAAGAAGCAAACCTGTTTTTCAATGTGATTGCCAAGCGTTATGAGCATGGCAGTGTCATATTGACGAGTAACTTATCATTTGGGCAATGGCCAAATGCTTTTGCTGATGACGCAACATTAACTGCCGCTATGCTTGATCGTTTACTTCATCATTCGCATGTACTGCAATTAAGCGGTGAAAGCTATCGATTGAAAGATAAGCGGCGCTCAGGAGCAATGACTGAGTAAAAGTGGATCAATTTTGATTGATCGGATTTAGCTAAAAAGAGGATCAGTTTTCGGTGATCGTTGACAGACTGAAAGCATATTTTTCGGCAAGCTTGATAAGCTGTGGGTTCCAGCGGTGTTTACCAGGACCATAAACATCACGCTCAATGATAATGGTCTTCGCATTATCAAATAGCAGCTGACGAGGCGTACCGCCAAAATACTGTAGGGCTGACTCAATCCCCTCGCCCCAGGCTGCTGAATTTTGACAGGTGTAAAACCTAACAAAAGTGGAGCGACTCCAGCCTAACGTGGCAACGAATGCCATCAAAGGATTCTTCCCCTGTCTGATAATCGTGAAGTCAACCTGCATCTGTTCACCGGGTTCAGTCTCAAAGCGGACAACATCTTCAATAACGGTTTTTTTCATAGGATGAAGAAAAGCGGTCAGCAAGCTATAGCTGCCTGTGTAGCCTCGTTCACGGATCTCCCGTAGCAATACGCAGGCCGGTATCCAATCAGGTCTGGCCGCCTCTACGCGTTCGAGAATATATACCTTGAAGGGATCCAACTTACCGGGTCTAGGCGCTCTCGATTTATAACGCATATTCGCCGCCGCTTCAGTGCTACGAAGATATCGCCTCCCGGTTACTCTTGAGCATGAAAGCCGTCGCGCAATCGCACGTATAGACATACCCTGGCGATGTAAAACAGAAATTTCCACTCTGATCTCCAATGTTATCATCGGCAGTACCTTAAAACTGCCATATTTACTCTTAGTGGATCAGTTTTACATTAGCAAGTGGATCATTTTTACATTGGTAGCGACAGCCGGCACCGACAATCAGGACTTCACATGTCAAAGGAGTTAACGTGTACGACGAAATTTGTCCCATTTTTCTTCAGTCCATCCTGCTTGTTTTAATAAATCCACTTGATTATCAATCGGCTTACCATCAATACGTCCACCAAAAGCAGAAGCCGCTTCAGGCAAAGGGGGTTGACCGGGTTTTAATTGTTCAACAAATACGCTTTCAATACACGATGAATAATCTTCTGGGGCAGGCAAACGTTGTACAATCCCCAATTCATCAAAACGGGAGACAACTGCTTGCATTACTGTCTCATTATCATGACCTTCTAATAGAAATGCCCGTAGCCAACTGTCACGTTGTTGAAAAGCATTGTCGCGCTCTTCGGCGCTCAGCTCAGTATCAATAAATATTTTATAATTTTTCTCACTAAAAATTTCATTCGGCACTCTTGCCGGCCAATAAGATGGCATATAAGGATGGAATTCTTTGTCATAACCTGAGCGACAGCGAGCGGTATCGCCTTGCCATGGCATCGCCATCCAACGTGTTAAATCACCAGGACCTTGAGCATGAAGGGGTCCATCAGCCGCCAGAGCTTGTTCGGGTGTTAGTACATCACCATAATCCTGTTCTAAAATACCGTCTTCACGGCGTTTAATACGTAAAAAGTCATTGTCACTATATAATGTGGTATGCCGCATAGGCCAAGTCAGTTCACAACCCGGATGAAATGCATCTGCAAGACAGTAAGATAATGGCCCCTTATCCAAAATGGCCGGCTGTTCAGCAATCGGTAACTCATCTACAGGCTTGTCATAACATGGATCGGGGAAAGAAATACCACTTACATAATTATTACCCGTCATATCATCATTAAATTTTGCTGATACGAAGTTTTCTAAATGCTTATAATTTTGTTTATCCACGGCTAGAAGATCACCTTTACCAGAAGGATATTCAGCAGCATATCCATCGCCATAAAGCTGAGGCCACTTCATCTTATCTCCACTATCAACACTTTCATCATCAGGTGAACGGAATCGCTCATAGACTTTAAAACGTTTAGCATCATTTTCCGGCTTAGATAATTCATTAATGAGATCTGCATCTAGTGGAAATGAACCACCCGGGCCAAATGTTTGCGCAAAGCCTAGGTTAGCCCACTGTAGATTGGAGAGACGTTGTAGCAACGGCAAAATATCTTTAGCATAAGAAGTTTTTTCTTCAGGTAGAATTTTGCCCGCATCCATAGCTGAGTGCTTGATCACACGAGTTTCGCAATCTCCAAAAAAGAAGTATAAATTTAAAAACAAGAAAAAATCAGGGTGTTCATATTTTGTCGGGTTATCCATGTATTAAAGATATCTATAAAACATTCTTACAAGTAAGCAGTTTAAGATACTCTGGTTTAGCGTTATCAGAAGTAAGCCCATCGCCTTTATCTCATGACACTGTTAGCCGATGGCTAAAAAGTAGATGTTTTAGACCTAAAGACCTATGGCGATTAGTTGAACCTTCTATAGACAAAAAAAGCCCTTGCGTACTAATTGCCGATGATACATTGATTGCCAAAACACGTAGTAAAAAAATAGTGATGGTCCATTATCAATATTCAGGTAATGAACATGATGTTATTGCTGGCATAGGTTTAGTTAATTTGCTTTGGCATGATCTGACGAAGGTTGAATCAATTCCTATCAATTATCTTATTTATCATAAAGATTCTGATGGAAAAACAAAAAACACGCACTTTTCCGAAATGCTCACTCTTGCTAAAAAAAGAGGGATCATGCCAGAAGCCGTAGTGATGGATGCTTGGTATTCTAGCCTGGATAACCTGAAATCAATTCGCTCTCATGGTTGGATCTGGGTAACCACGCTGAGGAAAAATAGGATTGTTAACCATAACAAACAACTGAACAAGTTAGACATCTCAGAAGAAGGAACGTCAATACACTTGCGAGGATATGGTTGGGTAACCGTTTTCAAATTTACAGCCAAAAACGGCCGTATTGATTACATAGTAACAAACAAAGAGAATCCCACCCGTCAATACGTCCAATCTATCATGGATGCCCGTTGGTCTGTTGAAGTTTATCATCGAGAAGTTAAACAAAACTGTGGTATTGAACGCTGTCAGGCTCGCACGAGCCGAGCGCAAAGAAATCATATTTTTCTCGCTATTTCTGCGTGGTTTGAACAACATAAACGTCGTATATCTGAAAAAATAACCCTTTATCAACAAAATTAGGACGTAATCAAAAGTGCTATTACTGAGCAAATCCGTGTTTTATTAGCGTACCCAAATTAGTTTTGTGCGAAACTCGTGAAAGAGAATATTTTTATTCTTTCTAGTAACATTTTGCTATTAATTATATTTTAATTTAGTACATTCTAATATCATTTTTAGTTAGAGGAATAAACTGGTTTAATATTTACCATTATTTTCCTGGTTATTATCCTTACATAATCTAATAAGATGACTCGATAACCACTATTTTTTTACATTTCAATTACGAAATAAATATTTTGATAATGAACTGGCTTAATAAAAATAATGCATTTATTTATGCTGTTTTCATTTAGAAAACATTTTTTATTTGATTACCAACTTTTCTTTATAAAGAATAAATTATATTTTTATAAGAAATATTTTATCTAGAATAATATTTATAATATGGTTAAATTTTTCATAAAAATAAAATAATTTTTATATAACTTCAACAAATGGTTACTAATTGCATTTTTAATATAAAATTTTATTTTTTATAAAAATAATTAATCAAATTTATTGATAAGAAATTCATAATTTTCATTTTAAATTAAATAGAAAACCATTAAAAATTATGCAAATATCTTATCAAACGTAAATAGCAATATTAATTTTTTATTTTTAAATATCATAAAATTATTTTTATATATTTTAGTTTTCTGCAAATTTAAATTATCGAAAACTAATACTAAGAATGATCTTATCAATCAATAAGAACAATAAAATATAGTCATTAAAGCAAATATTTTTAACGATTAACTATAGGAAATTAACTATGAGTATAAATACAATGGGTGATGGTTTTTTAGTATTTTTTCGATTCACTGATAAAATCTTTAAAACAAACAATAGATTTAGAGTAACGATTACCAGTTCTACTGGTAAAACCATAAAAATTGATTCAGTGAGTCCTGCTGATCCCGATGATAAATATGCGACAATAGAAATTGATGATTTAGCAGGAACAATAATTTTAGATTATATTATTCAACGTAATGATAATGCTATTTTAATCTCTAAAGGCTATGCAAAGATTAAGTACAATGATATCACTAAAAAGTTAAAGGTTTTAGAATTTAAACCAGAAAATGAAGAAGGTATTGCTCTAAAATTAACAGAAATAAAAGATTCTCATTTTAATCTTGATCTTATTCCTACAACTGGCTTTCTTTGCTCGAAGTCAAATCGTTAATATTTTAATTACGATATAAACAAGTTAAAATTATTAACCAAATTTAAACAAACTGACAGTTGTCCATTATTTATATGATATCTGTCAGGTTAAATTTAATGCAAAACTTTTCCTCAAAAGAATAATAAAACATTCTTTTACATAAAATGAGACTCATTGAATCTTCATTAATGACTTATTGGTTTAGCGTTATCTATTTAATTCTGGTTTCTGTAAATATCAATTTGACTAAATGAGCTTACTAACCATATCAAATAGCTTTATAGATCGATGGGATAAAAATGACAGTGAACAATTCGATATAATAAATTGTAGCAAGATTGCAATAACCCATTGTACACAATGGAATTTACTAATTTGTTGGATTGATAAAGATTCGTCTGTGTTTAAAAGACGCGACTAAAACGAAAATGGCGGAGGAGGAGAGATTCGAACTCTCGGATGGTTTCCCATCGGCGGTTTTCAAGACCGCTGCCTTCAGCCGCTCGGCCACCCCTCCACAATGCCAAGAACTATAAACACAGCTTGAATGGTTGTAAAGCCTTATATAATTTAATCGCTATATATTTATGCTATTAAGTGATTATTCGCTTAATTTATCGGCATTTTACTAATATACTTGGGTAAAGAGTTCAATTTTGTTAAATTAACCATCCATTTTTTTAAGCTTAGAAATATCATATGTTTATATTTGAAGGTCGTGAAATTAACACTGATGGCGATGGTTACCTTAAAAATAGCCAAGAATGGTGTGAATCCATGGTATATCTACTAGCCAAACAAGAGAATATTACATTAACGGAGCAACACTGGGAAATTATTCGCTTCATTCGTGAATTTTATCTCGAATTCAATACCTCGCCGTCTATTCGTATGTTAGTAAAGGCAATTGCTAAAAAATATGGTGAGGATATTGGTAATAGCAGCTATCTTTATCGCCTTTTTCCAAAAGGACCAGCGAAACAAGCAACAAAACTTGCAGGTTTACCTAAGCCAGTAAAATGTATTTGAGTTATCACAGCGAGTGTCGAATATGAAAATCTACTACCTCTTTTTCAACATGGCACTCTTCACTTTTATAATATTCAATTTTAGCACCCACTGGCCCACCAGCTTTTAGCCAATCCTCTAGCTGCTGAATTTGCTGTAATGTACCGAAAGCTTTTATGTTGACACTACCATCATAACGATTACAAACATAACCATATAGTCCATGTTCTTTGCCCCAATGCAAGGTATGATAACGAAACCCTACACCCTGAACTCGCCCATATATATAGTAATTTCTACCTATCTTTCGCATTTTAGTGCTCTCTTATAATAAATAATAACTTCAACATATTGTTTTTTGTGTAAACAACAGATACTCTCATAGTATAGAGTTTTTAATCTGCATGGATTAGAGTTATTAAGAAACTAGCGTAACAGAGTGACCTGCTTGAAATTTATATTATTACCCACATATCATTACCTATAGAATATGCAAGGCTTCTAGGAGGTAGCTATGATGACTACCAGTAAATTTAGTATTGGGCAACAAGTAAGGCACAAACTCCTGGGTTATCTTGGAGTAATCGTCGATGTTGACGCCGAATACTCCCTGGATAAACCACAGGATGACGATATTGCAGCTAATGCAGCTCTACGCTCAGCTCCCTGGTACCATGTCGTTATGGAAGATGATAATGGTGAACCTATTCACACTTATCTGGCTGAAGCCCAGATTACTTATGAAACTTCTGATGAGCACCCAGAACAGTCATCGTTAGATGAGCTGTCGGAATCAATTAAAACTCAACTTAGAGCCCCACAATTACGTAATTAACTAATTTTAAATACAATCAATGGAAATGGTTAGTCTATCATCTTCCTTGATCTATTTCTCTAAGCCTAAGCGAGGTATCTCTATTTTAGGGCAAGCGTTCATCACCACCGCTAATCCTGCTCGCTCAGCCATCTTTTTAACCTCTTGATTAATAACACCTAATTGTAGCCAAATTACTTTTGCATTAATTGCTATTGACTGTTCGGCAACTTCAAAGGCAGCGGCTGAATTTCTAAAAACATCAACCATATCAATTGGACACGAGTTTCGCACCAATAAAAAAACGCGCTATTTTTAAGTTTAATTCAGCATGATATATAAATAGACAAAACCTTATAAATTAAATACAACTTATTGTAATTTAATAAAATTTATGTGTTTTAGTAACTTGCAGATAAACCATTGCTTTTAAGCCATTTCTAGAACTTTATATGCCTGTGCGAAACTCGTGTTGGATATGGAATATCAACTAAATGGGCATAAACTTTTTGACCGAGTAATTCTTTGCCTGCTAGTTTTGGACTGACAGGGGTCACATTATATCCTTGATTTATAAGGTATTTCATCACCTTATAACTTGGGCGGTCAATTTTATCACTAGTGCCAACTAATGCTATAAATTTCACTTTAGTTAAAATATTTGTCAGTTTCGAATCATCCATTTACAACAACTCCATAATTTAAAAATAATTACTAAACTATGATATAAATCGCAATAAAGTGCTACTACACTTGTCGAATTTGTTGAGTTAACTCAATCAATATTGGCAAAGTGCGTTAGTTGCTAAACTAGTAAATATCTATCAATGTAAGGAAATTTATGGAATCCGTTATTCGCAGATTGGAAAAAAGTAAAAATATTGCTTTGGTTGCCCATGATCACCGTAAATTATCACTACTAACATGGGTGCAAAAACATATTTCTGTGCTAAAAACACACAAATTATTTGCCACTGGTACAACGGGTAACTTAATTCATCAACATACCGGATTAAAGATTATTAATATGCTCAGTGGCCCAATGGGAGGAGATCAACAACTTGGCGCGATGATTGCCGAACAAAAAATCGATATTTTAATCTTCTTTTGGGATCCATTAAATGCAGTTCCACATGATCCGGATGTAAAAGCGCTACTTCGACTCGCTACTGTATGGAACATTCCTGTTGCCACGAATATAGCTAGTGCTGATTTCATTATCACATCGCCAGCATTTGATCATGAAACTGAAATTGAGATCCCTAATTATCAACAATACCTTGAAACCCGAATTGACAAATAACGTTAAGTTATAATTGCTAAAATATATTTTTAACAACAATAGCAATAATCCAGTTAAATAATAAAAAAGTTATAATAAATAACAGTTATGCTCTTTTTTGTTGCGATACACCTAATTTTTTCAATTGCTCAACAAAAATAGACGGTGTTAATTTATCATACAATAAATAAACTTGCTTTTTAGCTCTAGTCAAAGCAACGTATAATAAACGTCTATCTTGTAGGTTAGGAAAAATATTAGACTTTGATAATAATACTTTTTCTATTGCAGACTCAGGTTCACATATAGGAAAACCATTTATTCCATGGTCTAATCCAAGGATGATAACATAATCGGCCTGACACCCTTTCGCAACTTGGATAGGTATAAAATTAATATTTAATTTAGGCCAACGGGTATTAGCTTTTTTAATCACAGCCGGTTGCAAATAAAAATAACGCGATAAAATGAGAATCGTCTCTTTTTCAGTAACATAACCACTCATTTTATCAAGCAGATTTTCCAGTTGCTCTTCTGGTAATAAAACTATTGATTTTTTATTTGCTTTAACAAAACTTTTTAATGGTCTAATCTGCTGCTCAGAATCCATTTGTATAAATTGGCTAGCAATTTTAGCTATGTGATCATTAAAACGATAAGTAGTATCAAGTGTACAATAAACTCCTTGACCAAAATAATGTTCAAAAGAAGCCATTAAATTTAATTTTGCTAGCGGAAAACGATAAATTGCTTGCCCATCATCACCAACTGCAAACAAGTGAGTTTGTGTACTCTGTTCTCGTAATAACTGCAGTAACTGTATTTCTAATGGCGAAAAATCTTGGAATTCATCAATCAGAATGTATTTCCATGGGCTAATAAATTTTCCTTTCTGTAATAAATTAATTGCCTGATGTATCAGCCCTAAGCTATCAACTGCCCCCTCGGCTTTTAGCATCGATTTCCATCTTTTAATAATGGGTGCCGCTAATCGCAGCTCCATTTGCAGTTGCTTGCTCTCTTCTGGCGTTGCTAATTCACTTATTGTTTTCTGACTGCCGCCATGTATACGTAATAAATTAAGCCAATTATCTAAACGAACCACTAATCTTTTTGCTAATTGCTTGTCATGCCAAAACTCACCGCTAGCTATATTCCAAGCTAATTCTCGCGTTAAATACTCACGCCACCCTTTTGCCTGCGCTTTTCGCTCATGGCACTGCTTTCGCCATTCACTGACCAGAAAATTATGTCTTTTTTGTTCATTTATTTCTAATTCACTAATAGCGACATTTTTATTACTGCAACTTTGAATAATATGCAGTACTAAGCTATTACAAGTTTTTGCCTGAAATGCTGGCTGCCCTAAATCAGTATGAACCAATTCATTCATTTTTTTTGCTGTTTTCTCATCAAACGCAAGTAATAAAATCTGTTCAGCAATAGCCTGTTGCCTGAGTAAAAGCCAACCCATTTTCGCTATCAAAACAGACGTTTTACCGCTACCTGGTCCGCCCAATACTAAAATATTTTGTTCGCCATTGACCACACAATTGATTTGAGATTGGTTTAACGGAGCAATAGTAAGTTGCTGAAAAAATTCAGAGTACTGCTTAAACAAGCGAGCGACCCAATATTGATTAATGTCACATAGTGCCTGATGGCTCAAATGGAGCCAATGCTGACAAACAGCATAATTTTGGCGGCAACTTGTGAATTCATTTAAACGCACAAGCGGCATTGGAAGGGCATTTAATCTGCTATTAATTTGATTTTGCAACAGAGTAAGTTGCGCATGGGTAAACCAACTATCCTGGATTAAGTATTTCTCTATTTCTTGCACTTGTTCAGATAAAACATCTGAGCAAATCGAACTCATCTCTTGACTCCATTTTTTCCATATATCAATAAGATAATGAAAAAAATGTTGTGTTTCGTTCCATTCGGTACCGTGTAAACGAACTACCTGGTTGCTTGGTAATTCAAATTCAAGCTCTCCCCAAACAATACCTCGTTTACAACGTATATCAACAAGTTGATTAAACGGAATGAGATACTGATGTTTTTCACCACTCACTTCCACACCCGCATTCAATAGACGAACTCGATTATAAGGATGTTGAGCGAAACGCTGACCTACATGTGTCGATTTCAATTCCATTACACACTACCTTAGCTAAAATATGTTAGGCGATGGCAAGAAAAAGTTTTTTCTCTTTGCTAAACCTTATAGGCTATTATGGATGCTTTTATACTATTAATCAGTATGCTGACAAATTAGGGGTTATTGTGCTTACCATGTTCTCTAGCTTTCGCCATGTATTTTATAATAGCAACATCCTTTATTATATCCGAATACTAATTGCGCTCTCAGGAACAACATTACTCCCTTGGATTTTAGGTGAACAACTTAAAATAACTATCCCTTTAACACTGGGTGTCGTTGCCGCTGCATTAACTGATCTTGATGATCGATTTATTGGTAAGCTTCGTAATATCGCCATCACCCTATTATCATTTCTGATTGCCTCGGTCACTGTTGAGCTACGATTTCCCTACCCGTGGCTATTTTTTATTGGCTTAGCGTTATCAACTTTTAGCTTTACATTTCTTGGTGTTCTCGGGTTACCCTACGGAACAATCGCCTTTGGCGCACTTCTGGTCGCAATCTATACCATGCTTGGAACGGCTATTTTTACAATTTGGTATCAACAACCGATACTGTTACTTATCGGGGCTATTTGGTACTATTTATTAACACTTATCAGTCATATTTTTCTTCCTATCCAGCCCTTACATAATAAATTAGCCCAATGTTACCAACAACTTTCTATCTACCTAGCTAATAAAGCCAATTTATTTAACCCCGAGATTGAAGAAAATTATCAACAATCGATCTTTGATCTTGCAATGGCCAATAGCAAACTGGTCAATACTATGAATCAAATGAAAGTAACACTGCTTAGTCGCTTGAAAAATAATAAAAACCAATCAGGGACTAGCAATAGCCTACATTACTATTTTATTGTTCAAGATATCCATGAGCGAGCAAGTTCATCACACATTAAATATCCAAATTTAAATCAGGATTTTCCGCATAGTGATATTCTTTTCCGATTCCAGAAATTATTATCAATGCAAGCTGAAGCATGCCAATTGGTCGCTCACTCCATTTTATCTCATACAAGGTATCAGCATAATGCAAAATTTAAATATGCATTTGCTAATCTGGAAAATTCATTGCAACACCTTACACAACAATATTCCAACAACAAACAAACGCACTTTATAACCTATTAGTCAATCTTAAAGAGATAGATACTCAACTTAATAGTATTGCTGTGAGCAAATAGAAACTCCACATAGCCAATCATTGACAGAAACACAACTTTCTGACAATTCATTGTCTAACATCAGTGACTTTTGGCTCACACTTACCAGTAACTTAACACTTAATTCAACACTGTTTCGCCATGCGATTAGAATGTCAGTAGTATTATGTACCGGTTATATTATTGTTCAATGCTTTAATCTACCACAGGGTTATTGGATATTACTGACAAGTTTATTTGTATGCCAACCAAATTATATTGCAACTAAGAATTGCTTAATCTTGCGTATTATTGGAACCATTGCCGCTATTCTAATTGGGTTACCTCTGCTCTATTTCGTACCCTCTATCGAAGGACAACTCTTACTCATTATTATTAGTGGCGTTTTTTTCTTTACCTTCCGCAATGGTCAATATGCCCAAGCCACCTTATTTATTACTCTGCTGGTTTTACTCAGTTTTAACTTATTGGGTGAAGGGTTCAACGTTATGCTTCCCCGAGTAACTAATACAATCATTGGTTGTAGCATTGCTTGGATTGGAGTAAATTATATTTGGCCTGATTGGAAATTTCGACAACTACCTAAAAGTCCTGCAACAAACATTAAACAGTAATTGCCGTTATCTTGCCGCTATTTTATTTCAGTATCATCAAGGTAGAAATAACAGTGTCGATTCTCGTATTTCTCGTCGCGATGCCCACATTAATGACGCAGAGCTAGTTTCCGTTCTATCCGATATGCTAGCCAGAATAAAAACTAATAATATCTCTCCAGAAAAAATTTTTAGATTACTCTGCCTTAATCACAGCATGTTGGGTTATATTTCCGCCTTGGGAGCACATCGCGAACAACTTAATAATCAAACTATTTTACCTATTCTTGATAGTACAATCGCCTATATTGAGTCGGCATTGAATTTTGCCTTATAAAATAACCAAGCAGTCAAAGAGTTAGACGACGCATTGATTCAACGCTTCCAAACCATACAATTAGGAGAAAATAACAAAGAACAACTCATTGTTGAGCAATTATTATTATTAATTAACCTGTTGCCAGAAATCACCTCTCTGATTGTTTTTATTAACCAACAAGAGCCAGACTAAAATAGTTATAATTAGTAAATTTTATTAAATATAAAACTGGCCATAAAATCATTTTCTTGATGTATTTCTTTACGTTAGGCTATTGTACCAAGTAATTAATTCAATTTTTATTGACTCAGGAAGTACTACAATATGATAGCCTTCAATAGCCCCAGCTAATTCAAATAGTAATTTAATACTCAGATTGACTTTCTTCTGCCTTAATTTTAAATAACAAACTTTAGCACCTAACATTTTTAAATAGTCTACATCGCTAATCCTTACTTTACCTAATACCCTTTCTATCGACATATTCATATTTGGTAAGTCTTTGATCCTGATATTTGAATGCTGTTTCTGAGATAACTCTTCCACGGCCGCTTTATAAGCGAGATCAATGTAATAACATAAAAGTAAATTATCATTACAAAGCATTTCATTGATAAAAAAATACTTTAATATAAGAGGAACGCCTTTCTTGGTATAAATCAGTTTTTGCAATCCTGACACTTCAAATTGAAGTTCAGCAAATAAAACTCGCCATCCAATACCTGCCCAATAATGACATGATTGACTAGAATACAATAACCCCCGAAATGCGGTTTTTTCTTTATGTGGCCATAATTTTCCATTAGGCTTTGCAAACAAGAAAAACGAGAATCAAATAAAAGCATAATTGCCACTCTCCATGTGAACGCTCACAAATCTAATATTTTTATACTTCTCCATATTTTAATCAGTTAAAATAGTAAAAAATTTATTAAGTTATTTCATCCACTTTAAAAACCTCCTTGATTATTGCAAAACCGTGTACACAAAAGGCGACGAATAAAACCTTAAGCATCGTTTAATATTAAATTAAATATAGCTAAATAAATATCTTACCAATTACAAAACATAACTTAATAGTTACCCTTTATATTCAATATTTATAATAAATAAACTGTCGCATATATCCACTTAACTCATTAATAGTTAATAAAAATATTCTACTTAACAGGCAGAATAAAAAATACGCAATCCTATCCAAACGGCAACAATTAAATGTTCAATTAAGCAGAAAAGTTAATTTTTGCGAAGCGCTTTGTAAAAATCGGCTTGATATTATATGAATATACAATTACTGTGTATGCGTACAGTAATAAACTGAGATCAATATAAATACCAACACATGGAATTACCCAATAAAAACAGAGAATCAACCTAGTAATGTCCAAAATTTACTATTACCAAATTATAGAAATGCGCCAGTATATTCAAATGGCGTAGTTAATGAATGGGTATATAATGAAAATAATCCTATGGTTGAAGTACTTCTGACATCATTATTACACCGGCTCGCGATGAATCTCGTTGGCTATTATGGCTAAATCCTAACCGAAAATTAAGCCGTAATTGGTTGATTAATTCAGAGCTACCGTTAAATAAAACAGTACAAATAAATTCACTAAGCCCAGAAATGAGCGTTATTGCTATGATAAAAGCATTATCTAGCGGCAATTGTAGTATTGTCTTAGGCTGGTTACCGACTTTATCACCATCATGTTTACAACATTTAGAGCATGCAGCACAGCTTGGAAACAGTATTGGCTTTGTTATGCGGCCTGAAAATATAAATTGTGCCCGCGGGCATTCTAATCAGCTAAAAATTCATTCTAATTATTATCACTAGCCTAGATTAGGATTATTCCTAATCTATTTAATGAATTGTAAACGACAATAGACAAAAACAAAAAAAAATAATATAAATCATTTGGTTAATTCTTTAACCATGGCAATATAGTTATAAATTATATCTATAATTCACCGATTGCCTTTTAAAAAGTTAATGAGATTAATGTTTCCTCTACTTGTAACTTTTGAAGTTCGTTGTAGACTTTACAACGTTAAGGCAGTGCTTTGATTCTACTTTTTATTTGAATAATTCCTTAGGCAGATAAAGTAGAAACGAAGATAGTAGAGAGTAATAACTTAACCAGCATTTTAAACCATACGGCTTATAAAAAAGCTCAAGAAGCTGATGCCTATATTGGATGATAAAGAGGCGTAAAATGAAAAAGATAGCTATCGCAGTAGCAGTGGCAGCTTTCGCAACTGCAGCTCAGGCGGCCCCCAAAGATAATACCTGGTATACCGGTGCTAAATTAGGTTGGTCACACTTTGAAGATACCGGCTTTCATCCTTACGATGAAAATGTTGGCAGTGGTAAAACTAAGCGCGATCAACTAGGCGCAGGTGCCTATGTTGGTTACCAACATAATCAATATCTCGGTTTCGAATTAGGTTATGACTGGTTTGGCAGAATGAGATATTCTGGTCAGCCAAATAACGGTAGCCTGAAATCGATGGGTGTTCAATTAACCGCTCGTCTAAGTTATCCACTGACAGACGAATTAGATGTTTATGGTCGTCTCGGTGGTATGGTATGGCGGACTGATGCAAAAGCAAACGTATCCGGTCAAGATTCCTTTAAAAAGCATGACACTGGTGTTTCTCCAGTTTATGCGCTAGGGCTTGAATATGCTATTACCCCTGAATGGGCAACTCGTTTAGATTATCAATGGGTGAGTCATATTGGTGATAAAGATTCACTATCCGTTCGTCCAGATAATGGGATGTTGAGCGTTGGTGTTGCATATCGATTCAATCAAGACGCAGCGCCTGTGATTGTACCAGCTCCAGCTCCAGCTCCAGCACCAATCGAAAACAAACGTTTTACTTTACGTTCTGACGTTTTATTTGAGTTCAATAAACATACCTTGAAGCCAGCAGGTAAAGCTGAACTTGATAAGTTGTATAGCGAACTAACGAATCTTGACCCAACTCAAGGGCGTGTGATGGTTCTTGGCTATACTGACCGTATTGGTTCACCATCCTACAACAAACCTTTATCTCAGAAGCGCGCACATGAAGTTATGAGCTACCTGATTTCTAAAGGTATTCCAGCGAACGCAATTAGTTCACAAGGTCGCGGAGAAGAAAATCCAGTAACAGGTAGTACTTGTAATAACGTAAAACCTCGCGCTGCATTAATCAATTGCTTAGCACCAGATCGTCGAGTTGAAATCGAGATCCAAGGTACTACAGAAGTAACTCCACAACCGTAGTATCTGTTTAAAAAATTATTTATTTACAAATAAAATAACCCTTTTTTAAAGGGTTATTTTTTGCTTAAAATTTATTGCTAAGATGGCTAAAAAATCCAGATTTAAGATCCTATTTTTACGCTAGTCACCCAGTATATTTTGCAAATCCTGCTTAAATGTCGACATTTGGTTTGCATACTGGTCTTTTCTCTCTGCATCTTCAATAAGATGCACAATAGCTTCAGAGAGCGTGCAGCCTTGTTTTCTTGCTAAAATAGATAGTCTTTGCCAGACAAGAAAATCTAAATCGATAGATTTTTTACATGAGTGCTGATGCTCGGCATTAAAATGTCGCTTTCTGCGGGCTCTAATTGTTTGCTTCATTCGATTGGATAAATCTGGCGACATATGATTTTTTATCCAGTTTATCACTTTTGTTGGGGTATTTTCTAATTTCAACAGTTGCTCAATCGCATCCTGAACGGCGCTTTTTTCTATATACCTAGTGATATTCTCACCATTGCGATACTTTTTAACCAAGTAATCCCATTTCCAACCACATTCAAGATTTTCAAGCTGTTGATATTTCATAATCATCTCTGTGACAACGTAACTTATGTAATTATAACAACATTTAAAAATAAAAACGTTTGGTTTTTTAGCCAACTTAATAAAATCTTAGTAAGAAATCACACTATATTGAAATGTTAGCAAAAAATATAATTTTTCCTATTTATACAAGTCAATCGACAAAAAATCATAATTAGTGCGATAGAATATGATTATTCACATTTATAGCTAGCAACTTTCACTATGTTCTAAATTGAAATAATACATTCTATCTACTGTATTAGTGGTTTTTGTCATTAGCTTACTACTTGGATATTAACCATTAGTTACTAATGTTCAGTCCCAAATTATTTACATTGACTAGACTTTTACATTTTTTATTGCACTTATTACTACAGTTTATGAATAAAATTATATTTAAAATATACAAAATTAATAGTGGCATAAATTTAAACAAACGTTAATATAATGATTTCATCCTAAAAATTTTATAATGCTGGAAACGGATATCTTGTTTTCATAGTAAAATGTACCTGTTTCTCTAAAAACAATAGCGTATTTCTAAAATGTCTTCTATCTTGACTTCATACAATCAGGATATTGAGGATAATTTATAAACTTTTTATCTAAATTATAAGTTGAAAAATAGCGTGATTAGTAACGAATTAATATGGCAGAATTTAGCACCTGATTATGAACCTTATCTTAATCTTTTTGCTGCTGCTGATAAACTAGATAATGCCACTTTGGCCATCATTCAACCTAGATTATATAATAGTCTTGAAAGGTTTTTATTAACACCAACCTATTCTCCTTTTGCTGTCATTAAAGCATTAGAATGCCAAAGCTACTTATCTGAGTTAGCAAAATGCATTAAAAATATTAATCCATCCTCAGTAGCTATCACTGGAGATTATCAACAATCAAATGGAAGATTTCATTGGCAAGCAAGCACTAAAGGATCATTTACGCCCTGTCATTCGGTCTATTTCTGTAACTGGATAGAAATGCCTCAATTATTTGGCAGTGTTCATCAACATCAAAATAGTGTTCACTTAGAGCCAGGACTATTACATAAAATCAATGGCGGAGTATTATTACTTTCCGTTGGTACATTATTAGCGCAGCCATTGATGTGGCAGCGCTTAAAACAGATGGTGATGCAAAAACGGTTTGAATGGCTTCCAGCCAATGATAATCAATTTTTACCCTATCCAATTGATTCAATGCCACTTGATATTAAGCTCATTTTGGTCGGCGATCATTTTAGCCTTGAAGAACTGGAAACAAAAGAGCCTGAGCTTTTTTCTCAAGCTACCTATGGCGAATATGAATTTGAATTGAATTTTGAACATAGTGGTCAATTATCGCTATGGGTGCAATTTATTAAACAAATTATTACCGATTGCCAATTTCCTGCTTTAACGACTGATGCGTGGCCAACCTTCATTACTCAAGCAATTCGATATACGGAAGACAAATCTATCCTACCGCTAGATAGAATGTGGCTCATTCGTTGTTTAGCTGAGGCAAATCAATTTCAACAAGATAATCAGTTAACTGCAAAATCGTTCCAAACAGCGATGCAACAGCGCCAGTGGCAACACGGTTACCTAGCCAAACGTAATCTAGATGATATTCTGCAAAAACAAGTTTTTATTAAAACTGAAGGTGAAATAATTGGCCAAATCAATGGCTTATCGGTTATGCAGTACCCAGGGCATCCAGAACTTATCGGTGAACCATCACGTATTACTTGTGTTGCTCACTTCGGTGATGGTGAGTTTACTGATGTAGAACGTAAAGTTGAGCTGGGCGGTAATATTCACGCTAAAGGCATGATGATTATGCAAGCCTATCTCAATTACGAATTAAAGCTTGAACAGCCACAACCCTTTTCTGCCTCAATCGTATTTGAACAGTCTTACAATGAAGTTGATGGTGATAGCGCATCATTAGCTGAACTTTGTGCATTAATTAGTGCACTTTCTCTTCAGCCTATCGATCAGCAAATTGCGGTTACCGGTGCAGTAGATCAATTCGGTTATGTACAACCGATTGGTAGTATTAACCAAAAAATCGAAAGCTTTTTTAACGTCTGTTTCCAACGTGAATTAACCGGTCAGCAAGGAGTTATCATTCCTGCGGCTAATATTCGTCATTTATGCTTAAAAACCGATCTTATTGCAGCAGTCAAATCTGGCGTATTTCACATTTGGCCGGTTGAACACGTTTCTGAAGCCATTTCAATTTTAACCAAACATGCTTATTATAAGCAACAATATGATACAAATAACTTACATCTGTTAGCTTTAATACAAGAACGAATTACTCAGGCTAATAACCAAGAAAGACCCAAATTCATGGGGCTGCTAAAGTGGCTGAATTAAATTAAAAAAATAGCTGATCGGAGTTGCTCAGCTTACAAGTGTACGCTATTCTTTAGCCTTATTATTAATAATAAGGCTATTTAGTAATATGGTTGATAAACGCAACTCCTATAAAAAAGAAGATTTGGATGCTTCCGGCAGAGGTGAGCTTTTTGGTGAAAATGGGCCGCCATTACCTTCCGGTAATATGTTGATGATGGATCGCATCACAAAAATGACCGAAAGTGGCGGCAATTATGATAAAGGGTTTATCGAAGCAGAATTTGATATCAAACCTGATTTATGGTTTTTTAGTTGCCACTTCACTAATGATCCCGTTATGCCTGGTTGTCTAGGTTTAGATGCAATGTGGCAACTCGTTGGTTTCTACCTGGGATGGCTTGGTGGTAAAGGTAAAGGCCGAGCACTGGGCGTAGGTGAGGTCAAATTTACTGGACAAGTTTTGCCAACCGCAAAAAAAGTAACCTACCGTATCCATTTAAAACGTGTTATTAATCGAAAATTGATTATGGGTGTGGCTGATGGTGAAGTCTTGGTTGATGATAAGTGCATTTACACAGCAAAAGATTTGAAAGTCGGTTTATTTCAAGATACAAGCAGCTTTTAAAGCCAGATTTTTTTGTCATAAACCCCTTCTGTTATCAAGCTGAAGGGGCAAATATGTTATATTTTATACATTCAAGATAATTGGCTCGCTATTGATTGTCCAACCTGAGTCCAGCCTCTTGCTAACGTCCTAACTAATGCCGAATAGCCGTTTTCATCTTGATCAAGCAGCAGACTAAAATCTCGCTTGATAATGACTTTATCACTTTTATAAATCCAGTTTCCCTGGATAATCACTTTACCATCATAACGGCCATGAAAAACGGTCAAAAAGACATTAAGACTATCAGGTCTGTTTTCCAGCGGTTGAGCCGATACTAATCGATTAGGCAACATTATTGATAACTGATTGACTAAATTTTGCATCAATTGCTGTTCTAACGGGCTTGCCCATAGATGATTGTTTGCATTAACATAATTAACATCGCTAGTTTGGTAAGTAATACCATTAGCTGCCAATATTCCAGACAATTGCACTGTCTGTACCCAAAGCTGTTTTTGCGTTAGTAAATCACTTTTTTTAGTCACTAAGCTCGGCGTTGTTGGTAATTGATAATAAGATTTTTCAATACCACTACTACAACCGATAAGTAAAAAACACAAAATCCATGCCAAATATCTCATTATTTTGTCACCTTCTTCGGTTCTGGATCCTTGATCGATTTTGCTTCAAAAACAAGTGCATTACTCTTATTATTCAATGTCTTGATAACGGGTTGAATATCTCTTAACACCTGATCAAGACGCTGCATATTATCGATCATTCTATTATAGGCAAGTGATCCTGGTTGCAAACCTTGCATAACGCGATTCAATTCAAGCAAAGTCTGTTGCAGATCAGCAGGGATCTTTTGAAAGTCTTTGCTAGTCATCAGTTTATTCAACTCAGATAAAGTACGCTGTGCTTCACGAATGGTTTTCTGACTTTCTGCTAGCGTATTTGTGGCTTGACTTATCATAGGCCCAATCGGCAGACGATTGATTTTATCTAGTGCCTCAACCACTTTTTGTTGGATCTGTGATAATCCAGCACTAACCGTTGGAATAATATCGTAATCAGCAACTTTTAATGGCCCTTTCCATTGGCCTTTTTCTGGATAGAAATCCAAATCGATATACAATGCTCCGGTAATTAGGTTAGCCGATTTTAAAGCTGCTCTTAATCCTTGTCTTAATGCTGCGGCAAACTCTTTTTCTAGATCAATATCGGTACTAACACGACCAGGCTCAATATGAATTAAAACCGGAATACGGAATTCATTATCCAATTTTTGCCGTAATTTCTCAGAATCAAACGGAACCTCCATCACGGTTCCTAAGCGAATTCCTCTAAATTCAACTGGTGCGCCAGGTTGTAATCCGCGAACTGAATCAGAGAAAAACAAAATAAAATCTTTGTGTACAGTATATAAAGAGTTCTGAATACTTCTTTGATCTTCATAGAGTCTGAATAGGCTTTTATCTTCCACCCTCTTACCTGGTTGCCAACCCTCTACAACATCAAAACTAACCCCACCACTAAATAGTGTGGTTAAAGAGCCCATCTCTAAGCGAACACCTTGTGCCGATAGATCAAAAGCAATACCACTATCCCGCCAAAAACGAACATTTTCCGTTACTAGCCGATCATAAGGGGCATTAATAAAGAGTTGATAATTCATATTGCGGCTTTTAATATCAAACGAACTCGCTTCTACCGAACCGACTCGATAACCATGGAATAGCACTGGGGCGCCAGTATTTAATCTACCAGCCTGATCACTAGTCAAAATCACTCGAATACCTTTAGCATCAGGTGAAGCTAATGGCGGCGAACCTAATAAATCAAATTTCTCAGCATGCTGTTCACTATTGCCAGGTTGTACTTCAATAAATACGCCAGAAAATAGCGTGCCTAAACCGGTTATTCCCTCTTTGCCAATAGCCGGTTTAACGATCCAGAATGCGGTATCTTTCTTTAACAAATCCCTCATGCCATCATTTAAACGTGCTTTAATAATTACACGCTTAAAGTTGTTATCAAGAGAAACTTTTTCCACCAAGCCTATGTCAACACTACGACTTTTCAGTTTGGTTTTTCCCGCTTCAACACCTTCGGCATTATAGGTAATCAATGTCACTTCAGGACCTAAATGGCTAAAATGGTAAATTAGGATCCAGACACCAATAAAGATGGTGATAATTGGAATGATCCAAATCGGTGACCAGCTTTTTAGTTTACTGATCTTTGCTTGCGCGTCAGTGTTATTTTTAGTTAGCCACCTTGCAACCCCTTTTCTAACCGAATTCTACTCTGCGATACAACATTACAGCGATCCCAAGTTAAACGCGGATCAAAAGTCATTGCCGCAAACATGGTTAAAATCACAACAGCAGCAAATAAAATCACCCCAAGTGCCGGTGAAACGCTCATTAATCGTCCCATTTGCACCAATGACGATAATACTGCAATCACAAAAACATCAATCATTGACCAACGTCCAACACATTCAACAAGTTCATAAACAAAATGCATCCTCGCCGGATCCCGCTTGCCATAACCTTTAGCATCAAAACATAACCAGCCTACTGCCACTATTTTTAAGCTAGGTACCATAATGCTAGCAATAAAAATAATAATGGCGACCGGATACGAACCATCACCCCATAACAAAATAACACCGGACATAATAGTAGAGTCTAGTCTACTACCTAATGTATTGGTGATCATAACAGGCAAAACGTTTGCTGGAATATAAAGAACTAATGAGAAGAGCAATAATGCCATGGTATTTTGTAAACTATTAGGCCGCCTAACATAGCCTTTGGTATGGCAACGAGGACAGTATTTACGTTCAGCTGGCAAAATGGCCATACAAATATGACAGGATCTGACGTTTTGACTAATACCACTTTTGCCTTCTTGCAGTGGGATCTCAAGCTTTGGCACTTCACCTATTTGCTGCCATAACCAATGTCTATCTAAACATTGAAATGCCCTGACCTGCAACAAACAAAAAAAACAATAAGGAACAAAACTGATACCCAAAGTAATTTCACCATAGGCCATTAGTTTTACAAAACTAACCAGCACACCAGCTAGAAAAATTTCTACCATGCACCAGGTTTTCATTTGAAATAACGTCCTAGCAAGATTTATTTTTAACCAAAGCGGGAGATTAACTCGTTGACATAATAAAATAATGGCAATCATACAAAAAGCGGGTACTGCCACGATAAAAAGGAGAAAAAACCAGCCAAGACTAGCATAATTTACATTAAACATGGCATGAGCAATATTAAACAGTGAAATTTGACTTTCAATGCCCATGACACTCATTTTTACGTAAGGAAATAAACAGGCAATAAGCAACATCACTAATGCGTTAATCGCTATTGCAGTTGGTTGATTAGCTGGATACTTCCACTTATCAGATAAAACAGTATGACAGCGTGGACAGCTGGCTCTAGTGCCTTGTTCTAAAACCGGTAATGCTACCAATAAATCACATTGGGGGCAGAGTATCTTATTATGACAACTTTCTTTAAGATGATTATGAGAGCACAACTTTTCTCTCCTCTATACAGTCATAATGCCAAATTATTGGCTATCTTTAAGTGATTCTAATTCTTGCCAACGCTCGAATGTCATTTCCATTTCTGCTTCTTTCTCAGCTAATGCTTTTAATACTGATTCAGTAACGCTATGGGGCTGATTAAAAAATTCCGGCGCACTAACTTGAGATTGCAAGATGGCAATTTCAGCTTCTAACGCTTCTAACTGCAGCGGTAATTGTTCTAGTTCTCTTAATAAATGATAACTAATTTTATTACTTTTTCGTTTTGGCTGCTCTTTAGCTGTTTCCACTACCGTAATATTGGCTTTACTAACAGTAGCATGCGATAAAGAAATTTTTTGTCTACGCTGCGAAGAGGCGTCATAAACCCCCCCCCACATACCGCTCAACTTTACCATGATCTTCAAACATCCAGCACTCAGTTACGGTATTATCAACAAATTGACGATCATGGCTAACCAATAATACTGTCCCTTTATAACTATCAACGAGCTCTTCCAATAGTTCAAGTGTTTCAATATCTAAATCATTAGTCGGTTCATCAAGGATCAACAAATTACTGGGTTTTAAAAACAAACGTGCCAATAATAATCGATTTTTCTCTCCACCTGAAAGGGCTCGCACCGGTGTCATGGCGCGTTTAGGATGAAACAAGAAATCTTGTAAATAACCAAGCACATGACGCGGCTGTCCATTAACCATTACTTCCTGTTTACCTTCAGCTAAATTATCCATCACCGTTTTATCCGGATCTAACGTCATTCTATGTTGATCAAAATAAGCAATCTCAAGTTTGGTACCGCGGTAAATATTACCGCTATCCGCCTCAAGTTGTCCTAGCATCAACTTGAGCAATGTTGTCTTGCCGCAGCCATTAGGCCCGATTAAGGCTATTTTATCGCCACGTTGCACTTGGACACTAAAATTATCAATTAATACTTTATTGCCAATGCGATAATTAACATTTTCAAGCTCAAACACTAGCTTGCCTGAACGACTTGCATCGGAAACCTGCATCTTCGCCGTCCCCATTACCTCGCGTCGCTCAGAACGTGCTAGCCGTAAGGATTTTAATGCTCTCACTCTGCCTTCATTACGAGTACGCCGGGCTTTTATTCCCTGGCGGATCCAAACTTCTTCCTGTGCCAATTTACGATCAAACTCAGCGTTCTGCTGCTCTTCTACCCGTAATGCTTCTTCTTTATTGATCAGATAATCGTCATAATAACCCGGCCAGGAAGCTAATTTACCCCGATCAAGATCAATGATGCGAGTTGCCATATGGCGAATAAAAGAGCGATCATGGGAGACAAACACGATACTACCCTGAAAATCTTTTAGAAAATTTTCTAACCATAAGATGGTATCAATATCTAAATGGTTGGTCGGTTCATCAAGAAAAAGAACCCGTGGCCCACAGACTAAAGCACACGCCAATGCAGCCTTGCATAACCAACCGCCGGACAATGCAGATAACGGGCTGTCAGCTGTCAGCTGCAATTGCTTAATCACATCATTAATTTGTGTATCGAGTAACCACAAATTATCGCGATCTAATACCTCCTGCAATTCAGCTAACTTATTAAGATTCTTTTCACTGGGATCTTGTTCGACCATTTTTGCTATTTTATGAAAAGATTTAATATAATTTGCCTGCTCTTTAGCACCTTCAGCGACAAAATCAAAAACAGTACCACCGATATCACGCGGTAGATCTTGCTGTAAACGAGCAACCTGCAGATCCTGCTGATAAACGACCTGACCATCATCAAGCGGTTGTTCTTTGGTCAATACGCGCATTAGGGTTGATTTGCCGGCACCATTACGGCCAACCAAACAAACCCTTTCATTATCTTCAATATGCAACTCTGTATTATCTAATAACGGCGCATCACTAAAAGCCAGATAGGCAGATGACATATTAATTAATGACATAAATTACTTTTCCTTATCTGCATCACCAATCAACCAGCAGTTATGGATCTGGCGATTACGTGTAAAATCAAGTGAAATGGTTTGCTGAGTGATTTCCTTGGCAGTTAATCCTAATTGAGTAATGCCTGACATATCCATTTTAAAACCACGCTTATTATTAGAAAATACCACTGTACCGCCGGGACGCAGCAAGCGCTTAATCTGCATCATCAAGTTGATATGATCACGTTGCACATCAAAGGGGGCATTCATTCGTTTTGAATTGGAGAAAGTGGGTGGATCAATGAAAATCAAATCAAATTTTTCTGTCGTCTGCGCTAACCAAGCTAAACAATCAGCCTGAATAAGCCGATGCTGCTGACCGGTTAATTTATTGGTCTGTAAATTTTTTTCTGCCCATTCTAAATAGGTACGCGACATATCAACACTAGTGGTTGAACGAGCACCACCGAGACCCGCATGTACCGATGCCGACGCCGTGTAAGCAAACAGATTCAAGAAATCTTTTCCTTTACTCATATTCGCTAACATTTTACGCACCAAACGATGATCTAAAAACAATCCTGTATCCAAATAATCGGTCAAATTTACCCATAATTGGGCATTATACTCATGTACTAATAAAAACTTACCCAGCTGGGATAATTTCTCATATTGTTGCTTACCGGCTTGGCGCTGGCGTGTTTTTAACACCAATTGGCTGGAAGTTAATGCCAATACCTGCATGGTTGCACTGATCACATCAAACAGACGTTGTTTAGCTTTATGGCTATCTATACTCTTGGGCGGCGCATATTCTTGAATAACAATATGTTCGCCATAACGATCAACTGCAACATTATATTCAGGTAAGTCAGCATCATAAATGCGATAACAATCAATCCCCTGTTGTTTGGCCTATTTATTAAATTTTTTCTCATTTTTTTTCAGCCTGTTAGCAAAATCTTCGCCAACCATGCTATGGCTGCCAACCGTTTTAGCTGATAACAGATAATTTTTCTGAATGCAATTTAACGGTCCATTTTTGGCTTTAAACTCACGTTCGGCTCGTAGCCCTAAGCAAGCTAATAGTTCTGGCGAACCACTAAATAGCGATAAACGCCAGCCTGGAAACTGATTTTTTAATACTCGGCCTAAGAGACTGTAAAGCGCGATTAAAGCAGGTTCACTTTCCAAACGCTCACCATAGGGTGGATTGCTAGTGATAAACCCCTGTTGAGCAAATGTAAATGGATTCTCCAATTTAGCAGCATCACCAGGTTGGAAATTTATTAAAGAGTGAACACCGGCTTGTTTAGCATTCTTCTTGGCTATTTCCAAAATGTGGCGATCAATATCTAAGCCATAGAAAAGCGCAGTCGCTTGCTCGATCCCTGTCTGAAACCGTTTTTCCGCTTCAGCAATTACAGCAGCCCAAAGCGTTGGATTATAACCCGACCAGCATTGAAATCCCCAAAATTGACGCGCTAAACCAGGTGCACTATCACAGGCCATCATTGCAGCTTCAATTAATAATGTGCCGGAACCACACATCGGATCGACCATTGGCAAACCAGGCTGCCAACCTGAGCGTAAAACAATGGCAGCAGCTAAATTCTCTTTGATAGGCGCTTGCCCTGCTAAACTACGATATCCACGGATATGGAGCGGATCACCGCTTAAATCCAACGATATGGTGGCGTTATCTTTATATAAATGGACATTAACCCGTATATCGGGTTGCTGTTTGGCAATGTTGGGCCGTTTATTCATTTTACGCGTAAAGCTGTCCACAATAGCGTCTTTCACCCGTAAAGCCCCATATTGGCTATTGCGGATAACTTGGTTAGTTCCATTAAAATAAACGGCAAAAGTATCATTTACGGTAAACAAATCCGGCCAATCAATTGTCTGTGCTGCAAAGTAGAGATCCATATCATTAAAAACCTGGCAGCTAGCTAAGGGTAATAAAATCCTCGATGCTAAACGACTCCATAACAGACTCAAATACATGCCATGTTCGTCAACTTGAAAATGCACGCCACCCTGAGCAATATGACAATATTTTGCTCCTAATGCCTCCAGTTCACTTTTAAGTAATTCTTCCAGTCCAAATGCCGTAGTAGCAAACAGAGCTCTCATATCGTTGTCACCTGAATAAAAAATTGCTGCACATTATAGCTAACCCTGCGCACATATCATAAAGTTACTAGCAAAATTATCGCGCTTAAACAGGAGTTAAGAATGATCCGGTTATCTCGTCTTTATATCCATCCAGTTAAATCAATGAAAGGCATTCGTTTGTCACAAGCTTATGCAGAAAATAGTGGCCTGGTTTTCGATCGCTATTTTATGGTTACCAATAATCAAGGTGGGTTTATTACTGCGCGGCAATATCCACAAATGCTGTTATTTAAGCCAATAATACTTGAAAATGGCATTCAAATACAGGCACCTGATAAGCAAACAGCAACTATTTTATATAAAGACTTTATTAACCATCCCTTACCAACTGAAGTGTGGGGCAATCATTTTACCGCGTTTGCCGCACCAGCGAAGATTAATCAATGGCTGTCGCAATATTTTAATTCTGCTGTTCAATTAAGGTGATTAGGTAAAATACCCAGCCGCCGAATAAAAAAATTTCCAGCTATCCCTCTCTCATTTGCTGATGGCTATCCTTATCTTGTTATTAATCAAGCCTCATTTAAAGCGCTTCAAAAACAATGCCCATCTGATATTAAGTTAGAACAATTTAGAGGCAATTTGATCATAACTGGTGCCGAGGCTTTTGCTGAAGATAGTTGGCATACAATACAAATCGGTGAGGTTGTTTTCGAGCTTGTCAAACCTTGCAGCCGCTGCATTTTGACGACAGTAAATATTGATGATGGCTCACAGCACCCGACTGGAGAACCGTTAACAACACTACAAAGTTTCCGCACTGATGAGCATGGAGAAATTGATTTTGGCCAAAATGCCATCGCCAAAAATAGCGTTCTGATCCGCGTTGGCGATACGGTGATAGGACGTGAGATATTTAAACGGGAAACGTGCGATAAATGTGGATCTACCTGGGACAAACTGGATCTATCTGGGACAAGTCAGAGGGATTAAGTTGCACATAGTGAAACAGAAATCATGTTTTAAAACCCATTAATTGAAACCATCCTCTTTACTGAACTATACTCAATAAACTTCAAGATGCAGGGAAAGGAAGCTTAACGGCCTTACTACCCGTGCTTTTTGCTGAATAGTCGCCTGCATCTTGAAGTATGTTGAGTATAGAATCGAATCTACTACGATTGATTTCATTTAGAGGAAGTTTCCATGACGACCAAGAACAACAATCATGATAGTTCCGACTTTACAGAGAATCCCAAAAATGACCGAGTAGTCACGTTTGAAAAAGATGCCAGCAAGGAGAATAAACCCACCCCATCGCAACAGTCAAATAACCCGCCTGGTATCCGTCCTAAAAAATGAGTGATAGCTAAACCTTAGGAGGCGTGGATGCAGTTTTAATCTTGTTCCTCCTAATTTCCACCCTAGCTATTTGCTCTGCAGGAATGTAGGTCGCCAGCGCCCCCCAGGAGTCATCGATCACACCAGCAAACTCGCGCCATTCATCACTATCTGGTGCGCTATGGTGTGTTACATAAAGAATGACGTCTCCCGTATTGCCCAGCGCAAACGGCCCATTAGGGAGCCCTTCAAAACGAGCCAGAGGCCGCGATAATAACCCGCTGCCATCCTTGAGAATAACAAACACTTCAGTGGCTCGGTACTCAATCTGTCCGAACAGCTGCTGCCACGCGGAATGGGTGCCATCAGACCATGAGATGTTTAAGGCGCGCATGAGCTTGTACATCCATCTACGCCCGTATTTACGCCATACGGCTCCTGTTATTATTGCGGTAACCAGCGCTACAAGGGTTGACCAGTAAACCGCATATACGGCGACGGATTCATAAGCGGTTGCAGATATAAGACCAAAAACTAATGTCGAAAACGTTATGTCAACGGTTTTGTGGTGCTCTTTCAGACCAACATTGGCAATAAAGTATCCAACATAGCCAGAAGCCAGCGTCACCAATGTTGCCCAGGGCAGATTTAGCAGTGATGAATCGAGCATATGAAATATCCTTCTATTGTTTGGTTAGCATTAAACCAATGCTCACTATCTGGTGTATAGGTTATATTTTTCTCTCCGACGTTTCACTATGTGAAACGAGAAACAGTCATCGAGACGGCTTATCTTCATCTTCAAACAGATTGCCCTGGATGCGAGCAATTTCTTCTTTTTTAACCCGTTTTATCACGGAATAAATCCACTGTAGCGAGACTTCGTACTTGCGTGCCAGGGCGCGGTGGTTATGGCCATTGAAGTCGGCAAATATCTCCCGGTCGCGCTGGTTTATTTTCCACATCAGCCCCATCGGGAAATAGACATTTTGCCCGCCCCATACCGCCATCATTTGACTGGCGACGGCATCGCCTATCTGGCTGGCAACAGCGGGGTCAACATCGATAATCTGTCTGACGATCTGCGCCGTGTGGTCGGCCAGCTCAACCAGTAACTCCGGCCCTTTACTGCGAAAGGTATGCTCTAGCATGAGGTTGTCCTTGCCACGCGTTTTTGCCACTGCTTGAGTTTCTCGATAACCTGGCTGGCCTGTTGGCTATCTAGCCAGTAAGGCGAATCACCGCCGGTTTCCCGTTTAACAAAGTGGGCCAGGGCTTTTGCTGACGCATCCCGGACAATGCCCTCATCGGCCATTGCCTGCCACAGGGCCTGCATTTTCTGGATTTGCGGACGGTCGGTCTGCTTTTTCGTCGTGGGTTGAGTCGGCTGGATACGAAAACCTTTGGCTTTTAGGGCGTTTAACACTTGCGCCAGTTGACCGATATTCAGGGCTTTTGCTGATGTTTTCCTCGTTAGCCTGTGCAGCATCTGGCGGTAAGTCGTGTCATCCAGTTTGAGGTGGTGGGCGGCAATATGGATTAACTGCAGGTATTTTTGTCGGGTCATCGGAGGCGTCCTTTATCGTTGTGGTCGGGGTCAGGATTCCTTATGCCATGAATAAAAAAATAATCCTTCGGGTTTTGAAGGATTATAAAATGAATATCGTTATTATACAATTGAATGCAGTAAACGCCGCTTTTCCGCTATGACTTCTTCACGCAAATCGCCTTGGCATCCATATCCTTGAAGGTTTCAAATTTTTCTGCGAACTGTTTGGCGGCCTGTTGACAGGCGGTTGCCGTGTCAAACGCCTGTGTATGCAGCGTGGAAAAAGCATTACCGGCATAGGGACTGGCGTATAGGGCTAAAATTAATATCCACATGATAATTTATCCTCTTTCACTGAATTAAGGTCGGATGTTCAATAAAACAAAGGCTGACCGCAATGAACACCAAGAAACCGGCAAACAGGCGGTTTTGTTGTTTGCGGGTTTCGGGCGATTGAAAATAAGGCCGCAAGCGGGCGGCAATGAGCGCGTAAAGCGTCATCATCAGCGCATCGACCATTACCATCGTCAGAGTCATAAGGGTAATTTGTGGCCCTAACGATTGGGACGGATTAAGAAAGACCGGTAGTGTGGCAAGTAGGAAGGCGAGCGCTTTGGCGTTGGTGATATCGGTCAGAAAACCCCAGCAGAACCGTTGCGCACAGCGGGTCAATGTCACGACATCGTAAGCATCCATGATGACTGGTGCGCGCCAGGTTCGGTAGGCGGCAAACAGTAGCCAGAGTACGCTAATGCCTTTCAGTAACAGCCAGGCTGTCGCTGAAGCGCGCAACGCTTCCGTGCCTAGTGCCACAATGGGTACCATCAAGCCTAATGCGGTCGCCTGACCGGCAATAAGCGGTAGCGTCTTGCACCATCCCCGCTGGAAGGCATGGTTAAGCGTGAGGATAGCGCCAGCGCCGGGTAATACGGCACTGAGCAAGGCACCGCCTAAAAAAACTAACCAAAGGTCAAGGTTCATGGTTTATTTACCTCGTGCGTTTGATGATGGGGTGGTGTTGATGGCGACTTTGCCGTGATACCTTTTAGCGGCACGACATCCCAATTAAGTACCCAGGCGCTATACCGCTGTCCGCAGTGTGGACAGGTCAGTAACAGGTCAATCCCCCACTCGCCGCTTTCCGGTTGTTGGATGATCTCGGCCTGGGTAGGATTCAGGCGTCGCGTTGCCTGATGGCAGCTGATGCAGGTAATGGTCATAACGTGTTTTCCTTATCTAAGGCGACGATGAGTTCGGCCAATATCTCGAAGGCATTTTGAAATTCACAATACGCGGCGGCAGAATGGTCTGCCTGCAGGTGATGCATGGCGCGGTTTATGTGCCTTTCAATTTGGCGGCGCAGAGGTTTTATTTCCTGATAGCTCATGAGGTCACCTCCTGCTCGAAGGGCGTAATAATGAAATCCTCAAGCTGATTGCGAAACGTAATGCCGGGAATATTCAGTCGCTGGATAGTGTCCTGATTTTTGAGCAGGGCATTTTTATCAAGCTGTGCTTTGCGAATAATGCAGTCGGTCTGTCCGTTTTCTTCCAGCGCCTGAATGATATCATCCACCCCTTTTACCGAAACGGACGGTGGGCGGTTACGCCATGACACCTCGCCGGTTATCAGGTTGGCGGTTTTGGTTTTGCCGTTTTGGGTAAGCGCCTCACGGTTGGCCTCGCACCAGGTCTGGATACCTCTTTGCAACAGGGTGATGCGGGCTTTCCTGGCTTCAATATCAGCCGCATGTTGATGGGTTAACCGCGCAATTTCATCATTAATCTCTGTCTCCAGTCGGGTCATTTCCCGCTGGATATCGCCCAGATTTTTAATATCGTTTATTACCTGCTCACGGGTTTGCGGCGTGCAGGCACCCGCCGCGGCTTTAAGCCGCGTTATTTTCTTTGCCATCTTTTTTACCTTTTCATTAACAACGTCGGGAATTAAACGCGCTCGAAAATAATGTCTTCCAGGGCGTCACTGTGTTGAATATGCTCAAATAAATTCATGTTGTATCGGGTCGCGATTTCACCAAGACGCTGGTCTTGTTCATCAAAATCACGGCAGTTCTCGCAAATCGACAAATAGGTTTCATCGTCCTGTTCCGGCATATCGACGGTCTTTGCCAAATAAACCGATTGGCGAGCGGTAATACGGACAGGGCGTGTTGTCATGATTAACGTACCTCCCAGGTGATTCGGCAGTTATCTTGCAGGAACTGGTATTTTTCCCAGCGGCCCTGACGGTCAGTACCCAGGGCATAGCGAACGGCATGGCCGTTTTTATATAACGCATCACACCGTCGGTCATGCAGCAGGGTAAGGGTCGGACGGCTATAGCCATCAACGGTAAACTGACTGACGATAAAACCTTCCTGGCTGAGTTTATCCATCACCGACAGGCATTGCCTGAACTGCTGCTGGATGGCCTGGTAGGTCATCGCTGACGGGTTTTTAATGGTCACGGCGGGGTTCAGCATAAAAGCCTCCTTTAATGCACACTGTGAATAATATTGGCGTCGATAACCGGGATGGCGTTTTGCGCGGCCAGGTTCATGGCGGCGGTCAGCAGGTTGCCGATAGCCAAGGGGTAAAGCAGGCTGACCGGCGTGTCTTTTTTCGGGCGCAGCCAGCTTAGGCGTTGACGCAGTGCCGGTATCGCATCCGGGCCAAGGACTTTGCTAAGGTCGCCGCCGACGCGTTTAAACTTGAAATCAAGAAAGTCGTTCAAGTGTTCATCTAGCGGCGGCAGGTCAATTACCTCGCAGCGCTGTACCACTTCCCTGACCGCTAACAGGCGCTCGGATAACTTGTCGCCCAGTTCGGGTTGTCCCAGCAGGACGATGGACAGCAGTTTTTTAAAGCCGTCTTCCAGCTCAAAGAAGCGTTTAAGGTGCTTTAAGGTCGGGATGGGCAGGCAATGGGCTTCTTCAATCACCAGTACATGGCTGTACCCGGCGCGGCTGCTCTCTTTTAATAGTCGGTGTAGCTGACGAAAGCGGGCCTCCGGCGAGCGTTTGAGTTTTTCCAGTGGGGCCAGGGTATGGACAATAGCCTCGGCGAGACTGGCGGCTTTCAGGGTTTTGCCCTGATGGTCGTTGTCTTCCATCGCCAGCACGTAGGGTTCAATCACCACCACCGGGGCGTTTTCCCGATAGATGCGGTCAGTCAGGTCACGTCGCAGCGTGCTTTTACCCGAGCCGGATTCACCGATAACCGCGATAAAGCCGCCATAGCTGGCGGTCTGGTACAACGCCTCGCGCACATAACGACTTTCAGGGGTTAAAAACACATCTTCATGACCTTGTACCGCGTTGTCGTCAAATGGGGCACGAAACAGCCCAAAATGCTTTTTGGTGGCAGTCAGTAATACCTGTTTTTTCAGTAACATGGTGTCTTCCTCGTTGCTAGGTGGTGTGTGCTTTTCCTTGCTGCTGGATGTGACCCCGTCAAAGCAGTCGTCCGCCGCGATGCCCTGGTCACTTAGCCAGCCACGGATGCGGTGTTTTAGTGCGTCGGTATCCTGTTTCGGCCACTGATGGTGATTGACTATTTGCGCCAGCGTCGCCTCGGAAAGGTCAAGCGCACGGGCCAGTGCTGCCTGGGTCAGGTTGTGGTGTTGTAACAGGGTTTTGAGTTTCAGCATGATGGCCTCCCGTTAACCGTGACTGGCCAGACTGACCACCACCTCGGTGGACTGGGCCATCAGCTCATCACCCAGCGCGTCGACCTGGTCAGCGGGTATGCCGTCCGGGAAGCGTTGGGTTAGCGTGGTGTAAAATTCACTGCGCCAGGTCTTGCCCGCCGCCTGGAAACGCGCGCGCAACTGTTGAACCACCACGACCGGGTTTAAACGTTCTTCAAAACGTGGCGCGCAAACCGTGGAAGCCTGGCCCTGTTTGGGCAGGTAAATGGGTGGGGTATCGCGTTCATTGTCCAGATAAGGGTTAAAGCGACCGCCCAGTGGCAGCGCTTTGGCTTTTTGCGCGGCAGCGGTTTCGGTGGGACAGGTGGTGCCATACATCGCCTGCTCGACTTCCGCCAGATGGTGTTGCGCCGGGGTGTGGGGTAATGCCTTGAAGGATTCGCCTAATGTTGGGGCATTGAGGGGAAAACCGTACTCGTCTTTCACCACTTCCGGTACCCGGTAAAAGACTTCCATGCCGTCCTCATTGATTATCACCACCTGTGCTTCACTGTCGCGCCAAGGGTTACGGACTATCTGTAGCCAATCGTTGTTACAAACACCCGGCACACCCCTAACGTCATATTCTTTGCTCCCAAATGACACGCGAAGATAGTCATTGACCTTACGGTTTTCCGGCAGACTCACCGCCAGTTCGCGGCACACTTCAACGGGTGGTGCCTTGATTAACTGCTGCGGAGTGATCCGTAGCCAGCTGTCGGTACGGGTCATGCCGGTACGGCGATGCAGCGCGGTACGGTTATACTTTTTACGCCATAACCCGACCCGGTGGTTCAGTTCATCAATATTATCGACTTGCACAAACCGCAGGCCGGATTCAAAACTACACTCCAGAATATCGCGCGCCTTTTCCACTGAGCCGGTGGCGCGGGCATTACGGGCTTTATGGGCGATAAGTTGAATACCGAGGGTTTTGCACAGGTTGCGCATCGTGGCTGAGACCAGCGCGCAGCCGGGGTCGGTATAAAGGATACGCGGTACACCATGTAATACGTCGGCCCCACTGCGCTCCTGCATGGCATTAATCAGCACATCGGTAAAGTTTTGTGCCGTTTCGCCGCCGAAGCGGTACTCGGCGTAAATCCAGCCGCTGGTGTGGTCGGTCAGTTCAAATGACCAGACGCGGTCATTGACAATACGGGCCAGATTTTTGGGCTTGTTCTTGTTAAACTCGGCCTCACTCATCATGCGCAGGCCGCTATCGCGCGTGGTGCGCCCTTTGGCGGGATTTTTCAGGTAATAGAGCACACACAGCGACGCATCCAGCTGCCAGACATGATTGGGATGCCCGGTTTTTAATTGAACGCACGGGGCAGGTACCCGTAACTGGTTGGGATGCAGGCGATAATGGTACAGTGCCCGGCTGATGGCATCGACCGACAGCGGAAACCACTCGCCAGTTTCATTATCAATATACCCGGCATCAATCAGGTTGTTCGCCCGCAGGTCATTAACCGTTTGCTGTAGACTGTAGAGGCGTTTACCATTATTGCGTTCAGATTCCATGATGACGCCGGATATCAGCAGGGCTTCGTCGCGTGTCAGGGCGCTGGTACCATAATCCACCCGCTGCTTGCGCGGCGGTTTATAACTGACCTGTTTGATTTTTCGCAGCAGCGTGGCTTTGGAAATACCGAGTGCCTGACAGCCTGTCTGATACACCGCGTCTTTGCCGCCATGCCCGGCTCTTTCAGCAGTCTGGGCAATGGTTAACAGACGTTCGGTCAGGATGGGGTTCATTGCACCACCTCCTCGACATTATCCTGTCCGGTGCCGCGCAGGTGTTCCGGTAACTGAAAATCCGCATCGTCGGCATCCGCATCGGCTTTTGTCCAGTCAGGCACCAACGCTGATACTGCGTGGTGGGGTAACGAAAAATCACTACGTAACACATTGATTTCAAACTCAATATCATTAAGCAAGCCCGCTAAATAGTCGGCGTGGGATGTGATATCACCACTGTGGCTGCTCAGTTTTTCCAGCCCTTCCCGAAAGCGCCCCATTAATATGGCTTTAACATCAAAGCCCACCAGGCCAATTTCTTCACGGAGCTGGCGTATGCCTTCTTCCCCTAACGGGCGATGCTGATTAAGCAGGCGTTTTTCGCTCAGTTCATTGATCTTTTGATCTTTCTCATTGGCCAGACGGCGGCTGGCTTCAAGTGACTTTTCCGTTTTACGCAGTTTTGCTTTTAGTTCCCGCACCGACATGCGATCAACTTCGTCTAGCGTCAAGCCCGCAATGGTGCCGCCTTCGGCCAATTCCGCCAGATCATCGTCGTCTTCCAGCATGAGTTCATAGAGTTTTGAACGGCCTAAACCTGAAAACGTATTCACCTTTGACTCAAGTGTCGGTGAAAGATATTTCAATGCTGCTTGTGCCATTTTTCGTGCTATTCGATATTCAAGACCTAACTGCTCTTGTACTATCTTCATGAATGTTCCATGTGGCTCATTCTCCTTAAGAATAATCAGCCGTTTCCCCGCCTCCAGCATGGCTTCGGCACTTTGTGCCATATAGAAGCGCGCTTCATGCACAATGCGCTCGCGTTCATAGGGCAACCCCTCGCCGTACTTATCCATAATGGCCTGCTGATGTTCAGCCAGGGCATTAAGGTTGTTCATTAAATCCGGTGCCAAAGGCTGTTCGGGGGCAATTTCAGCCGTTATCGGTAACGCTTTTCTACCCATTATTTTTTCCTCTTACGGTTTTGACGCTGATGCTACGCAGCGGCCATGCCTTTCTGCCATCTTGATTTGCGCCCGTTCGGTTTCATCAAAAAAGGCCAGGGCAATCTGTATCAATTCCTCACCGAGGCCGTAATTCCCATTGAAGCGCTTCTCAATCATTCCTTCTTCCACTAAAAATGGCAGGGTGCGACTGATATTGGCCGCAGAGTCATTGATTAGCGCCGCCAGGGCTTTATTGGACAGGCCATCGCGGTAATGCCCTTTCATGGCTTTCAAAATACGCAGCGCCCGTCGTGTGCGTGAAGAAGGGTGCAGTAATAAGGTGTTTTTCATCGGATGCCTCTTTTTCATTAATGGAAATTGTGTTACCGTCAGTGAAACGGGCGAATGTTATTTTTTATGGCGCTTTTTTCCCGATGGCATGGGAGAACCCATTATCTGTTCAATCGCCTGTTTGATTTTGCGGGCTTCCCCGCGCCAGCCCTGGCAGGAGCCATCAAGCAACATATAAACCTGATAGGGTTTGAAGCCGGATTGGCGTGCCCACGCCGCCACCGTCGGGTAGTTCTGATAGACACGATCATAAAAATTGCGCTTAAAGTCGGCGGGGTGTTGCAGTGACATGGTGTTACCTCCGTCATAAAAAGTTAAAAATAAATATACAATGGCATTCAAAATAATGTAAAGTCTTTTTTGTTTGTTTTTGTATGTTCTTTATTGCCGTAAAAAACCACTGGCTGTTATCGGCCTAAAGGAGACCTGTATGGCAAAGAAAAAAGCGGCAACCAGCCTGTCTGTAACTACGGCGGACAATATCACGATTGCGGGGGGGGGGGGGGCAATTGCATACCCTGAAAAAAATGCAGAAAACAGCGCCCAACAGGAAGTAATGGCACGTTTTGGGGATGGGCTACCCTATGAACGGGAAAGGATTGTGCATGAAGCCCGCTTCTATATGGCGCAAAGTGCCGAAGCCATGCTGGAGGCGGGGAAACGGCTGATTATTCTTAAGGAGAATGAGCCACATGGAACATTCATGAAGATAGTACAAGAGCAGTTAGGTCTTGAATATCGAATAGCACGAAAAATGGCACAAGCAGCATTGAAATATCTTTCACCGACACTTGAGTCAAAGGTGAATACGTTTTCAGGTTTAGGCCGTTCAAAACTCTATGAACTCATGCTGGAAGACGACGATGATCTGGCGGAATTGGCCGAAGGCGGCACCATCGCGGGTCTGACACTGGATGATGTTGACCGCATGTCAGTCAGGGAGTTAAAGGCAGCGTTACGTAAAGATGAGGCAGCCCTTAAACGCAGTCAACAACTGGTCGCCGAAAAAGAGAAGCAACTGCAACAGCTAAGCCAGCAACTGGCGGGCAAAACCTCGTCGGTTGCTGCAAGCGATGAACAAACACCCGTTGATGCACAGCAGTGGGTCACGCTGACGCTAGAAGGCGTGGGAGAACGCCTCAAATCCGAGCGCCTGCGATTGGGGCTTAGCCAGGAAATCTTCGCCGAACGGTGCGGGGTTAAAAAGCTCACTCAATACAACTATGAAAAAAGCGAACGACATCCTGATGCGGGCTACTTAATCGCGGCGAAAGCGTTAGGAGTCGATCTTCTTTATGTGATGACTGGTGAGCGCAGCGATGAAGCCAGTGCGCTCGATGTAGTGCGGGATGAGGAAGAGGCAGAGGTATTAACTGCCTTTCGACATATTCCGGGTGAAACCCGCGAAGTGGCTAAACGCACCCTGACAGCAATGGCAGAGAAAAAAGCCGCCCGCAGCCGCGCATGACCCATCCCTCTCCGTTGCAGTGGAGAGGGTTATTTGACGGTAATAATCAGCTCACGTCGTTGGGTGGGCTGATTACTGCTAAGGCTATACCGAATCGGGACGCTCTCCATCGCAAAGCCTCGAAACACTGCCCGCATCTCGGGAATATCATTAACCGAAATAATCATCATGCCCGCTAGGTCTCGTCCCATCCCCGCCAGTTTTTCATATTGCGCCAGACCAAAATCCACGCCATAGCCCTCGGTCCCCCAATACGGCGGGTCGCAGTAAAACAGCGTGTGCGGACGGTCATAACGGGCAATGCAGCTGGCCCAGTCCAGCTGTTCTATGGTGGTGCGTGATAACCGCAGATGCGCGAGCGACAGCTCTTCTTCCATGCGTAACAGATTCAGGCGTGGCCCCGTGGTGGTAGTCACGCCAAAGGTGTGCGCCGCCACCTTACCACCGAACGCCTGTTTTTGCAGGTAGTAGAAGCGGGCTGCCCGCTGGATATCGGTTAAGGTCTCGGTCGGGGTCATTTTCAACCAGTGATACATCGCCCGGCTGACCAGCGCCCATTTAAACTGGCGCATAAACTCTTCCAGATGGTGTTTCAGCACCCGATAGAGATTGACCAGCTCACCGTTGATATCGTTGATGACCTCCGCTTTGCTGGGTGACTTCATAAAGAAGAGCGCCGCTGCGCCACAAAACGGCTCGACGTAGCAGGTATGCGCCGGGAAGCGCGGTAAAATCTGTTTTGCCAGCCGCCGTTTACCGCCCATCCAGGGCAGTATCGGTAAAAAATATTGTTGCATTCACTGTAAGCCTTTTTCACTAATGGAAATTCGTGTAGACTCTTTCCTGTTCTCGAGAACGGAAAGCGCCACGGTTGACTCACAGGGCGGGTCGCGCTTTTTCCCTTGCCCCATTCGGGGCAATTGCTGAGCGTAATCTAGCGACTAC
>NZ_JAZHPL010000011.1:469425-532872 GCF_036919435.1 Arsenophonus sp. PmNCSU2021_1 | reverse complement strand
TATAGCATCGCTGATATTGCCGCTTGGCCTTGGTATGGCTGGCTGGTGCAAGGCACTTTGTACGATGCAGGCGAATTTCTGTCAGTGCAGAATTATCACCATGTCAAACGCTGGGCTGATGAGATTGCTGCCCGATCCGCAGTGATCCGTGGTCGTAAGGTCAATCGTACAGGTAATGACGGTGTCTCGGAACGCCATCAGGCATCAGACTTGGATTAACATCATTCTCAATTTTCATCAGAGGGACTTTTGCCTGTTCGAGCGGTATGATCAACTGGACAATATTTGTAGATGCTGGTTAATGAAACGCCATACAGTAATGTAAGCTGTTTTCTACTCTGACCGGACTCAAGTAATTTTTTAGCTTGCTGCTGCTGTGCAGAAGATAATGAGCAAGGTCTACCACCGATACGGCCTCTGCTTCTCGCGGCGGCTAAACCCGCCTGAGTTCGCTCAACAATCAGTTCCCGCTCCATTTGTGCCAACGCGCTCATCACATGAAAGAAAAAACGCCCTGCGGATGAAGAGGTGTCGATAGAATCCGTCAAACTATGAAAATGAATCCCTTTATCTTCTAGTTCAGAGATTAAACCGATTAAATGTTTGATGCTGCGGCCTAGTCTATCCAGTTTCCAAACCACCAACGTATCGCCCGCTTTTAAGCAATTTAAAGCGCGTTTTAATCCGGGTCTCTGGTCTGTTTTTCCGCTGATTTTATCCTCAAAAATCTGGTCACAATTTGAGCAAATCAAGGATTTTTGCTGTAAATTGTCAACGATCACCGAAAACTGATCCACTTTTTATCTAAATACGATCAATCAAAATTGATCCACTGTTTTACTCGGTTATTGCTCCTGATCGCCGCTTATCTTTCAATCGATAGCTTTCACCGCTTAATTGCAGTACATGCGAATGATGAAGTAAACGATCAAGCATAGCGGCGGTTAATGTTGCGTCATCAGCAAAAGTACCAGGCCATTGCCCAAATGATAAGTTACTCGTCAATATGACACTACCATGCTCATAACGCTTGGCAATCACATTAAAAAATAGGGTTGCTTCCTCTCGCCCAAACGGCAAGTATCCAATCTCATCTATGATCAACAACTTCGGGGCCATCACCGAACGTGATAGATATTGTTTGAGCTTATTTTGTCGTTTGGCAGTTGAGAGTTGCAACATCAGTTCAGCCGCTGTTGTAAAGCGAGTTTTCTTCCTAGCCTGTACTGCTTTTAATCCTAATCCAATAGCTAAATGCGTTTTACCTACACCACTTGGGCCAAGCAATACGACATTTTCATTACGTTCAATAAATGTTAATGCGCTTAATTCCTGTATTTGTTGTTTAGGAACACTCGTTGCAAACTTAAAATCGAACGTATTAAGTTCTTTGTGTACTGGGAATCCTGCCATCCGACTCAAGAGATTACGAGTTCGTTCATCTCGTTGTTGTTGCTCACATTTTAATAGGGATAGTAAAAACTCTCCGTAGCTTTTGTCTTGGGCAATGCATTGTTCTGCAAGTGATGACCAATGACTGGGAACAGAATTTAATTTCAATGACTCACACAGGTGTTCAATTTGTTCATGCAATAACATGTTCACCTCCCAGCAATGCTTCATATACGCTGATTGAGTGTTGCAAATTGACAGATTCAAGGGGCGGTACGATACGAATATTAAGCGTATTAGTCTGCGGGATAGATTGGCAAACCCTTGCTGGTAAGGGAAGAAGATACTTAACTTCCTTAGCTAATCTGTCTGCTGGCTTTTCTAAAGTTGTTCCATGAATCCGCTGATGGGCAACGCGTTGTAACCATGGACCCACTTTTGCGTTGGCTATCTCGATATCTAGTTCAAGATTATGAGCACGAAGGTCGGTATTTAATGGCACGATAAAACTGTTTTTTAAATAGTGGTTAAAGCGCTCTACTTTCCCTTTCGTTTTTGCCCTGTAGGGCTTGCAAGCCTTCAATTTAAAACCGTAATCTTTCGACATTTGAAGCATTTCGACATGCAATTTATGTTCACCTTCTGCATAAGCATCCCGTTCGATGATGAGGGATTTTGCGTTATCACACAATACTTCCTGTGGTACACCACCAAAATAGTCGAAAGCTTCTCTTAAACCTTGTTGCCACGATCCTGCTCGTTCATTATCAAAGAACTTTACATAACTAGCACGCGAATAGCCTAGTGTTGCAACAAACGCTTTTAGGGATTTTTTACCTCGCCGGATGCTGGTGAAGTCGATTTGCATTTGTTGACCTGGCTGTGTTTCAAAACGGACGACAGCTTCGGGAACAATGCTTGGTTTAAATTGACAAACAAATCGGCGTAACTGAGCAATACCGCCTTGATAACCTCTTTCAGCTACCTCATCAAATAACACTGTTGCAGGGATCCAATCAGGTTTAGCCAATTCAATTCGCTGAAGCAAATAAGGTTTAAAGGGTGCCAGTTTACTCGGTTGTTGACTTCTTTTAGCATAAGTTGGCATTGCCTGTTGTTGTAAATGATGTTTTACGGTGTTACGGGAAATGCCTAATTCACGGGCAATTTTTCGAAGGCTTTGTCCTTGTGTAAAGCGAACATGAATATCCACAAATATCTCCTTGGTTAACATAAATTACCCGTACAAAAATGTACGAATAATACCAAGTGGATCAGTTTTAGATGATCGTTAGTGGATCAGTTTTGCATGATCGGTGACAGTAAATCGGTGTTTTGGTCATTTTTTGACATCCTTATATAGCCAATTTTTGCCATTTTTAACCTTTTCTCAGACCCGGTAAGCCTTGTAATCGCTGGTTATTGTCTAAATTTTACCTAATTTCTCGATTTAATAAAACCTTGGTTTGTTGGAAAAAGAAAATCGGTGGATTAATAAACAGATTTTTAACACGTTAATTAGCGGTAATCTTGACGGTAACGCTGCGTCAGCAACACGTCTACAAACAGCCAGAAAAATCGCGGGAGTAGCCTTTAATGGAAGTGCAGATATCAGTATACCAGCAGGCAATGTCGGCGCTTATACCAAAGTCGAAGTGGATAGTCGTATCAATGCGAAAGGCGCAAAAAATACCGCTCATCTTGTCACCAACGGATGGTGGAAATGCGGGGATACCGGGCTTATCAGGCAATGGGGTATCACGCCACCACTGTATGCCGGACAGATTTATACCCTGACGTTGCCTTGTCCGGTTCCTCATGCCATCTTATCGGCGACAGCGACAGTGAAATTGAAAGGTATTGCCGCAGAGGGTAATTTAGGCACCTATGTTGAAATAGAAGGAAAATCGTTAATTATCAGTGCTGATTATACAAGGACAGCGATTCAAGCGCCTAGAACATGGGAGTTGGTTTGTTACTAACTCTAGATTATCACACTACTTCACGAGTTTCGCACCAATAAAAAAACGCGCTATTTTTAAGTTTAATTCAGCATGATATATAAATAGACAAAACCTTATAAATTAAATACAAATTATTGTAATTTAATAAAATTTATGTGTTTTAGTAACTTGCAGATTAACCATTGCTTTTAAGCCATTTCTAGAACTTTATATGCCTGTGCGAAACTCGTGTACTTTTTTGGTGCTTCCGGCCATGCAATATCCGGCCTTTTGCTGATATCGACAGGGTTTAGCAGCACGCGGTACGTTTTCCACGCGACAAGCTTGGCCCTTTCTGCCTCTGTGGCCATATCGAGGTCTACCGCATCCTGTAGCGGAGCAATAGCGATGCTCGCCATCTGCATCAACTCTGCTTTCTCAAACTTTGCTTTCACAACACGTTCACCCTGAGTCGGGATGCGGCGAACCACTTTTTTACCATCAAAAAGCCAGTCACCGGAGATATCCACCCCACTAGGCAGTTCATCGACGTCGACAACGGTAAACCCTGCGGGGTACAGGCTGGACACATCTTTGGCAATAGAGCGAATGATGCCGGTATCGGGTTCTATGCAGAGTTTGTATTTTTTGGTGAACAGGTTGAGTGATTCATAGAAATCGTGACCGTCTTCACTCTTAAAATACTGGACACCATGACCATAGGGCATGTTATCCGGGGAATAGCGGGAGACATTTTTTAATTCCATAGTGACCTCATTTTGAATCAGAAATGTCAGAAATCGTGCGCCATGCGCCATTGATTTTAATCTGCAACGGGCAATAACGAACCTGATAAACATGTGTACCCGAAGAGCCGTCACCACTCAGTGTCACCCCTACCATGACACACCCCTTCGAGGCATCAGTGGATACACCTTCTGGTGTGTAGATTGCGCTCACGGCACCACGCTGTACATCCCGAACATACCGGGCGTCTGATTCCTCCTTGGTGTAAGCCTGACCCACCCCCTTGGGCTGGAAGGTTTTTTTCAGGTAAGCGTCCAGCCACTGATTTCCCCATTGACTGCCGTAGATATTGCCGTCATGGGCTATCCTTGCAGCTCCGGCATACACGGAAGAAGGGGCATGAAAACCGCCATCTTTATGGAAAACGTACTCACCACCACCGTCACTGCCGTTGTTCAGTCGAACACCATCACCGCCCTTGTCTTTGAAGAGCCACATGCGAACGCTACCATCCTGATTATGAATACCCAGATGCTTGCGATCATCCCCCTTCAGTGAGAGTACACCACCTTGTGAAATAATGTCGCCATTGACCGTTCCGCCGGTTCGTTTGTCCAGTGCGTTTTTTGCACAATCTACCGTTTCCGTTAAACCAAGGTTTTATTGAATTCAGAATTTAGCTAATATTTTGACCAAAACCAGGCATAATAAGTCTTTTAGAGGAAGGTTAAGGGGCTAAAATGGCAAAAATAGGCTATATGAGGGTGTCAAAAAATGACCAAAACACCGATTTACAGCAAAAATCCTTGATTTGCGCAAATTGTGAACAGATTTTTGAGGATAAAATCAGCGGAAAAACAGACCAGAGACCCGGATTAAAACGTGCTCTAAACGCACTGAAATCGGGTGACACATTGGTGGTCTGGAAGCTGGATAGACTGGGTCGCAGCATTAAACATTTGATTACTTTAATATCCAAACTTGAAGATGAAGGCATTCATTTTCATAGTTTAACGGATTCTATCGACACCTCTTCGTCAGCAGGTCGTTTTTTCTTTCATGTGATGAGTGCCTTGGCGCAAATGGAGCGGGAGCTTATTGTTGAACGTACTCAGGCAGGTTTGGCTGCAGCGAGAAGCAGAGGACGAAGAAAAAAAACCGCTTTACCACGACGGCTGAACTTATGTTGCAACTCTCAACTGCAAAACGACAAAATAAGCTCAAACAATATCTATCACGTTCGGTGATGGCCCCGAAGTTATTGATCATAGATTAGATTGCATATCTACCGTTTGGGCGAGAGGAAGCAAACCTATTTTTCAATGTGATTGCCAAACGTTAGCAAAGACTTGAAAAATTTAGTGGAGTGTGAGACTAAAGAGACTGTATTTATTTAAGGGGGATAATAATGAGTGAATTTTCGGGAAAGGATTTATATCAAATAAAAATCACACTAATTGATAGTAAACCACTAATTTGGCGACGTTTGATCGTTCTGAAGACAATACCTCTTGATGAACTACACATGGTTATACAATTAGCTATGGGTTGGACAAATGATCATTTGTACAGTTTTGAAAAAGGAGATTTGCGATATGGAATGATTATGGACGATTTTAAAGAAACATATCTGCAAGATAGTACAGGTGTGCCTTTGAGCAAACTCCTTCGTAAGAAAGGAGAAAAAATGGTTTACTTATACGATTTCGGAGACAACTGGGATCATTGCATTTTGCTTGAAGAATCATCATTGCCTGATCAGGAATTACTCCAGCTCCCCATCTGTATAAAGGGAGCGGAAGCCTGCCCATCTGAAGACTCTGGGGGGCTTTGGGGATATTACCAAAAGCTCAAAGATATTCAAGATGTTGATAATCCAGAGCGTGAAGAATTACACGAGTGGCTAATGTGCGACATAGCTGAACGAGCATATGACCTTAAAACTATCAATCAGCGGTTGATTAATTTTTACTCTTGAAATATACACATGGAGTGTCCATAGTTCAAAAGGTAGCATTTTAAGTGCTACCTCTGAGACTAAGGTGAGAACATGAGTGCTCTATTGACGAGCAGTTTGGTTAATAAATATTCGCTATCTTGCCCTCGCTGGGACACAGCATCAAGAATTTAATCGGTTTAATCTCTGAATTGAAAGATAAAGGGATTCATTTTCATAGTTTGACAGATTCTATCAACATCTATTCGTAAGTAGGGCGTTCTTTTATGTGATGAACGCTTTGGGGCTAATGGAGCTTACAGCGGCGAGAAGCAGAGAGAGCGTATCGGCGGTAGGTCTTGCTCATTTATCTTATGTATAGGAACAGTAGGCTCAAGAATTACTTGAGTCCTGCCATAGTAGAAAAAAGCTTGTATTACTTTATCTAGTTTCATCGGCCATCATCTACAAATATTGTCCCGTTGATCGTACCACTAGAACAGACCAAAGTGCCTCCGATGAAAAATAACAGTGTAATTCCGTTGCACTGATGGAAACAAGAGTAGCTCACCATTTATCGCACGTTTTGGCTTCAAATATCGCACGCCGCATCAACGGAGGCTTTGTAGAGATTACGGTTGAGATGTGCGATGGTTTTTTGCTCTACGGCGGCGATATAACTATCAAGCAGCACATCTTCACTGCTATCGTTTAATTCAATCCTGCATTGTCGTTTGACCTGTTCTTTGTCAATAAACATGTTGGTTTATTTCCAGTAAAAAAATGGCCTACATGGGTAGACCATCGAGTTTAATGTTGATTACTAGCCACCACTACCTGATTGACCGCCTTTCCCAGCCCCCCTGCATTTGACGGTTCGGCAGGCGACACCGCTATTTTGGTTAAATCCCCTTTGATAAACGCTTCGGGGCGGTAAACTGCGAGTGCCAGACGCTCTTCACAACGAATCGAGATCATGTTCTTCTCAAAATCATCGGTATTTTCGGTGCTAATCACCACGTTGGCTTCTTCACGGTCAAACAGTTGAGCACCTAAACTAAACGAACCCACCAGGAATTTATCTTTAAACTCAGCGGCTTCTGTGACAACAACGGGTAAGCCCCACAATGTCGGTGTCGTCATGGCGGCCGGATTGGAGAGGAGATAACGCCCCAGCGTATCCTTGACAAGTTCAATCTGTGCCCAGTTAGTAAAGTGCAACACATGGCCTGTCGCAGGGATCCGTGACAGTTGCGCTTGTAGCATGGCAAGCCGCAGATCATCAATCGCGGTTCGATGTGCCGGTGTTAATTCCGCTTTGAATGCTGTGGCCTGAGTAAAGATCCCGTTCAGGTTTGAACCGGTACCGTCACCGAAGAGAATTTGCTGCTCTTCAACGTATTTCAGGCCATAACGTAGCTCCATATCGATAAGGGAGGCCAGTTGCGAAAAGTCATCCAGAATTTGCTTGGAGGCTTTAAACATATGGGCAATCGTGCGAACGGGGACGGTTGCCTCTTCAAATTCAATCGTGCTATAGGGCTTCGCGGTATTTTCCGCGACAGTCTTGGCATTATTGGTAAATCCTTTCTGCTTCACGTAATAAATCGTGTTACTTTGCGTCTTTCCACTGGCAATCAAATCACGAATAAACAACCGTTGCTTCGGCTTGGTCAAGATGTCTGATTGACGGTCGGGGGCGACAATCGTTCCGGTGACATCCGATGAAATAAGTGCGGCGTTAATCGGTGCTATCACCCGCTTACTGGATTCCATGCCCGAGCCTAAAGCCTGCACGACCTCCATGCCAACCACCTGTTGACCGATAGAACTCACCACGTTCAACGCATTGGCGACTGGCATTTGGGCAAGATGTTGTTCAACTTCGCCTACCTGGGCTTTCAGGGTTTTTTCTGCTTCGCGTAAGGCGTTCAATTCGACTGCCATTTTATCAACGACCGCTTTGGTTTCAGCGGAAAGCTCACCGGATTTTTGCGCTTCCTTCAGGGCTTTCTCGGCCTGGGCGCTATATTTGCTGCTGGCTTCTTCAATAGAAGCCGTTACTTTCTTAAACATTTCATTAATATCAGACATATTGTCTCCAGTTTAATGGGGTATCGACACCAGACGACGCAAGGCATTATCCAGTTGTGTCACGGTCTCGGAGGAAATATCAGGGGTAGCGCACAGCGTACCGTGAGACGGGGTGATAGCGCCCGGCATATCACCCTGTAAGGCTTTCAGTAATCGTCGTCGTTCAGCTCTGGGCGTATTGGCTTTCGCTAAGAGTGAATCAATTTTTCTCAACGCGGCAGTGGGAGAAGCGTTATCCTGTTGTGTGCTATCGGCGGGCAGGAAGGTATCAGCAAACCCTTTCTCTACGGCTTCTCCACCATTAATCCAGGTTTCATTATCCATCATTGCGGTGATCATCTTTTCATCCATGCCGGTTCTGGCAACGTAAACATCGCGCATGGCAAAATCAAAAGGCATCATTTTTTCAGCAATCTCGGCAAAGTCATGGCGATTACCGACGGCCATACCCCAGGTGTTGTGGATCATCAGAAAAGCACTGCGCCCGATTTGTATCTCATCGCCTGACATGGCAATGATTGAAGCCGCAGAAGCCGCTAATCCCAATATTTTTACGGTCACTTTGCCCGCATATTCACGGAGTTGATTGAAGATAGTCAGCCCTTCAAACAGATCGCCACCCGGCGAATTGATATTGACGGTGACATCTTGACCTTCCAGTGAACGCAATATTGCGCCAATCCGTTTAGCGGTGATCCCTTCGCCTGCCCAATCCTGCCCAATCGTCTCAAATATCGATAGCGTATTATCATCCTGGCTTGATGCCCTGATGCTGCTGTTCCATTTTTCCAATGCTGACGGTGAAATTTCACTGGTCATTTTTGGACAGGGACACGAGTTTCGCACAGGCGTATAAAATACTAGAAATGGCTTAAAATCGATGATTAATCTTCAAGTTACTAAAACACATAAATTTTATTAAATTACAATAAGTTGCTTTTGATTTATAAGATTCTGTCTATTTATATATTATGCTGGATTAAACTTAAAGATAGAGCGTTTATTTATTGGTGCGAAACTCGTGAGGGAAAAACCGCCGGTAATACCGGAAGTGCATTTTTTTTCATCGGGAAAAACTCCAGTTATTCTGTTTCTTGCTGGTTGCCAGTCGGGTGATGAGAAGGTTTTTTTTCAGGGAATAACCAGGCACTTAGCGCGGCTCGTGCTTTTTCGCCGTCATTTTCCTGCCCCAGTTGATTGAGGGGCGTCAGGTTCAACTGAACGGTATACAGGTCTCCGCCATCAATCGGCGGCAGATTTTCCAGTCTCCGCACATCATTGCGATTCATCCAGCCATTTTGTAGCGCGGTCGTGTAATAAGCCGCTCTACCACTACTGTCGGTTCTGAGCAGTCCTTCAACAGAAAATTCCGCAAAATAATCCTCGTCATTATCCAGCAGACAGCGGGCGATTTCCTGTTCAATATTGACCAGTAAGGGCCGTAAGGTATTGGTCAGGAAAATCAGGTTCATCCCTTCCACGCTCGAAGCCCAACTGCTTTGTTTTGTAATATGACCGACCATAAACGGCGGAACGCGATACCAGCGGCAGATTTCTTCGACGCTATGATCGCGGCTTTCCAGCATTTGCGAGGTTTGTGGATCGAGGGTGATACCATTAAATTTCATTCCAGCTTCCAGCAGCATCACTTTGCCGGTATTTTCTGACCCTGAAAATCGTTCAAGCTCTTTATTAAACGTTTCTCGTTGCTCCTTGCTGAGTAATTTGTCGAAAGTGACAAAACCGGATGCCGACATGCCTTTCTGGAAATACCGCGCTGCCGTTGTTTCGAGTGACATCGCGGAGCCAAACACCTCACGACCGGTTTTTAACGGCATCATGCCGCAAATGCCGTCTAATCCGAACCCCCGTATGTGCATCATGTCATTATCTGCAATAACTCGCGGTTTTAATGAGGAATAACCGGGCTTGCTGTCGTGGGTATAATGGTATTCCAGTCGCCCGTTATCACCCCGTTTAACGGTGATGTTTTGGGGTAATAGTGGGACGAGGGAGACCAGACGCTGACCGACCTTCTTTTTTTCAACAAAGGCATTACCGCGTAAACACAAGCTGGCAACAATCATTTGGATAAAACGCGAAGGTGTCATTTCCAGGTTAGGACGACGACACAGGACAGGATAAGCAGGGTGCTGCTGTGCGAGGCTGCATGAACCATCCGACTCGCGGTGATAGAGTTTGAGCGGTAACGTGGATATCGATTCACTCAGCAGACGCACACAAGCCCAAACCGCAGAAAGTTGCAGGGCTTTATCCGTTGTCACCACTTGTCCGCTCTTACTCTGGCTATAGTCATGAAACGATGACAGCGTATCCGTTAAATTCTGTGGCACCCCTAGCCAGTTGAGCACCGCGCTTTTAATTTTACCGGGAGATTGATGTTTTTTCACTACAGTCCTACCATAATCGGATTGGTTAAAAAGCCATCCAGATCGCCGCTTTCTTCCTCAACAACCTCGGCGGCCCCGATGGCCATCGCCAGTGCGACCACACCGTCAATACGTCCGTTGCTACGGCGTTTGCTAAAAACACGATTGCCGTTTTTATCTTCTTCAATAACCGTATTCGCGGCGTTCCCGCGTAGGCAGGGGTTGAAATCAATACGTAATTCGCCACCGAGAAGATGCTGCTCAAACAATTCAATGGATCGCGGCATCCAAAGTCCGGATTGTTTTGATTTGCCGAAGCCTTGTCCGTGCGGCGTTAATAGCGTATTCACCCCTTCGTTTTCCAGTTCTGGCCGTAAATAATCAATATGATACGCATCGTAGGCAATACGATTGAGGGTATAGCGTGCGGATAATTCGGCTATCCGTTGGGCAACAAAGCTCAGATTAATCGCATTCCCTGGCGGGGCGTTAAGATAACCCGCTCGCAACCAGGCATCGTAAGGCACTCTGTCGACCCTGGCACGTTCCAGTAAGGTGTCTTTCGGTGTCCAGAACTCGACATAAGCCACTTTTTCTTCCGGCCAATAAAGCGCCAGCGCCGTTAAATCCTGCTTGCCGGATAAATCCAGGCCACCGTAGCAGGGTGAGTTTGCCAGCGCCGCTAAATCCAGCGAGGTTTTCTCACACGCTATCCAGCTATCACTATTAATCCAGGGATTCTCGGCATCGACCCACTGACAGAAATTAAGACGACGAACCAGGCTCTCTTTGGCAGGCATCCCCCGCGCTTGCGTGACTTGCTCCTGTAGGTAACGGTCGCTGAACGTATGACCGAGTGAAGGATTGGCTTTTTTCCAGCAGCTTGTCTCCTTGAACGGATCATCACCTTCATCCAGCGAACAAATGAACGCGAAAAAGCTATCATCCTCAATGCTACCTTCTGCCACTTTACGGCCGTATTCATGATAGTCGTAGCACACACTGGTTTTGTCGTGTCCGCTGTTGGTTATCATGAAAATCAATGCCTGTTGGCGGCCTTTTGTGCCCGCCCGCATCATTTCCACGACCTGATTACTTTTGTGTTCGTGAATTTCGTCAATCAAGGCACAGTGAGGACGCGGGCCGGATTGCCCATCATCGGCACTGATAGGCCGGAAAAAAGCACAGGCTTGTAAAAAAGCCAGATTCCACTCCTTACCCGCCCCACCGGATTTCTGGATACGTTCGGCCAGCTTTGGCGATTGGTCTACCATCGCGACGGCGTCACGAAACAGGATCATCGCCTGGTCTTTTTTGGTGGCAGCGGCATAGACTTCGGCTCGCGCTTCATTATCGGCAACCAGGCAATATAGCCCTATCCCCGCCGCAAGGGGCGATTTTCCCGATCCTTTTCCGGCTTCAACGTAGGCCATCCGAAAACGGCGTTGTCCTTCGTTGTTTAGCCAGCCAAAAAGGGAGCCAACGATAAAACACTGCCAAGGGAGTAAATTAAACGGCTTGCCTTCATAGATACCGCCGTTCAATTTCAATACGTTGGAAAAAAAACGGATGGCACGCTGTGCGGATCCGACATCCCACAACAGACCCCGCGTATTACCCGTCGATAAATCCCGCAAGTGACGTTGACAGGCATGACGAATATCAGGTCCGGCAATCTCCACGCCTGAAACAACTTGAGTGGCATAGTGGGTGGCCAAATCAGTGAGCGAAGAATTCGTCGAGCTCGTCCGGGGTTTTTTCTTTGTCATACGTCCTCACCTTGGTTCTTGCTGCGGGTGTTAAGCCAAATTCAACCAGATAGCTTTTAAAGCGTTTATCCGCATCCGACAGCATCGAAACGGCTGGATTCGCCTTGATTAATACGCCGTTTTGAGAATGCACCTCAAACGTTTCACCGTTGCTCGCTATCAAGGCGAGATACCGCAGGATCTCAGCGTAAATATCACACAGCCTTTCCAGTGCAAAAGCATCGGCGATCGTTAATACGCCCATGCTATTTAACAGCAGCGTTAGCCGCTCCCAGGTTTCTTTTGCCGTATTGGATAAGTGTTTTGGGGGAGGGGCTGAATAGGGTGGTGGGGTAGGCTCTGCGCTATTGAGAGGTCTTCTTCCTGGATTGCCGGTCACTAATTTTAAGGCGGTGGGTTTTGGGCGTCTTCCTGCCATAAAGGTATCCATTTTGTTGATTTTTTATAAAAGTATTTGTATTTCAATAACATGTGATATTTTTTGAAATGGAATTTCATTTCGCGACTGTGCGTACAGAGGGGGCACGTGGGTCAGTAAGCTTTATTTACTGAAACTTTTAACCCACCCTCCCTATTTATTCTGTTGATACCAGTGACTATTGGGATCACTCGGCATCCCGTTTTCATCACAGCCAAAGCCCTTGTTACCTTTTTCCATCCGTTGCTTGGTTGTGTTGTGATGCTGAACACAGAGTGGTTGCCAGTTCTTTTCATCCCAGAATAGTTTTTGGGCTATCTTCAATTCTTCTGTCGTCTTAGCGACGCGCAGACGATGCGGTATGATATGATCAACCACGGTTGCCGGATTGATGAAATTATTGGCTTGACACATGGCACATAAAGGATGTTTGGCAAGAAATGCCCGCCGCGCTTTATCCCAGCGAGAATTGTAGAGTTGAATTTTCTTCATAAGAACAGTCATGTTTTACAGGAAGGTCTAGGAATTTGGCTGGGTATTTTGATTATTCTGGTTAAATAATGCCTTTAATTCTTTCTGGAGATCGTTGAGACATTCAGGATTAATTTTGAAAGCATGCGATTTTATTGATTGAGCCTTGTCATTTTCGCTATATTTTTCTATAGGAAAAGTCTTCACATAATTTATTCTTGAAGTAGGTATAAAAAATTCTATTCGATGAACCGTTGTAAAGTTCAAGAAATCATTATTTATTACTGGTTCACATATTGATATATACTCCTCTTGAGTATCGCTTTCATAAAAAGAAACCTGTATTGCATAAGAGCCAATTGACCTAATTCTTGCCATAATTATTCATTCTCCAAGAGGGGTTTATCTTTCTGGTCATATAATATCGTGATAGCTTCATATCCCGCTAACTCAGCCCATTTATTATATTCCACTGCTGAACGATAAATATCAGAATAAATATCTTTGGTTTCATTGGCGAGTTTTTCAACGTGATCAATGATTATTTCATGTATGCTTATCTGGGGTTTGTTGCCGAAAAAATAGGATGGAGCAATGCCCAATTCGTGTATAATAGATAGCCTGTATTCAAGAAACTCAATCCGTGATTTAATTTTTTCTTTTAGAAACACGCAGTGACCTATTGCTTCATAATGTGGTGCTTGATTTAATGTCATTTTTAATTCCTCTTTATAATTTACCCAACATCTTAATGGTGCGAGCATGTCTTTTCTGTATTCTAGACAAAGCCTCCATAAAAGGATCTTTGGCATTTTTAACCGCTTCAATATCGTCATCTTCACTTGGCGATTCAGGTAATGGCATCCAATAACTAGCTGTGCACGTTTTCTGGATACCTTGACAACAATCTGCATGGTGAAAGTGGTAATTACCAAGATAAATACCGACCAGACATTCTTTTCTATCCTTTCGATAAATAAGCACTGTTTCGTTAATATCTGGCAGACGAACACTACAAGAAATCCAGTTCATTCATTCTTCGCTTCCTGTTGATGAGACAATACGACTCGCCGCACATAGTCCTGCAAGCCGTTTATTTGCTGCTCGGCAATTTCGATTCTTCGTCTGAGAGTGAAATAATTTCGTTGAGCGGTGTAGTCAAGTCTGGCGCTGGCTGCATCATCCAGGCTGGAGGAGGTGGCATTGGCTGACACATTGGAACAGGTTGCTTTGACGCGCAACCGGCGACGATTAGCAGCCACATCCCACTCAAGCTGGGTAATAAGTTTCTTATCATATTCAAGCTCTTTGGTGTGTTTCCTGTCCAGCGCAGTGACGGTTTGTATCTGCCGACTTAGCTGTTCAAATGCAACCTGTTGTTTTTCCCTATCCGAGACAGCAATCTTCCGTGCTTTTTCAGCGTCGTAATACAGTGTCCGGTAATACAGGGTGGCACCTGACATTGAGGTCAGTAGCAAAGCGACAATGAGAGGAATTTTCCAGTTCATTTTTCTACACAATACGCTATACCATTAATTGATCTCAATGTTTCAAACTTTACCTCAAATATGGCTTTCGCTTTTTCGCAACGTGCTTCTGATGAAAATTCCTGACTACTCACCGAGGCAAAATCAGTTTCTGAAAAAGGAGCTGCATACATAGCAAAAATTAATATCCACATGGGATACACCTCGTTATCTTTTGATTTGAGGCTGGTACTTTCCAGCCCAGACTTTGGCAACATGTAGGCAATCGGCAAAAATCTTACCCTTTGCGCTGGCTGCATTACGGCGATAATGTTCTAACGCCACGTCTGCACTAATTCGTGCCACTGATTGCTCGTAACCCTGCTTAACAAGTTCAGTTACTACGTGTTTCTCAATGAATTCGATATAGTTCTTCATGCGGTTTTTTCTCCTCATCTATATCAGGAAAATCACCCAAGTCGCACAGCTTGAATTGAATAAGGTCTTTCACCAGTTGTTCAGCTTTTTTAATTGATTTTTTCTCTTTCCTGCGTAGCGTCATCAGATTGCTACCTTTTTGGCCGTGCTCCGTGAAAGAATACTTTTCAGCCAGTGCGACCCGATCTTGCATCTGCTTAATGGTGAGTTCTGTTAAACCTGACAAGTCGAGAAGGTTAATATCTTGACCACCTTCTAACTCAGTCATCCTGTCGAACACGGTGGCCTGTAGTTCGTAGCTATAGCTCATAGCCATCAAACAGGCTTCACGCTTGGGAAATCGGTAGCAGGGGTAAGTTCGTCCTTTGTCATCGGTGTAATCGGCAAAATATTTTGCCGATCCCTCACCAAGAACTTTTGGTACCTTGGCAATAAAGCTTTTGTGCTGTAGGCGACGATACTTCTTGCAAGGGAACACCAATCCTTCACTTTTTGCTTTTGATGCACGGTCAGCGTTAATGTAGTCGATCATTTCAAGGCTACTCATGGTAGGTTTTTTTGATACAGGTAGTACTACAACATTTGAATATTGCATTGCGTTTTCCTTTTGAAATGAACCTTTGCCGCCCAGGAAATCAGTCCATCGAGGCTCGCCAGCACTAACCGACTTCCTCAAAGGCGCATTTCAAATGGTTCAGGTTCGATGTGATGCTTTACGCAGCGGGGCGCTATGGGTATAGCAAAGCCTTGAGCGAGACCAAGGCTCATTGGGTTGGATGGATGAGTAAATGTGGATTTAAACAAAGTTCCCGTTCTACCTCCCTGCGTTTAATCAGCCCGTTTGATACCTTTCCTTCATCGTATTTCCATCGTCGCATCTGGTCACAAGCGCCTTGAATATCTCCGGCGTTCAACTTTTTAAGCAGCGTTGAATTGGCAAATGCGCGACTACCGATGTTGTAAACAAATGAAGTCAAGGCGGCTTTTTGTAAATCGGTAAGCGGTACAGTGACATAACGTTCAACGGCGGAGCGTGCTATCAGCAAGTCCTGCTTCATCAACGTGTTGCATTCTTCTTCGTTATAAATTTCCCCTGGCGTAACATCCTTGCCGGTATGACCGTGACAGACAGTGAGCACGCCGCCGCCATCACGATAGGGCTTATAGCGCTTACCTTCGTGCCACTGCACCAAGACGGCAGCCAGTGCTAATGCGCCGCCTACCGTTGCCGCCGCAAGGCGTTTTTGAAGTTGGCTATTCATTAAGATTTCTCGTTCGATAACGATATTCCTTGTGCCGGTAATACCAGTTCAACCCAATGGTCAGCACTGAACAGATAATACCCGTCACCAGCGCCCACTCGCTGAGCGATAACGCACCGCATAGAAACGTCGTCGCGCTGGCACCATAGGCAGTGCCTGTTGTGTATTTTTCAATGTTATTCATAGATAGTTTTATTTATTTTCGAGTGTTTTAATAATGGGGTATGTTTCTTCTGAGGAAAGGGGAGCGCTTCGTCAAAAAATCATACCTTTGTTATTAATTTGAGGAGTAAAATTTTCTATTTCTTTTTTAGTCTGCAAAAATCTATCTGTTTCCAACTCTACGCCGATAGCTTGCCGACCTAATTGAATTGCGGCTTTTACCGCCGAACCAGAACCCATAAAGAAATCCGCTACAGTATGACCTGACCTGCTACTGGCGTTAATAATGTGTTCAAGTAAGGCTGCTGGCTTTTCACAGGGATGTTTGCCGGGATAATACAGTACGGGTGGAAAGTTCCACACATCGGTATACGGCATGTCTTTGGTGACAGAAAAAGGTCGGCGCAAGTTTTCATATTGTCGCTTAAGTTCGGCATAGTTTTTCATCAGTTCACCATAATCACGCTGAAGTTCGCCGTGCTTCAAACTCAGTTGATGGTGATTTTTGACGAGAGACGACGCTAATTTCTTCTCTGCTGCTTTTTGCGAAAAGAATTGCTGCAATTTTTCGTATTGTGATTTGTTGGGTAGCTGCCACTGAGAATACGAGAACCAATGCCGATGCATGTAGCTTCCCATATACTTTTCTATTTCTTTTCCCGTGATATTGAGTTGATTTTTTGCGGTGATGAAATAGTCAATCAGCGGAGCAAACACTTTGCCTTTTAACTCAGCGCATTTCAATGCATAGCCAGCGTCATTTTTTGCTGTACCCTCTGCTTCGTACTGCTCGGCAAACAATATTCGCTCGGTGCTGGGGAAAAATGAGCGGAGCGTATCTTTCTTCTGTCGCCGCCACGGGCCAAACGGTTTAGCCCAAATAATGTTATTTAACACCCTCATATGATTTCTTAGCATAATTTCGGTATCAGCCGCCAATGCCGCACTACAAAACAGATAGAGACTACCGTTTGGCTTTAATATCCGCTGGAATTCAACGAGGTAATCATTTAGCCACGCTAGATATTGCGCGGTTGTTTTCCACTGCCTGTCCCAAGCGCATGATTTAACACGGTAGTATGGCGGGTCAGTTACAATAAGATCGATGGAATTATCTGACAGTGTTTTGATATATGGCAACGAGTCTCCGTTAACCAATATTGGTTGGTTTGAAAAAGTCATCGTTGTTACCTTGGATTTTAAATGTGATTGACCCTGTTGGTATGTTGATGATTTTTTAGTCAGCCACGGTTAACAATATTCATCAATAATGACGACACACTTGCCACCTTTTACACCGCCGTTGTTATCCATCTTCTCAACGGTCATCACGCGAACCTGGCTATCATCGTCCCAAATATCCGCCCCCGTTAAAGAATCGAGTACGCCTTTGGAGTAATTGTCCACATCACGCTTTATCTTGTTGGGTAGATAGAGTTGCATCAATACAGAGACCTCACCTTTAAATTTTTGACAGTCAGATTTCTGGCGCATCTCGTTGACAATTTTTGCGGTTGTTGCTTTAAATGCTTTAGCTTTATCGCTTAAGTAGGGGCGTTTTGAATTATGTCGCCAATAGGTATTAACGCTGGGCGGGAAAGGGAGTTCGATTATCATGTTTTCATTCAAACCTTACTGGGAAATATTTATCTAAGAATATTTGCAATAATGAAAGGAGCTTTTCAGCCTTGGCTTCCCATCTACCAATAAAAAAACTCAAATCAGTATTTTGAACTACACCCAGGTAAAAAATGATTGGGAGAGCAAGGATAATAAATAAAAACCGGATAAAAATGTTGATATAGTTACTCATGCTTCACGCTCTTTTTAATAGTTTGTTTCTTTGGACATATGTCATTCTGCACCCAAGTCTTCTCCACGGTCGCCAGATAAATAACACACTGCCCTTGCTGTTGCCCGCCTTTCCTTCCTTGCCTGTTTCGGCAGGGATAAATGAGAGTCGTCCCTCGGTGATGAAACGCACTTCATCAGATGTTTTTAACGCTTCATAAAACCATGCTGTAGAGGTATCAGAAGGCAGTAGCATCACAATAGTCTGATTCTGTTTTCTACACTGCTGAGCCGCTTTCTTCACCCAAGGCATAATCTTGCTATAGGGGGGATTGCAGAAAATGGCCCCGTCGCTATTCCAATCGCATCTCAGTGCGTCTTGCTGTTCAGTTAAAAATGCTTTGCATAGCGCGTTGCTTTTATCGGCGGCAGCATCCAGTTTGAAATTAAATTCAGCATCAAGTGCTCGAAATACTTCAATAGGCGTACGCCACCGATCTTTGAATGGTTTCGGTGTATGACTGATTAGCATAATTTCTAAACCACAGTAGGATTTTTATATAACGGAGGGTTCCAGACTTTGTTAATCATGCAGCGTGGCGTGGTTTGATTGTTTCTGCTTTCCTCCAACTTAACTGATACATCCCAAAGTTTGGGGTCAATATTTAGTGTTTTCTCAACATGGTAGCCCTTCTGGGTGTATTGCTTAACCAGCCTGTTGGCTTGTCGTGTACTAATGGCTTCATGTCGAAACCAGCTTTTTTTGAGCATATTATTTAACTACTCTTGAAAATTTAACCAAATCCCACCCTTACGCCACTGTGAGCGCTTTTATCGATGAGGTGGTAGGTTTGAGTATTGTACACGAGTTTCGCACCAATAAATAAACGCTCTTTTTTTAAGTTTAATTCAGCATAATATATAAATAGACAGAATCTTATAAATCAAAAACAACTTATTGTAATTTAAGTAAATTTATACGTTTTAGTAACTTGCCGATTAATCATTGCTTTTGAGCCATTTATAGAATTTTATATGTCTGTGCGAAACTCGTGTTGTAGAGAGTAAAAACGCCGCTACGGGCGTTTTAGCATGGTTAAAATTGATTTCTGGCTGATGTCTGAGTTTATGCAGCCATGCGTGAACGGTAACTGCCCCACGTGAACGTCAATGTGCAGCCGCCCCCGTCGTTCATACGGTCGATAACGCGCTCCCCGATAAATCCGGCCAGTTCGTTTAATGCCAGATTGCTGATGATTATCGTTGGCTTCATACTCTCGTAGCGCGTATTAATGACCTCGAATAAAATCATTTTTTCCGCCTCGCTACCAAACTGAACGCCTACTTCGTCGATGATGAGCAAGTCAGGTTGCGTATAGCGCTTGATAACGTCAGCTTCTGAACATTCTGCGTTTTTGCTCCAGGTTGATTTAAATTCGCGGGCAATTCGCAAAACTGTCGTGAATAGCGCTGAATTTTGGTGCTCGTTGATAACGTGTTTCGCAATCGACAGTGCCAGATGATTCTTGCCTGTCCCAGGCTTGCCACACATCACCAAGCCGCCACCCCGCTTAAGACGTTCAGGCCAATGGGTGGTATAGTCGTTACAAAGTTTTAAACAACGTGCCGCATCGGTGTTCACTCGTTCGTAATTATCCAAGGTAACATCGGCAAAGCGTTCCGGCAGGTTCAGGTTATCCATGAGCATTTTAATTTTGCTGCGCTTACGGTGTTTTTCCTGCTCTGCTTCGGCTTGCTCCAACTGGGTTAATTTTTCGGTCAGGCAAGCTGGGCATTCGCTTCTTGTTTCAATTCCTTTGCCGTGAAGTGCCATCCTGCGGCAACGCTGTTTGAATAAGCCGTGCCTGTCACAGATGGCCTCCTTCTCCTCGTAAACCGTGTGCTCTAGTGGCTTGGGTGGCGCATTCAGGTCTGCCAGTTTTTGACGCACAGTAGTAATTTCTGCGCTGTAGTTCATAGCCCCTCCTTCGCTAGACACTCCCTTGCCCAATCAGGTAGCTGCGGTTCCCCATAGTCCTTGTCAGCAAAGCTATCTGCGACAGAGTGGGGTTTCGTCTGCTGAGTTCTTCCGGGTTGATTAGGCTCGAAGAGTCCTTGCCAGCCGTTGGCGATACTGGCGTTAATAATTTCTTCAGGCTGATGTCCGTTATCGCGGCACTTGCCTAGCAGCTTGATAGCCTGAGTCACCGTCTGCTGGGATTTGATCGGCTTTTTGATTTCCTTGCGGTACTGCACCCAGGAATCCCAAACTGGTTTGGGTAGCCAAGTGGGAAGTTCTACCGAGCTTGGGTCAAACGATTTTGATTTTGCCGAAGGAGGGGTTTGGGGTGGTTTATGTTTTAAACTATTTCTTTCCTGTCTTTCCTTTCTTTGGTGTTTAGCTGACTTGGCTAAACTCTCATTAGCCGTTTCAGCTAATGTGTAGCTGTTTTGGCAACCTTTAGCTAATTTGGTAATGTTTAGCTGATTTGGCTTATTTTTATTAGCTGATTCAGCTAAACTTTTATTAAAACTCCAATCATGATAATTTTGATTTATAGCCACCTCATTTCTGATTTTTAATATCATATTCATATCTTCAAGTTCTTTTCTAACCTTGCAGACATGCGTATGATGAATACCCGTCATTTTCCCTAACTGTGTATTAGTGATACGATCAGATTTTTTATTCCAGCCAAGAGTAAGTCTGTGTATCGCATCAAATATCTTGTATTGCCTCAATGTAATGGGCGCAAGTAGTAGCGCTTCCTTTAGTTCATTATTCCACTGAGTGAAACCAATATCATTTCCAGTCATGAGAAACGCCTGTTCCTCATCTTTTGATTTAAAATAGGCATAGGTAACGTTAGTCATAACGGTTCTCCTTTTTATTTTTAACTTATATTTATGCCATCGCCAGACAAGGACTTACGGCGGATCTTGCTATTTTTTGGCTTTCATTTTTTAAGGAGAACCGATACTTTCGGTTAAATGTTTCAACTAACACTTCTTTTCGCCTTTCTATTTCCCAGCCTGCATTCAGAAGTGCATCATTGGTTTTTTGCAATTCATCCACACATCTGATTTGTTCCGGCGTTAAATAATCCCGGATGGCTGCATGTGGCTCCAGAGCATAACGCTGTTTAAATTCAGCAGAAGATACCCCAATTGCAATAAGGTTAATCATGTCTGCTTCCATGCTAAAGTTCTTCGGCCCTATCTTTTTTCCCTGTAAAATCCGCGAAATTTTGACGGACTCCATCATGTGGGGATAGCCCAATCGCGCACTCTCTCGATGCTTCCGCTTTCTCTCCAGTTCAATCACACGCATACGGAAGAATTCTTTCACAAGGATTTTCTTAAATGCACGAACCTCGCAATTATTTCTCATGTAGGTAATCAGAAGCGTGGTCTGTTGTTCGTTCAGCAAGGCAACTCTTTGTTTTTGCATTCCACCGTTTGTCTGAAAGGGTCGGATTTCAAATCCTACCCTTCCGAATTCCTCAAGATCTTCACGGTTGCGGTCAATCAACTTAATAATTGTGTCATGATCACGCCGTACCCCTTGTGCGATAGCAAGAGAATTTGTAACGAGATCAAACTTTCTTATTTCAACTAATTTCATGGCATATACTTCCCGATGTTATTTCACATTATCAACGCTTTTGGCTTGCAGTTAATCGCACTATGCCATGTTGGTTGGTTGGCTATTTCTGAATTCCCATTCATCTATTTCATGCAAAATCACATCGATGTCTTTGCACAGATAATCGAGGATTTCAGGTAACCACGGGATCGGCCTGAATGTAGCTTCTCCACCTTCAAGATACTTATAAATGTTGGCTGCAACTTCGCGCGCCCTAATAAGTCGACAGTGGCTTTCAAAGCTGATTTCTGCTCGTATTGATTCTGGTTGGCACATATTAATGGCCTCCCAAACTAACGCGCACAGGTTGACGACCCGCCCATATTAGACGGCTATCTTTGAATAGGGCGGTGAAGGTACGGAAATCCCTATGCGTGAATGACACTTTGCCGTAGGGAACAGCTGAATTTAGAGGAATAATCCAGTAAGTATCGGTAAATTTAGGATGAGTTTGGATTGGGGTAGTAACCATAGCGGTTGCCTCTCTACTAAGTTCTTTCAAACCTCACCAACCTGAGTTCAAGCAGGGTGGCGAGACGTAACGGGATTGAACTACCGGTAGTAGAGAACCCGGCGAGCCTTACGGCTCCCCCGCTACGCCTCACCATTATAGGAGCGCAACGCTGGTTATGACGGACGTAAAAAAACCGCATACTGCGGCTTATATCCGCTCTACAATTCGGGAGTTCAAACCCGGCACCCGTTTTGTTAAGGTGCTGGGTACAATATAGCTCATTTTTGTCCTTGCCGTCAAACGAGTTCGCTTGCCGTTGCTTCCTGCTCAGCAATAAGTATGTCGTTGAATTTTTTCAGCGCTTTATAGTTATAACGAAAGGATTCAACCTGTTTAGTGCTATAGCGTGACTTGTCCAGATAGTACTCACCGTATGAATGGGTCTTCATATTGTTGTCATTGGCGATACGGCCAATCTTGTTCGCTGAAACATTGAACATCTTGCCAATTTGCGTTGCGGTATAGCTCTTCTCTTCAAGCACAGGAAGAGGGATAACTTCACTGCCTGCTATAGGATTAATCAGTCCAGCAATAACGGCTTGACGGGCGGTGTCGGAAAGACCTGTGGCCCACTGGAAGGTCTTTTCGGCTATCTCCATCTGGATTTGCATCGCTCGTGCCTTACGGTACTCCGGTAAGCCGCTACCTTCGTCACGGTGTACTGTTTTCATGCTGTAGCTGCCCTGCTGGCGTAATGCAGGTAACACCTCTTCGCATACCCAATCTTGTACACGTTCAGCAGAGGGAAGTTTGCTTTTCAGTATCAGCCGGTAGAGATCGGATTCTGGCGCAAGTGCTACGCCCTTGGGATAAACACCTAAATTCAATTCTAACGATTCGTTATAATCAAGCCTTATCAGATGCTTACAGTGATCAGCTAGTGCTTTGGAAGGATTTGTGTAGCCCAGCGCCTTCGCCAGTTCGACCGCAAAGAACACAGGCTTTCCTTGGTAAAGCGTCCCTTGTAATTCAATATCTGCATCAGCAGACTTAAAGAGCATGAGTTGTGTTTTGGTGATTTTGGTCATAATAATTTCTTTACTATTAAATAAATTTCGTAAAAGTCTATTACCGAGCTACTTGTAAAATTTTGCTTGTTGACCCTAAAAGGGTTTAAACTAAAGAAAAAATAGGAGATTCCTAAATGGGCCAAGTTGCATTTGATACTCAAGAATTTGTTGAGACACTAGAAAACGCTGGATTGCCAAAAGATCAGGCCAGAGCGATCTCTATCGCTGTTCGCAAGTCTCATGAAGTGGCCGATGTCGCTACCAAGGCGGATATCGTTGAAGTGAAACACGAAATTGCCGAAGTCAACCGGAACGTTGCCGATATCCGCAAGGACTTATCTGCTGAGATTGCCGATGTTCGTAAAGATATGGAAAATCGCTTTGACAAACTGGGTTTACAATTAACAGTGAGATTAGGGGGTATGTTAATTTTGGCAATCGGTGCGCTTACAGCCATTTTAAAACTTGTTCACTAGACGAATTAAATCCGCGTTGGCATAACGATAACGAATGTCTTTTTGTTTAATTCGGCAATTGCAGTATTATCATTACCGTTAAGTTTAATCTTTATTGATTTGTATTTGGGGTTATAAATTTTTGCGGCCTTCTCGATATCCGCAAGATAGCTAGCATTGAAGCCAATTTCTGAAACGGGCCTGTTTTCCTTGGGTATTATTCGACTAATATCAGGGTATACCCCATCAATAACCTCACAAATTGCTACACCAACCCTTATACCGAAACAATCAAGATAAGTGACAATGCCCAATTCGGTGTCTATTTTTGCCTTATCAAATTTGACGAACTTAGGCCCTTTGATAGCAACGATAACGTTTTCTTTCAGATCTTCGGATTCATGCTCACCGAGAAAAGCACGATGACCGTCAGTCGAATAAAGTTTTTTCTCAGGCGCAAAACAAATGCCGTTTAAATAATATCTTTCATCACATTTAGCCTGAAAAATCATCGCACTAAGAAGCGCCTGCTTACTAACAGTTAGAATCATTTTTATCCTCGATAAGCCTATTGAACTTTATAATTTATTCACTAAAAAACACATCATCACCGGGATATTCTGATTGATATTGCTGATAGCCTTTTTCTGCAATTTTCCGCTCGTCTTTATCCTGTAGTGTGGCAAGCTTCTTATCGATTGTTTGAGCGGGTAGCCCATTAATCTGTTCATCTAATGTTTGTTTTGTTTGAGCGATGAAGGGTAAGAGAATATCGAAGCTATAAGTATCCTGTCCGTTCGATTTTGTCTTTAGTGTTTTTTGCAGCACCAGTCCAACACGCTTATTGGTAAGTTCCGGCGCTATATGGGTATGGGCATTAATCATTTTGGTTGTTAACTGCTGAACGCCAGCACAGCCCATAATAGCGTTAATCATATTGACACCGAATTTATTTGGCGTACCGTCTTTTTTCTTCGTGTATACATTCAGATAATTTGCTTTTTTGCCATCATCTGCTTCAACCGAAAATTCAATTGATTCAGCGCCGCCGCTACTGGTCATATATTTTGCTTCCTGAATCGTGACAATATAAGCGCCTGATTCATTGATAAAAGCACTTTGACCGGCAGCTAAGGCGGCTTCTTGATTGTACGTAAAGGTGATATTGTTCAAGATACGTCTCCTTAAGATGCAATAGTCTGTTTTATTCTATTTTTGGTGGATTGGATAAAGTCAAGAAACTGAGTGCGGCGCATTTTAAGTTGATTAATATCTTCCCCATGATTTTTTCTATACAACCTGTTTACAATTAACTGTCCTCCCTCTGGGAAATCAGAACAGTAGCTGACAAAATCAACCCAATCACGTCCTGTACAATCAAGGTGGCCTATAAGTTGCCATTTGTATGCAGGGTCAAAAGATTCACGTTGCAAAGTGGCATAATGCACGGGTGCGGTAACTGACTTAATTTCAATAACCCCATCATTTCCAACTAATCCGTCTGGGCTATCGCCATAATCACTACAATCAAAAAATCCGCCATTGGTTACATCAACAAAATTTGTTTCTTCGTATAGCCTTCTGGCGATTGGCTCCTGTTCGTGTCCGCGTAACATGTGGTCATTAGTGAAACTAAATTCTGATTTTTTTTCTGTTATAATTTCTAGCGCAATTTGTAACGCATATCGCTTTGCCGGTTCGCCAAAAGCTTTTCCCTGGTTGGCCATAAAACAGTTAAATTGCGATGCAGTAACTTTTCCTAAACGAAGCGCATCCCACACTTCCGTATTTTGCTGCACATCATGCCATTGCATTAGCGCACTCCTTCGTGAGACGTTCCTGGTCTTCCGGCGACATTTCAACATGTGCTAATACTTTTTCTAGCGATCCAGTATTAAGATAACTTTGTTTGGCTCTTTCCCATGACTCTACCTGGCTTGGCGTTAATATTTTTTTCTTGATGATAGCGGGGTATATTCTTAAACCATTGACATATTCCTGTCGATTTTTTACCCGCTCAACGCAAATCATGACTTTCACATTTTGCCAATCTTCAAGAAACGGCGAACCGGTTATTTGTCTAACCATTTTGCTATTGGTCGCATTAAGAATCATTGGCTTAACTGCCTCGTCGGGTCTAATTTCTTTCTCTTTAAAATAAGCTGTGTTAAAAGCATCTTTTGTTCTTCTGGTCTTATCCGGTTCAAATAAAACCTCAGAGATGGTTAATACTGTTGGTTCAACAATATCAGCGCTGCTCAAATAAGGTGAATCGAACGCCTTTCTATAATGCGTTTTTTCTGTCATTAAGCTGGCACCTCGTAGTAAGCATCACGGCATCGCATCAGATATAAAATTTGTTCAACTTTCTGGGTAACGTCGTACAAGACTTCATCGAATCCGTCGGTAGTTTCCAGTGCCAGTAACCATGCGTCGTATTCATCTCCTTTATCTGCACCGGCGAGTTTTTGAGCAAGATAAACGTTGCTTAAACTTTCGTATAAATATTCCCCGCCCGGCTGACAGAATTCCTCTTCTTCAATCGTTAATTTTTTCAGTGCCCGAAGAATTTCATTCTCAGTTTGAATGTCCATGCTGCTTCCTTCTTCGGCGATAGCGGCTCTTGACCGTATAGAGGTAAGTTTTTACTAGACAGCGGTTGTTAATACTGTCTGTAGGATATCTGTCTACTTGATTTTTACACGAGTTTCGCACCAATAAAAAAACGCGCTATTTTTAAGTTTAATTCAGCATGATATATAAATAGACAAAACCTTATAAATTAAATACAAATTATTGTAATTTAATAAAATTTATGTGTTTTAGTAACTTGCAGATTAACCATTGCTTTTAAGCCATTTCTAGAACTTTATATGCCTGTGCGAAACTCGTGTTTTAAATGACGCGAGAAGGTTTACGACATCGTGTTCTTGCGTGTAATGTTCGGCGGGTTCCCGCCATATATTATTAATGATTTCTTCGGTTGAGCGTTTTTTTAGTAAACTTAATCTTATTGTTCGTATTCGAGATTGGTCGCGATAATGCATTTGACGCCGTTCACGGCAACGTTGGCGAGCATTCATTGATGAATATCTCCTCCATAAGAAGATTTATGCTAAGCACGAAACGTACTTACTACAAATCCACCTATTGGTTATTCAGTGTTTGTGTACACCTGTATCGGCATACCCCGATCGGAAAGTCCCTACGTAAAGTAGGCTCAACTTCGCTTCACATAAACTTCATGCTCAGCTATCAGCAAATGACAGGCGCAACTTCCCTGCCATCCGTTTCACAGATTTTTTTTGCTGATACCGTTTTGTTAAAGAGCAGTTCCGCAGCAAACGCTGGCTATGGACTTTTGTTCAGATTTCTTGCTTGGTTCACAACCCAAGCCACTTAAGCCAAGCATCACGTTCTTCTGCGGGACGGTTAAAGTAGGCTTCTCGGACTATGCGGTTGAATTCAGGGAGATATATCCACCGTTCACTTCTGGCGTTGGGTTTGGTTGGATCTTTCAAGAAAATGACAGGTAACTTTTGGTCTTCAGCCATATCCTTGACTGCACTAGGAGTTTTACCGAGCAGCTCAGCAAATTTTTTTATGTTCACTGCGTCTATCGGATATCTGATCTCGTAGTCGTCGTTACTCACTTCGCCCCCTAATTAATTCTTTTCAACCGCTTTGTACCGCTTCTAACCGCTTAAAAACCGAATTTCTGGTATTCTTTTGTTAAGGCATTAATAACTATTTATCTGCCTTAAAAGGTATCTACATTGAAATTTATAGATATCCACAAAAATACTTAATGAAGGATAATATCCACATGGCAATCTTGTCAATAGATTATGCTCAAAAACTTCGAGCTATCAGAAAAATAGAAAAATTAACTCAACGAGAATTTGCTGAGTTAACTGATTTATCGCTTAGCACGGTAAGGTGTTATGAATCAGGTCAAAAACCAGCTAGAGCGGAGGTCATGGAAAAAGTTTTGCAAGTAGATAAATTTAGGCAATATACGGCATGGCTATTGTATGATGATAAATCATTGAAATTTAATCAAAATATTACGGGAGGTACGGCTGACAGAACAAATACAGACAAGGTAATTGACAAAAAAGATGAAAAGGTTACAGAAGAAATGTCATCGCAATCACCTGATATGCTCTCTATCATTAACAATTTATCTAATCTTGATAATGATGAGATAAAACAACTATCTAGGCTGCTATCTCGTAGGGGAACGATGCTTTTACTCGAATTATTAGATCCAGATAATCAATCACTTTTGAATTTGAGTGGTAAGAAAAAACGGGTTGCTTTGAGGTTAGAGTCTATGGGCGAGAAGCAGTTCAGAGAGATTTTATCCAGAATTGAAGGAGATACTGACTCTCCTCAAGAAGAGATAAATGTATTTTCAAAAAAAACAGCAGGTTAACATATCCCCATCTTCTAACAGTTATTTGAAGGTGGGGATCATATCAAACTAATAGTATGTTTAGTTCATCATCGGTTAGGCCGGTCGATATTTTTATAATTTGCCGATCAACACCATTAGCAAATAGTTGCTTTGCCAGTTGGTGAGTAGCTTCTTTAACCCCATCCTGTCGGCCTAGCTGGTAGCCTTCATGTTTGCCTTGTTGAATACCCTGTTGGATACCCTCTTTACGGCCTTTAGCCTCAAGCTGTTCTGCAATAGTCATAAAATCCTCCCGATAAGTCGGTGCCTTTTCCGCAAGGGTACGTATGAATCCCTCGCCGTCAATCGTATTTCCTGCTTTAGCTATATAATATAATAAACTCTTGCATTGTTCTTTGGAATACTGCCATTTTTCTATTAGAGTAGCTAACTCTACAGCAAGTTCCAACATATCGCGCGTTCGGATGTGCTTTTGTACTAATTGCAGGAGTGCTACCCTGCGGTGTGTCAGGATCTCCTCATCCGGTATCGTGGTAATATCAACCAGCGGGAATGCTTGCCTATAGACTGATTCTGCCAGTTCAGGGTCAGCAAAGCAGTCAAACCATTGGGTAGTGTACGGATACGGCGACGTGGTTCCATGGTAAAACAGCAGCGGGATCACTACTGGCAAGGTGTCGTTGCCTTGTTCAAGGTGCCGCTGCATGGCTGCCACACTGTACCGTAGAAGCCTGAATGCCATTAGCTTTTCAGGGCGGCTCTGGTGCTCGACTACTGTGTATATATAGCCTTTCCCCGAATTCGTCTGCACAGAGTACAGCATATCTGAACTCTGGGTACGCAAGTCATCTTCGATAAAGCTACCTGACTCCATCGCAAGAGTGCTGAAATCGCAGTGCTCCCGCAGATGAGGAGGCAAATGTACTTCCAAGAAATCCCTTGCTACAGCAATATCGCCAAGGAACTTTTTGAACAGTGAATCATGTTGGGATAGTGAGGATTTTGTCATTGGGGCAGTATATCGTGACGATCAAAATTTAACCATTGAAATAATGTATATAATCATCAAGTAAGTTTACGATAAAAAATCATGATTTTATAAATTATTGCAATAGCGTCTTGTATGCTTACTTATTCCTCATAGTGCCAGATTAGTGACGTCACTGGAGTGCCACAATAGTGTCATTAGAGTGCCACAACTTGCCACTTTTGCCATTTGTGAATGCAGATTAGGCCATTATTTACAATAACTTAGAAATATACCTACTATCTTCTAAGCCGTAGGTCGTAGGTTCGAATCCTACAGGGCGCACCAATAAAATCAATAGCTTAGATGAATTTCCATCTCAAAAATCAAAATAACAGGTGCTTTAACGGGTGTTGTTAACTCTTTGAGCTTCGACCCATTCTTCATAATCTCTTTCAGTCCAGCCTAGGAATGTACCGCTTCTACTTTTTTGTGGAGCAGGAAAATCTTTCTTTTTCGCCCACATCCGCCACAAGGTAGGATGGCTTTTGCCGGTCAACTGGCACATTTCTTTAATTCCGATATAACGGGTTGCCATTTTTATAAACCTCTCTTTAATATTAAGCTGCTTCACTATTCGTCATAACGGTGAGCAATCAGGAAGTTGTGAATCGTAGGAATGGGGTTTGTAGTGATGTATGAAGGATAGTTAGTCTGTCGTGACCAATGTATTTAACTTGATATACTTACCGCCATAATCTCTTTTGAGCGATAGTTCTAGCTATTCAATATGCTGTGCATCATCCCATGTGCTATATTTGAAGCCAAAAAGTGCGAAGGAAGTATAGTCAACGTACTGTCATGGCTTAAATTTCTTGAATAAGTAGTCTAAGCAAGTCATCCGCAATACAGGCACTCTGTCAAGTGTCATATTAATCAATAAAAATATTTAGATAAGCATACTGATTGGCATGACAGAGTTGCAGAGAATTTTCTAGGTCCACTTATCAGGCATGAATTCAAGGAGAAAGGTAGGTGTATTTGTATATGTTTTACTTAGGTGGCAATGCTGGTAAGGCCAACATTGAAGTTCATGATATCCAGTTTGTAGCAGCCAAAAAACCGAAAGATGCTTGGCCTTCTCTTAGAGAAGCTTGGTTTGGTGATGTGGACAAAGTACACATTGATGGATATTCTCGTATTACTTGGGCTGATGGGTATAGTGTACGCTGTCTGATGTGCCAGCCACAGGAAAAAATAAATTGTTTTTTGTGAACGTTGGTGCTTACAAACCTTCGACTCTTGCTGAGCTACACGCCTTTGACCTATTTGTAGCACCCAATGCTCTCGAAGCTAAAGCAAAGGCCCTGACGTCATTACTTATCGATGCTCAGTATCAACATAAAGACAATCTCAAAAAGCTGGATGACTGCCTTCTGCTTGATAAAGTTAGCGATCTGTATGTGCATCTCACTCCATCGGAGATGGGTACTCCTTTTAGACCTGAATGGCAAGGATATCAACCAATTGGTCGCCAAAATGCACTTCAGCATAAATGAATAAAAAATTAAATTCATTGCAAATGCTACGAGGTATTACTGATACGGCATGCGATATTTGAAGCAAAAACGGGCGATAAATAGCAAGCCATTTTCTACACGCAGAGCACAGAAATACACTGTCATTTTTCATCGGAGGCACTTTGGTCTGTTTGAGAGTTTCGATTAACTGGACAATATTTGTATATGGTAGCCAGTGAAACGCCATACAGTAATGCAAGCTGTTTTCTACTATGACCGGACTCAAGCAATTTTTTAGCCTGCTCTTGCTGTGGAGAAGATAACGAGCAAGGTCTACCGCCGATACGTCCTCTACTTCTCGCTGCGGCTAAACCTACCTGAGTACGCTCAACAATCAGTTCTCGCTCCATTTGCACCAACGCACTCATCACATGAAAGAAAAAACGACCTGCTGACGAAGAGGTGTCGATAGAATCCGTCAAACTATGAAAATGAATGCTTTTATCTTCCAGTTCAGAGATTAAGCCGATTAAATGTTTGATGCTGCGCCCCAGTCTATCGAGTTTCCAAACAACTAACGTATCGCCCGTTTTTAAGCAATTTAACTACATTGTCAGGGCCGCCTGATAATGTGGAACTAGTAACAAACCAGCTCCCATGTTCTCGGTGCTTTAATCCCTGTTCTGGTGTAATCAGCACTGATAATTAACGATTTTCCGACTATTTCGACATAGGTGCCTAGATTGCCCTCGGAAGCAATGCCTTTGTATTTTACCGTCGCGTTTGCCGAGAAAATGGCATGAGGGACGGGATAAGGTAAAGATACCGTATAAATTTGTCCGGCATTGAGTGGTGGTGTAATACCCCATTGCCTGATAATGCCGGTATCACCACATTTCCACCATCCATTGGTGGCAAGGTGAGCGGTATTTTTTGCACCTTTTGCATTGATGCGACTATCCACTTCGGCTTTGGTATAAGCGCCGACATTGCTTGCCGGTATACTGATATCTGTACTTCCATTAAAGGCTACACCCGCGATTTTCCTGGCTGTTTGTAGACGTGTTGCTGATACCGCGTTGCCGTCAATATTACCGCTAATTAACGTGTTAAAAATCTGTTTATTAATCCACCGATTTTCTTTTTCCAACAAACCCATGTTTTTCAGAAAAAGATCCTTGTCTGGGATGTCTGCGCCATTTTGATTTTTTGCTAATTTTTGATTTAATAAATTAGTCACTGTTGCCGAAAATTTTGGGTCATTGCCAAGGGCTTTAGCAAGCTTGTTTAGCGTATTCAAATCTATTGGCGAGCCATCAATCAGCGCGTTTTTTGCTTTATTCGCTTCTACCTCAGACAATTTTTTGACAGCCTGATAGAGTTGGTCATGCTGGCTTTTATTAAGACGAATACCTGAGCGTTCAATAACGGTACACACTTCCTCTTGTAGTGCATCATAAAGATCACTATTCAATTTTGTTGACGGTATTCCCGTACACGAGTTTCGCACAGGCCTATAAAATTCTAGAAATGGCTTAAAAGCAATGATCAATCTGCAAGTTACTAAAACACATGAATTTTATTAAATTACAATAAGTTGTATTTGATTTATAAGGTTTTATCTATTTATATATTATGCTGAATTAAACTTAAAAATAGAGCGTTTTTTTATTGGTGCGAAACTCGTGCCCGTAGTCGGATCGCCGTTGGTAAACCCGTTTTTTCCCTGCCCGAATTTATCTTTTTGGGCGGTAGAGGTATCAATTCGATGCATCATTTTCTCCTTTAATGTAGGCAAAAAGTACTTGGGTATGTGAAGGACACTGGCGCTCAATAACACATTCCACGGCGCTATCTCCCCACGTCCTAATCGACTCATTGCAAGCACTGGTACAGCTAATCCAGCGTACATTCGCTTCAGCAGGAATATTCACCCGCCAGTAATAGCGCCACTTATCGCCCCAAGTCAGATCTGGCGTACTATCAAGATGTTGAAATTGTTCTATTGTTGCTGTTGGATAGCCCAATATTTCCAACTGCTTTTTGAAAAAAGCCGCATTAATACCGCCCACATTATTCACTTTGGCATCAAGCACTTGTTGCCTTTCTTCTAGCGTTTGCGCTCTATTAGCGAGGCATTTATCCGGCAGTCCGCATAATTTTTCGTAACGGTTAATTAATTCAACCGATTGGGCCGGGTTAATTTCAATCATCAGGCTATCAGCATGTTGATGGGCTTGTGCCAGTGAAGGGGCTAGCCCTTTAATGAGCGGATCTTCTTCATCCCATGCGGGGCCAGGCGGTAATAACGTTCTCAACAATTGCGTATATTCGTCGCCCAGATTTGTCATGATGCTCACTCCTTGTATTTAGCCCACGTGAATTCACCCAATACCGGCACTTCCGTATTGGCCAATTCAACATCTACCGTTGGCGCAATCAGGCGATGGGCGACTTCACCTGCCGCAAGACTGATGGCTTCAGCGAATCTTGAAAGAAAAAGCTTGCTGCCAGGTTCGCCTTCTCGTTGTAAGAAGGCTTTGATTTCTGCGATAACCGCTGCCCGTATTTCTGGCGTATCCGTTGATAAGGCTATCGAAATAGCAACGGTTTTTGCTGTAACGGGGAAAATAGTTAAGCCACTTCCGGCAACGGGGGCAAGGGGTAAGATGTGCTCTCTGACTTTGGTTAAAATTTCCTGTGTGGGTGCAGGATGGTCTACATCATCACTCGCCACCATCACCCCAACTGTGCCGATACCGTTTTTATGTCGATGTGTCCATGCGCGACTTATGCCTAAAACTTCTTTCGCCCAGCGAACATAATCACTATCCGCACCGCCTTGTGGCGTATCGTACCAGCGCGCCATGATGCGTTGTCGCCAGCTATCCAAATCTTCAATATCGGCTCCTGTCCTGATGTTATCGGCATAACCGGTCGAAGATAAACCAGAAATAGGCGTAGCAAGTCGTAGCGCGATGCCGTCTTCACAATTGCCAGCCTGACCGCTGCTTTTTGCGACGATGGACACACGAAGTACACCCTTTGCTGAGGTTATTGGGGCGGTTGTGGTGTATATTTGACCATCATCACGGTGTATTTCAGTGTCAGCGGGCAGCGATATGGCATTTTGTACACCCTCCCACCGAACAAAACCGCTCGCTTTGGTTGCTCCTTTTCGGGGACAACGCTTGATATTACCGTGTCGGGTCAACCAGTCTTCATCCGCTAAATCAGGTAAAATATTGCGCGCTAAATAATCGATATAGCCGTATAGAGTATGAATGGCGGCAGCCTGTACTCTGGCGTACACTTCAGCATCGAGACGGCGCAACACGCTATCTTCATTAAATCGTGTGAGCAAATCACCGCGAATGGTGTCTATCAGTTGTGGCAGGGTCGGGCGCGAAAAACCGCTATTTTGCATGGATTACGCTCCACAAATTATTGATGTTCATCTTTTTTGTATAATAATCAGGCAAGGTAAGGGTAACGGTTGCGGTTAATTTATCGATGCCAGAGCGCACCACGTCGACATCAACCCGAAGCGCGATACCGTCGTCTGTCATCCATGTGAGCGCCTGAGCGATATATTCTTTTGCCTTTTGCGCCGTCTGATTAGTTAAAGTGCTACGTTTTAACAAGTGCAATCGAGAACCAATCCGATCGTTTTGTACGGTCGGCCACGTATCTCCCCACCACCCAAACGGCGTATCGGTGTCATCATCCGGTTCAGCCCGTGGCCAGGTAAATAGCGAGATAATCACGGCACGGCTTAATCGGTCATCATGTTGAATGGGAACGCCTGTCATGTTATTTCATACCTTGAGTAGGTGTGCCGGTCATACCGCCACTATCGCCTGAATGAGCATGGCTGTTGTACTGTTTCCTCATCGTGCTTAATGAACCCACTTTATCTTGCAACTCCGCAGCAGACGTAATTGATTTCTCCGCCTTGATTGCACCAGGTGTTTCAATTAATGCGGTATTAAGTACCACCTTGTTTTTAGCATTCAGGATGAACGTTTCTGTTGTCGCTTTGATTAACCGGCCACGCTTAAGCACGATGCTATCGCCTTCGTCGGTATAGATAGCCACTTCACCGCTTTTGAGACCCTTGAGCCGATAGCGTCGGTCTGCAACGTTAATGACAATGCCGTGTGACCGATCGCCAGCGAGAAATAGCGCTACACCTTCTGCACCGGAATGAGCCGTTGAAGTAAAGCCGTAAGGTTCGAGATATTCCACCCCATGCTTTACCTCGCCAGCCAATAAGCCAGCATCGGCGGTCTGACAAGCATTTGTACTGTCGAGTCTTTGCACCAATACCCGCGACCACAGGCGCGACAAGCCGCGCTGTAGCATGGCTAGGGCGTTTTTCATAAAATTTCAACCTTTAAATGAGATGATTCTTCTTGATTTTATAGCCAATAGGCTATAGCATAAATCATAGCTAATAAGCTATAATGGACTATGTATGTGGAATGTGATTACAACGGTACTTTTTGATGAGTGGTATGAGGCGCAGTCGGAATTATTGCAAGATGAAATACTTGCTGCATTTAAAATTTTGAGCGAATTTGGCCCCAATCTGGGACGACCGCAAGTTGATACTGTCAGGGGGTCAAAATATCCAAACTTGAAAGAACTACGAGTGCAATTTGCAGGTCATCCGATCAGGGTGTTTTTTGCGTTCGATCCTGAACGTAAAGCAATAGTGCTATGCGCCGGTGATAAAATTGGTGTCAATGAAAAGCGATTTTACAAAGATATGATCAAACTTGCTGATGCTGAATTCAGTATACATATAGCAAAATTAGGAGAATAATCATGGCAACTTTAGATGAACTTTTAGCCAAACGTAGTCCAGAAAGCTTAGCGCGTATTGAATCACGAACTGACGAAATACGACGTGATGTGATGCTCAATCAGTTACGCGAGGAACTGAATCTATCACAAACTGAACTCGCAGCTGCTATGGGGGTTAAACAGCCTACTTTAGCCAAAATTGAACAACCGGATAACGATCCACGATTATCAACATTGAAACGTTATGTTTCTGCCCTAGGTGGTGAATTAAGTATTGATATAACATTACCTACTGGGAAAAGAATAGGATTCCACATATAAATAATATGCATGAAATTTCTTTAAATTTCTTGTTCTTCGTCTGGTGCTTTCAATTCCTCAAGCGGAGGAATATACGCGGCCTCGGGTGCAACACGGAGTTCACAGAGTGTTCCGCCTTCGTCCTGCGTATAAACAACTTCGCTAATGACCAGTTCCCGATTGTTAAAGCCGAGCACGGGATCAAAAACAATAACCCGCTGGTTAGGTTTCCACAGGCTACCGTCACCTTGCCGCCAGCCTTGTACCGTATAGGTGGTTTCTTCGGTTCTGGCTGCCCGCTGCCTGGCTTCAAAGTCGCTACGTGCTTTGCAACTGGCCCCCGTTGCATTGCCGGATTGCTGGAGGTGTTGAGGGCGATAGCGGGTGATTTCGCTATCCCTGGCTCTGGCGCGGAGTGCTGTCAGCGTAGCTTCCCCGAAATCGTCATCATCACCCGATCGTTGACCGGCTACTTGATATTCAGAAAAGCGTTCACGGATACTTTGCTCGGTATCACAGGTAAGAATATTTTCACCCCAGACCAGCGCGGTGGTGGCTTTGTCATTACCAACCAGACCAATTAACAAATTGCCGTCTTCGTCATCCCAGGCGAGCGCCTGTTGGCTTCCTAGCGCCTTGTTTAATACTTCGTGTACTGTTTCGCCATAATCGGCCTGAAAAGCCTGTAGCGGCGTTTTTGGGGCCTTTTGGCTAATGACCTTAATGCTAAACGGTTTTGCCAGTGCTGACGCGATTTGATATAAGGTTTTGCCCGTAAAAAGCGTCGTATTCGCAGCACAGTCGATTAAATCTGCTGTTTTACTACGACCACTGATACCAACCTGGATACTTTTAGCGTCATAACGTATCGGGGTGGCTTCAATCCAGCCGGTGAGGACTTTATCCTGACCGATGAGGACTTCGACAGGTTCACCTTTTTTAATTCTGGGCTGTAGTGGTACGCTTCCTGATTCCCCAGGCCATTGGCGGGTGATTTCTACATTGAAATCGCGTGACAGCCGCTCTATGCCTGCTGAAATCTGTACCCGCGTCCAGCCCCCCCATTCGCGCCCGTTGACGCGCAATATCACGTAATCACTCATCTTGCAGGTACTCTCAAGGGTTTAACCGGTATAAAGCCTGGATGATTAACGGCATTTCGGCGGGTGATATCGGTTTCCCGTGCCGCATTGTCATACCACTTAGCGGCCAGAACCAGCGCCGGTAGCACTGCCTCGGGCGTGCGTGTTACCGTTTTTTCAACTTGCGCCAGTCGTGTTGCAATATCCCGGTTAGCATCGGTTTTCACCTGTTGCAAGGCAAGGAACAGGGCATCATCAAGCGTTAATGCCTGTTCGTGCTCGATAGCCTGATTCAGCGTTTCTCGCACCGTGACCAACGCATCCCACGTTACCGTCGCCAGTCCTTCAATATGACTGCCTGCCGTATGAGAAACCGAGTGTAATGCGGGATGGGATATATTGAGGTGTACCTGACGTTTTGCACGTTGATTAACCGGTAACATGGCGGTACGCGGCGGCGGTAATTGTGTTAATCGCCAGGCGGCTTCATGGATCGCCGTCGTGCGCAAAACAGCGGCGATAGCATTACCCTGAATGCGTTCAGACTGTACGCTTGGCCTGTCGCTTTTCCACACGAGTTTCGCACAGGCGTATAAAATACTAGAAATGGCTTAAAATCGATGATTAATCTTCAAGTTACTAAAACACATAAATTTTATTAAATTACAATAAGTTGCTTTTGATTTATAAGATTCTGTCTATTTATATATTATGCTGGATTAAACTTAAAGATAGAGCGTTTATTTATTGGTGCGAAACTCGTGTTCCATACTCCACGCGGCGCTAAATCATTCCCGAGTGTGACACCCGATAGCGTTTTGATTTGCTGTGCCAATGTAGAAGCATCTTGCGCGGTACGCCTGCCAGCACGCCACATCCGCTGTATCGCTTCGACCAGGTTTTTACCGGATGAGCCGGACTTTAAGATCACCGAAATATCGCCATGCAATAGCCTTGACGCGGCAGTAATGCCGCTATCAATAGTGTCAAAGGCTTTGGTGACGTTGTTAATCATGCTTTTAGTACGTGCTAACACGCCAGCCTGTGCAAAATCCGGTAAGCTTTTTAAGCCTACATGAGCAAAAGCTTCGCCAATGCGATCATTTAGTGCTGAACTGGAAGAAATTAACGTTTGGCCCGTCGCAACACCGGCTGTTGGGAAAGAAAGCTCTCCAGCCTCAACCACGCTAAAACTAACGCGCCACATACGACCTTCGCGCCCGCTATGGCTCACTCTCACCTCGCCATCAATACAAACAGCCATTTCACCGTAGTAAGGGTGAACCAGAGTGCCTGGCCCTGTCGTATCGATAGCCGCAATGAGCCGATCTCTGGCCTCGAAGAAATCATCACCGATCAGATAGGCATTGATAGTGAAGCGCCGCGTTGCTCTGCCCAAATTTTCGGTATACGGCTTGTCCCGATTGGGATATTCGTGAACCTGTACCCGTCGCCCGAATGTCCCCTCGTCATCGTCTACCTGAAACGGTATCCCGCGAAAGGACGCTGGACGCAGGTTATCTTTCCAGTTACTCATCACCCCTCCTTAAAAAGAAAAACCGCCGAAGCGGTTAGGGTCTGGCAAAGCGGTTATAGCCTTTATAGGTAAAATCCAGGTCAAACCAGGATGGTTGCTTACCTTCTGGTTTCACCGTCATACCAAGTGGTGCGTTGTTGAAATCAACTTGCAATTGCAACTTTTGTTCTCGTGACGGCACAGACAATCTGAGCTTTTCGATAGCTTTATCCTGGGCTTCGGATCTCGTGTTTTTTGTCGAGAAATTTTGGGCAAAAGGTGAAGGCATCAGCCCAATCGTATTGGGTGCTTTTTGGGGTGAATTTTCTGTCTTTGGAGGAAGAAGACTTGAAGAAGAAAACGGTGATTGTATTAATCCCATTGAATTGGAAGCCATTTCTATACCTCTATGGGTATTCAGGACTTCCGGCGGGACAACTTTTTTGATTTCTTCTTGTTGTTTTTTAATTTTTGGCGTTTCTTCCGTTGAGAAAGCATTCTTGACATCTTCCCAGTTAGCCGCGATTGCGCCGAGCGCAACACCGATTGCTGTCAATACCCAACCAATAGGTGTTGATGTTCCCAAGGCGATTAAAGCGGCGCGTAATCCCCAAACAGCCAGTTTCACCGTTGTTAGTCCTGCTGCAATACCCACCGCACTCCGAACGACGTTCGGATGTTGGGTCACAAACTCATCAAAGCGACCGCTCAAATCACCAAGCCACTTTGTTGTTGCCTTGGTATCCTTTTCAAATGCACGCCCTATTGAGGCAAGTCCGTTTGTTGCTGTGCCAGTCATGGCATCCCAAAGATTGGTTAGCGTGCCAAGCTGCATTTCAACACGTCGGTTCAAATCCGCTTGTCGTCGCATCTTACTGACGATTTCATCATATCCGGCAGCACCTTTTTCCAATAATTTGTTCACTACCGATAATGTTTCGTTGTCATCACCAAATAGCGCTTTAATCACCTCTCTTTTTTTTGTGTCCTCCTTCAATTTATTCAACTTATCAAGTTGAGCAAAAAAATTATCTAGTCCGCCAAACGAACCTTTTTTATCTGTGAAATCAAGTTTAATTTTATATTGCCGTAGCAGATGTTTATTAACGCCACGAACCTTCTTCACATCAAGCCCAGCTTGCAGTACTTTCCGCACGGCGTTGCCCGATTCTTCCCCAGCCATACCTGCGTTACCCAACAATACCCCAATGGGTGCAAGTGCTTGTGCCGCCTTCAATCCATCCTGACTAATCATTTTAAGGACAGAACTCGATTTGACAAAAAACTGCAACATATCGCTATCTTTCAGACCAAGATAGGACATACGTTGCATCGTATCAAAAAGTGTTAACATATCTTTTGATGCCGTTCCGGTAGCATCCCGCATTTTCGCAGCAAATTCAGCGGCTTCTTCTGGTGGTTTTTTGAGTTGCACAGCAAGATAGGCTGATGCCTGACCAACTCCATTTAAAATGTTTTCTGCTGGTATACCTTGCCGTACCAACATCTGCATCATATTTTGAAAATCAGCCGTTGTGCCTGGTAATTTATTACCGAGTTTTAAAGCAAGCTGATTAATTTTGTTAAAAGTCGGTGCAACCTGACCGTTTGCCTCCATCATGGCGGACTTTAAGCTTGTTGCTGCATCCTCCTGTTTGGCAAAGGCGATCAAAGAGGCGGTGGCTCCTCCTGCAAGCCCCGCCGCCATACCGATACCACCTCGACTTATTACCGCCGATTCTTTGCGAAATTTCTTAATCTTTTTCTGCAATTCGCTTAATTTGGGCGAAAGGCGATCTTTGGCGGTGATCACCGCTTTTAATTCAACCTGAGACACTTTCAACTCCGATATTTTTCAATGCGATTTGCTTGTTGGATCAAGAAGTACAAATCACTCAACGGCTTATTGAGCAAAGTGAACGGATCAATACGCCAATAGTACGCACAGTCGCAATATTGGCATAGCAATTCGTCTACGCTCAGGTTTGGTGGAAAAAACCGGCCACCAAATGACTGGCAACATTTAAATCTGCTGCTGACATCTCATCAACAGCGTTCATTGGGATCCCAGCAAGACGGACTATGTATTTTGCGGTGACACCTGACAGTAATTTGATTGAGTCGTCCTGGTTAAGCTGATACGGATAGCCCAACTCGCGTACATCTCTTCCGGTTGGTTCACGAAATTCAAGTACGGTTAATGTTTCGTTATGCGCTGTTATTGCCTTTGCAAGCGTTAAAGTATTATTTTTTTCACTCATTGATAAAATCCTTCGTCTCCGCGAAATTCCATCTCGACCGTGCCTTCGTCAGCATTATGTGAAGATTCGCCGGATAGCCACGCGCCTGACAACACATACACCATACCGTTAGCTAATTCAGCGGTAATGGTCATTTCATCAGCTGTAGTGAGTTTTTGGATGGGAAAACTTTTCTCGACTTTAAATTCTGCCTTGATATAAGGCGCTCGATGGGTTTCTTTGTAATGCACACTGCCATCAATACCCACTAGATCTTCACGGATAGCCGTATTCATCGGCACTTCCACACTGCCATTCAGTGAGAGTTGTTGGCTGTCCACCTTAAAATAGCAGGTGCCGCCTATTTTTCTTTTGCTTGTCATCACACCACCTCGCCCTGGTTATATTGCAGCCTGAATTGATTCGCCAACGCAAATACCCGCAGTTGATTGATATAATCCGCCGGAAAGACGACATCAATTCGATTAGCGTCATTTCCGTTACGTTCAACGATTAGCTTTTTACGAAAAGCATCAAAATTCTCGACAATGCCTTCTTTTTCCAACTGACGATACACCGCACAGAGTTCACCCTTGATCACGGCTGGCGTTACAATCGCTTGCCCTGCCCCGAATCGGGTACCATCATCAGCCAGTTTTTGCCGCCCGTACTTGCTGGTGATAACGGATTTTAATCGCCGCAAAACATAGGCACTGGTATAGAGTGTTTCACTGTCCAGATAGCTGTTATCGGCAACGCCGTAACTGTTTTTCTGGTAGGTCGTCACATCACGCTGAATGCGTAATACGCCACCTTCGACATTGGCGGTAGCGATACCGTGTGAAAGCAGGGATTGCTGCTCCGTCAAGGTGAAGCGTTTGCCGGACGGTGCGGGTAACACCCCGTTTAACTCGCCCGTGTGAGTCGGTCTCGCCGGGTCATTACGCAAAAATATCGCGCACCGTGCCAGTCGTGCCGCAACCAGTTCATCAAGCGCGGTTTGGATGGCGGGTTCGTATCCGGCGATGGTGAGATGCGGATCATTAATGGGGTCACCAAAAGCGACCAGTTCGCCGACTGTCCCTTTTTTGGCAGTATAAACATGTCCATACAACTGCTGATAGGGACTCCAACGCCCGTTCTTGTCGTTCATCGCCGCGCCCATCTTTTGCAAAGAGGCAGCATCAGAGAAAGGCAGCCCAATAAAATCAAATAACAAGTCACCCATTGCGCTGATAACGGTATCCATATCGGGTGAGCCAGTGCCACCACGCATTGGCGTAATACTGATATTCAAACCAGAAGGCGTATTCTCACCGCCTGTCGGCGAATAATAGTTCATCATCAAGGGAATATCGTTGCCGGTTAGCCCTTTATGTTTTGCCGTCAAGCTGATTTTGTCAGCCTCCATCGTCGCGGTGACGGGTAAGTCCTCGTTATCGTTAATGGCCTTGCCAAGCGCGGCGGCAACCGTATTCGCCGTATCCGATTTCTTGACGGCAGCTAAAACACGTTGATTGCCGATATACAGGTTAACCACACCGGAATCAGTCGCGGTGCCACTTATCGCTATCTCACCTTTTGCTTCAGTGCCCGTTGTTTCATGTACGGCAATGACAAACAGTTCACCAACAGCATCAATCCGGCGATACGCTTGCACCATGCGGTGTAACTGGCTGCCACGACCGGCTAATTGTTGCATCATTTCTGCCGAGGGCATTATCATCGGTGAGTTCAAAGTCATTTGTGCAGTGGGTAATGCATGCCCAATAAGCAGTGCAGGGCCGCTGGTTTGCATCGTATTGGCGGCACTGTTATCCATTTCGGGATAGAAACCAGGCACACGCAGATTAGCGTTCACGGTATTAAAGCTAATGGTCATTCCGGCGTCTCCTCTTTAGCTTTTTTGAATTTGGTTCTTGCGGAATCAGTCGTTTCTTGCACGATTGGGGGATTATCAGATTGACTGACTTCTTCAATATCATCGTCCTGTTTTCTTCTGATCCAAAAAAGCGTTTTTTGAACATACAATCCTTCTTCGGGTAAATATTTACCGAAATATTCTTGGGTATCGTGCATATATTGCGGAATAGGCACTTTTCGCCCGTGTTTAGGTTTAATGAAAACAATTTCTGGTTGTGTGCCCATCATTTTATATTTATCTCCAAATGCGAGTTAACACTGCTGGCATGTTCGTTCACACTAATAGCAACGGTGTGTAAATCAGGTAAATTATTCAAGTCAGCATAGTGGCGCGTATCTTCGGCGTTGATTTCTGTTTCCGCTTTAAAATTAAATTGCCAGATCAATTCATCCTGGTTCATATCCAGATATTCATCGTCCGCATATTCAATCGCACCGTAGGCCGGATCAGGACTCCAACCCAGGATAGCGCGCCAGATTTCACTGCGGACTTCATCAATTAAATCACAGGAAGCGTACTGACCACGTTTATCGGTGTTATTAAGAATGACAATCACAGAAAACTGGTCGGTTAACACTTGCCAATAATCGGTTTGCGAACGTTGTTCGCCAACCGTAGATCCACTCGGTACCACATAGGCTGACGGCAATTCCAGGTGAGTACATTCAAGGGCAGTGCCATATTCAGCCGCGCCGCCTATCCGTTGCTCAAAGCGAGGGCAATAAGTACGCAGCGCGCTAATAACGGGGCTGAGTTTCATGATGGCTTCCTTTTTCGGGGTTGAGGCCGAAGTGATTGTTGAAGTTCGGCGCTGAGCGTGTGCTGTGTCCAGCCTTTCAGTTTTTCCAGCGCGCCAACCATATAGTTTTCACGGGGTGCAATACGCCAGCCACCGATTTTGTGATGACGTTTTTGTCGCCGATGCTGTTTAGTCATGCCGTAGGAAGCGTGGCGAACACCGTAATGGAGTAGGGCGGGGTAGTAAGTCCCTTGTAGGGGTATTCCGCCTCTGCCCCATAGGTTTTTCCGCTTTTCGCCTTTCCAGCTGGGGGCGATCTTGACCATTAGTCCAGAACGGCGTTTAGAGGCTCTCGGCACGTTGTAAGCAATGGATCGTTCCAGTTTTCCTGTTTGACTGGCGGGCGTTTCGCCTGTTCTGGAAGAACGCCCGCGTATGCGTCTGGCTAACCGTCTGGCAACATGCGCATGCGCCTGACCAATTTTTGTGAAGGCTTTTCTCAAACGGGCACGATTAAAAACCAACTCTTTAGGTTGTTCAAAATCAATATGCAATATATCCATGCGCCATTCTCCTTGGTGGTTCACTGCCTGATTCTTGACATTCAAGCAGCCAGAAACGGTGGGCATAATTTAAATCACGGACTCGCTTAACCTGAAATACGCTATCCCCCATCACCACTTCATAATCACGCTTGATATGACGATCACGCCGATAGCGCAGCGTAATAAAATGCGTGATAACATCATTAAGTTGTGCGGAGTTCTGATAGATTGTTGCTCCAACCTGCATGACCTTTGCCCATGCTTGAAAGCTGTCAGGATAGACATCATCAAATCCCACCTTGTCATCAGGCGCATTCCGATGGCGGCGAACGGTGATCCGCATATTGAGTTCCCCAGGATCGGGATAGCGATAAGTTGCGCTGGTTTCTACATTACGCCGTTTCATAGCGGGATAATCCGGTAGGGTTCACGAGTTTCGCACAGGCCTATAAAATTCTAGAAATGGCTTAAAAGTAATGATTAATCTGCAAGTTACTGAAATGCATAAATTCACTTAATTTACAATAAGTTATATTTAATTTATAAGGTTTTATCTATTTACATATTATGCTGAATTAAACTTAAAAATAGAGCGTTTTTTTATTGGTGCGAAACTCGTGGGGTTGTACATTCCACTTAAACCCAAGCGGCAGCTGATTTTTTTCAATATCGGATATCGCTGATCGGTTTTCGTAGTACTGTGTCACGAGGAGCAACATGCCAAATTTGATATCTGCCGTCAGGTGTAGGCCATTTCTATCCTCTGGTGGTATCGTTGCATCAGGTGGGTATAACTTCCGGTTTAAATGCGTCTCGGTGCGTTGCTGCACTGCCTGACTAATTAAAGTCAGAAAAGCATCTTCTTCGTGAAAATCTGTTTCAAGACGGCAATTCGCCTTGATTTCTTCAAGCGTTAAGAGCATAAGCAAGTCCTCTGCCCGGCAAATGACGGGCATAAAAAAACCGCTAAGGCGGCAGCGGGTTTTCACTGTTGTTTTGATTTCTTCCGGGATGCTTTTTCCTCAACAGGCGGTGGACTATCCCTATTAACAAGAATACCGAGATTAGTAGCAATTTCTTGCGCTCGATGAGGGATCGTCTCGTACTCACCCTGACGAATTGTTTCTACATTGCATCCGTCCGGCGACCACGATAAATCGTTGGTTAAGTAGATCATCGCTATCACACTCCAATCTTCCACGAGTTTCCCACAAAACTAATTTGGGTACGCTAATAAAACACGGATTTGCTCAGTAATAGCACTTTTGATTACGTCCCAATTTTGTTGATAAAGGCACGAGTTTCGCACCAATAAAAAAACGCGCTATTTTTAAGTTTAATTCAGCATGATATATAAATAGACAAAACCTTATAAATTAAATACAAATTATTGTAATTTAATAAAATTTATGTGTTTTAGTAACTTACAGATTAACCATTGCTTTTAAGCCATTTCTAGAACTTTATATGCCTGTGCGAAACTCATGAAAGGGTTATTTTTTCAGATATACGACGTTTATGTTGTTCAAACCACGCAGAAATAGCGAGAAAAATATGATTTCTTTGCGCTCGGCTCGTGCGAGCCTGACAGCGTTCAATACCACAGTTTTGTTTTAACTTCTCGATGATAAACTTCAACAGACCAACGGGCATCCATGATAGATTTGACGTATTGACGGGTGGGATTCTCTTTGTTTGTTACTATGTCACGAGTTTCGCACAAAACTAATTTGGGTACGCTAATAAAACACGGATTTGCTCAGTAATAGCACTTTTGATTACGTCCCAATTTTGTTGATAAAGGGTTATTTTTTCAGATATACGACGTTTATGTTGTTCAAACCACGCAGAAATAGCGAGAAAAATATGATTTCTTTGCGCTCGGCTCGTGCGAGCCTGACAGCGTTCAATACCACAGTTTTGTTTAACTTCTCGATGATAAACTTCAACAGACCAACGGGCATCCATGATAGATTTGACGTATTGACGGGTGGGATTCTCTTTGTTTGTTACTATGTAATCAATACGGCCGTTTTTGGCTGTAAATTTGAAAACGGTTACCCAACCATATCCTCGCAAGTGTATTGACGTTCCTTCTTCTGAGATGTCTAACTTGTTCAGTTGTTTGTTATGGTTAACAATCCTATTTTTCCTCAGCGTGGTTACCCAGATCCAACCATGAGAGCGAATTGATTTCAGGTTATCCAGGCTAGAATACCAAGCATCCATCACTACGGCTTCTGGCATGATCCCTCTTTTTTTAGCAAGAGTGAGCATTTCGGAAAAGTGCGTGTTTTTTGTTTTTCCATCAGAATCTTTATCATAAATAACCTGAGTTCGGGATAAGAAATAAAGAGAAAGTCTTGATATTCAAATAGTTGAATGAGCCTGTTTTGTTAAAATACTCTAACAGTCTGGTTAAAGAGTAGAGCATTGTTAAACAATTATGGAAAATCTTACTGAACTTTATTGCCTGATGGATGATTTTTGCAAAGACTTCGAGCCAAAAATGCATGAATATTTGCTGACTAACGGTACTAAGCGTCGTAGACGGTCTACTCAGCTTTCGTTGGCGGAAATGATGACACTGGTTGTGTTGTTTCATCAACTCCGATTCAGGCAATTCAAGGTATTTTATCTCTATTATGTCCGCTTATATCTCCGGAAGGAATTTCCTAACTTGCCATCCTATTCACGCTGTGTAGAGTTACTTCCGCGTAGTGCCTTAGCGTTAACGGCACTGTTTGAGTCAATTAAGGGAAAATGCACGGGGCTATCGGTTGCCGATTCTACTCCGATAGCGGTGTGTGATAACTTACGGATCCGCAGACATAAAGTCTTCAATGGGATAGCTGAACGGGGAAAAAATTCAACAGGTTGGTTCTTTGGTTTCAAGCTTCATGTAATTATCAATCATTTGGGGGAAATACTCAGTTTTCGACTCACACCAGGAAACACCGATGATCGGAAACCATTGCCTGAGCTGACAAAGGATCTTTCTGGTTGTTTGTACGCAGATAAAGGGTATTTATCGGCTTCACTGAAACAGCAACTCAAAACGATGGGAATTAGCCTTATAACGAATATCAAAAAGAAAATGAAGCCTATTAAACAGACTTGTTTCGACAAAGCCATCTTGCGTCATCGTTCTGTCATTGAAACGGTATTTGATGAGTTAAAAAATCTTTGTCAAATAGAGCATACGCGACATCGCTCTCCGGCTAACTTTGTAGTGAATTTATTAGGCGGACTGGTTGCATATTGTTTAATGCCATCTAAACCAAAGATACCTGTTGCAGGTACGTATCTTCAAGTATAATTGATAATGCTTATCCCGAACTCAGGTTAAATACGATAATTGATAGGAATTGATTCAACCTTCGTCAGATCATGCCAAAGCAAATTAACTAAACCTATGCCAGCAATAACATCATGTTCATTACCTGAATATTGATAATGGACCCTCTCTATTTTTTTACTACGTGTTTTGGCAATCAATGTATCATCGGCAATTAGTACGCAAGGGCTTTTTTTGTCTATAGAAGGTTCAACTAATCGCCATAGGTCTTTAGGTCTAAAACATCTACTTTTTAGCCATCGGCTAACAGTGTCATGAGATAAAGGCGATGGGCTTACTTCTGATAACGCTAAACCAGAGTATCTTAAACTGCTTACTTGTAAGAATGTTTTATAGATATCTTTAATACATGGATAACCCGACAAAATATGAACACCCTGATTTTTTCTTGTTTTTAAATTTATACTTCTTTTTTGGAGATTGCGAAACTCGTGTCTTCATCAGTTTAATAGCCTGTGAATCCGTCAACATGCCGCCCGTACGACGTGTAGTATAGAAACAAACAAACGGTTTTTTGGTGTACGGATCGCGTAGAATACGCGTTCCAATGCGGTCAACGATAGTATAGCCACGTTTGAAATTGCCAAATGCGATTGCTTTTGCATCGGCCGCAATATCCGGCATCTGTTCGTTTTCTGCAAGACCATAGCCAAGTAAAGTAGAAGGTTGTCCTAACTCTAACCCTGGCCGCCACAGGTAATTACCTTCAGTATCTTTTAGGGTGCGTATAGTGAATAACGTCTTGTTGTTTAACATGAATTTAGCACCATTACGATGCGCTTTCCGCAATGTGTAAACCAGTTTAATTACCGCATCAGCTGTAACGTTTGTTGCATGACCGGATACAATATGTTCCAGTTTGCCAAATTTCCTTGTCTTGTCATCTTCAGCACTGGATTCATACGCCAAAAAGCCTTTAGGTTTTTTCTTCCCATCACCTTTTGTAAAGGCGACTTCTTCTTGTTCTGAAAATTCTAGCGCTAGTTCACTATTGATCCACTGTTCAACATTGAAAAAAGCATCATCGAGCATGGTTTGGGTTGCTTGGGGATTACCGTAAATTTCCCCCATTAACGGCTCGATTTGGGCCAGTTTTGAGGTGTTGGTTTCTGGACGGGCATCCGTTTCACCAATCCAGCCAGAAGAGGTACCACCCAGATTCACTAGTTTTTTGTAGTGGCTGCCGCTAACGATGATTGTCGTGGCCTCTCTACGCATGACGATTTCATCTTGTAATAAAGACAAAATAGATCTGTCAAGTTCCTCTGGTACGGCATAGCCTCGATCTTCATCAACGCTAATTTTAAGCGCTTTTTGTTCGAGCGTACGCAAATTATCTTCTTTCCCTTTGCGTAGGAAAGCAAGAAAAGCGGCTTTGTGCTCGCTAACCTCAGGTACTGGGCCGCCAATAGGCCGCTTGATTGCCTTTAATTCCTCTTCAAGTGCCGCTTTGGTTTCGTCCAATTCAGACAGTTTTTGATTAAGCGTTTCTAACTCACCGGCTAGCTTGCCTTTTTCAGCCTCAATAGCATCAAGACGTTTGTTATTTTTTTCTTTAAAAGTATCAAATTTTTGTTGCAATTCCTCAGCAACCAACGCGATATCTTTTTGATCAACAGCCATTTTCTATTCCTTTTTTAAAAATTAATGGATTTCAATGCATTAAGCCCAATCATCACCTGATCAGCGTCCCGCTGATGTAAGGAGGCATAACCGCCAGACATAAAAGCTTTGGATTGGGTGCGTGACAGTCCAACATCGCGCAGGACATGTTCAATTTGTTTAGGTGAAGGTATTTGACCTTTGGCGAAGGTGCTTTTAATTTCGCCGATCCTTGCCTCATCGTTTGCAGGAAAGGTGACGAGGCTGATTTCCCACAGATCAATTTCCTTCAGTAAAAATGCCGATTTTTCATGGTCATACTCCCAATCCTTTAGCAAGTAGCCAATAGAAAGACCGGTTAACGAACCGGCTTTCATATGTGCGTAAGCTCGTTTCGCTAGCGGGTCATCATTGATTAAGAGTCGTCCCTTAACATACAAACCCACCTCATCCTCTTTGATTTCATGATAAATACCGATGGGTTCATCTAATTTGTGTTGCCAGAGCATGGCTGGTAGGGTCTTTTTTTCTCGCCAATCACATAAACTGTTGGTAAATGCCCCTGGGATCACCACATCATCAAAAGTATCTTTAACGCCAAATACGGAGCCGTAGCCTTCAAATTCACCGGATTCACTAACGGATTTTAGTTTAAGCGGCACATCAAGTCGCTGTTTGGTCATCATGCTTTGCTTCCTCAATCATCTTTTCTTTGCTCGTATCGTCTGGCTTCGTGGTCATGTTCATTGGAGTTAAATAAATGTCACCGTGTGGGCGTGGGTTAAGATCTTCGAGTGTTCTACAATCATTGGGTGAATAAATTCCCCAATTGATGCCTGTGGCATAAGCTTCAAAGCGGGATTTCATATCACCACGCAGTAACGCACCGGTATTGAACTTGGCAAAGAAATCCCTTGCTTGGTGGCCTTCACCAAGCCAGTATTAATCCGTTGTTCGATGCGAGTCAGATACGGCACGAGCGAATAATTAATAAATCCAATCCCAAGCACGAGTTTCGCACGGGCATATAAAATTCTAGAAATGGCTTCAGAATAATAATTAATCTGTAACTTGCTAAGACGTATAAATTTACTTAAATTACAATAAGTTATTTTTAATTTATGAGATTTTTTCTATTTATATATTATGCTGAATTAAACTTAAAAATAGAGCGTTTTTTTATTGGTGCGAAACTCGTGCCAAGATTTTCAATATTGCTATAGGTTGCTTTGTCAGTATTTTGTACCAGATGCAAAGGCACACGATACAATCTACATATTTCTTCTAATTGATATTTTCGCGTTTCAATGAATTGGCTATCTTCGGCGGATAATCCCATCTGCCGCCAATCCAGCCCCATTTCCAGTATAATGGGACGATGTGCATTCACCAAGCCTTGATGCCGCTCGATAAAATCGGTTTTTATTCTGCTGTAGGCTTCATCTGTCAATTCTTGCTCAGTGCGCAATACCCCAGACGTTATAGCGCCATTACTGAACAGTCTCGCCCCGTGTTCTTCGGTTGACAAACCTAAAGCAATGGCTTCCCGGGCGTAGGCAATCGGATTTAAGCCAACCAAGCCATCTAGCGTCATTGTGCGAACATGCCAGATGGTCTCTTGTCCGAGTATATCGGTTGAACCGTCAGGAAAAGTGACGCTATAAACAGGCTGCCACCTAACATTAAGTGATGGCTGAACACTCCCGGGATCGAGCGGCAAAAGTTCTGATACCTTGCCCAGTGTTTTCACCTTGTAGGCATAAAAATTACCACGCAAACAGAGGCAGGCGACCACCAGTTCCCAAAACTCTTGTGCCGTCATATAACCGTTAGGCTGCATTGAAAGGAGCTTGAAAAGTGGCTCTGAAATGGCCTTTTCTTTACCCGTTGAAGTCGTCCGATAAAGATTGCACGGCAACATGCCAATCGATTCTGTTAACACACGGACGCAACCGAAAACGGCGGTTAAGCGTAAGGCGCTTTGGCTACTAACGCGCTTGCCGGTATACGAGTCATAGCTCATTCCGACTATTTCCGCTAATGCCGACGACGTGCGAACGGTGTCATTATGCTTTTTGAATAGGGCAGGAAAAAACATGTTTTACTTCCCGTTTTTTGTTTCAGCTATCGCTTTGGCGGTAAGATAAGAATTTAGCAAGCAGAAAATACCTGCCGCACAATACCCTGCGGGCGGATAAACTGACCACGCGCTGTAGGCAATAAGCAACTGACCAATCATTCCGATGACTGGCGTTAATATATTTAATATCATAATTGTTTCACCTTAAAGTGAGCGAATTCCTACATTCATAATATGATCGGATAAACTCGTTTCCTGTTTTCCCCCATTATGATAGGACGTGAGATATTTAAACGGGAAACGTGCGATAAATGTGGATCTACCTGGGACAAACTGGATCTATCTGGGACAAGTCAGAGGGATTAAGTTGCACATAGTGAAACAGAAATCATGTTTTAAAACCCATTAATTGAAACCATCCTCTTTACTGAACTATACTCAATAAACTTCAAGATGCAGGGAAAGGAAGCTTAACGGCCTTACTACCCGTGCTTTTTGCTGAATAGTCGCCTGCATCTTGAAGTATGTTGAGTATAGAATCGAATCTACTACGATTGATTTCATTTAGAGGAAGTTTCCATGACGACCAAGAACAACAATCATGATAGTTCCGACTTTACAGAGAATCCCAAAAATGACCGAGTAGTCACGTTTGAAAAAGATGCCAGCAAGGAGAATAAACCCACCCCATCGCAACAGTCAAATAACCCGCCTGGTATCCGTCCTAAAAAATGAGTGATAGCTAAACCTTAGGAGGCGTGGATGCAGTTTTAATCTTGTTCCTCCTAATTTCCACCCTAGCTATTTGCTCTGCAGGAATGTAGGTCGCCAGCGCCCCCCAGGAGTCATCGATCACACCAGCAAACTCGCGCCATTCATCACTATCTGGTGCGCTATGGTGTGTTACATAAAGAATGACGTCTCCCGTATTGCCCAGCGCAAACGGCCCATTAGGGAGCCCTTCAAAACGAGCCAGAGGCCGCGATAATAACCCGCTGCCATCCTTGAGAATAACAAACACTTCAGTGGCTCGGTACTCAATCTGCCCGAACAGCTGCTGCCACGCGGAATGGGTGCCATCAGACCATGAGATGTTTAAGGCGCGCATGAGCTTGTACATCCATCTACGCCCGTATTTACGCCATACGGCTCCTGTTATTATTGCGGTAACCAGCGCTACAAGGGTTGACCAGTAAACCGCATATACGGCGACGGATTCATAAGCGGTTGCAGATATAAGACCAAAAACTAATGTCGAAAACGTTATGTCAACGGTTTTGTGGTGCTCTTTCAGACCAACATTGGCAATAAAGTATCCAACATAGCCAGAAGCCAGCGTCACCAATGTTGCCCAGGGCAGATTTAGCAGTGATGAATCGAGCATATGAAATATCCTTCTATTGTTTGGTTAGCATTAAACCAATGCTCACTATCTGGTGTATAGGTTATATTTTTCTCTCCGACGTTTCACTATGTGAAACGAGAAACAGTCATCGAGACGGCTTATCTTCATCTTCAAACAGATTGCCCTGGATGCGAGCAATTTCTTCTTTTTTAACCCGTTTTATCACGGAATAAATCCACTGTAGCGAGACTTCGTACTTGCGTGCCAGGGCGCGGTGGTTATGGCCATTGAAGTCGGCAAATATCTCCCGGTCGCGCTGGTTTATTTTCCACATCAGCCCCATCGGGAAATAGACATTTTGCCCGCCCCATACCGCCATCATTTGACTGGCGACGGCATCGCCTATCTGGCTGGCAACAGCGGGGTCAACATCGATAATCTGTCTGACGATCTGCGCCGTGTGGTCGGCCAGCTCAACCAGTAACTCCGGCCCTTTACTGCGAAAGGTATGCTCTAGCATGAGGTTGTCCTTGCCACGCGTTTTTGCCACTGCTTGAGTTTCTCGATAACCTGGCTGGCCTGTTGGCTATCTAGCCAGTAAGGCGAATCACCGCCGGTTTCCCGTTTAACAAAGTGGGCCAGGGCTGTTGCTGACGCATCCCGGACAATGCCCTCATCGGCCATTGCCTGCCACAGGGCCTGCATTTTCTGGATTTGCGGACGGTCGGTCTGCTTTTTCGTCGTGGGTTGAGTCGGCTGGATACGAAAACCTTTGGCTTTTAGGGCGTTTAACACTTGCGCCAGTTGACCGATATTCAGGGCTTTTGCTGATGTTTTCCTCGTTAGCCTGTGCAGCATCTGGCGGTAAGTCGTGTCATCCAGTTTGAGGTGGTGGGCGGCAATATGGATTAACTGCAGGTATTTTTGTCGGGTCATCGGAGGCGTCCTTTATCGTTGTGGTCGGGGTCAGGATTCCTTATGCCATGAATAAAAAAATAATCCTTCGGGTTTTGAAGGATTATAAAATGAATATCGTTATTATACAATTGAATGCAGTAAACGCCGCTTTTCCGCTATGACTTCTTCACGCAAATCGCCTTGGCATCCATATCCTTGAAGGTTTCAAATTTTTCTGCGAACTGTTTGGCGGCCTGTTGACAGGCGGTTGCCGTGTCAAACGCCTGTGTATGCAGCGTGGAAAAAGCATTACCGGCATAGGGACTGGCGTATAGGGCTAAAATTAATATCCACATGATAATTTATCCTCTTTCACTGAATTAAGGTCGGATGTTCAATAAAACAAAGGCTGACCGCAATGAACACCAAGAAACCGGCAAACAGGCGGTTTTGTTGTTTGCGGGTTTCGGGCGATTGAAAATAAGGCCGCAAGCGGGCGGCAATGAGCGCGTAAAGCGTCATCATCAGCGCATCGACCATTACCATCGTCAGAGTCATAAGGGTAATTTGTGGCCCTAACGATTGGGACGGATTAAGAAAGACCGGTAGTGTGGCAAGTAGGAAGGCGAGCGCTTTGGCGTTGGTGATATCGGTCAGAAAACCCCAGCAGAACCGTTGCGCACAGCGGGTCAATGTCACGACATCGTAAGCATCCATGATGACTGGTGCGCGCCAGGTTCGGTAGGCGGCAAACAGTAGCCAGAGTACGCTAATGCCTTTCAGTAACAGCCAGGCTGTCGCTGAAGCGCGCAACGCTTCCGTGCCTAGTGCCACAATGGGTACCATCAAGCCTAATGCGGTCGCCTGACCGGCAATAAGCGGTAGCGTCTTGCACCATCCCCGCTGGAAGGCATGGTTAAGCGTGAGGATAGCGCCAGCGCCGGGTAATACGGCACTGAGCAAGGCACCGCCTAAAAAAACTAACCAAAGGTCAAGGTTCATGGTTTATTTACCTCGTGCGTTTGATGATGGGGTGGTGTTGATGGCGACTTTGCCGTGATACCTTTTAGCGGCACGACATCCCAATTAAGTACCCAGGCGCTATACCGCTGTCCGCAGTGTGGACAGGTCAGTAACAGGTCAATCCCCCACTCGCCGCTTTCCGGTTGTTGGATGATCTCGGCCTGGGTAGGATTCAGGCGTCGCGTTGCCTGATGGCAGCTGATGCAGGTAATGGTCATAACGTGTTTTCCTTATCTAAGGCGACGATGAGTTCGGCCAATATCTCGAAGGCATTTTGAAATTCACAATACGCGGCGGCAGAATGGTCTGCCTGCAGGTGATGCATGGCGCGGTTTATGTGCCTTTCAATTTGGCGGCGCAGAGGTTTTATTTCCTGATAGCTCATGAGGTCACCTCCTGCTCGAAGGGCGTAATAATGAAATCCTCAAGCTGATTGCGAAACGTAATGCCGGGAATATTCAGTCGCTGGATAGTGTCCTGATTTTTGAGCAGGGCATTTTTATCAAGCTGTGCTTTGCGAATAATGCAGTCGGTCTGTCCGTTTTCTTCCAGCGCCTGAATGATATCATCCACCCCTTTTACCGAAACGGACGGTGGGCGGTTACGCCATGACACCTCGCCGGTTATCAGGTTGGCGGTTTTGGTTTTGCCGTTTTGGGTAAGCGCCTCACGGTTGGCCTCGCACCAGGTCTGGATACCTCTTTGCAACAGGGTGATGCGGGCTTTCCTGGCTTCAATATCAGCCGCATGTTGATGGGTTAACCGCGCAATTTCATCATTAATCTCTGTCTCCAGTCGGGTCATTTCCCGCTGGATATCGCCCAGATTTTTAATATCGTTTATTACCTGCTCACGGGTTTGCGGCGTGCAGGCACCCGCCGCGGCTTTAAGCCGCGTTATTTTCTTTGCCATCTTTTTTACCTTTTCATTAACAACGTCGGGAATTAAACGCGCTCGAAAATAATGTCTTCCAGGGCGTCACTGTGTTGAATATGCTCAAATAAATTCATGTTGTATCGGGTCGCGATTTCACCAAGACGCTGGTCTTGTTCATCAAAATCACGGCAGTTCTCGCAAATCGACAAATAGGTTTCATCGTCCTGTTCCGGCATATCGACGGTCTTTGCCAAATAAACCGATTGGCGAGCGGTAATACGGACAGGGCGTGTTGTCATGATTAACGTACCTCCCAGGTGATTCGGCAGTTATCTTGCAGGAACTGGTATTTTTCCCAGCGGCCCTGACGGTCAGTACCCAGGGCATAGCGAACGGCATGGCCGTTTTTATATAACGCATCACACCGTCGGTCATGCAGCAGGGTAAGGGTCGGACGGCTATAGCCATCAACGGTAAACTGACTGACGATAAAACCTTCCTGGCTGAGTTTATCCATCACCGACAGGCATTGCCTGAACTGCTGCTGGATGGCCTGGTAGGTCATCGCTGACGGGTTTTTAATGGTCACGGCGGGGTTCAGCATAAAAGCCTCCTTTAATGCACACTGTGAATAATATTGGCGTCGATAACCGGGATGGCGTTTTGCGCGGCCAGGTTCATGGCGGCGGTCAGCAGGTTGCCGATAGCCAAGGGGTAAAGCAGGCTGACCGGCGTGTCTTTTTTCGGGCGCAGCCAGCTTAGGCGTTGACGCAGTGCCGGTATCGCATCCGGGCCAAGGACTTTGCTAAGGTCGCCGCCGACGCGTTTAAACTTGAAATCAAGAAAGTCGTTCAAGTGTTCATCTAGCGGCGGCAGGTCAATTACCTCGCAGCGCTGTACCACTTCCCTGACCGCTAACAGGCGCTCGGATAACTTGTCGCCCAGTTCGGGTTGTCCCAGCAGGACGATGGACAGCAGTTTTTTAAAGCCGTCTTCCAGCTCAAAGAAGCGTTTAAGGTGCTTTAAGGTCGGGATGGGCAGGCAATGGGCTTCTTCAATCACCAGTACATGGCTGTACCCGGCGCGGCTGCTCTCTTTTAATAGTCGGTGTAGCTGACGAAAGCGGGCCTCCGGCGAGCGTTTGAGTTTTTCCAGTGGGGCCAGGGTATGGACAATAGCCTCGGCGAGACTGGCGGCTTTCAGGGTTTTGCCCTGATGGTCGTTGTCTTCCATCGCCAGCACGTAGGGTTCAATCACCACCACCGGGGCGTTTTCCCGATAGATGCGGTCAGTCAGGTCACGTCGCAGCGTGCTTTTACCCGAGCCGGATTCACCGATAACCGCGATAAAGCCGCCATAGCTGGCGGTCTGGTACAACGCCTCGCGCACATAACGACTTTCAGGGGTTAAAAACACATCTTCATGACCTTGTACCGCGTTGTCGTCAAATGGGGCACGAAACAGCCCAAAATGCTTTTTGGTGGCAGTCAGTAATACCTGTTTTTTCAGTAACATGGTGTCTTCCTCGTTGCTAGGTGGTGTGTGCTTTTCCTTGCTGCTGGATGTGACCCCGTCAAAGCAGTCGTCCGCCGCGATGCCCTGGTCACTTAGCCAGCCACGGATGCGGTGTTTTAGTGCGTCGGTATCCTGTTTCGGCCACTGATGGTGATTGACTATTTGCGCCAGCGTCGCCTCGGAAAGGTCAAGCGCACGGGCCAGTGCTGCCTGGGTCAGGTTGTGGTGTTGTAACAGGGTTTTGAGTTTCAGCATGATGGCCTCCCGTTAACCGTGACTGGCCAGACTGACCACCACCTCGGTGGACTGGGCCATCAGCTCATCACCCAGCGCGTCGACCTGGTCAGCGGGTATGCCGTCCGGGAAGCGTTGGGTTAGCGTGGTGTAAAATTCACTGCGCCAGGTCTTGCCCGCCGCCTGGAAACGCGCGCGCAACTGTTGAACCACCACGACCGGGTTTAAACGTTCTTCAAAACGTGGCGCGCAAACCGTGGAAGCCTGGCCCTGTTTGGGCAGGTAAATGGGTGGGGTATCGCGTTCATTGTCCAGATAAGGGTTAAAGCGACCGCCCAGTGGCAGCGCTTTGGCTTTTTGCGCGGCAGCGGTTTCGGTGGGACAGGTGGTGCCATACATCGCCTGCTCGACTTCCGCCAGATGGTGTTGCGCCGGGGTGTGGGGTAATGCCTTGAAGGATTCGCCTAATGTTGGGGCATTGAGGGGAAAACCGTACTCGTCTTTCACCACTTCCGGTACCCGGTAAAAGACTTCCATGCCGTCCTCATTGATTATCACCACCTGTGCTTCACTGTCGCGCCAAGGGTTACGGACTATCTGTAGCCAATCGTTGTTACAAACACCCGGCACACCCCTAACGTCATATTCTTTGCTCCCAAATGACACGCGAAGATAGTCATTGACCTTACGGTTTTCCGGCAGACTCACCGCCAGTTCGCGGCACACTTCAACGGGTGGTGCCTTGATTAACTGCTGCGGAGTGATCCGTAGCCAGCTGTCGGTACGGGTCATGCCGGTACGGCGATGCAGCGCGGTACGGTTATACTTTTTACGCCATAACCCGACCCGGTGGTTCAGTTCATCAATATTATCGACTTGCACAAACCGCAGGCCGGATTCAAAACTACACTCCAGAATATCGCGCGCCTTTTCCACTGAGCCGGTGGCGCGGGCATTACGGGCTTTATGGGCGATAAGTTGAATACCGAGGGTTTTGCACAGGTTGCGCATCGTGGCTGAGACCAGCGCGCAGCCGGGGTCGGTATAAAGGATACGCGGTACACCATGTAATACGTCGGCCCCACTGCGCTCCTGCATGGCATTAATCAGCACATCGGTAAAGTTTTGTGCCGTTTCGCCGCCGAAGCGGTACTCGGCGTAAATCCAGCCGCTGGTGTGGTCGGTCAGTTCAAATGACCAGACGCGGTCATTGACAATACGGGCCAGATTTTTGGGCTTGTTCTTGTTAAACTCGGCCTCACTCATCATGCGCAGGCCGCTATCGCGCGTGGTGCGCCCTTTGGCGGGATTTTTCAGGTAATAGAGCACACACAGCGACGCATCCAGCTGCCAGACATGATTGGGATGCCCGGTTTTTAATTGAACGCACGGGGCAGGTACCCGTAACTGGTTGGGATGCAGGCGATAATGGTACAGTGCCCGGCTGATGGCATCGACCGACAGCGGAAACCACTCGCCAGTTTCATTATCAATATACCCGGCATCAATCAGGTTGTTCGCCCGCAGGTCATTAACCGTTTGCTGTAGACTGTAGAGGCGTTTACCATTATTGCGTTCAGATTCCATGATGACGCCGGATATCAGCAGGGCTTCGTCGCGTGTCAGGGCGCTGGTACCATAATCCACCCGCTGCTTGCGCGGCGGTTTATAACTGACCTGTTTGATTTTTCGCAGCAGCGTGGCTTTGGAAATACCGAGTGCCTGACAGCCTGTCTGATACACCGCGTCTTTGCCGCCATGCCCGGCTCTTTCAGCAGTCTGGGCAATGGTTAACAGACGTTCGGTCAGGATGGGGTTCATTGCACCACCTCCTCGACATTATCCTGTCCGGTGCCGCGCAGGTGTTCCGGTAACTGAAAATCCGCATCGTCGGCATCCGCATCGGCTTTTGTCCAGTCAGGCACCAACGCTGATACTGCGTGGTGGGGTAACGAAAAATCACTACGTAACACATTGATTTCAAACTCAATATCATTAAGCAAGCCCGCTAAATAGTCGGCGTGGGATGTGATATCACCACTGTGGCTGCTCAGTTTTTCCAGCCCTTCCCGAAAGCGCCCCATTAATATGGCTTTAACATCAAAGCCCACCAGGCCAATTTCTTCACGGAGCTGGCGTATGCCTTCTTCCCCTAACGGGCGATGCTGATTAAGCAGGCGTTTTTCGCTCAGTTCATTGATCTTTTGATCTTTCTCATTGGCCAGACGGCGGCTGGCTTCAAGTGACTTTTCCGTTTTACGCAGTTTTGCTTTTAGTTCCCGCACCGACATGCGATCAACTTCGTCTAGCGTCAAGCCCGCAATGGTGCCGCCTTCGGCCAATTCCGCCAGATCATCGTCGTCTTCCAGCATGAGTTCATAGAGTTTTGAACGGCCTAAACCTGAAAACGTATTCACCTTTGACTCAAGTGTCGGTGAAAGATATTTCAATGCTGCTTGTGCCATTTTTCGTGCTATTCGATATTCAAGACCTAACTGCTCTTGTACTATCTTCATGAATGTTCCATGTGGCTCATTCTCCTTAAGAATAATCAGCCGTTTCCCCGCCTCCAGCATGGCTTCGGCACTTTGTGCCATATAGAAGCGCGCTTCATGCACAATGCGCTCGCGTTCATAGGGCAACCCCTCGCCGTACTTATCCATAATGGCCTGCTGATGTTCAGCCAGGGCATTAAGGTTGTTCATTAAATCCGGTGCCAAAGGCTGTTCGGGGGCAATTTCAGCCGTTATCGGTAACGCTTTTCTACCCATTATTTTTTCCTCTTACGGTTTTGACGCTGATGCTACGCAGCGGCCATGCCTTTCTGCCATCTTGATTTGCGCCCGTTCGGTTTCATCAAAAAAGGCCAGGGCAATCTGTATCAATTCCTCACCGAGGCCGTAATTCCCATTGAAGCGCTTCTCAATCATTCCTTCTTCCACTAAAAATGGCAGGGTGCGACTGATATTGGCCGCAGAGTCATTGATTAGCGCCGCCAGGGCTTTATTGGACAGGCCATCGCGGTAATGCCCTTTCATGGCTTTCAAAATACGCAGCGCCCGTCGTGTGCGTGAAGAAGGGTGCAGTAATAAGGTGTTTTTCATCGGATGCCTCTTTTTCATTAATGGAAATTGTGTTACCGTCAGTGAAACGGGCGAATGTTATTTTTTATGGCGCTTTTTTCCCGATGGCATGGGAGAACCCATTATCTGTTCAATCGCCTGTTTGATTTTGCGGGCTTCCCCGCGCCAGCCCTGGCAGGAGCCATCAAGCAACATATAAACCTGATAGGGTTTGAAGCCGGATTGGCGTGCCCACGCCGCCACCGTCGGGTAGTTCTGATAGACACGATCATAAAAATTGCGCTTAAAGTCGGCGGGGTGTTGCAGTGACATGGTGTTACCTCCGTCATAAAAAGTTAAAAATAAATATACAATGGCATTCAAAATAATGTAAAGTCTTTTTTGTTTGTTTTTGTATGTTCTTTATTGCCGTAAAAAACCACTGGCTGTTATCGGCCTAAAGGAGACCTGTATGGCAAAGAAAAAAGCGGCAACCAGCCTGTCTGTAACTACGGCGGACAATATCACGATTGCGGGGGGGGGGGGGGCAATTGCATACCCTGAAAAAAATGCAGAAAACAGCGCCCAACAGGAAGTAATGGCACGTTTTGGGGATGGGCTACCCTATGAACGGGAAAGGATTGTGCATGAAGCCCGCTTCTATATGGCGCAAAGTGCCGAAGCCATGCTGGAGGCGGGGAAACGGCTGATTATTCTTAAGGAGAATGAGCCACATGGAACATTCATGAAGATAGTACAAGAGCAGTTAGGTCTTGAATATCGAATAGCACGAAAAATGGCACAAGCAGCATTGAAATATCTTTCACCGACACTTGAGTCAAAGGTGAATACGTTTTCAGGTTTAGGCCGTTCAAAACTCTATGAACTCATGCTGGAAGACGACGATGATCTGGCGGAATTGGCCGAAGGCGGCACCATCGCGGGTCTGACACTGGATGATGTTGACCGCATGTCAGTCAGGGAGTTAAAGGCAGCGTTACGTAAAGATGAGGCAGCCCTTAAACGCAGTCAACAACTGGTCGCCGAAAAAGAGAAGCAACTGCAACAGCTAAGCCAGCAACTGGCGGGCAAAACCTCGTCGGTTGCTGCAAGCGATGAACAAACACCCGTTGATGCACAGCAGTGGGTCACGCTGACGCTAGAAGGCGTGGGAGAACGCCTCAAATCCGAGCGCCTGCGATTGGGGCTTAGCCAGGAAATCTTCGCCGAACGGTGCGGGGTTAAAAAGCTCACTCAATACAACTATGAAAAAAGCGAACGACATCCTGATGCGGGCTACTTAATCGCGGCGAAAGCGTTAGGAGTCGATCTTCTTTATGTGATGACTGGTGAGCGCAGCGATGAAGCCAGTGCGCTCGATGTAGTGCGGGATGAGGAAGAGGCAGAGGTATTAACTGCCTTTCGACATATTCCGGGTGAAACCCGCGAAGTGGCTAAACGCACCCTGACAGCAATGGCAGAGAAAAAAGCCGCCCGCAGCCGCGCATGACCCATCCCTCTCCGTTGCAGTGGAGAGGGTTATTTGACGGTAATAATCAGCTCACGTCGTTGGGTGGGCTGATTACTGCTAAGGCTATACCGAATCGGGACGCTCTCCATCGCAAAGCCTCGAAACACTGCCCGCATCTCGGGAATATCATTAACCGAAATAATCATCATGCCCGCTAGGTCTCGTCCCATCCCCGCCAGTTTTTCATATTGCGCCAGACCAAAATCCACGCCATAGCCCTCGGTCCCCCAATACGGCGGGTCGCAGTAAAACAGCGTGTGCGGACGGTCATAACGGGCAATGCAGCTGGCCCAGTCCAGCTGTTCTATGGTGGTGCGTGATAACCGCAGATGCGCGAGCGACAGCTCTTCTTCCATGCGTAACAGATTCAGGCGTGGCCCCGTGGTGGTAGTCACGCCAAAGGTGTGCGCCGCCACCTTACCACCGAACGCCTGTTTTTGCAGGTAGTAGAAGCGGGCTGCCCGCTGGATATCGGTTAAGGTCTCGGTCGGGGTCATTTTCAACCAGTGATACATCGCCCGGCTGACCAGCGCCCATTTAAACTGGCGCATAAACTCTTCCAGATGGTGTTTCAGCACCCGATAGAGATTGACCAGCTCACCGTTGATATCGTTGATGACCTCCGCTTTGCTGGGTGACTTCATAAAGAAGAGCGCCGCTGCGCCACAAAACGGCTCGACGTAGCAGGTATGCGCCGGGAAGCGCGGTAAAATCTGTTTTGCCAGCCGCCGTTTACCGCCCATCCAGGGCAGTATCGGTAAAAAATATTGTTGCATTCACTGTAAGCCTTTTTCACTAATGGAAATTCGTGTAGACTCTTTCCTGTTCTCGAGAACGGAAAGCGCCACGGTTGACTCACAGGGCGGGTCGCGCTTTTTCCCTTGCCCCATTCGGGGCAATTGCTGAGCGTAATCTAGCGACTACCGGCTATCCCCACTAGTAAACCGCTTTAAAAGCGATTGGCGCACTGCCTTGTCACACTGTCTGCCTGATATTGAGGGAGACCGCCATGAAAACCCGAAAAAAATTGATGTTACCCCCCTTTAAAACCCCACGCCTCGGCGGCTGGTTGCTCACTGCGGCTGGTTTGTTGCTGGTGATTGGCCTGGTCTCACCGCAGCAATTGCCGGTGGTGCTCTACAAGCTGGCCTTAATCACCCTGGCGGCAGTCGTGGGTTACTGGCTTGACCGTTCGCTGTTCCCCAAGGCCCGCCCCGGTCAATATCTGCACCATGACCACCCGGAGGTGGCACAGGGTCGACATCCGGTACGCGGCGGCTGCCATCAGGTGTTTGCGGCAGCCCAACTGCGTCGCGCGGTGATTGTGGCAGCAGTGTGTCTGAGTGTGGCGATGGGGTTATGACCATGAACCGCTATCAACGTCCGCAGGGCGACCCCGGATGGCTGTTATTCCTTTTGCTGATAGTGCTCCTTGGTGGCGCGCTTGATGCCGATGCGGCGCGTCCCCCACAAGCCGCACTGCCATACCGGGCTGAGCTGATACGCAACGCCCGTCTGGTGTGGGGGCTTAATGCGCCAGTGGCGGATTTTGCCGCCCAGATTGAGCACGAAAGTGGCTGGCAGCCGGCCATCACCAACCGTATCGGTGCGCAGGGTCTGGGGCAGTTTATGCCCGCGACCACGGCCTGGATTGGGGAGGTAATGCCGGCACTGGCGGCCAAAGCGCCACTCAATCCCAGCTGGAGTTTACGTGCGGTGGTGAGTTTTGATAACTAGCTATGGCAACGATTATCGGCGGTCAATCGCTGTGAACGTATGGCGATGACCCTGTCGGCCTACAACGGCGGTTTGGGCTGGGTGCAGCGTGACCTTCAGTTGGCCAAACGTCTCGGTCACGACAGTGGGCGCTGGTTTCACCACATTGAACGGGTCAATGCCGGACGTCGCGTGAGTGCCTGGCGTGAGAATCGCCATTATCCCCGCCGTATTTTAAAAAG
>NZ_JAZHPL010000011.1:457036-469325 GCF_036919435.1 Arsenophonus sp. PmNCSU2021_1 | reverse complement strand
AGATAGTCATTGACCTTACGGTTTTCCGGCAGACCTCACCGCCAGTTCGCGGCACACTTCAACGGGTGGTGCCTTGATTAACTGCTGCGGAGTGATCCGTAGCCAGCTGTCGGTACGGGTCATGCCGGTACGGCGATGCAGCGCGGTACGGTTATACTTTTTACGCCATAACCCGACCCGGTGGTTCAGTTCATCAATATTATCGACTTGCACAAACCGCAGGCCGGATTCAAAACTACACTCCAGAGAATATCGCGCGCCTTTTCCACTGAGCCGGTGGCGCGGGCATTACGGGGCTTTATGGGCGATAAGTTGAATACCGAGGGTTTTGCACAGGTTGCGCATCGTGGCTGAGACCAGCGCGCAGCCGGGGTCGGTATAAAGGATACGCCGGTACACCATGTAATACGTCGGCCCCACTGCGCTCCTGCATGGCATTAATCAGCACATCGGTAAAGTTTTGTGCCGTTTCGCCGCCGAAGCGGTACTCGGCGTAAATCCAGCCGCTGGTGTGGTCGGTCAGTTCAAATGACCAGACGCGGTCATTGACAATACGGGCCAGATTTTTGGGCTTGTTCTTGTTAAACTCGGCCTCACTCATCATGCGCAGGCCGCTATCGCGCGTGGTGCGCCCTTTGGCGGGATTTTTTCAGGTAATAGAGCACACACAGCGACGCATCCAGCTGCCAGACATGTGCCAGACATGATTGGGATGCCCGGTTTTTAATTGAACGCACGGGGCAGGTACCCGTAACTGGTTGGGATGCAGGCGATAATGGTACAGTGCCCGGCTGATGGCATCGACCGACAGCGGAAACCACTCGCCAGTTTCATTATCAATATACCCGGCATCAATCAGGTTGTTCGCCCGCAGGTCATTAACCGTTTGCTGTAGACTGTAGAGGCGTTTACCATTATTGCGTTCAGATTCCATGATGACGCCGGATATCAGCAGGGCTTCGTCGCGTGTCAGGGCGCTGGGTACCATAATCCACCCGCTGCTTGCGCGGCGGTTTATAACTGACCTGTTTGATTTTTCCGCAGCAGCGTGGCTTTGGAAATACCGAGTGCCTGACAGCCTGTCTGATACACCGCGTCTTTGCCGCCATGCCCGGCTCTTTCAGCAGTCTGGGCAATGGTTAACAGACGTTCGGTCAGGATGGGGTTCATTGCACCACCTCCTCGACATTATCCTGTCCGGTGCCGCGCAGGTGTTCCGGTAACTGAAAATCCGCATCGTCGGCATCCGCATCGGCTTTTGTCCAGTCAGGCACCAACGCTGATACTGCGTGGGTGGGGTAACGAAAAATCACTACGTAACACATTGATTTCAAACTCAATATCATTAAGCAAGCCCGCTAAATAGTCGGCGTGGGATGTGATATCACCACTGTGGCTGCTCAGTTTTTCCAGCCCTTCCCGAAAGCGCCCCATTAATATGGCTTTAACATCAAAGCCCACCAGGCGGCCAATTTCTTCACGGAGCTGGCGTATGCCTTCTTCCCCTAACGGGCGATGCTGATTAAGCAGGCGTTTTTCGCTCAGTTCATTGATCTTTTGATCTTTCTCATTGGCCAGACGGCGGCTGGCTTCAAGTGACTTTTCCGTTTTACGCAGTTTTGCTTTTAGTTCCCGCACCGACATGCGATCAACTTCGTCTAGCGTCAAGCCCGCAATGGTGCCTGCCTTCGGCCAATTCCGCCAGATCATCGTCGTCTTCCAGCATGAGTTCATAGAGTTTTGAACGGCCTAAACCTGAAAACGTATTCACCTTTGACTCAAGTGTCGGTGAAAGATATTTCAATGCTGCTTGTGCCATTTTTCGTGCTATTCGATATTCAAGACCTAACTGCTCTTGTACTATCTTCATGAATGTTCCATGTGGCTCATTCTCCTTAAGAATAATCAGCCGTTTCCCCGCCTCCAGCATGGCTTCGGCACTTTGTGCCATATAGAAGCGCGCTTCATGCACAATGCGCTCGCGTTCATAGGGCAACCCCTCGCCGTACTTATCCATAATGGCCTGCTGATGTTCAGCCAGGGCATTAAGGTTGTTCATTAAATCCGGTGCCAAAGGCTGTTCGGGGGGCAATTTCAGCCGTTATCGGTAACGCTTTTCTACCCATTATTTTTTCCTCTTACGGTTTTGACGCTGATGCTACGCAGCGGCCATGCCTTTCTGCCATCTTGATTTGCGCCCGTTCGGTTTCATCAAAAAAGGCCAGGGCAATCTGTATCAATTCCTCACCGAGGCCGTAATTCCCATTGAAGCGCTTCTCAATCATTCCTTCTTCCACTAAAAATGGCAGGGTGCGACTGATATTGGCCGCAGAGTCATTGATTAGCGCCGCCAGGGCTTTATTGGACAGGCCATCGCGGTAATGCCCTTTCATGGCTTTCAAAATACGCAGCGCCCGTCGTGTGCGTGAAGAAGGGTGCAGTAATAAGGTGTTTTTCATCGGATGCCTCTTTTTCATTAATGGAAATTGTGTTACCGTCAGTGAAACGGGCGAATGTTATTTTTTATGGCGCTTTTTTCCCGATGGCATGGGAGAACCCATTATCTGTTCAATCGCCTGTTTGATTTTGCGGGCTTCCCCGCGCCAGCCCTGGCAGGAGCCATCAAGCAACATATAAACCTGATAGGGTTTGAAGCCGGATTGGCGTGCCCACGCCGCCACCGTCGGGTAGTTCTGATAGACACGATCATAAAAATTGCGCTTAAAGTCGGCGGGGGTGTTGCAGTGACATGGTGTTACCTCCGTCATAAAAAGTTAAAAATAAATATACAATGGCATTCAAAATAATGTAAAGTCTTTTTTGTTTGTTTTTGTATGTTCTTTATTGCCGTAAAAAACCACTGGCTGTTATCGGCCTAAAGGAGACCTGTATGGCAAAGAAAAAAGCGGCAACCAGCCTGTCTGTAACTACGGCGGACAATATCACGATTGCGGGGGGGGGGGGGGGCAATTGCATACCCTGAAAAAAATGCAGAAAACAGCGCCCAACAGGAAGTAATGGCACGTTTTGGGGATGGGCTACCCTATGAACGGGAAAGGATTGTGCATGAAGCCCGCTTCTATATGGCGCAAAGTGCCGAAGCCATGCTGGAGGCGGGGAGAAACGGCTGATTATTCTTAAGGAGAATGAGCCACATGGAACATTCATGAAGATAGTACAAGAGCAGTTAGGTCTTGAATATCGAATAGCACGAAAAATGGCACAAGCAGCATTGAAATATCTTTCACCGACACTTGAGTCAAAGGTGAATACGTTTTCAGGTTTAGGCCGTTCAAAACTCTATGAACTCATGCTGGAAGACGACGATGATCTGGCGGAATTGGCCGAAGGCGGCACCATCGCGGGTCTGACACTGGATGATGTTGACCGCATGTCAGTCAGGGAGTTAAAGGCAGCGTTACGTAAAGATGAGGCAGCCCTTAAACGCAGTCAACAACTGGTCGCCGAAAAAGAGAAGCAACTGCAACAGCTAAGCCAGCAACTGGCGGGCAAAACCTCGTCGGTTGCTGCAAGCGATGAACAAACACCCGTTGATGCACAGCAGTGGGTCACGCTGACGCTAGAAGGCGTGGGAGAACGCCTCAAATCCGAGCGCCTGCGATTGGGGCTTAGCCAGGAAATCTTCGCCGAACGGTGCGGGGTTAAAAAGCTCACTCAATACAACTATGAAAAAAGCGAACGACATCCTGATGCGGGCTACTTAATCGCGGCGAAAGCGTTAGGAGTCGATCTTCTTTATGTGATGACTGGTGAGCGCAGCGATGAAGCCAGTGCGCTCGATGTAGTGCGGGATGAGGAAGAGGCAGAGGTATTAACTGCCTTTCGACATATTCCGGGTGAAACCCGCGAAGTGGCTAAACGCACCCTGACAGCAATGGCAGAGAAAAAAGCCGCCCGCAGCCGCGCATGACCCATCCCTCTCCGTTGCAGTGGAGAGGGTTATTTGACGGTAATAATCAGCTCACGTCGTTGGGTGGGCTGATTACTGCTAAGGCTATACCGAATCGGGACGCTCTCCATCGCAAAGCCTCGAAACACTGCCCGCATCTCGGGAATATCATTAACCGAAATAATCATCATGCCCGCTAGGTCTCGTCCCATCCCCGCCAGTTTTTCATATTGCGCCAGACCAAAATCCACGCCATAGCCCTCGGTCCCCCAATACGGCGGGTCGCAGTAAAACAGCGTGTGCGGACGGTCATAACGGGCAATGCAGCTGGCCCAGTCCAGCTGTTCTATGGTGGTGCGTGATAACCGCAGATGCGCGAGCGACAGCTCTTCTTCCATGCGTAACAGATTCAGGCGTGGCCCCGTGGTGGTAGTCACGCCAAAGGTGTGCGCCGCCACCTTACCACCGAACGCCTGTTTTTGCAGGTAGTAGAAGCGGGCTGCCCGCTGGATATCGGTTAAGGTCTCGGTCGGGGTCATTTTCAACCAGTGATACATCGCCCGGCTGACCAGCGCCCATTTAAACTGGCGCATAAACTCTTCCAGATGGTGTTTCAGCACCCGATAGAGAGATTGACCAGCTCACCGTTGATATCGTTGATGACCTCCGCTTTGCTGGGTGACTTCATAAAGAAGAGCGCCGCTGCGCCACAAAACGGCTCGACGTAGCAGGTATGCGCCGGGAAGCGCGGTAAAATCTGTTTTGCCAGCCGCCGTTTACCGCCCATCCAGGGCAGTATCGGTAAAAAATATTGTTGCATTCACTGTAAGCCTTTTTCACTAATGGAAATTCGTGTAGACTCTTTCCTGTTCTCGAGAACGGAAAGCGCCACGGTTGACTCACAGGGCGGGTCGCGCTTTTTCCCTTGCCCCATTCGGGGCAATTGCTGAGCGTAATCTAGCGACTACCGGCTATCCCCACTAGTAAACCGCTTTAAAAGCGATTGGCGCACTGCCTTGTCACACTGTCTGCCTGATATTGAGGGAGACCGCCATGAAAACCCGAAAAAAATTGATGTTACCCCCCTTTAAAACCCCCACGCCTCGGCGGGCTGGTTGCTCACTGCGGCTGGTTTGTTGCTGGTGATTGGCCTGGTCTCACCGCAGCAATTGCCGGTGGTGCTCTACAAGCTGGCCTTAATCACCCTGGCGGCAGTCGTGGGTTACTGGCTTGACCGTTCGCTGTTCCCCAAGGCCCGCCCCGGTCAATATCTGCACCATGACCACCCGGAGGTGGCACAGGGTCGACATCCGGTACGCGGCGGCTGCCATCAGGTGTTTGCGGCAGCCCAACTGCGTCGCGCGGTGATTGTGGCAGCAGTGTGTCTGAGTGTGGCGATGGGGTTATGACCATGAACCGCTATCAACGTCCGCAGGGCGACCCCGGATGGCTGTTATTCCTTTTGCTGATAGTGCTCCTTGGTGGCGCGCTTGATGCCGATGCGGCGCGTCCCCCACAAGCCGCACTGCCATACCGGGCTGAGCTGATACGCAACGCCCGTCTGGTGTGGGGGCTTAATGCGCCAGTGGCGGATTTTGCCGCCCAGATTGAGCACGAAAGTGGCTGGCAGCCGGCCATCACCAACCGTATCGGTGCGCAGGGTCTGGGGCAGTTTATGCCCGCGACCACGGCCTGGATTGGGGAGGTAATGCCGGCACTGGCGGCCAAAGCGCCACTCAATCCCAGCTGGAGTTTACGTGCGGTGGTGAGTTTTGATAACTAGCTATGGCAACGATTATCGGCGGTCAATCGCTGTGAACGTATGGCGATGACCCTGTCGGCCTACAACGGCGGTTTGGGCTGGGTGCAGCGTGACCTTCAGTTGGCCAAACGTCTCGGTCACGACAGTGGGCGCTGGTTTCACCACATTGAACGGGTCAATGCCGGACGTCGCGTGAGTGCCTGGCGTGAGAATCGCCATTATCCCCGCCGTATTTTAAAAAGCCTGGCACCGCGTTACCTGACCTGGGGAGGGGCAAGCTGTGTTTAGTGCAGTCAGCCTGAAAAGCCTCGGCGGGGTTCTGGTAATGGCGCTGCTGTCGGGTATCTGGTGGCACGGCTACACGCAAGGCGCAGGTCGCGCAACCGAACGGTGCGTGGCAACCCTCAGTCAGCTGCGCGAGACGTTTGCCATGCAGGAAAAACAGCGCGCCGAGCAGGCCGCGCAAAGCCTGCAAGCCCTGCAACAACGATTTGCCCATCAGGTGAAGCTGGCGCATCAGGCTGAACAGGACTACCTGAATCGCATTGCGCAACTTCGTGACAAAACCCAACACTTAACAAGGCGGATAGAGGATGTTACCCAACATTGGCGGGATGAAAAAGGCCAGGCCTCATGCTATGTCCTGCGTATTTACTCGTGGCTTCGTGCAGCACTACAACGCCGCCCTCGGGCTGTCAGACGTTGATGGTTCAGGCGTTGCCGCCCTTACCGGCGGCACTGGCAACCCGACCCGGTCAGCTGAGACCCCTGGCGAGCGACACACCCCGAGTCCAGTTACCCAGCGTGATATCCTCGCCAATATCACCGACAACGGGCAGCAATGTCAGGTCTGGCGGGCACAGGTCAATGGATTACTGGATTATATTGAAGGATTAAACACCATGACATTACAGGTCGATTTTTGGGTACTGGTGAGCTATCTGTTTGGGCTGGCGGGCTTTCTCGCGGGGCTGGCCCGCTGGTTTATCCGCGAGACCGAAAAGCGTCAGGCCGAACGGTTTGCATCACTGGAGCGGTTGATGCGCGAGGCGTCCGATAAAGGGGTACGCCTTGAGCGCGAGGTACTGGAATTCAAAGTGGAGGTGCCGGAACGTTACGTCCGGCGCGACGAATTTATTCATTATCAGCAGGTGGTGGAGTCCCCGGTTAGACGCGATTTACCAGAAGCTGGAAACGATACAACTGCGTCAGGTGGCAGGAGGATAAGAATGATAGAGACCGAACAGGCACGCCGCGAAGGGTTGCGCTGGGTGTTACTGCAGGTGGTCAACAAGGCGCGGCCGTATCCGGCCAATGACCGGCTACTGTGGGATGTGGGCCATTCGCTTTACCCGGACATGACCATGCTGGAGCTGCAAAAAGAGTTGCTGTTCCTTGAGGGCTTCAGTCTGGTTCGCCTGACCCGACCGCCCGCACGTTCATGGACGGCCACGCTGACGCCCGGAAGGGGTCAATCTGGTGGAATACGTCACCGACGATATCCCCGGCATTGCCCGCCCGGCCAAATACTGGAGGGAGTGACGATGGCACCGCGCAGTCATATCGAAGTCTTGCCCGTCTCGGTGCGTGAATGGCTCGACCGGGCGCTGACCGAGCGTAATTTCAGTGGCTACCGGGAGCTGGAAGCCTTGCTGCGTGAGAAAGGCTATAGCATCGGTCGGGCGCAAATTTCTCGTTATGGCCAGAAGGTACAACGCCCGCTTTGCCGCCATTCGTGACGCGACTGAAGCGGGCGCGGCAACTGACCAAGGGTGCGCCCGATGACCAGGATACCCGCTCAGAATCCATTATGGCGTTGGTGCAGACTGAATTACTCAATAGCCTGCTGGAGGCACAAACCATCAAGGAAGAAGCGGGGTCGCCGGTTGAACGGGCTGAACGTTTTGCCCGCATGGCGAAAAATTTGGCCCCGATTATTCATGCCAGCGTCAGCCTGAAAAACTGCAAGGCCAGCTTAAAAAAAATCAGCGCGGAAATGGCCACGCTGGAGCAGGAAGCAGCGCAGCAAGGCAAGGGACATGTCAGTCTGGAGACCCTGAAGCGGGGTGCGTGAAGAAATTTATGGGATTATCGCATGAGCAAAAATGCTGAACTCTACCCTTACCAACAGCACTGGCTTGCTCGACCGGTCGCGCTTTAAAATCGGCCAGTTTGCCCCGTCAGACCGGCAAAACCTTTACCACCACGCTAGAGCTGGTTGACGACTGCTTTGAGACCGAGGCCCGTGGCGGTCGCACCCGCTGGGTCATTCTCTCGCGCGGTGAGCGCCAGGCCAAAGAGGCGATGGAAGAAGGGGTGAAAAAACATTGTCAGGCCTACGGTCTGGCTATCCGTGAAATTGAAGGCAGCGTAAAAGGCCCAGGCAGCGAACGTTACACCCTGCTGGAGGCGGTGCTGCCCGGCGGCTCACGCATTACTGCACTCCCGGCTAACCCCGATACGGCGCGCGGCTTTGCCGCTAATGTGTTTCTCGATGAATTTGCCTTTCATGCCGACAGTCGCAAAATCTGGGCGGCGCTTTTTCCGGTGATATCGAACGGCTACAAGCTGCGCGTCACCTCCACCCCCAATGGCAAGGGCAACAAGTTTTATGAGCTGATGACCGACCCGTCGCTGGACAGCGTCTGGTCGCGCCATCGGGTCGATATTTACCAGGCGGTCAAAGACGGCCTGCCACGGGATGTGGCCGCCCTCAAACAGGCGCTCATGATGAAAGACGCCTGGGCGCAGGAATTTGAACTGCACTGGCTGGATGAAGCCGCCGCCTGGCTTTCCTATGACCTGATTGATGGCGTTGAACACCCGCAGGCGGGCAAGCCTGAGCACTATCAGGGTGGCCCCTGTTTTGTCGGTATCGATATCGGTCTGCGCCATGACCTGTTTGTGATATGGGTGATTGAACAGGTGGGCGATGTGTATTGGACGCGCGACATCATTACCCGCAAGCGTGCCCCCTTTGCCGAACAGGATGCGCTGCTCGATGCGGTCTTTGCCCACTACCGGGTACTGCGGTGCTGCATCGACCAGACTGGTCTCGGCGAAAAGCCGGTGGGAAGATGCCAAACGCCGTCATGGCAGCACGCGGGTCGAAGGGGTGTTATTCACGCCCAGCAACAAGCTGACGCTGGCAACACGCGGTAAAGAGGTGTTTGAAGACCGGCGCTTGCGTTTGCCGCAAGGAGACGGGGCGCTACGGGCCGATTTGCATAAACTGAAAAAAGTGATGAGTCCGACTGGCGCGCCGCGTTTTGTGGCCGAGAGCGATGCCGCCGGGCACGCTGACCGTGCCTGGGCGCTGTTTTTAGCGCTTAACGCTGCCGACCAGCCGCAGGGGCCAGTACGGGCTTACTCCTGTTGCCCACGTCAGGCCTCATCCTTGCTGGAGGGATATTGATGATTGTCGATAAAAAAGCGTTGTTCAGTGACATCGCGACCCCGCGCCCGCAGTCCGGCGGGCCTGGGTCAACTGTTCGGCCATTTACCCAATCCCGACCCGATATTACGCGCCAGAGGCCAGGCGATTAGCGTCTACCGCCAGTTACGCGCTGAGCCGTTGGTGGGTAGCAGTATCCGGCGGCGTAAATCGGCGGTCAAATGCCTGGAGCGCGGACTGGAGCCGGGGCAGGCACCTGCGCCTGTGGTGCGTTTTATTGAACAGAGGCTGGCACAGTGGGACATGAACCGCCTCATTGGGGAGCTGCTGGAGGCGGCCTTTTTTGGCTATCAACCCGCCGAACTGACCTGGGCAAAAGACGGTCGCCATCTGGTGGTCACCGATGTGGTGGGCAAGCCACCGGAGTGGTTTACCTTTGATACCGAGAATCGCCTGCGCTTTCAGGCCCAGCAGTCGGGACTGGCGGGCGAGTTATTACCGCCGCGCAAATTTGTGGTGGCCACGCAAGACGCCACCTTTGATAACCCTTACGGCTTTGCCGACCTGTCGCTGTGCTTCTGGCCGGTGACGTTCAAGAAGGCCGGCTGGTCGTTCTGGATGCGCTTTAGTGAAAAATACGGCACCCCCTGGGTAGTGGGGGTATCATCCGCGGTAGCCAGGACCAGGCGCATATCAGCCCGCTGCTGCACTCCCTCGAGCAGATGGTGCAGGATGCGGTGGCGGTTATCCCGGATGACAGCAGTATTGAATTCAAGGAGCCCGCCACCAAAGGTGCGTCGAGCCGTCTGTATAAAGACCTGATTGAGATGGCGCGCAGTGAAATTACCATTGCGCTCTTGGGCCAGAACCAGACTACCGAAGCCGAAACCAATCACGCCTCGGCCCAGGCCGGGCTGGAAGTGGCCGCCGATATCCGCGATGGCGATGCGGTGATGGTGATGAGTGCGGTGAATCAGGTGATTCGCTGGCTGGTTGAACTGAACTTTGGTGATGTGCCGGTGCCGACCTGGCGACTGTGGGAGCAGGAGACCATTGATGAGGTGCAGGCCAAACGTGACCAGAGTCTGGCGCAAACGGCAGGCTTTTTCAGCGCGCAATACTATCAGCGTGAATATGGCCTGCAACCGGGCGATTTGCTGATGGAAAGCGCGCCACACGCCACCTCTTCCGCCGCACCGCCGCTGATCTTTGCCGAGAACGACACCAAGACCGCATCCGATGCCCAGGCACAGCTTGACCGTGCCCTAGACAGCCTGATGAAAGATGGCTCGTTAGATAAGACGCTACAACCACTACTGTCACCGTTATTTCAAGCCGTACAATCCGGTGTGGCTCCCCGCGAACTGAGGGGAAAACTGGCCGCACTCTACCCCGAGATGCAGGCAGAGGCGCTACAGGAAACCCTGGCCAGGGTGATGTTTGTTGCCAACGTCTGGGGGAGGTTACATGCCGACATTCAATGATAACGCACTGACGGCACTGTTTAGCCTGCCGCCCAAACGGGCGATAGCCTACTTGAAAGCCAAAGGCTTTACCTTTTCCTGGGACTGGCAGGGATGTCTGGCAGCAGGCCCATGCCCAGAGCGCGACGGTGGCCAAGGTGACACAACTGGATATTCTGCAGGGACATTTATCAGGCGCTGGAAACCACCTTGGCGGAAGGCAAAACCGGCCAGTGGTTTGCTCAGGAATTGACCCCGGTACTGCAGGCCAAGGGATGGTGGGGGGAGCAGGATAGCACCGACCCCGTGAGCGGGCAGCCGGTCACGGTGCAATTAGGCAGCCCGCCGCGACTGGAGACGATTTACCGCACCAATCTCACTACCCTGTACAACGCCGGGCGCTGGGCAGAAATGCGGGAGAATGTTGCGGCGCGTCCCTACTGGATGTATGTGGCAATACGCGATAACCGCACCCGCAAAAGCCACCTGGCGCTGCATGGCCGGGGTGTTTTCCTGCCGATGACCCGGTATGGGCGTGCACTCTACCCGCCCAATGGCTGGCGCTGTCGCTGCAGCGTGATAGCCCTGTCTGAACGGGACATCAAAGCGCGAGGACTCACGGTGGAAACGTCCGGCGACCGTCTGCGCTGGTCGTTGCAAGTCGTCTCGCGCAAAACCGGCGAAATGCAGCCGGTGGCCCAGCTGACACTTGACAATCATACGGTGTTTTCCCCGGATATCGGCTGGTCGTATAACCCCGGTGAAGGGTATCGACCGGACTTAACCCGCTATCAGGGGCCGTTACACGCCGTCGCTAGCAAAGCACTCGGGGGCACTCAATGAAACCCACTCTCCTGTCGGTTGAGATAACCGATAACGACCTGAAACAGGCGCTAAAGCGCCTGGAGAACGCCGCTTACGACCTGACCCCGCTGATGCGACGCTGGTCTGAAACGCTGAAAACCGCTACTGACCTGAACTTTGAGGCGCAGGGGCGGCCACGCTGGCAGCCGTCGGTTGCGGCCCTCGCCCGCCAGGGCATGACGCTCTCCCAGGACGGGTATTTACGCCGCAGCGTGACGCCGGACTATGATGCGCATCAGGCACGGGTCGGCACGAATCGCGTTTATGCACGTATCCATCAACAGGGCGGGGAAAGCGGGGCGGGGTGGGGTCAGTGACGCTGCCCCCGCGCCCTTACCTGCCGGTATCCGAGGGGGGGACAGCTACAGGCTGAAGTCAAACGCCAGCTGCTCGATGAGGTGCTTGATTATTTGCAACAGGCTAGCCTCCGCTAAGCGCTGCCTGACGCGCTCGGGTGGGTTAAAGGATACAACGCGATACCCGAGGACGTTTCCGCCCTTTATAAAGCTTTATAAACCCCTTCCTGACGCGGTTATCCCCGATAGCCGCCGCCGCATTCTTCTGTCATCAAAAATATTCAAATGAAAATCTTTAAAGCCCTTTAAAAGGGAAATGCGCCGACCTGGCATACACTGCTGCCATGATGTTAATGGAGGTGCCATGAAATCCCTGCATATTTTTACGCGCGGTCGGCATACGGATAGCCACGGGCAGGTACTGAACGTCAGCGAGCAGGATTTACGCGCCTGTGCGGATGCCTACGATCCGGCGTTACATGAAGCCCCCGATAGTGACCGGTCACCCGACTACCGATGCGCCCGCTTACGGCTGGATCAAACAGCTGTCGGCGCAAGGACGTGATTTGTTGGCAGAGCCGCAGCAGGTTGATCCGCTTT
>NZ_JAZHPL010000011.1:391015-456035 GCF_036919435.1 Arsenophonus sp. PmNCSU2021_1 | reverse complement strand
TGAAACCAAACGCGCGGTCGGGGCCAACAGCAATATCCTGTTAAGAGAAAAACAGGCGTTTACCGATATCGTGCTCGATGAGCATGATTTAGCGGTGCCGGTCGATTACCGCGAACAGGCGGAATCGATGTTCAATGAAGAAATCAAGGCGATTAAACGCGCCACCGACGGTATTTTGCTGCGCCCGTGAGCAGTATGTGGCGGAGCTGGCGCAATCGACCTCGGTCTATGCCAGCAATGCAAAAAAGGCCCTGACCGGCGATGCCGCCTGGAATAAAGAAAAAGGCGATCCGCTGAAAGATATTGAAGCCGGAATGGAAGTGGTGCGGGCCAATATTGGACTGCGACCCAACGTCATTACCATGGGGGCGAGCGTGATGGCGCTGTTGCGCTTTCATAAGGTGCTGCAAGACGCGCTGGGTGGGAATGAACGCAAACGTATCACCACCGAGATGTTAAAAGATTTATTCCAGGTGGATGAGGTGCTGATTGGCGCGCCGGTTCAGCTGGCGAAAGACGGTAAAACCACCACCGACCTGTGGAAAGATAACCTGATGCTGCATGTGGTCAGTCCCGCCTCTGCGGGCAGTGATAGCGCGGATGAGCATAGGCCGTCCTTTGGCTATACCTTCCGCCGGCAGGGAATGCCCCTGGCCGACCGCTTTGACAGTGTTGGCGGCAAGGTGGTCAATATCCGCTACACCGATATTTACAAGGTCGCGGTGGTGGGCAGTGAGGCCGGGTATCTGATTAGTGGCATTAAAGGAGCGTAAAACATGGTGACGCAACAGGTGGTACTCACCACGACCGTGGTGGCAGTGGAGGAGTTAACCGTCCATCGTCTGGTGAGCATCACGGCAAAACCCTTTAAGGGCACCGGGACGGAACTCGGTGTCGCCGAGGTCTCCGGTAAAAAAGGCGACAGCGTACCGATTAATGTGCTGGGCATCATGGCGGTAGAAGCCGGTGCCGCGATTAGCGCCGGTGAACTGCTCAAGGCCGACAGTGAAGGCCGGGTGGTATCAGAAAGCGCATTAACCGGTGGCGGGCTGCCCGCTTCAACGGTGGGCGTGGCCCTGGATGCCGCCACCGCCGCTGGCGAGATTATCCGCATGGTCAGAGGTATCTGATGGCCTACTGCACGTTGGAGGATATCGGGCAATTGCTCTCACACCATACGCTGGTTCGGTTGACGCAGGATGTCTCAGGCGAAGCGCTGATGGGTAGCCTGCCCAATGTGATTCACGACAAGGTGCTGAGCGACGCTATCCGCTATGCCGATGAGCTGATTGATGCTGATCTGCGCGGGCGTTACGTCTTGCCGCTGCAGACCGTTCCCACGGTACTGCGCGATATGGCGGTCAATCTGGTGACGCATCGATTGTACCTGCGTCGTCCCGAAGGCCAACTGCCCGAGGCGATAAAAGAGGTGTATCGCGGCAGCCTGAAAATGCTGGAAGCCTTGCGTGACGGAAAATTGACGTTAGGTATCGCCGCAAGTGGTCAGGTGCTCCCCGAGCCGGGGGCTTTTCATGTCCGCGCCCGTCCGGCGCGCTTTAGCGGCCCCGGCGGCTTACTGGAGGACTTTGAATGACGCTCGATATCATGCGCGCCCTCCTGGGCCTGCTGAAACAGCGGTTGCCGCAACTGGACGTCACCTTCTTTCCTGAGCAGCCGGAACGCTTTCATCTCAATCATCCGCTCGGCGCGGTGCTGCTCAGTTTTGCCCGCTCGCGTTTTGGCGACATTCAGGATGTGGGTAGGGTGTTTCAGCCGCGGGTGCTGCATTTCACGCTGACCTTGGTGATGCGCCAGCTTAACGGTAACGAGGGGGGCGATTGCCCTGCTCGATACCCTGCGTCAGGCGGTGGGCGGCTTTATGCCGCCGGACTGTCGCCGCCCACTGTGGCTGATTGATGAGGTTTTTTTGGGGCAATCGGAGGGTTTATGGCAATACGCGCTGACGGTCGCGACAGAAACCTGGTTTGTGCAGGACGCCCCGCACGACGCCTTACCGCGTACTCGGGAAGAGTTCATGAAGACAGAAAGTAATGAGGTGGTCTATGGCGAAGTTTCGCTACAACGGTGAATCCCCGAATGGGGCCCCCCTGCGTCTGGCTGATGGCCGTACCCAGGATGTGATGTTTTATCCCGGTCAGGTGGTCGATGTGCCGGTCGATCATCCGTTTATTGTCTCGCTGGAAGCGCAGGGCTATCTGACTTTTCTGGGCTTTGATTATCCCGATCCGCCCGTTGAACCGGCAAAACCGTTGACTGATTTTGAACAACGATCACAACAGGCTCAACAGCCGACCGGCAAACCGGCCCGTTATCGTTATGACGGCGAACAGATGGGGGGTGCTTCATTACGTTTACCGGATGGCCGCATCCTGGATGTGATGTTCTGGCCGGGTCAGGAAGTGACCTTGCCGATGGATAACGATTATGTGCTGGGGCTGGAAGCCCAGGGCTATTTAACCTTTCTGGGTCAGGAAGCAGAAACCCCCGTCAAACCCATCGTGGCTGCACCGTTGGCACCGGCAATCACCTCATCGGGCGACACCGCTGCTCCCCGCCCTGATGAGGCCAAACCCGTCGAAGTGCCGGTCAGCTCATCGTTAGCGATGCCCGCCAGAAAACGCGGCAAAGTACCAGCAGACACCAAAAGTAACGAGGTCACCCCATGAGTAGAGAACACCATCACGGCGTCGATACGCTGGAAATTGAACGCGGGACCCGTCCGGTCAAAACGGGAAAATCGTCCGTGATTGGCCTGGTCGGTACCGCGCCCAAAGGCCCGGTCAATACCCTGACCCTGTGCCTGTCGGAAGAGGATGCGGCGCAGTTTGGCGATGAGCGAAGTGGATTTACCCTGCCACAGGCATTGCGCGCTATCTATGACCACGGTGTCGGGACCGTTTTGGTGGTCAATGTGTTTGACCCCAAAAGCCATCAGAAAACGATAACCGCAGAAAGTGTCACCTTCGATAGCACGCACCACAGTGCCACACTGAGCCAGTTACCCGTGGGCGATATGGTGGTGAAAAGCGTCGATGGGCAGACCCCCTATCAGGTGGCGACCGACTATACCATGGCCGCCGCAACGGGCAACGTCACCCGTGTTACCACCGGCGGTATTGCCCAGGGGGCCACCGTCAGTGTGACCTATAACACCCCGGATGTCTCAAAAATCACCGCCGCTGACGTTTTGGGTGCCACCAATGCCGCCGACCAGCGTACCGGCATGAAAGCACTGGAAAATGCCGACAGCCTGTTTGGCTTTCGCCCAAAGCTGCTGATTGTGCCCGGCTTCTCGCACCAAAATGCGGTGGCTGCCGCCATGATTGCCCTGGCGCACCCCTGTGAAGCCATCGCCTATATTGATGCGCCTGCGGGGACGACGTTTGCCCAGGCGATAGCCGGACGCGGGCCACAAGGCACCATTAATTTTAATACCGCCTCTGACCGGGTACGCCTGTGTTATCCGCAGGTCAAGGTCTATGACAAGGCGACGAATCAGAATCGTCTGGAGCCGCTCTCAGCGCGCGCGGCGGGCCTGCGGGCAAAAATTGACCGGGAAAAAGGGTTCTGGTGGTCGTCTTCCAATCAGGAATTGATGGGCATTGTCGGGATTGAGCGCCCGTTAAGTGCGCGCATTGATGATGCCAATAGCGAGGTCAATCTGCTTAACCAGAACGGCATTACCACGGTGTTTAACCGCTTTGGTAGCGGATTACGCCTGTGGGGCAATCGCACCGCGGCCTGGCCGACCGTGACGCATCTGAAGAATTTTGAAAATGTGCGGCGCACCGGGGATATGATTAATGAATCTATCCGCCATTTCAGTCTGCAATATATTGATCGCCCCATTAATCAGGGGCTGATTGATGCGCTGACCGAATCCGTGAATGGCTATGGTCGGAGGTTGATTGCCGATGGGGCGCTGCTGGGTTTTCACTGCTGGTATGACCCGGCGAAGAACACCAAGGATGCGCTCAGTCTGGGGCAGTTGAAACTGAATTACAAATACACCCCACCGCCGCCGATGGAGCACCTGACCTTTGAGACGGAAATCACTAATGACTATCTCACCTTCCTGAAAAGTGGGGTTTCCACATGAGCGTGACGCACAGGGTCAATAAGATAACGATAAGGAGGAGATGATGGCGGGCAATGCACTGCATTTTATGACCAATGCCAACGTCTACCTGGACGGCAATAGCCTGATAGGTCGGGAAAAAGAAATCAAGCTACCGGAAATCAACGTGGTGCAGCAGGAGCATCAGGCGCTGGGGATGATAGGCAAAATTCAGTTACCGGCGGGGTTTGACAAGCTGGAAGGGGAGATTCACTGGACCAGCCTGTATGAAGAAGTGGCGCTGCGTACCGCCAATCCCTTCAAGGCGTATCCGCTGCAATGTCGCGGTAGCCTGCAGCGCTATAACCCGGCACAGGGTCGCCAGGATGAATTACCCGTCGCGGTGTTTATGACGGTGATGTTCAGCAAAAATAGTCTGGGCAGCTTTAAGCAGCATGAGGTGCCGGAGATGAGCAGCAGTTTTACCTGCAGCTATATCAAGCAGGTGATGGATGGCCAGGTGCTGCTGGAGCTGGATGTGATCGCCAATATTTTTAAAATCAACGGTGAAGATATGCTCACCGATTATCGCGCCAATCTGGGCGCTTGACAGTAACAGGTAAGGAATAACCCTCATGACACCGTCTTTACATTACACCTTGCAATACCCTTATGCCCTGGGCAGTGGTGAAAGGCTAACCCAGGTCAGCTTAAACCGGCTCAAGGTCAGTGACATCAAGGCGGTACGCCGCTTAAGTGAAAACGCCAATGACTGGGACAGTCTGTTGATTGCCCGTATGACCGGCCTGATACCGGAAGATATCGACAATATGGATTTGGTGGATTATCAGCAGTTGCAAGACCACTTTCGCCAGTTTGCGGGGCTGGATGCACTCGCCGAAGGCGCTGCGTCAGGCGCAGGCCCTGTTGGCGAGATGGTTCCGTTGGCAGCCGAGTGAGCTGGATGCGCTGACCGTGGTGGAATTTGAGGACTATTTACAGGAAGCCGCCGCCCAAATCCGGCAGGAGCACGGGCAACGCGGGACAAGTACTTAACCGTTAATCAGACGTAACACAGGCAGGTGACTCGGTGGCCAACACATTTTCGATTGGGGTGGTGATTAAGGGGGCGGTGGCCAGTGCCTTTCGCTCGGCGATGGGTGACTCCCGACGTAGCCTCAATCTGTTAGGGGACACCACCCGTCGTCTGCAGACTCGTCAGCAACAACTGACCCAGGCAATGACCCGCTACGGTCAGTTGGGCGGTCAGGCTGCGCGTAACCTTAATAGCGAGCTGGGTCGGGTGGGTCAGACACTTTCCCGTCTCGAGCAACAGCATCGCCGTTTGCATCACACTATGATGGCCAGTCAGATTGCCGGGCAACAACGACAGGCCCTGATGGGGCAAGGACTGGCGTTAGGGGCCACCACGGCGGCAGCGGTGGGCGCGGTCGCGCCGTCTGTCAAGCAGTCGATGACCTTTCAGGACAATCTGGTCGATATGGGTATCACCGCCGGTTACGACGGTGCCACCCAGGCGGCGCTGGGTAAAGATATCCGCGCCTGGAGCCAGCAATACAACCAGACGCAGGATGATTTACAGGCCGCCACCCGTGCGCTTATTGGCAATAACATTGACAGCCTGGACGCTATTCGCGCCTACCTGCCACACATCGCCCGCGGCGCAACCGCCACCCGCACCTCCGCTGAACTGTGGGCACAGGCGGCGGTGACCACCCAGCAGTGGTTGGGCATTGCCGCGAAAGATTTTGCTGTGGTACAGAACATCATGGCGCAAGGGGGTAAGGCTGGGTCATTTGAAATCGCTGACCAGGTGAAGTGGTTGCCGGAGCTGGCACCACAAATGGCCAACATAGCCCAGGGTAAAGCGGCGGTGGCCGAGATGGTCGCTGCCTTGCAGGTAGCCAAAATGGGTGCCGGTAGCACCGATAAAGCGGCGAACAATTTCAATAACTTTCTGGAAAAACTGTACGCCCCTGAAACTAAAAAACGTTTTGGTGATGTCGGTATCGATATTGAAAAATCACTCATGCAGCAAAAAGCGCACGGGATTTCGCCGATTGAAGGGATGATGAATACCCTGCAAACCTATCTGGCGCAAAAGAGTCCCGAGGCGCTGGCGCAATTTAAATCAGCGATGGCGCTGCAGGACGATACCGCCCGCGATAAAGCGTTACTGGCCCTGCAGCAGAACTTTGGCTTAGGTGAACTGTTTGCCGATATGCAGGTGATGGCCTTTGTGCGTCCGATGCTGGCCAATATGGACAAGTACCGGCAAATCCGCGCCCAGGCCCTGGCGGCCGCGGACAAGGATGTATTAGGCAGTGACTATAAAAAACGGCTTGAATCCCCCATTGAACAGATGAAAAAGTTAGGCATTGCCAGTCAGGATTTGTCGCTGAGTCTCGGTGATGCACTAAAACCAGCGGTAGAGAATTTAGCCGCCACGGTACTCCCTTATGTGAACGCCGCCAATGCCTGGGTCAAAACCCACCCCCAGCTGGTCAGTGGTATGGCTAAAACGGTGGGCGCGCTCCTGTTGTTTAAGGGGGGATTGTTGGCCACAAGGTTGGCGTTCAATCTGCTGGGTTCGCCGATACGCCTGCTGTGGGGCGGGTTTACCCGGCTGCGTACCGGTTGGTTATTACTCAGCACCGCCTTTGGCATGGGTGGGCGCTTAAGCCGCTTCGCGGGCAGTGCGGGACGATTAGGTAAGGTGTTGGCCGGCGGACTGGTGACGGGCCTGCGCCTCGCCGGACACGCACTGCTGTGGCTGGGGCGGGCACTGATGTTTACCCCTATCGGCCTGACTATCACCGCGATTGCCGCCGGCGCTTACCTGATTGTCCGCTACTGGACGCCGATAAGCGCTTTCTTTCAGGCCCGTTGGGCCGAGGTGAAACAGGCGTTTTCCGGCGGTATTGCGGGCGTTGGGGCACTTATCCTTAACTGGTCGCCAGTGGGTCTGTTCTATAAAGCCTTTGCCGGGGTGATGAGCTATTTCCATGTTGAACTGCCCGCCCATTTTACCGATGCGGGTCGCCAGCTGATTGAGGGTCTGGTCAACGGGATCAAGAGTCGTTTAACCGCCGCCAAAGAGACGATTGTCCATTTTGGTGACAGTGTGTCGGGCTGGTTTAAGGAAACGCTGGGGATCCACAGCCCTTCTCGTGTTTTCGCCGGATTGGGGGACAATATTGTGCAGGGGGCGGTGCTGGGCATTACCCGCACCACGCCCGCGTTAGAACGCGCCGTCGGCGGCCTGATGCCGCTGATGCAACCGCCGTCCCCGCGTGTGCCCCACTGGCCTGATACCCCGATCTCCCCTGCCGGTCAGGGGAAGGCTTTTTCAGGCATGCAGATCACCTTTGCGCCGCAGATTGTGATGAACGGTCAGTCGCAGACGACCCCGGCGGCGTTGCGTGATGCATTGGCTATCAGTGTGCGTGAGCTGGAAAAACGCCTGGCGCAGCTGATGCACCAACAACAACGGCGGGCCTTTCACTGATGCTGGCGATACTCGGTGAGATTGAAGTGCAGTTACAGACCGGCTTTACCGCGCTGGAAGCCATCCTTGGCGGTGAGTTTGCCGAGCAGGCGCGCATTGGCCGTAAACCGGGTCTGCAGTGGGTCGGCGACAAGTGCGATGAATACAGTTTAAGCGTGCGGTTTCATCAGCAGTACTGTCAACCGACCGCGCAATGGCAACGGCTACAGGCCGCCTGTCGTGCCCACCAGGCACTGGCGTTTGTGCTCGGCAATGGCGAGTACCTGGGGCATTTTGTGATCACCACGCTTACCGGTCGTACGGTGTTGGCGCATGCCGACGGTATCGCCCAATGCCTGGAGGTCGATATCAGTCTGCGTGAATTTACCGGCGATCTGCGCCAACCACTTAAGCCGCCGGCGATGGCCACGACACTGAACAGAAAAGCCGCCGGGCTAACCCGGGCAATAGCCACCGGTACACCGCTATCGCGGGCGGTGGGTCTGGCCCGTCAGGCGCAGTCGGCACTGGCCACGGCCTCACAGGCGATCCGGGTGGTGCGCCAGATGAAAACGGATCCGGTCGCGGCGTTAACGCGCCTCCCTGGGGTCATTACTAGCTTAGGTGAGGTGGCCACCCCGTTGATACAGGCGCAGCCGTTGTTGGCCGGCCTGGAAGCCCATTTTCCTGCGGCCAGTCAGCTGACCCGAGCGGCGGGCAAGGTGGCGACCACGGCCAGCCAGGCGAAAAACACGCTCAGTGCTCTGACCCCCGGTACCGGCCAGGCACTGCCCGGTGCACTGGATACGGTGGCCGGTCAGGTGGGCGGTGCCCTCAGTACCTGGAACGACGTCACCCCGCTGCTGAGCCGTCTGACGAGCCATCTGGTGACGCGCCGCTAAAGGAGAACAGGACGATGTTTGCAAGCCAACAGGAAGAAGAACATAAGCCAGGTGTCTGGCAGCATATTACCCGTGAGGGCGAGCGCTGGGATACGCTGGCCGCCTACTATTACGGTGACGCATTGGGCTATGTGCGGATCATTGCCGCCAATCCTGATATCCCCATTACACCGGTGTTGCCTGCCGGCATCACCCTGGCTATCCCGTTGATTAACGCACAGGACAGCGTTGAGGAGACACCGCCATGGTTGCGTTAATGACACAACGACAGCAGGCGGTACCGGCCCCGACCTGGACCCTGCATTATGGCCAAAAGGACATCACGCACGATATCACCCCGGACGTGCTCGGGATCCGCTTTACCGATCAGCTCAGTGGCCAGTCTGATGAGCTGACGGTCGAACTGGAAGACAGCGCCGGGCGCTGGCGTGGGGCCTGGTATCCGGGTAAAGGCGACACGCTCTCATTGGCGCTCGGCAGGGTCGGCGCGCCATTACGTCCCTGTGGCACCTTTTCGATTGATGAAATAGAGCTTAGTGGCCCGCCGGATACGGTGTCGCTGCGTGGGTTATCCGCTTCGGTGACCACCGCGCTGCGAACCCGGAGCTACCGGGCGTTTGAGCAGACCAGCCTGGCGGCCATCGCCCGGCGGATTGCCCAAAAACACCACCTGACACTGGAAGGGCTGATTGCGCCGCTGCCCCTTGACAGGGTCACGCAGCAACATGAAACCGACCTGGCTTTTTTGCGCCGGCTGGCGGAGGAGTACGGCTATATCGTTAAAGTCACGCCGAGCAGGCTGATTTTTTCTGAGCGCATCAGATTGCGAGAAGCCTCGCCAGTTAACGTCATTACCCCGCAAGCCGTCAGTCATTACAGCCTGCGCGATACGCTTAACCGTATCTACCAGCAGGGCAAGGTGAAATACCAGGACAGCCAGCGCAAACAACTGGTCACGGTCGGTATCAAGGCCGATGGCACGATAGGCGACGTGGCGCGAGAAACGGCGCCTCAAAAACAGGGACGTTCAACCAGCGCCGATACCTTAAGACTGCACAGCCGGGCACGGAGCCGGGAAGAAGCGACTGCCAAGGTGTGTGCGGGGCTGAACCGGCATAATGAATATCAACGGGTGGCGACGGTAGCGCTGGCGGGCAATACGGCGTATCAAGCCGGGTTAACCGTGCGCCTGGCCGATTTTGGTCGCCTGTCCGGGGTGTGGCTTATCACCGAAGTCCGCCATGCCCTGTCGCGCCAAAGCGGGTACACCTGTGAACTCACCTTGGGCCAGGGGCCGATGGCGCGCATGAACAGGAAAACGATTCGCGCGGATCAGTCGGCGACCCCACCGGTGATGGGGGTGAAAGCCGATGGCAGCGTGGGGCCGCTGAGTGAAAAAGAGATGACAATCGGAGAAAAGCCACCATGAAAGCACTGCAATTGATGTTCGGTACCATCAGCCAGATTGATGAGCAAAACGTCCGGGTACGGGTACGGCTGCCGACCTGTGATAACCTGCGCACCGCCTGGTTGCCGGTATTGCAACGCAACACCCAGGATAACAAGGATTACGGGCTACCGGATTTAGGTGAACAGGTGAGTCTGCTGCTGGATGCTGACGGTGATGACGGCGTGGTGTTAGGGGCGGTGTATTCCGAGGTAGACCCCCCCACGGTGGCAAACCGCGATAAACGTCGGGTGGATTTTGCCGACGGGACTTTTGTCGAGTATGACCGCAAAAACCACGCGATGGCTATCGGGGGCGAGATACAGGCCCTGACGCTGACCACCCAGACCACGGTGCTGATTCAAACGCAAAATGCGACGGTGAAGGCAAGTAAAACCCTGTTTTTGGATGCACCCGATACGGTCGCGACGGGCAACCTGACGGTGCAAAAGCAACTGACGTACCAGGGCGGCATGAGCGGTTCGGGCGGCAGTGGCGCGACAGCCATCATTGACGGCACGCTCCAGGCCAGCGGCGATATCCAGGCAGGTCGGGTGTCGCTGCAAGAGCATCAACATAGCAACGGGCATGACGGTAAACCCACCGGCAAGCCGTTATAAGTGAGGGAGGAACGCGTTTGATGAACACAATGACCGTCCTCAGCGCCGCAGACTGGCAACCCGCGCTGCATGCATCGGGTGAGCGGGTCAGTGGCGTCGAAGATATTCAGCAGTGCCTGCGACTGATTTTAGGCACCCCAAAAGGCAGCGACCCGCATCGACCGGATTTTGGCAGTGACCTGCATCGCTATCTGGATATGCCGGTTGAGCGGGCCTTGCCGCATGTGGTACGGGAAACGGTGGAGGCCATCAGGCGCTGGGAGCCCCGATGCGAATTACATCAGGTGCGGCTTAATGCGCAGGGTGAGCGGGTGAATCTCCTGCTGCGCTGGCGACTGCCGGGCAGTCAGGTCAACGCACAAACGGAGGTGGCATGGCGTTAACCCTCGAGAAGCCGGTTTTTATTGCAGCGGATGCGCAGACCATTACCCGCGAGATGATCACGGACTATGAAGCGGCCAGCGGCAAGACCCTGTGGCCGGCGCAGGCTGAGCGGCTATTGATTGACCTGTTCGCCTACCGGGAAACCCTGGTGCGCAGTGCCATTCAATCCGCCGCCGAACAAAACCTGGTGGCCTTTGCCCGTGCGCCAATGCTGGATTATCTGGCCGAGCTGGTCGGCGTTTACCGTCTACCGGCTCAACGGGCACGCACCACGGTGGAATTTTCACTGGCGGCCCCGCCCTCGGTGACGATACCGATACCAGCCGGCACACGGCTCAGCGCCACGGACAGCCTGCTATTTACCACCGACAGCGAAGTCAGGCTGACGCCGACGGCATCCACGGTGACGGTGAGTGCGACCTGCAGCGAGGCGGGAACAAAGGGTAACGGTTGGCAACCGGCGCAAATCAGCACCCTGATGGAGGCCATCGATGACGGGGATATTCAGGTCACCAATACCACGCCAAGCGAAGGCGGCTCAGACGCGGAGGATGATGAGCATCTACGCAACCGTATCCGTCTGGCTCCGGCGTCCTTCAGTACCGCCGGTTCCCGTGAAGCGTACCGTTTTCATGCCATGAGTGCCCATCCGGGGATTTGTGATGTGGCGGTGACCCGCCCGAAACCCGGCACGGTCAATCTATATCCGCTGCTGACCAGCGGGCTGCCGGACAAGACGGTGCTCAGCCTGGTGACGGCCCTGTGCTCGGAAGAGCGGGTGCGCCCGCTGAATGATACAGTGCAGGTGCTGACCCCTGAAAAGGTTGACTATACGATTAGTGCGCAACTGACCTGTTATGCCAGCCAGCCGGGCGAGCCGGTACTGAAACAGGCGCGGCAGGCCGCTGAGCAGTATGCGGCAAGCCAGGCTAAACAGCTGGGTCGGGATATTGTGCCCAGCCAGATTATCGCGGCACTCTCGGTCCCCGGCGTTTACCGGGTGCAGCTCACGAGTTTCACTACCCTTGAGCCGACGGTACTGGCCGCGCAGCAATGGGCGCATTGTAGCGACATTCAGTTGACCCTGGGCACGGAGAGCGGCGATGACCGATAACAGCCTGTTACCGCCGCTGCTGGCGGCAGAGAGCCATTTTCAGGCGCTGGCGGCACAGGCCGCGCGGTTGCAGCAGATTGACCTGACGCCGCTGCTGGTTTATCTGCTGGATATGACCGAGGCGTCGGCCTTGCCCTGGCTGGCAGAGCAGCTGGCGTTAACCGGGGTCAATGGCTGGTCTCTGGCAGAATCGGATGATGCGCGCCGGGCGATGCTGAAATCGGCCATCACGCTGCATCGCTATAAGGGCACCCCCTGGTCGATTCGTGCCATGATACGGGCGCTGGGATTTGGGGAGGTGACGATAACCGAAGGGGGAGCAGCCCTTAAACCTGAACAGGCCACCGCGTATCCCGATGGCGAGACTCACTGGGCACTGTACCGGGTCATTCTTAACCAGCTGATCACCAATGACCAGGCAGCAAAATTGCGCGAGACGCTGGCGGCCTTTGCGCCGGCGCGGAGCGAACTGGTGGCGCTGGATTATACGGCAGTGCCGCTGCGCTATAACGCTCAGACGACCTACCATGGGCGCTATAATCATGGCAGCAGTTAAAAGTATGCAAAAACAGTTAATCCATACACGAAAAAAGACTACACTGTGACCAACAATCCACCCATGATGGAATAAGCACGATGGAGAAAAAAGACATGAGCTATTTAAAAGAACAGGCCGAATGGGCGGACGGTATCTACCAGATAGAGACCTCCGACCCGGTATTGGGTGGGCCAGACGGTATTACCAACCGGCCCGCGCGTGAACTGGCGAATCGCACCGCCTGGTTAAAGCAGCAATTAAAAGCGGCGGAAGCGGCGTTAAGGGCGCATACACGCTCCCGAAACCACCCGGATGCGAGCGTAAGTGAAAAAGGTTTTGTCAAGCTCAGCAATGCCAATCAGAGCAGCAGTGAAACGGAAGCCGCAACCCCCAAAGCGGTAAAAATTGTCAATGACAGGCTGAATGCGGTGGTCGACCATGCGCCTTCCGATTTAGATACGTTGAACAAGCTGGCCCAGGCCATCAGTAATAACCCGAAATTTGCCGAAAGCGTGACCCAACTTCTGAGCCAAAAGTTGGCAAAAAATGAGAATGGGGCCGACATCCCAGACAAGAATCTTTTTCTAGAAAACCTTGGTTTAACGGAAACGGTAGATTGTGCAAAAAATGCCACACCCAATCAGCGTAAAATTAACGGCAAAACTCTCACTCAGGATGTGCAGCTAACTGCCACAGATGTTCATGCTGTTACACCCGAAGTATTGCGTGTCGAAATCCCGGTAGGTATTCCCCTGCCTTGGCCTGCTGAAAGAGCGCCGACCGGTTGGTTTATCTGCAACGGTGAGCCATTCGATAAGAAAAAATACCCGCTTTTAGCACTCGCCTATCCATCAGGAAAACTCCCTGATTTACGTGGTGAGTTTATTCGTGGCTGGGATGCTGGGCGAGGCGTGAATCCTAGGCGTAAGGTTTTATCGTCTGAAACTGCATCACTCGAGCGCCACGCTCATGGTTATCGGGACAGGTATTATGTTGAAGATGATGGTCCACTAGGCCACGCAAACAATAAAGAAAAAATGCCTGTAGGGTATAATGCAGATACAGGTTCACGTGCTACGGATGGAGATAATGATTCTTTTCTATTCATTGACAAAACAACGTCTAATGCAGGCGGTAGCGAAACCCGCCCGCGAAATGTCGCGTTTAACTACATTGTCAGGGCGGCCTGATAATGTTGAGTTAGTAGCAAACCAGCTCCCATGTTCTCGGCGCTTTAATCCCTGTTCTGGTATAATCTGCACTGATAATTAACGATTTTCCGACTATTTCGACATAAGTACCTAAATTGCCCTCGGGAGCAATACCTTTGTATTTTACCGTCGCGTTTGCCGAGAAAATGGCATGAGGGACGGGACAAGGTAAAGATACCGTATAAATCTGTCCGGCATTGAGTGGTGGTGTGATGCCCCATTGTCTGATAAGGCCGCTGTCACCACATTTCCACCATCCATTCGTAGCGAGGTGAGCTGTATTTTTTGCTCCTCGATTGTTAATCTGCATATTAAGCCAGCTGCTTAACGCCCCGCCCCAAATAGGGCCAGTTACATCACCATTTTCTTGATAAACCGCGGTTCTGCCGCCCCATGAGATATGCAAATTGCTATGAGTATTGATGGTTCCATCAATTTCTACACTCTTTAACCAATGCAATCGATCATTATTCCAGGAAGCTACTTTTGCATTATTAGCATAAAATGCCACGTTGCCATCGCCATTAGCCCGTAATCCTGAATCGTTATCGCCGATATGCACAGATTGGGTCACATGGAGGTTGCCATTGACGCTACCACCCGTTCGTTTATCCAGTGCATTTTTTGCACAATCTACCGTTTCCGTTAAACCAAGGTTTTATTAAATCGGGAATTTAGCTAATATTTTGCCCAAAACCAGCGATGACAAGGCTTTAAGAGGGATTATACGGGGATAAAATGGCAAAAATAGGCTATATGAGGGTGTCAAAAAATGACCAAAACACCGATTTACAGCGAAAATCACTTATTTGTACAAATTGTGAACAGATTTTTGAGGATAAAATCAGCGGAAAAACAGACCAGAGACCCGGATTAAAACGCGCTTTAAATTGCTTAAAAACGGGCGATACCTTAGTTGTTTGGAAACTCGATAGGCTGGGGCGCAGCATCAAACATTTAATCGGCTTAATCTCTGAACTGGAAGATAAAGGCATTCATTTTCACAGCTTGACGGATTCTATCGACACCTCTTCGTCAGCAGGTCGTTTTTTCTTTCACGTGATGAGTGCGTTGGCACAAATGGAGCGCGAGCTAATTGTTGAGCGTACTAAGGCAGGTTTGGCCGCAGCGAGAAGCAAAGGGCGCATCGGCGGTAGACCTTGCTCATTATCTTCGGCACAGCAACAGCAGGCTAAAAAATTACTTGAGGCCGGCAATACTAGAAAACAGTTGGCATTACTGTATGGAGTTTCACTGGCTAGTATATACAAATATTTTCCAGTTAACTGATGAGTGTTATCGCGTTCAGTGCCAGATTTGACTTCGAGTAGGCATCAGGAATCGATTTTAAGGCACCTATAAAGCCCTCTACGGTGTTTTTTTGATATAGGTAACCCAATGTAGCACTTTTGAATTTAAATGCCGCAGAAAGTCTTACAGGCGGTTTTAGTATTAATCAATTTAAACCAGTTTAATGATGGCTGTTGCAAGCCCGACAATAGCAGCCATAATACTAGCCATTTTAATGATTAGCTTGTTTGATATACTTTCAATATCTTTGTGCAACAGGGCTATCTTTGCATCAGTTTTATCAGCACGAGCCGCGGCTTCCTTCCTTGCATCAGTTATTTGTGTTTCAACTTTCTCAAAGCGATGCTCCATGTCCTTGCGTACATCTGCAATTTCAACAGATAAATCTTTGCGAACATCTGCAATTTCAACAGATAAATCTTTGCGAACATCTGCAACATTCCGATTTACTTCTGCAATTTCATGTTTCAACTCAACAATATCAGCTTTCGTTGCTACATCGGCTACCTCGTGAGATTTCCGTACAGCAAGAGAGATAGCCCTAGCATGTTCTTTCGTAATGCCTGCGTTCTCTAATGTCTCGACGAACTCTTGTGTATCAAATGCAACTTGGGCCATAAGTGATGTTCCTCATTTTTTGTTAATTGTAACTGATTTTCTTAAGCAATACAAAGCTGTGGGTTGGAGCAGTGAGCAGTGCGAACTGCGACTGTTGTTGACCTTAAGGCGCTTGCGCCGCCCTGATAGACGGGTTTTGGTTTTAACGGGCTTTGCAGCAACACAGGTGTGCGACGGTCGAAGACAAAAAGAGGTTACAGCGCGATGGTTGAAGTGGTGGGTTTTGTTTGTCTTGAAGGTGAAAACGTCGTACAGAGCGTTCTAGGCTGCTTAAAATCGATTTTAAGCTAGGATTTCCGATAGTCATTTCATTTTAACCCTCACCGCTCGCCGCAAGCCAAGATTAGCGAGCAAAGCGAGTCTGTCTTGGCGAGGAAGCGGAAGAGCATCAGATGTTACATTTAGCACGTTCACACCAAACCCTCCTGTGTCGATCGCCAAGAAAAGTTATCCACAGTCAAGCTTCGCGCGCGCGTAGTTAAATATAGTTATGTATAAGTTAAAACAGTTAAGAGAAAAAAAGATAGGTTTAAGTATATGATATATGGTTATTTTTTATCGACCATCTGTGTGTAAATTACGTGTCTTTGTGTGTAAATTACGTGTCTTTGTGTGTAAGTTACGAATAGAATGTGTGTAAATTACGAATAGAATTTTAGTTATCCCCAATTTTTTTGTCAGATAAAGCGTTTTTGTGTGTAAATTACGTGTCTTTGTGTGTAAATTACTATATAATGCGTGTGTGTAAGTTACGAAAAGATTTTTATGACGAGCTTATTAGGTGTGCTATCACTTAATAAGCTCTAACCAATAATCCTAACTATGACAGGATCAAGGCTGTGGCTAATTATACAAATAAAATGAAGACATTACGTCCACATAAACACAAGGAATTGCAATTTTTTATTGCAGATGAGGTAGGTATTTGCAGCTTTAGAGATGAAGTAGCAAGCATGGAGCATCCATTTTTTGCGTTAAAGGGAGGAGACACAAAAACAAGAGAGTATAAAAATGAAAATGTTACTGTAAAAATAAAACCCACATCTGATGGATTAGCCACTGTTTTTGATAAGGATATTTGGATTTATGTTATTTCAAAATTGCAAGAAGCTATCAATAGCGGATTGCCGATTAGTCGTACTATTACTTTTACTCCCTATGATTTTTTTGTAACTACTAATCGAAGTACTAGTGGTATTGGTTATCGAGAATTAAAAAAAGCCTTGCTAAGGCTGAGAGGTACTACTATTGAAACTAATATAATATATTCAGAAGATAAAGAAGAAACTGTTATCTTTGGATTGATTGAAAAAGCTAGAATTTTAGAAGAAAAAAAAGGTAAATTAGATATAGGTATGGTAGAGGTAACTTTACCTGATTGGCTCTATCAAGCAATCACTAAAACTAAAGTGTTAAAAATTAGTCCTGATTATTTTCGTATCCGTAAAGCAATAGATAGGCGATTGTACGAAATAGCACGTAAACATTGTGGTAGTCAGTCTGAATTTTTAATTAGTTTAGAAAAACTTCATTTAAAAACAGGTAGCTCATCAAATAAAAGAGAATTTAAAAGATTAGTTAAAAATCTATGTGTAACAAATGACCTTCCAGATTATGAAATCTTTCTAGATAATTCTACAGACAAAGTCACTTTCAAAAACCGTAATCAAAACACCCCACAAGCTGAAGCTTCCCGTAAGAGAGAAAAAGGGAAGAAAGAGGTCTATAAGCTTAAAAAAACATTGTTAAGTAAATTAATTTCTTAAAAAATAATTAATTGATTTTAAATTAGATATCTTGATATCAAGATAGTTAGATAACTTGATATCATTTTAAATTTAAATACTCTCTTAATAGTTTTTCTACTATTTCTGTTTCTGTCATCCTAATTCCTGTATTTGCTTGAGATTGAGCAATATAAAGCTTAAGAGCATTTGAAACTTCAACTGATAACCGAAATATCTTTTGTTGTGTTGATTTTTTTTCTGAAATTTTACCTTTATATTTAACCGTGTAATCCTTTTCAGCTATATCAGCTGCACCTCCATTCAGAAAATTTTCAGGATCTTTAAACAGCTTTAAATCCGGTTTCTTTTTCATTTTTTAACCTCCGCGAAAAATGATTCAATATCTTTTATCGCCGCGCTGTCTTTTCCAAATTCAAATACTGTTGCTCCATCTCCGATTGCTCTACGAAAAGCTACACGCTCACAAACATAACTTTTAAGTACCGTAATGTTTTGCTCAGTTAAAAAATCTAACATCTCTTTTGTATCTTTCGTTCTTGGATCTACGCGAGTCAGCAACACTCGCACGTCTAAGTTAGGATTGTAATCTTTCGCTAATTCTAAAATTTCTAACATATCTGCCATCGCTGCTGCGTCGAGATTAGAAGCCCCAATAGGTATAATAGCCATATCAGCTAGCAATAAAGCAGAGCGTAATCCCGAAGCGTCACGCCCTCCAACATCAACAACGGTATGATCGAAATTCAAAGCTAATGCTTTTCCTTCATTAAGTATGGCTTTTCCTGTAAGACAAGTAGTTGTGGGGCTAGGAGTATAGATTGGGTTATCCCTACGCCAAGCTGCCCAACTAGCGGCGCTTGCTTGTGGATCACCATCAATCAGTAGGACTTTACCGTTTCGGGATAGCATTGTAGCTAAATGAACTGCGGTAGTTGTTTTCCCTACTCCACCTTTTGTATTAACTACAGCATAAATCATAAGAACTTCTACCTTAGCTATCCTTATATAAAGATATCACTATATCAAGATAGAATTTAGATATCAAGATATAATGATAATGTGATATCTTGATATCTATTATAACTATCTGTAATTAATAGCTATATGAGGCGAAAAAATCCCTTTTAGTTAGATAACTATTGTTTCACTCACCATCCAAAAATCATGTAGTGCTAACATCCATTCTCCTTCGTATGGAACGATTTTCTTTGATCCTTCTTCTCCGAGACCTCTGAGCCACTGAGAGAGAAAGCCGGTTCAATTTGTCCGGCTGATGGCGCGACTTTATTGATAGTCAACCATAATGAATATTTTTCAAATTGTTCAACATCTAATACACGCTCCATGATTTCAGCCCGCGCCTGTTGATGCCCTGTTTCATATTTTTGAATTGTCCCCAATGAGACTCCTGTTAATTCAGAAAAAGCTTTTTGAGTCATTCCTTCAGCTTTTCTAATTTGAAAAAGTTTTTTTGCATAATCTCTTGACATGCTTCTCATACAAGAAGCAACCTTAGCTTCTAAAAAAAGAAGCTTCTTATTTAAGAACCTTAAGCAAATGCCGAGAAATCCACCACAAATTAGGTCAATTCAAGCAAATGCACCCAGTTTAAGCATAACAGATTAAAGCTCTATTTTTTGATGTTTAAAAGGTCAGGAACGGTCTACAGCGGTCTAGAAGGGTCTGAAATATATGAGGCACGAATGATTAAGAGTGACTACACAGGGCAATATCCCGTTGATGCGGTAACGATAGAAAAGTTTGCCGAGTTGATCGGTAAGACAGATGAAGCCGTGAGAGTGATGATTAAACGAGAAAAATTACCTGTGGTGGATTTTCAAGACCCTAACAAACCTAATTCACGGGTAAGCGAAACGTGGATATACCTCGCTGAATTCAATCGCATAGTCCGAGAAGCCTACTTTAATCGTCCCGCAGAAGAACGTGACGCTTGGCTTAAATGGCTTGGGTTGTGAACCAAGCAAGAAATTTGAATAAAAATCCATAGCCAGCGTTTGCTGCGGAACTGCTCTTTAACAAATTGAACTAGCGTACACCGATAGGTGTACAGGTAATTTTTTAAATATAGTCGAACGGCGCGACTTTAAACCCTGCGTCGGGTGCTCGGCGGGCCTAGGATGGGCGGCAATGATGCACTATAAAATATTTATAACCAATGCACTTCTTATAGATAGAGGTGCATTCATTACAAATATTTTCATACACCAACTCAAAGGTTCAATAATGGAAACATTAACAAAAAATTCGATATTTAATGCTGTAGATAAGTTATCTGTAGAAGAAAAAGAAATTTGTATCGAAGATGCGGAAGATTTGTACGAATCTTTGCGTGACGGTGATGTTGCAAAATTACTTACTCAAAAAACTATGGGCTGTCGATATCAAGCATGGAAATTGGCATTAGAAAAATACTCTAATCTTAAGTTATTACCATTCGAGTTAGTGAATTTAGCTGCACAATACGAATATGTCATGAGAAATGATGACATAAGCTACAAAGTAGCTGAATAAGCAATGTAAGCTAGGATTAATAACCACTATCGCCGAAGAAGGAAGCAGCATGGACATTCAAATTGAAAATGAAATTCTTCGGGCGCTGAAAAAATTAACGTTTGAAGAAGCAGAATTCTGTCAGCCGGGCGGCGAGTATTTATACGAAAGTTTAACCAACGCTTATCTTGCTCAAAAACTCGCCGATGCAGATAAAGGAGATGAATACGACGCATGGTTACTGGCACTGGAAACTACCGACGGATTCGATGAAGTCTTGTACGACGTTACCCAGAAAGTTGAACAAATTTTATATCTGATGCGATGCCGTGATGCTTACTACGAGGTGCCAGCTTAATGACAGAAAAAACGCATTATAGAAAGGCGTTCGATTCACCTTATTTGAGCAGCGCCGATATTGTTGAACCAACAGTATTAACCATCTCTGAGGTTTTATTTGAACCGGATAAGACCAGAAGAACAAAATATGTTTTTAACACGGCTTATTTTAAAGAGAAAGAAATTAGACCCGACGAGGCAGTTAAGCCAATGATTCTCAATGCGACTAATAGCAAAATGGTTAGACAAATAACCGGTTCGCCGTTTCTTGAAGATTGGCAAAATGTGAAAGTCATGATTTGCGTTGAGCGGGTAAAAAATCGACAGGAATATGTCGATGGTTTAAGAATATACCCCGCTATCATCAAGAAAAAAATATTAACGCCAAGCAAAGTAGAATCATGGGAAAGAGCCAAACAAAGTTATCTGAATACTGGCTCGCTAGAAAAAGTATTAGCACATGTTGAGATGTCGCCGGAAGACCAGGAACGTCTCACGAAGGAGTGCGCTAATGCAATGGCATGATGTGCAGCAAAATACGGAAGTGTGGGATGCGCTTCGTTTAGGAAAAGTTACTGTATCGCAATTTAACTGTTTTATGGCCAACCAGGGAAAAGCTTTTGGCGAACCGGCAAAGCGATATGCGTTACAAATTGCGCTAGAAATTATAACAGAGAAAAAATCAGAATTTAGTTTCACTAATGACCACATGTTACGCGGACACGAACAGGAGCCAATCGCCAGAAGGCTATACGAAGAAACAAATTTTTTTGATGTAACCAATGGCGGATTTTTTGATTGTGGTGATTATGGCGATAGCCCAGACGGATTAGTTGGAAATGATGGTGTTATTGAAATTAAGTCAGTTACCGCACCCGTGCATTATGCCACTTTGCAACGTGAATCTTTTGACCCTGCATACAAATGGCAACTTATAGGCCACCTTGATTGTACAGGACGTGATTGGGTTGATTTTGTCAGCTACTGTTCTGATTTCCCAGAGGGAGGACAGTTAATTGTAAACAGGTTGTATAGAAAAAATCATGGGGAAGATATTAATCAACTTAAAATGCGCCGCACTCAGTTTCTTGACTTTATCCAATCCACCAAAAATAGAATAAAACAGACTATTGCATCTTAAGGTGTCAACGATCACCGAAAACTGATCCACTTTTTAGCTAAATCCGATCAATCAAAATTGATCCACTTTTACTCAGTCATTGCTCCTGAGCGCCGCTTATCTTTCAATCGATAGCTTTCACCGCTTAATTGCAGTACATGCGAATGATGAAGTAAACGATCAAGCATAGCGGCAGTTAATGTTGCGTCATCAGCAAAAGCATTTGGCCATTGCCCAAATGATAAGTTACTCGTCAATATGACACTGCCATGCTCATAACGCTTGGCAATCACATTGAAAAACAGGTTTGCTTCTTCTCGCCCAAACGGCAGGTATCCAATCTCATCGATAATCAACAATTTCGGGGCCATCACCGAACGTGATAGATATTGTTTGAGCTTATTTTGTCGTTTGGCAGTTGAGAGTTGCAACATCAGTTCAGCTGCCGTGGTAAAGCGGGTTTTCTTCTTGGCCTGTACTGCTTTTAATCCTAACCCAATAGCTAAATGCGTTTTGCCTACACCGCTTGGGCCAAGCAACACGACATTTTCATTACGTTCAATAAACGTTAATGCGCTTAATTCCTGTATGTGTTGTTTGGGGATCCCCGTTGCAAACTTAAAATCGAACGTATTAAGTTCTTTATGTGCTGGGAATCCTGCCATCCGACTCAAAAGATTACGGGTTCGTTCATCTCGTTGTTGTTGCTCACATTTTAATAGGGACAGTAAAAACTCTCCGTAGCTTTTGTCTTGGGCAATGCATTGTTCGGCAAGTGATGACCAATGAGTCGGAATAGAATTTAATTTCAATGACTCACACAGGTGTTCAATTTGTTCATGCAATAACATGTTCACCTCCCAGCAATGCTTCGTATACGCTGATTGAGTGTTGCAAACTGACAGATTCAAGGGGCGGTACGATACGGATATTAAGCGTATCAGTCTGCGGGATAGATTGGCAAACCCTTGCTGGTAAGGGTAGAAGATACTTAACTTCCTTAGCTAGTCTATCTGCTGGCTTCTCTAACGTTGTTCCATGAATCCGCTGATGGGCAACGCGTTGTAACCAGGGCCCCACTCTTGCATTAGCTATCTCAATATCCAGTTCAAGATTATGAGCACGAAGGTCGGTATTTAATGGTACGATAAAGCTGTTTTTTAAATAGTGGTTAAAGCGCTCTACTTTCCCTTTAGTTTTTGCCCTGTAGGGCTTGCAAGCACACAATTTAAACCCGTAATCTTTCGACATTTGAAGCATTTCGACATGTAATTTATGTTCACCTTCTGCATAAGCATCCCGTTCGATGATGAGGGATTTTGCGTTATCACACAATATTTCCTGTGGTACACCACCAAAATAGTCGAAAGCTTCTCGTAAACCTTGTTGCCACGATTCTGCTCGTTCATTGTCAAAGAACTTTACATAACTCGCACGCGAATAGCCTAGCGTTGCAACAAACGCTTTTAGTGATTTTTTACCTCGCCGGATGCTGGTGAAGTCGATTTGCATTTGTTGACCTGGCTGTGTTTCAAAACGGACGACAGCTTCGGGAACAATGCTTGGTTTAAATTGACAAACAAATCGGCGTAATTGAGCAATACCGCCTTGATAGCCGCTTTCAACTACTTCATCAAATAAGACTGTTGCAGGGATCCAATCAGGTTTAGCCAGTTCAATTCGATGAAGCAAATAAGGTTTAAAGGGTGCTAATTTAGTCGGTTGTTGACTTCTTTTAGCATAAGTTGGCATTGTCTGTTGTTGTAAATGATGTTTTACGGTGTTACGGGATATGCCCAATTCACGGGCAATTTTTCGAAGGCTTTGTCCTTGTGCAAAGCGAACATGAATATCCACAAATATCTCCTTGGTTAACATAAATTATCCGTACAAAAATGTGCGAATAATACCAAGTGGATCAGTTTTGCATGATCGGTGACATTAAGGAGACGTATCTTGAACAATATCACCTTTACGTACAATCAAGAAGCCGCCTTAGCTGCCGGTCAAAGTGCTTTTATCAATGAATCAGGCGCTTATATTGTCACGATTCAGGAAGCAAAATATATGACCAGTAGCGGCGGCGCTGAATCAATTGAATTTTCGGTTGAAGCAGATGATGGCAAAAAAGCAAATTATCTGAATGTATACACGAAGAAAAAAGACGGTACGCCAAATAAATTCGGTGTCAATATGATTAACGCTATTATGGGCTGTGCTGGCGTTCAGCAGTTAACAACCAAAATGATTAATGCCCATACCCATATAGCGCCGGAACTTACCAATAAGCGTGTTGGACTGGTGCTGCAAAAAACACTAAAGACAAAATCGAACGGACAGGATACTTATAGCTTCGATATTCTCTTACCCTTCATCGCTCAAACAAAACAAACATTAGATGAACAGATTAATGGGCTACCCGCTCAAACAATCGATAAGAAGCTTGCCACACTACAGGATAAAGACGAGCGGAAAATTGCAGAAAAAGGCTATCAGCAATATCAATCAGAATATCCCGGTGATGATGTGTTTTTTAGTGAATAAATTATAAAGTTCAATAGGCTTATCGAGGATAAAAATGATTCTAACTGTTAGTAAGCAGGCGCTTCTTAGTGCGATGATTTTTCAGGCTAAATGTGATGAAAGATATTATTTAAACGGCATTTGTTTTGCGCCTGAGAAAAAACTTTATTCGACTGACGGTCATCGTGCTTTTCTCGGTGAGCATGAATCCGAAGATCTGAAAGAAAACGTTATCGTTGCTATCAAAGGGCCTAAGTTCGTCAAATTTGATAAGGCAAAAATAGACACCGAATTGGGCATTATCACTTATCTTGATTGTTTCGGTATAAGGGTTGGTGTAGCAATTTGTGAGGTTATTGATGGGGTATACCCTGATATTAGTCGAATAATACCCAAGGAAAACAGGCCCGTTTCAGAAATTGGCTTCAATGCTAGCTATCTTGCGGATATCGAGAAGGCCGCAAAAATTTATAACCCCAAATACAAATCAATAAAGATTAAACTTAACGGTAATGACAATGCTGCAATTGCCGAATTAAACAAAAAGACATTCGTTATCGTTATGCCAACGCGGATTTAATTCGTCTAGTGAACAAGTTTTAAAATGGCTGTAAGCGCACCGATTGCCAAAATTAACATACCCCCTAATCTGACTGTTAATTGTAAACCCAGTTTGTCAAATCGATTTTCCATATCTTTACGAACATCGGCAATCTGAGCCTCAACTTTTTCAAAGCGATGCTCCATGTCCTTACGGACATCCGCAATTTTGGCATCCGTTTTATCGAATCTGGCATCAATATCTTTCCGCGCGTCCTCAAGGTCACGCCGGGTAGCTACGTCTGCCACTTCGTGTGACTTGCGAACAGCGATAGAGATCGCTCTGGCCTGATCTTTTGGCAATCCAGCGTTTTCTAGTGTCTCAACAAATTCTTGAGTATCAAATGCAACTTGGCCCATTTAGGAATCTCCTATTTTTTCTTTAGTTTAAACCCTTTTAGGGTCAACAAGCAAAATTTTACAAGTAGCTCGGTAATAGACTTTTACGAAATTCATTTAATAGTGAAGAAATTATTATGACCAAAATCACCAAAACACAACTCATGCTCTTTAAGTCTGCTGATGCAGATATTGAATTACAAGGGACGCTTTACCAAGGAAAGCCTGTGTTCTTTGCGGTCGAACTGGCGAAGGCGCTGGGCTACACAAATCCTTCCAAAGCACTAGCTGATCACTGTAAGCATCTGATAAGGCTTGATTATAACGAATCGTTAGAATTGAATTTAGGTGTTTATCCCAAGGGCGTAGCACTTGCGCCAGAATCCGCTCTCTACCGGCTGATACTGAAAAGCAAACTTCCCTCTGCTGAACGTGTACAAGATTGGGTATGCGAAGAGGTGTTACCTGCATTACGCCAGCAGGGCAGCTACAGCATGAAAACAGTACACCGTGACGAAGGTAGCGGCTTACCGGAGTACCGTAAGGCACGAGCGATGCAAATCCAGATGGAGATAGCCGAAAAGACCTTCCAGTGGGCCACAGGTCTTTCCGACACCGCCCGTCAAGCCGTTATTGCTGGACTGATTAATCCTATAGCAGGCAGTGAAGTTATCCCTCTTCCTGTGCTTGAAGAGAAGAGCTATACCGCAACGCAAATTGGCAAGATGTTCAATGTTTCAGCGAACAAGATTGGCCGTATCGCCAATGACAACAATATGAAGACCCATTCATACGGTGAGTACTATCTGGACAAGTCACGCTATAGCACTAAACAGGTTGAATCCTTTCGTTATAACGATAAAGCGCTGAAAAAATTCAACGACATACTTATTGCTGAGCAGGAAGCAACGGCAAGCGAACTCGTTTGACGGCAAGAACAAAAATGAGCTATATTGTACCCAGCACCTTAACAAAACGGGTGCCGGGTTTGAACTCCCGAATTGTAGAGCGGATATAAGCCGCAGTATGCGGTTTTTTTACGTCCGTCATAACCAGCGTTGCGCTCCTATAATGGTGAGGCGTAGCGGGGGAGCCGTAAGGCTCGCCGGGTTCTCTACTACCGGTAGTTCAATCCCGTTACGTCTCGCCACCCTGCTTGAACTCAGGTTGGTGAGGTTTGAAAGAACTTAGTAGAGAGGCAACCGCTATGGTTACTACCCCAATCCAAACTCATCCTAAATTTACCGATACTTACTGGATTATTCCTCTAAATTCAGCTGTTCCCTACGGCAAAGTGTCATTCACGCATAGGGATTTCCGTACCTTCACCGCCCTATTCAAAGACAGCCGCCTTATCTGGGCTGGTCGTCAACCTGTACACGCTGGCATGGGAGGCAATTAACATGAGAATTGTTGATATCTCGCCTGCCCAACAGGAAAAAATAAAGCTGGAAATTAGCCACGAAAGTCATAGCAGATTAATTAGAGCAAGAGAAGTCGCCGCTAACATTTACAAGTACTTTGATGCGGATGAATGTTACAGCAAACCGAATCCTTGGCTCCCTGAAATAATGGATTACTTATGTGCGGATATCGATTGCATTTTACATGAAATTGATAAGTACAGCTGAACCATAAGTTATTCCACATCGATTTAAAATAATTATAGGAGTCTGCTATGACTAACGTTGCTTATGCGGATTTTGGCACTGTGAACGAGAACAAAGAGCCTCATGCTGCTGAATTGGAAGAAGGGTATGTAAAGTTAGCGAATACGCTTCTTGATGCCTTGTTAATGGCAAATATTACACTTCATCAACAAAAAGTAATGCTTGCGATTATTCGTAAAACTTACGGCTTTAATAAAAAAGTTGACCGTATCACTAATTCCCAGATAGCTAAAATAACAGGCATTCCAGAGACGCGGGTTTGTACTGCAAAAAACCAACTTCTGGCACGTAAATTTCTTTTTATGGATAGAAATTGCATAGGGGTTAACAAAGTTGTTTCTGAGTGGCAAAGTTTACCCGAAAAGGGTAATACCCAAAACAGGGAAAACTTACCCGAAAAGGGGAAGGAATCATTCCCTAAAAAAGGTAATACCCAAAAGGGGGAAACATTCCCCGAAACAGGGAATAAAACCTTCCCCAAAATGGGTAATAGCTCTTCCCCAAAACAGGGAAACACAAAAGACACTATTACAAAAGACAAAAAAGACAATATATATAAACCACCCCAAACCCCTCCTTCGGCAAAATCAAAATCGTTTGACCCAAGCTCGGCAGAACTTCCCACTTGGCTACCCAAACCAGTTTGGGATTCCTGGGTGCAGTACCGCAAGGAAATCAAAAAGCCGATCAAATCCCAGCAGACGGTGACTCAGGCTATCAAGCTGCTAGGCAAGTGCCGAGACAATGGGCATCAGCCGGAAGAGATTATCAACGCCAGTATCGCCAACGGTTGGCAAGGACTCTTCGAGCCTCAGCAGCTCGCACGAACCCAGCAGGCCAAGGCCCACTCTGTCGCAGATAGCTTTGCTGACAAGGACTATGGGGAACCGCGGCTACCCGATTGGGCGAGGGAGTGTTTGTCGAGGGAGGGTCTATGAACTACAACACAGAAATTACCGCCGTACGCCAAAAACTGGCAGACCTGAATGCGCCACCCAAGCCACTAGAGCACACGGTTTACGAGGAGAAGGAGGCCATCTGTGACAGGCACGGCTTATTCAAACAACGTTGCCGCAGGATGGCACTGCACGGCAAAGGGATTGAAACAAGAAGTGAATGCCCTGCTTGCCTGACCGAAAAATTAACCCAGTTGGAGCAAGCCGAAGCCGAGCAGGAAAAACACCGCAAGCGCTCAAAAATTAAAACGCTCATGGATAACCTGAACCTGCCGGAACGCTTTGCCAATGTGACCCTGGATAACTACGAGCCAGTGAATCCTGATGCGGCGCGTTGCTTAAAATTCTGCAATGCCTATGCCACCCATTGGCCTGAACGCCTTAAGCGTGGTGGCGGCTTGGTGATGTGCGGTAAGCCAGGAACCGGCAAGAATCACCTTGCCCTGTCGATTGCCAAGCACGTTATCAACGAACACCAAAATTCAGCGCTATTCACGACAGTTTTGCGAATTGCCCGCGAATTTAAATCAACCTGGAGCAAAAACGCAGAATGTTCAGAAGCTGATGTTATCAAGCGCTATACGCAACCTGACTTGCTCATCATCGACGAGGTAGGCGTTCAGTTTGGTAGCGAGGCGGAAAAAATGATCTTATTCGAGGTCATTAACACGCGCTACGAGAGCATGAAGCCAACGATAATCATCAGCAATCTGGCATTGAACGAACTGGCCGGATTTATCGGGGAGCGTGTTATCGACCGTATGAACGACGGGGGCGGTTGTACATTGACGTTCACGTGGGGAAGTTACCGTTCACGGATGGCTGCATAAATCGATTTTAAGCGGCCTAAAACTCTCTATAAGGAGTTTTCTCGATATAGGCAACCAACCCCTAGCGATTTTGAGTTTGAACGCCGTAGAGAGGCTTATAAGAGGTTTTGGCGTTGAGTGATACTCGGAAGTCGATTTTAAGGCGGCTAAGAAGCACGAGCGGCGTTTTCAGCATTAGATGCTATCAAAAAACCGCTATGGCTTGACAAATTGTTTGCGTCTATGTTATCCAATTTTCGATTTGAAGACCGGGATAAGCGATGAAATCACGTTCATTGTTAGTTACTAGTATGATGTTTAATGCAATAGCATGTGAAGCTATTAGCTTGTCTAGATGGTCTTTCTTCCGCTCTCTTGTGGCCATGCGAACTGCACCATAGGCACGAGCAGCATTGACATCAAATGGTATTACATTTATTAGTTTTACGAGTCGATTAAGGTTATTTTGCTCTCGTTCTTGATCTTTGGATACCGCTACTCCGTAGTCTAATTCAGCAAAGGTAATCGCCGACATAACAACATCGCCAACAAAGCAATTTGCGAAACGCTTTGCTACCTGTTTTGGCTGGTTTTTGATGAGGTAAATACACATGTTTGTATCCAGCATGTAGCGAGGCATCAGATGGTATCCCTGTCTACTTGTTCATGGGTGTCACGACCTTCAGACATAAAATCAGATGAGAAGTTAGCAAATATATCCATCACATTTTCTAGGGACTGACGAGCGGGCCGAATCCGGATTTCATCGCCAATGCGTTCGATTTCAAGCTCCATATCTGTATTTTCAAAAGCAAGCCCAGCAGGGATTCTGACGGCTTGTGAATTGCCATTTTTGAATATCTTTGTTGTTTGCATTCTTAATGCTCCATATGTGTACATGGATATACATTAACTCAACTCCAATAAAATGTACACACTAAAGTACATACCTATCTCTATTTAAAATTTTCACACAAATTATCAAATAAGACTATGACATATTTACGAAAAAGCTGGTTTCGATACGAAGCCATTAGCACACGACAAGCCAATAGGCTGGTTAAGCAATATACTGAGAAAGGATTTCATGTTGAAAAAACACTAAATATCGATAAAAAACTGTGGGATGTTTCGGTGAAACTTGAAGAAAGCCGTAAAAATAAACCCACGCCACGCTGCATGATTAACAAAGTCTGGAATTCTCCGTTATATAAAAATCCTACCGTGGTTTAAATATGCTAATCAGTAATACACCAAAGTCATTCAAAGACAGATGGCGAACACCTGTTGACGTTTTTAAAACACTGGATGCTGAATTTGGTTTTAAGCTGGATGTTGCTGCCGATGAAAGTAACGCGCTATGCAAAGAATTTTTAACTGAACAGCAAGACGCACTGAGATGCGATTGGAATAGCGACGGGGCCATTTTCTGCAATCCCCCCTATAGCAAGATTATGCCTTGGGTTAAGAAAGCCGCCGAACAATACCGAAGGCAGAATCAAACGATAGTGATGTTACTCCCTTCCGATACGTCTACGGCATGGTTTCAGGAAGCGATAAAAACCTCTCATGAAGCGCGATTTATCACCGAGGGGCGACTCTCATTTATCTCTGCCGAAACAGGCAAGGAAGGAAAGGCGGGCAACAGCAAGGGCAGCGTGTTGTTTATCTGGCGACCGTGGAGAAGGCTTGGGTGCAGAATGACATATGTCCAAAGAAAAAAACTATTAAAAAGAGCGTGAAGCATGAGTAACTATATCAACATTTTTATCCGGTTTTTATTTATTATTCCAACCCTCCCAGTCATTTTGTATCTTGGCGCACTACGGTATGTGAATGAGAATGCTAATAGCTGGGAAAGCAAAGCTGAGGACATAATTTCATCAATCCAAAAGTTTTTAGATAAATATTTCCCAGTAAGGTTTGAATGAAAACATGATAATCGAACTCCCTTTCCCGCCCAGCGTTAATACTTATTGGCGACATAATTCAAAACGCCCCTACTTAAGTGATAAAGCTAAAGCATTTAAAGCAACAACGGCAAAAATTGTCAATGAGATGCGCCAGAAATCCGGTCTTCAAAAATTTGAAGGTGAGGTCTCTGTATTGATGCAGCTCTATCTGCCGAACAAGATAAAGCGTGATGTGGACAATTACTCCAAAGGCGTACTCGATTCTTTAACTGGGGCGGATATTTGGGACGATGATAGCCAGGTTCGCGTGATGACGGTAAAGAAAATTGATGATAACGGCGGTACCAAGGGCGGGAAGTGTGTGGTGATTATTGATGAGTATTGTGAGGGATCATTATGACAGAATATAAAAAACTGACAGAAACAGCGAAAAATCTCGAGAAAATAGGCTTCTTCCGTCGCGCCGTAACACAATGGCGCAAGGCTGCATTTATAGCGGATTCAGAAAAAAAGCAGGAAGCTTGCATTGCCGCCATTAAGCGTTGCTCTGGCTATCCGAAGCGGTCATTTTAACCCCTTCACAGAAATATACCTTTATCACTCAAGCATTTTAAAATAAGCACATCTGTTATGAATAACATTGAAAAATACACAACGGGCACTGCCTATGGTGCCAGCGCGACGACGTTTCTATGCGGTGCGCTATCGCTTAGTGAATGGGCGCTGGTGACGGGTATTATCTGTTCAGTGCTGACTGTTGGACTGAACTGGTATTACCGACACAAGGAATATCGTTATCGAACGAGAAATCTTAATGAATAGCCAACTTAAAAAACGCCTTCTGGCGGCAACGGCAGGAGGTGTACTAGCACTGGCTGCCGTCCTGGTGCAGTGGCACGAAGGTAAGCGCTATAAACCTTATCGTGATAGTGGCGGTGTGCTCACCGTCTGTCACGGTCATACCGGAAAGGACGTTACGCTCGGGGAAATTTATAGCGAAGAAGAATGCAACGATTTGATGAAGCAGGATTTGCAGGTAGCACACTCTACCGTTGAACGTTATGTTACTGTGCCGCTCACCGATTTACAAAAAGCCGCCTTGACTTCATTTGTTTATAACATCGGCAGTGGAGCATTTACCAATTCAACGCTACTCAAAAAGTTGAATGCCGGAGATATTCAAGGCGCTTGTGACCAGATGCGACGATGGAAATACGATGAAGGAAAGCTATCAAACGGGCTAATTAAACGCCGGGAGGTAGAACGGGAACTTTGTTTAAATCCAAATGCACTAATCAATCCAACTCAATGAGCCTTGGTTATCGTTCAAGGCTTTTCTATACGCCCCGCTGCGTAAAGAATCACATCGAACCTGAACCATTTGAAATGAGCCTTTGAGGAAGTCGGTTAGTGCTGGCGAGCCTCGATGGACTGATTTCCTGTGCGGCAAAGGTTCATTTCAAAAGGAAAACGCAATGCAATATTCAAATGTTATAGTACTACCTGTATCAAGAAAACCTACCATGAGTAGCCTTGAAATGATCGACTACATTAACGCTGACCGTGCATCAAAAGCAAAAAGTGAAGGATTGGCGTTCCCTTGCAAGAAATACAGACAATTACAACACAGAAGCTTTTTAACAAAAGTACCGAAAGTGTTAGGCGAGCACTCAGCAAAATTTTTTGCTCAGTACAAAGACAGCACCGGTCGTGATCTTCCTTGCTACCGCTTCCCCAAGCGTGAAGCCTGTTTGATGGCTATGAGCTACAGTTACGAACTACAGGCCACCGTGTTCGACAGGATGACTGAGTTAGAAGGTGGTCAAGATATTAACCTTCTCGACTTGTCCGGTTTAACAGAACTCACCATTAAGCAGATGCAAGATCGGGTCGCACTGGCTGAAAAGTATTCTTTCACGGAGCACGGCCAAAAAGGTAGCAATCTGATGACGCTACGCCAGAAAGAGAAAAAATCAATTAAAAAAGCTGAACAACTGGTGAAAGACCTTATTCAATTCAAGCTCTGCGACTTGGGTGATTTTCCTGATATAGATGAGGAGAAAAAACCGCATGAAGAACTATATCGAATTCATTGAGAAACACGTAGTAACTGAACTCGTTAAGCAGGGGTACGAGCAATCAGTGGCACGAATTAGTGCAGACGTGGCACTAGAACATTATCGCCGTAATGCAGCTAGCGCAAAGGGTAAGATTTTTGCCGATTGCCTACATGTTGCCAAAGTCTGGGCTGGAAGGTATCAGCCTCAAATCAAAAGATAACGAGGAGTACTCCATGTGGATATTAATTTTTGCTATGTATGCAGCCCCTTTTGCAGAGACTGATTTTGCCTCAGTGAGTAGTCAGGAATTTTCATCAAAAGAGCGGTGCGAAAAAGCGAAAGCCATATTTGAGTTAAATTTTGAAACCGCAAGGGCGATTAACGGTATAGCGTATTGTGTAGAAAAATGAACTGGAAAATTCCTCTTATTATCGCTTTGCTACTGACCTCAATGCTAGGCGCAACCCTGTATTACCGGACACTGTATTATGATGCTGAGAAAGCACGAAAGATTGCTGTATCGGATAGGGAAAAACAGCAAGTTGCATTTGAGCAGTTAAACCATCAAATGCAGACCATCTCAGCGTTGGATGCCAGACACACTAAGGAATTAGCCGATGTGCAAGCTAAGAATGATGATTTGCGTCGTAAGCTTAATAGCGGCGGGCGGGTGCTCGTCAAAGGTAACTGTCCAATCAGTACTACCAGCCCCAGCAGCCTGGGCCATGCAGGAACCATCGAACTCTCTTCAATTGCTGGACGAAACGTTCTCGATATTAGATCTGGAATCATCAGCGACCAAGCAAAAATAAAATACCTTCAGGATTACATAAGGCGAATTATTGATGAGACTAATAAGAAATAATTTATTGGCGGGAGAGGTATTTGAGCGTTTAACAGTGGTTTGCTCCGCAGGTAAAAATAAGCATAATCAACAAATGTGGCTGTGTCTCTGCGAGTGTGGTAACGAAACTGTTGTCCGACACAGTAATCTCACTAGTGGTAATACTCGTTCTTGTGGATGCCTAAAGATAAAACACGGACATGCTCGAGCCGGAAAGAAAACTCCTGAATATTTCACCTGGGAAGACATGAAAAGCCGCTGCTGCAACCCCGAAAATGTCAATTACCCTTCTTATGGTGGCAGAGGGATAATGATTGATGAGAGGTGGCTTCAATTTGAGAATTTTTTATCTGATATGGGGCGCAGGCCATATGGTACAACCATTGAGAGAATAGATAATAACCAAGGATATGGTCCTGCCAACTGCCGATGGGCCACGGCGCATGAGCAAGCAAGGAACAAGCGAACAAATAGATTTATCACTGCCTTTGGTAAAACCCTTTGTTTTAAAGATACGGCAAAAATGTACGGATTAAGCATGGGGTGCCTAGCAGCAAGATTAAGAGTAATGGAACCAGAAGATGCGCTAACTAAGCATCTTGCAATACGCAGAGTACGGAAGCCCGACAATGTTCGGGCTTTTTGTTGATTTCATCCTCCGACATAGAATTGAGATTGCCGAGCAGCAAATAAACGGCTTGCAAGACTATGTGCGGCAAGTCGTCTTGTCTCATCAACAGGAAGCGAAGAATGAATGAACTGGATTGATTGTTGTATACGTATGCCAGAGATAAACAATAAAGTACTTATTTATCGCAAGGATAGAAAAGAATGTCTGGTCGGTATTTATCTTGGTAATTACCACTTTCACCATGCAGATTGTTGTCAAGGTATCCAGAAAACGTGCACAGCCAGCCATTGGATGCCGTTACCTGAGACGCCAAGTGAATAAATCACAAAAGCGTTCATAATGGTGCTTAGCTTTTTAATAATTGGATACCATTTCATATTAGAGACCTATCTCTCTTTTTTGCATCTCGTAATTATTTTTACAGGAGGGACAATGAGAATTACAATAGGCCTTCAGGTCTGGTTGAAGTATAGATATTATCTTCTTTGTGAAGCAATATGGGCAAAGATGCACACTTACTTCCGCATCATTCACAGTTTGCTTTTTAGAATAAACAAATGTACCTGTTTCAAGTTGATTCAAAATATAACCTTCAGCCTCGCGTGCAAAGTTTTCAAACTCGGTAATTTTTGCTTTGAGATGCGCTATTTGTTCTTTTTGCGATTGGATCACCTCACCGAGACCTAAGCAGTCAGATTGAAGATTAAAAAGTTTTCCTTGTAGTTCAAAAGTGGTTGCTTTAACGTCCGCATCAGTTTTAGCTTCACTTATGGTTTTCGCAAGACTAATAGTTTCTTTAAGAGCGACCATAGCCGCAGAGAATTCAGTTATCACTTTGATTATTCCTTTTGTTGTTGGGATATAACAGATGCCATCCTGCATGAAACATCAACACGGATGATGGAATATGCCCAGCCAAATTCCTAGACCTTCCTCTAAAACATGGCTGTCCTTATGAAGAAAACCCAACTGTACAATTCTCGCTGGGATAAAGCGCGGCGGGCATTTCTTGCCAAACATCCTTTATGTGCCATGTGTCAAGCCAATAATTTCATCAATCCGGCAACCGTGGTTGATCATATCATACCGCATCGTCTGCGCGTGGCTAAGACGACAGAAGAATTGAAGATAGCCCAAAAACTATTCTGGGATGAAAAGAACTGGCAACCACTCTGTGTTCAGCATCACAACACAACCAAGCAACGGATGGAAAAAGGTAACAAGGGCTTTGGCTGTGATGAAAACGGGATGCCGAGTAATCCCAATAGTCACTGGTATCAACAGAATAAATAGGGAGGGTGGGTTAAAAGTTCCAGTAAATAAAGCTTACTGACCTGAGGGCCCCCTCTGTACGCACAGTCGCGAAATGAAAACTTTTTTTGATCGCGCCTTATCTTATTGAAAATAAATATATTTTAAAATTGATGGTTTTATTTAACAAAAAAGGACGTATTTATGGCAGGAAGACGACCTAAACCGACTGCCTGTAAAATAATCGCCGGTAATCCGGGTAGACGACCGCTCAATAGCGCAGAGCCTACCCCACCATCCTATTCAGCCCCTCCCCCAAAACACTTATCCAATACGGCAAAAAAAACCTGGGAACGGCTAACACTGCTGCTAAATGGCATGGGCGTATTAACGATCGCCGATGCTTTTGCGCTGGAAAGGCTGTGTGATATTTACGCTGAGATCCTGCGGTATCGCACCTTGATAGAGACCAACGGTGAAACGTTTGAGGTGCATTCTCAAAACGGCGTATTAATCAAGGCGAATCCCGCCGTTTCGATGCTGTCAGATGCCGATAAACGCTTTAAAAGCTATCTGGTTGAATTTGGCTTAACACCCGCGGCAAGAACCAAGGTGAGGACACATGACAAAGAAAAAGACCCCGAAGAACTCGACGAATTCTTCGCTCACTGATTTAGCTACCGACTATGCCACCTTGGTGGTTTCAGGTCAGGAGCTTGCTGGCCCCGATATTCGTCATGCCTGTCAACGTCACTTGCGGGATTTATCGACGGGTAATACGCGGGGTCTGTTGTGGGATGTCGGATCCGCACAGCGTGCCATCCGTTTTTTTTCCAACGTATTGAAATTGAACGGCGGTATCTATGAAGGCAAACCGTTTAATTTACTCCCCTGGCAGTGTTTTATCGTTGGCTCCCTTTTTGGCTGGCGAAACAACGAAGGACAACGCCGTTTTCGTATGGCCTACGTTGAAGCCGGAAAAGGATCAGGAAAATCGCCGCTGGCGGCGGGGATAGGGCTATATTGCCTGGTTGCCGATAATGAAGCGCGAGCCGAAGTCTACGCCGCTGCCACCAAAAAAGACCAGGCGATGATCCTGTTTCGTGACGCCGTCGCGATGGTAGACCAATCGCCAAAGCTGGCCGAACGTATCCAGAAATCCGGTGGGGCGGGTAAGGAATGGAATCTGGCATTCTTACAAGCCCGTGCTTTTTTTCGGCCTATCAGTGCCGATGATGGGCAATCCGGCCCGCGTCCTCACTGTGCCTTGATTGACGAAATTCACGAACACAAAAGTAATCAGGTCGTTGAAATGATGCGGGCAGGCACAAAAGGCCGCCAACAGGCATTGATTTTCATGATCACCAATAGCGGCCACAACAAAACCAGTGTGTGTTACGACTATCACGAATACGGACGTAAAGTGGCAGAGGGCAGCATTGAAGATGATAGCTTTTTCGCATTTATCTGTTCGCTGGACGAAGGCGATGACCCCTTTAAAGATAGCGGTTGTTGGAAAAAAGCGAATCCCTCATTAGGGCATACGTTCAGCGAACGCTATTTACAGGAGCAAGTCACGCAAGCCCGTGGGATGCCCGCCAAAGAGAGCCTGGTTCGTCGTCTCAATTTCTGTCAGTGGGTCGATGCTGAGAATCCCTGGATTAATAGTGATAGCTGGATAGCGTGTGAGGAGACCTCGCTGGATTTAGCGGCGCTGGCAAACTCCCCCTGCTACGGTGGCCTGGATTTATCCGGCAAGCAGGATTTAACGGCGCTGGCGCTTTATTGGCCGGAAGAAAAAGTGGCTTATGTCGAGTTCTGGACACCGAAAGACACCTTACTGGAGCGTGCCAGGGTCGACAGAGTGCCTTACGATGCCTGGTTGCGAGCGGGTTATCTTAACGCCCCGCCAGGGAATGCGATTAATCTGAGCTTTGTTGCCCAACGGATAGCCGAATTATCCGCACGCTATACCCTCAATCGTATTGCCTACGATGCGTATCATATTGATTATTTACGGCCAGAACTGGAAAACGAAGGGGTGAATACGCTATTAACGCCGCACGGACAAGGCTTCGGCAAATCAAAACAATCCAGACTTTGGATGCCGCGATCCATTGAATTGTTTGAGCAGCATCTTCTCGGTGGCGAATTACGTATTGATTTCAACCCCTGTCTACGCTGGAACGCCGCGAATACGGTTATTGAAGAAGATAAAAACGGCAATCGTGTTTTTAGCAAACGCCGTAGCAACGGACGTATTGACGGTGTGGTAGCACTGGCGATGGCCATCGGGGCCGCCGAGGTTGTTGAGGAAGAAAGCGGCGATCTGGATGGCTTTTTAACCAATCCGATTATGGTAGGACTGTAGTGAAAAAACATCAATCTCCGGGTAAAATTAAAAGCGCGGTGCTCAACTGGCTAGGGGTGCCACAGAATTTAACGGATACGCTGTCATCGTTTCATGACTATAGCCAGAGTAAGAGCGGACAAGTGGTGACAACGGATAAAGCCCTGCAACTTTCTGCGGTTTGGGCTTGTGTGCGTCTGCTGAGTGAATCGATATCCACGTTACCGCTCAAACTCTATCACCGTGAGTCGGATGGTTCACGCAGCCTCGCACAGCAACACCCTGCTTATCCTGTCCTGTGTCGTCGTCCCAACCTGGAAATGACACCGTCGCGTTTTATCCAAATGATTGTTGCCAGCTTGTGTTTACGCGGTAATGCCTTTGTTGAAAAAAAGAAGGTCGGTCAGCGTCTGGTCTCCCTCGTCCCACTATTACCCCAAAATATCATTGTTAAACGGCGTGATAACGGGCGACTGGAATACCATTATACCCACGACAGCAAGCCCGGTTATTCCTCATTAAAACCGCGAGTGATTGCAGATAATGACATGATGCACATACGGGGGTTCGGATTAGACGGCATTTGCGGCATGATGCCGTTAAAAACCGGTCGTGAGGTATTTGGCTCCGCGATGTCACTCGAAACAACGGCAGCGCGGTATTTCCAGAAAGGCATGTCGGCATCCGGTTTTGTCACTTTCGACAAATTACTCAGCAAGGAGCAACGAGAAACGTTTAATAAAGAACTTGAACGATTTTCAGGGTCAGAAAATACCGGCAAAGTGATGCTGCTGGAAGCTGGAATGAAATTTAATGGTATCACCCTCGATCCACAAACCTCGCAAATGCTGGAAAGCCGCGATCATAGCGTCGAAGAAATCTGCCGCTGGTGTCGCGTTCCGCCGTTTATGGTCGGTCATATTACAAAACAAAGCAGTTGGGCTTCGAGCGTGGAAGGGATGAACCTGATTTTCCTGACCAATACCTTACGGCCCTTACTGGTCAATATTGAACAGGAAATCGCCCGCTGTCTGCTGGATAATGACGAGGATTATTTTGCGGAATTTTCTGTTGAAGGACTGCTCAGAACCGACAGTAGTGGTAGAGCGGCTTATTACACGACCGCGCTACAAAATGGCTGGATGAATCGCAATGATGTGCGGAGACTGGAAAATCTGCCGCCGATTGATGGCGGAGACCTGTATACCGTTCAGTTGAACCTGACGCCCCTCAATCAACTGGGGCAGGAAAATGACGGCGAAAAAGCACGAGCCGCGCTAAGTGCTTGGTTATTCCCTGAAAAAAACCCTTCTCATCACCCGACTGGCAACCAGCAAGAAACAGAATAACTGGAGTTTTTCCCGATGAAAAAAAATGCACTTCCGGGATTACCGGCGGTTTTTCCCTGTCCAAAAATGACCAGTGAAATTTCACCGTCAGCATTGGAAAAATGGAACAGCAGCATCAGGGCATCAAGCCAGGATGATAATACGCTATCGATATTTGAGACGATTGGGCAGGATTGGGCAGGCGAAGGGATCACCGCTAAACGGATTGGCGCAATATTGCGTTCACTGGAAGGTCAAGATGTCACCGTCAATATCAATTCGCCGGGTGGCGATCTGTTTGAAGGGCTGACTATCTTCAATCAACTCCGTGAATATGCGGGCAAAGTGACCGTAAAAATATTGGGATTAGCGGCTTCTGCGGCTTCAATCATTGCCATGTCAGGCGATGAGATACAAATCGGGCGCAGTGCTTTTCTGATGATCCACAACACCTGGGGTATGGCCGTCGGTAATCGCCATGACTTTGCCGACATTGCCGAAAAAATGACCCCCTTTGATTTTGCCATGCGGGATATTTACGTCGCCAGAACCGGGATGGATGAAAAAACGATCACCGCGATGATGGATAGTGAAACCTGGATTAATGGCGGCGAAGCGGTGGAGAAAGGGTTTGCGGATGCCTTCCTGCCCGCTGATAGCACACAACAGGATAACGATTCGCCTACCACCGCACTGAGAAAACTGGATGCTCTGTTGGCGAAAACCAATACACCTCGCGCTGAACGGCGACGATTATTTAAAGCTTTACGGGGTGATATGCCGAGCGCTATCACGCCCTATCACGGTACGCTGTCCGCTACCCCTGATGTTTCTTCCGAGACCGTGACACAACTGGATAATGCCTTGCGTCGTCTGGTGTCGATACCCCATTAAACTGGAGACAATATGTCTGATATTAATGAAATGTTTAAGAAAGTAACGGCTTCTATTGAAGAAGCCAGCAGCAAATATAGCGCCCAGGCAGAGAAAGCCCTGAAAGAAGCGCAAAAATCCGGTGAAATTTCCGCAGAAACCAAGGCGGCCGTTGATAAAATGGCGGTCGAATTAAACGCCTTACGCGAAGCAGAAAAAACCCTGAAAGCCCAGGTAGGCGAAGTTGAACAACATATTGCCCAAATGCCCGTCGCCAATGCGTTGAACGTGGTGAGTTCTATCGGTCAACAGGTGGTTGGTATGGAGGTCGTGCAGGCTTTAGGATCGGGCATGGAATCCAGCAAACGGATAGTCGCGCCGATTAACGCCGCACTTATTTCATCGGATGTCACCGGAACGATTGTCGCCCCCGACCGTCAATCAGACATCTTGACCAAGCCGAAGCAACGGTTGTTTATTCGTGATTTGATTGCCAGTGGAAAGACGCAAAGTAACACGATTTATTACGTGAAGCAGAAAGGATTTACCAATAATGCCAAGACTGTCGCGGAAAATACCGCGAAGCCCTATAGCACGATTGAATTTGAAGAGGCAACAGTCCCCGTTCGCACGATTGCCCATATGTTTAAAGCCTCCAAGCAAATTCTGGATGACTTTTCGCAACTGGCCTCCCTTATCGATATGGAGCTACGTTATGGCCTGAAATACGTTGAAGAGCAGCAAATTCTCTTCGGTGACGGTACCAGTTTAAACCTGAACGGGATCTTTACTCAGGCCACAGCATTCAAAGCGGAATTAACACCGGCACATCGCACCGCGATTGATGATCTGCGGCTTGCCATGCTACAAGCGCAACTGGCACGGATCCCGGCGACAGGCCATGTGTTGCACTTTACTAACTGGGCACAGATTGAACTTATCAAGGATACGCTGGGGCGTTATCTCCTCTCCAATCCGGCAGCCCTGACGACACCGACGTTGTGGGGCTTACCCGTTGTTGTCACAGAAGCCACTGAGTTTAAAGATAAATTCCTGGTGGGTTCGTTTAGTTTAGGTGCTCAACTGTTTGACCGTGAAGAAGCCAACGTGGTGATTAGCACCGAAAATACCGATGATTTTGAGAAGAACATGATCTCGATTCGTTGTGAAGAGCGTCTGGCACTCGCGGTTTACCGCCCCGAAGCCTTTATCAAAGGGGATTTAACCAAAATAGCGGTGTCGCCTGCCGCACCGTCAAATGCAGGGGGGGCTGGGAAAGGCGGTCAATCAGGTAGTGGTGGCTAGTCATCAACATTAAACTCGATGGCCTACCCATGTAGGCCATTTTTTTACTGGAAATAAACCAACATGTTTATTGACAAAGAACAGGTCAAACGACAATGCAGGATTGAATTAAACGATAACAGTGAAGATGTGCTGCTTGATAGTTATATCGCCGCCGTAGAGCAAAAAACCATCGCACATCTTAACCGTCATCTCTACAAAGCCTCCGTACCGAAAAATGACCCTAACGGCCTGGTTATCAATGCGGCGATTATTCAGGGTATGTTGCTATTGGTGACCGGGTTATATGAGCATCGTGGAGGTATATCCGATATGGAACAGTGGTCTATTTTTCCGTTTTTTAAGTTTTTAGTTGATGACTACAGGCTGAGCGGATTATGAAACTGCATTATAGCAGACCGTATTCCCGTTTCCCCGATCCCGGGGAGTTAAATAAGCGCGTTTTGTTTTATACGCGACAGGATGAACCGATAGGCGGCAGCGGGATACAGACAGCAAATCTAGACGAGCATACCGTCTGGGGAAAATTGATCCCCGTGAGTGACACACTTCGCCTCCATTCTTTTCAAATCAACAAAACCATCACGCATAAAATCATTGTGAGATACAGACAATCACTTTACTCAAGTGATCAAGCACTGATTAACGGTGTCGTCTACCTCATACGGGGCGTTATTGATATCCACAGTGCGGGGCGTTTTCTGTCTTTTTCCTGTGAAGAAATGCGCAGTCAACCAGAAAGGGGAAATGATTTTGGATAATCTCCATATTGATTTTCATCAACCCAAAGAATTTGTCTTTAATCGCGCCAGGATCCGTCGTGCTTTTGTGAAAGTCGGTCAAATGCATCTGAAAGCCGCACGTCGTCAACTGATGAAGCGGGGTGGCCGTTCACGACCCGGTGAAACCCCACGGTGGCAAACCGGACGATTAGCGCGATCTATTGGTTATTACGTTCCGAAAGCGACATCACGCCGACCCGGGTTAATGGTTAAGATCGCCCCCAATCAGAAACGCGGTGTCGGCAGTAAACCGATTGAAGGCGATTTTTATCCTGTTTTTCTGCATTACGGGGTACGTAGCGCTTCTCGCGGTATGTCTAAACAGCACAAACGACAAAAACGTCACCACCAACGCGGAGGTTGGCGTATTGAGAAACGTCAAAATTACATGGTCGCCACGTTAACGCAGCTGAAAAGCTGGACGAGCTACACGCTAAAGAGAGCACTGCGTCAATCACTGCGGGCAGAGAGACGAAAAGGAAAGGATCATGAAACTTAGTCCCATTATTGCGGCATTACGAACCTTGTGTCCCCGTTTTGAAAACAGAGTAGGCAGTGTCTCTCAATATGAGGATTTACCGGATTGCGGCAAACTGGCTTTACCCGCTGCTTACGTTATTCCGGGAGAAGATGTTGTCGGTGAACAACGGTCACAAACGGATTATTGGCAATCATTAACCGAAAGTTTTTATGTCGTGGTGATTTTAAATAATGCCCGTAATCAAAAGGGACACTATCCCTCTGTCGACACATTAAATGAAGTCAGGTCTGAAATCTGGCGGGCATTACTGGGTTGGCAGCCAGAGCCGGGTTGTGGTGCAATTAATTATGCCGGTGCAGAGGAAGCCGATTCAAACCGCGCCGAATATCACTACCTGTTTAAATTTAATACTGAAACAGACATCAACGCCGAAGATACCCGCCACGATGCTGACCTGAACAATTTACCCGATTTGCATACCGTTGCTATTGACCTGAACGAACAGCCAGGCAACGTAAAATCGCATCTGGAGATGAAGATAAAATGATGGGTACCCAACCAGAAATTGTTTTTATAAAACCCAAGCACGGGCGAAAAGTGCCTATTCCGCAATATATGCGCGATACCCAAGAATATTTTGGGGAATATCTGCCCGAAGAAGGTTTGCAGGTTCAAAAAACGCTTTTTTGGATCAGAAGGAAACAGGACGATGATATTGAAGAAGTAAGTCAATCTGATAATCCCACCATCGTGCAAGAAACGACTGATCCCGTAAAAACTAAATTAAAAAAAATTATTAAAGAGGAGACGCAGGAATGACCATTAGCTTTAATACCGTGAACGCCAATCTGCGTGTGCCTGGCTTCTATCCCGAAATGGATAACAGTGCTGCCAATACGATGCAAGTCAGTGGGCCGGCGTTGCTTATTGGTCATGCATTACCCACTGCACAAATGACCTTAAATTTACCCATGATCATGCCCTCGGCAGAAATGATGCAACAATTAGCCGGTCGTGGCAGCCAATTACACCGCATGGTACAAGCGTATCGCCGGATTGATGCCGTCGGTGAACTGTTTGTCATTGCCGTACCTGAAACGACAGGCACTGAAGCAAAAGGTGAGATTGCGATAAGTGGCACTGCAACCGATTCCGGTGTCGTCACATTCTATATCGGTAATCAACGTATTTTAGCGGCCGTCAAGAAATCGGATACGGCGAATACGGTTGCCACCGCCCTTGGCAAGGCGATTAACGATAACGAGGACTTACCCGTCACCGCGACAATAGCGGCTGAAAAAATCAGCTTAACGGCGAAACATAAAGGGTTAACCGGTAACGATATTCCTTTGATGATGAACTATTATGCCCCGACAGGCGGTGAGAATACGCCTCACGGTCTTAATATTACCATTACTGCCATGAGTGGTGGCGTTGGCTCACCCGATATGGATAGCGTTATCAGTGCAATGGGTGACTTATTATTTGATTTTATCGGATTGCCTTTCTCTGATGCTGTTTCTTTGCAAAAGATGAGTGCGGAGATGAACGACACGAACGGTCGCTGGAGTCCTTATCAACAGTTATACGGCCATGTTTATACGGCCAAAAAAGGGACGGTCGGTGAACTGGTCGCTTTTGGCGACACGCTTAATGATCCGCATCTCACCATTGCAGGCTATGAGAAAGCGACACAAACTGCGCTTGATGAACTGGTTGCGGCACGACTGGCACGGTGCGCGATATTTTTGCGTAATGACCCGGCGAGACCGACCCACACGGGCGAGTTAAACGGGGTGTTACCCGCACCGTCTGGCAAGCGCTTCACCCTGACAGAGCAGCAATCCCTCCTTTCACACGGTATCGCCACCGCCAATGTCGAAGGCGGCGTATTACGCATTCAGCGCGATGTGACGACCTACCAGAAAAACAGTTACGGCGTGGCCGATAACAGCTATCTGGACAGTGAAACACTCTATACCAGTGCCTATGTTTTGCGGCGATTAAAATCCGTCATAACCAGCAAATACGGGCGGCAAAAACTGGCTAGTGATGGTACGCGATTTGGGTCAGGGCAAGCGATTGCTACGCCAGCGGTGATTAAAGGCGAACTCTGTGCGGTTTATCGCCAACTGGAAAATGAAGGGATTGTCGAAAATTTCGACGCTTTTCGGCAGCATCTCATCGTTGAGCGCAACGCCAATGATCCTAATCGGATTGATGTGGTCTTTCCGGCGGATTATATCAACCAACTGCGGGTATTTGCGTTAGCGAATCAATTCAGGCTGCAATATAACCAGGGTGAGGTGGTGTGATGACAGGCAAAAGAAAAATAGGCGGCACTTGCTATTTTAAGGTAGATGGTCAACAACTCTCACTGAATGGCAGTGTAGAAGTACCGATGAATACGGTTATCCGTGAAGATCTGGTGGGTATTGATGGCAGTGTGCATTACAAAGAAACGCATCGTGCCCCTTATATCAAAGCAGAATTTAAAGTTGAACGAAGTTTTCCGATAGAAAAACTCACGACAGCAGATGAAATGACCATTACCGCTGAATTAGCTAACGGTATGGTCTATGTGTTGTCAGGCGCGTGGCTATCCGGCGAATCTTCACATAATGCTGATGAAGGCACTGTCGAGATGGAATTTCACGGAGATGAAGGATTTTATCAATGAAATCAATAGCACTAAGTAAGCCGATTCAGGTACACAATAACAAAGTCACCGTACTGGAAATTCAGGAACCCACGTTTGATCAGGTAGAAAAATTTGGTATTCCGTTTAGTTATTCGGAGCGAGGCGATACACGCCTGGATACGCGCTCAGCACTCGCTTATCTTCCTGAACTGGCTAATATCCCACGCTCTTCAGCGCAACAGTTATCGTTACATGATGTATTTGTCGCCTCGATGACCATCGTGAGTTTTTTTACCAGTGCCCAGAACTTAGTAGTCTCAGACGACGATTTTACAACGTTGCCTGGTTCTGGCGCATAAACCCCTTTGAATTACGCCAGCATCCGCTAAGCCAGTTCTTTGATCTGGAAGCGGAGGCTGTTCGCATCAACGAGGAGCGACAGGGTGGCTAATAGTTTTGAGTTAAAAGCAATCATCACTGCCGTCGATAAGCTCTCTGCCCCGTTAAAGGGAATGCGGCGTGAAATGAAGTCCTTCAAGAAGGAGTTTAGCGCAGGACTGGCAGGGGCTGCTGCATTAGGGGCTGGCGTTGTTACCGCAATGGCTGGCCCTATCAAGCAGGCGATAGACTTTGAGTCGACGATGGCTGATGTCCGCAAGGTGGTTGATTTTGATACACCCGAGCAATTTAAACAGATGTCGGAAGATATTCTTAAGCTGTCGACAGCATTGCCGATGGCCGCAGACGGTATTGGTCAGATTGTGGCCGCAGGTGGTCAGGCAGGAATAGCAAAAGAAGAACTAATGTCCTTCGCGCAATCTGCCGTAAAAATGGGTATCGCCTTTGACCAAACTGCTGAGCAATCTGGGCAGATGATGGCACAATGGCGTACCGCCTTCCGGTTGACGCAAAATGATGTCGTCTCGCTGGCCGATAAAATCAACACCCTTGGCAACAACGGGCCAGCCAATGCCGCGAAAATCTCTCAAATTGTGACACGGATTGGCCCGTTGGGTGAAGTTGGCGGTCTTGCGTCTGGCGAAATTGCAGCACTTGGCGCAACCATTGCAGGGATGGGTGTTGAGTCAGACGTGGCGGCAACCGGCATCAAGAACTTTATGCTGGCGTTAACCAAAGGGAAATCAGCGACAAAATCACAAAAAGTAGCGCTACACACCTTAAAAATCAGCCCCAAAAAACTGGCCGCACAGATGCAGAAAGATGCGAAAGGCGCCATGTTGATGGTGCTGAAAGCCCTTGAACAATTGCCTAAAAAAGATCAGATGGCATTATTAAATGACTTGTTTGGCTCTGAATCTCTGGGATCAATTGCGCCGCTGCTCACCAACCTTAAATTACTGGAAGTTAACCTAGATAGGGTCGCCGATAAACAAAAGTACGGCGGATCTATGCAGAAGGAATATGCTGCTCGGGCCGCCACTACCGCAAATGCAATACAACTGTTTAAAAATCAGATGCATGTTGCAAGTGTCAGCATCGGGTCAATTTTTTTACCCTCTATTGTCGAAATGACAAAGAAAATCCAGCCATTGATTGAACAATTTCGCACCTGGGTAAAAGCTAATCCAGAACTGATTAAATCCTTCGCTAAGTGGGGCGTTTATCTGTTGGGAACCGCAACCGCTATCGGCGTAGTCACCCGTGCTTTCCGGATTTTTAACAGTGTGATGAAAATGTCGAGGCTAGGTAAACTGGTCACGTCAATGGTCATAGCCGGTGGACTTATTGTCGACAACTGGGAAACGATCGGCCCGATTATTAAATCGGTCTGGCAAGATATTGATGGCGTTATTCAGGCGATAGGCGGTTGGGAAACCGTGCTCGCAGGCATTCTGGTTTTTGTGACGACAAAATGGGCTGTCAATATGGTGAAATCGATTCGCAATGTCACCCGTGAGATGAAAATACTGGCTAAAAACAGTCCATCTGGCATCAAGGGGGTACTGGGAAAAGCCGGGTTGATAGGTGCGGTATCGATGGGCGTCGAACCACTTGTCGACAAAGGTCTCAATGCCGCATTCGGTGATAATGAATGGTTTCAAAACCTCCGGACAGCGCGGGATTGGGGCGAGTTTGGTCGTTCAATGATTGGCAACAGTCATTTGCTTAAAGATGACAAGGGTAACTGGCAATTTAAGGAAGAACCCAAAAATACCTTGGATTCATTCAGCAAAACTGAGCCACGAGACGGTGAGGTCAGATTTATCTTTGAAAACACTCCGCCAGGTATGCGTGTCGCCCCCGTTGGTAATGCCCTACCCTGGCTGAGTTTCGATGTCGGCTATAACCGATTTTCCAGGCAGTAAGTAAAAACAAAGGAGAAGTCATATGAGTTTTTTAACAATAGACGTTGATAATTACGACAATGGTAATGCCTATGAACCAACAAAAACGATAGGGATTAATTTTGAGGCTATAGGAGAAATAAGAAAATGGGAAGGTGTATCTCTTCCTGAGATATTAATTTTTTCCGAAAGGAAATCTTTTAAAAATACAAAAGAACGTGATGATTATTTCGAGTATATAGCCAGTAAATTAGAGGTGATTGATTTATCACCAAAAGAAAATAATAAGGAGTGACAATCATGAAATTTGTAAGAATAAAATATCGTGAAGATAATAAAAACGAAGACATTATTATTAGCCTATCTAAACTAAGATCTATAGATAAATATTATCCTAATAAACTAAATCCTAATCCCCCTTTTAAAATTTCGATTGATGTAAGTGGTAATCTAAGGCGAATTTCCTTTGATAATAAATCCGATGCAGATAATTATTTCAATTATGTAATGGAAAAACTTCGCACCGTTGAACTGAAAAACAAGCCCTGGTAATACAATAACATTTGTTGATTAAAATCACATTTATTTAAATATAGAGGGTTAGATGACGAGCTGGAAAGATAACCTGCGTCCAGCGTCTTTTCGCGGCGTACCGTTTCAGGTAGAAGACGACGAGGGGACGTTCGGACGGCGTGTACAGGTTCACGAATACCCGAATCGGGATAAGCCCTATACCGAAGATCTTGGACGCGCCACCCAGCGATTTACTATCAATGCCTATCTGGTTGGTGATGATTTCTTCGAGGCCCGAGATCGGCTCATTGTGGCTATTGATACGCCAGGGCCGGGAACGCTGGTACATCCCTACTACGGTGAAATAGCTGTCTGTATTGACGGTGAAGTGAGAGTAAGCCATAGCGGACGCGATGGAAGGATGTGTCGCGTCAGCTTTAACGTCGTTGAGGCTGGTGAGCTTTCTTTCCCAACAGCAGGTATTGCGACGGGACAAACGCTAATTTCTTCCAGTTCAGCACTAAATGATCGCATTGGCGAAGCTTTTGCTCATATAGGCTTAAAAAGCTTACCGGATTTTGCACAGGCTGGCGTGTTAGCACGTACTAAAAGCATGATTAACAACGTCACCAAAGCCTTTGACACTATTGATAGCGGCATTACTGCCGCGTCAAGGCTATTGCATGGCGATATTTCGGTGATCTTAAAGTCCGGCTCATCCGGTAAAAACCTGGGCGAAGCGATACAGCGGATGTGGCGTGCTGGCAGGCGTACCGCGCAAGATGCTTCTACATTGGCACAGCAAATCAAAACGCTATCGGGTGTCACACTCGGGAATGATTTAGCGCCGCGTGGAGTATGGAAAAGCGACAGGCCAAGCGTACAGTCTGAACGTAGGCACAGTAATCGTATTGCCGCTTTGTTGCGTGCCACGGCCATCCATGAGGCGACGTGGCGATTAACACAACTCCCCCCACCACGTACCGCCATGTTACCGGTTAATCAACGTGGAAAACGTCAAGTACATGTCAATATTTCCCATCCCGCATTACACGCGGTTTCTCATATGGCAGGCAGTCACATTGAAGGACTCTCGGCGGTAACGTGGGATGCGTTGGTTACGGTGCGAGAAACGCTGAATCAGGCTATCGAGCACGAACAGGCATTAACGCTTGATGATGCGCTGTTCCTTGCCTTGCAACAGGTGAAAACCGATGCTAACCGGGATATTGCAACACGACTGGCGCAAGTTGAAAAAACGGTAACACGCACGCCCGAGGCAGTGCTACCGGCGCTGGTTCTGGCCGCTAAGTGGTATGACAATGCGGCACGGGAAACCGATATCACCCGCCGAAATGCCGTTAATCATCCTGGCTTTATGCCAGTGAAACCGTTGAGAGTACCCGCAAGATGAGTCATCACGTGATATTGCGCGTCAACGGGCGCGAATGGGGGGGGCTGGACGCGGGTACAGATTTCAGCAGGCATAGAGCGACTCTCACGCGATTTCAATGTGGAAATCACCCGCCAGTGGCCCGGTGAATCTGGCAGTGTACCGTTACAGCCCAGAATTAAAAAAGGTGAACCTGTCGAAGTCCTCATCGGTCAGGATAAAGTCTTAACTGGCTGGATTGAAGCCACCCCGATACGTTATGACGCTAAAAATATCCAGGTTGGTATCAGTGGTCGTAGTAAGACAGCAGATTTAATCGACTGTGCGGCGAATACGACGCTTTTTACGGGCAAAACCTTACATCAAATCGCGTCAGAACTGGCAAAACCGTTTAGCATTAAGGTCATTAGCCAAAAGGCCCCAAAAACGCCGCTACAGGCTTTTCAGGCCGATTACGGCGAAACAGTACACGAAGTATTAAACAAGGCGCTAGGAAGCCAACAGGCGCTCGCCTGGGATGACGAAGACGGCAATTTGTTAATTGGTCTGGTTGGTAATGACAAAGCCACCACCGCGCTGGTCTGGGGTGAAAATATTCTTACCTGTGATACCGAGCAAAGTATCCGTGAACGCTTTTCTGAATATCAAGTAGCCGGTCAACGATCGGGTGATGATGACGATTTCGGGGAAGCTACGCTGACAGCACTCCGCGCCAGAGCCAGGGATAGCCAGATAACGCGCTATCGTCCGCAACATATCCAGCAATCCGGCAATGCAACCGGAGCCAGTTGTCGCGCTCGGAGTCAATTTGAAGCACAGCAACGGGCAGCCAGAACCGAGGAAACCACTTATACGGTGCAGGGGTGGCGGCAAGGTGACGGCAGTCTGTGGAAACCTAACCAGCGGGTTATTGTTTTTGATCCCGTGCTCGGCTTTAACAATCGGGAACTGGTCATTAGCGAAGTTGTTTATACGCAGGATGAGAGTGGTACGTTATGTGAATTACGTGTTGCACCGGAAGCTGCTTATATTCCACCACTTGAGAAATTGAAAGCACTAGAGGAAGAAACTGATATTTAAAGAAACTTCATCGCAGCAATGGTCAAGCCAAACAATGTAACCATCAACCCACCCAGTTTAAAAAGTAAATCTTTGCTTATTATGCTGATATCTTTACGTACATCTAGTATTTGTAATTCAACCTTTTCAAAGCGATGCTCCATATCCTTACGGACATCGGCTATTTCAGCAGATAAATCCTTACGGACATCGGCTATTTCTTTTCTAACATCAGATATATCACGCTTAACTTCTGCAATATCCGCTTTAGTTGCCACATCAGCAACCTCATGGGATTTGCGTACGACAAGCGAGATAGCCTTGGCTTGCTGACTGGTAAGTCCAGCGGTTTGAAGCTCTTCTGATGCTTGTAGTGTATCAAATGCAACTTGGCCCATTCCACAATCTCCTGTTTTTCTTAGTTTAACCTATTAATGAGTGAATTATGCAAAATATTTTTTCTACTTTGCAGCGCGGCCTTGCGCGTCTATGGTCGCGGGGGGTAGTGCAACGACTCGACAGTGGTAAAGCTTGCCAGAGCGTGGACGTGGCATTACTGGCAGGCGAAACGAAAGCCGGTATGGAGTACCTGGAGCCTTACGGTTTCACCTCGACGGCCCATGCCGGTGCAGAAGGTATAGCGCTATTCCTCGCGGGGGATCGCTCTCACGGCATTGTGATTAACGTTGCTGACCGACGTTCTCGATTAAAAAGCCTCAAAAGTGGTGAGGTGGCAATCTATACCGATGAGGGCGATAGCATCGTGCTCAAGCGTGGACGGTTGATAGAAGCCACCACAGAAACCTTTGTTATCAATGCAAAAAATAAGGTGGTACTCAACACTCAACAAGTAGAAACGCCTGGAAAGATCACGGCGGCACACTCCATCGTTTCACAGGCAGAAGTACAGGACAAAACCGGCTCATTGAGCACCATGCGAGCGCAGTACAATACCCACGATCACAAAGGTGATAGCGGTGGCATAACAGGCAAGCCCAATCAACCGATGTAAATAATATGCTGATGAATAAAAAAGTGAATACAGCGTTACCCGATCAGGAACGGCTCAGGCGGGCAGTGATGATATCGCTTTTCACCTGGCGACGCGCTGAACCGGATGATAACACAGATACGCCGTTTGGGTGGTGGGGCGATACCTGGCCGACCGTACAAAATGACCGGATTGGCTCTCGATTGCACTTGTTAAAACGTAGCACTTTAACTAACCAGACAGTGCAAAAGGCGAAAGAATATATCGCTCAGTCGCTCACATGGATGACAGACGACGGTATCGCGCTTCGGGTTGATGTCGACGTGGTGCGCACAGGCATCGATAAATTAACCGCAACCGTCACCCTGACCTTACCTGACCATAATATAAAAACGATGACCATCAACAACCTGTGGAGCGTGATCCATGCAAAATAGCGGTTTTTCGCGCCCGACACTGCCACAACTGATAGACACGATTCGTGGTGATTTGCTAACACGATTTAATGAAGATAGCGTGTTGCGCCGTCTCGATGCTGAAGTGTACGCAAGAGTACAGGCTGCCGCCATTCATACTCTATACGGCTATATCGATTATTTAGCGCGCAATATCTTGCCGGATTTAGCGGATGAAGACTGGTTGACCCGACACGGTAATATCAAGCGTTGTCCCCGCAAAGGTGCACCCAACGCGAGCGGATTTGTTCGCTGGGAGGGGGTACAAAATGCCCTATCGCTGCCCGCTGACACTGAAATACACCGTGATGATGGTCAAATCTACACCACAACAGCCCCAACAACCTCAGCCAGTGGTGTACTTCGTGTGCCCGTCGTTGCAAAAAGCAGCGGTCAGGCTGGCAATTGTGAAGATGGTATCGCGTTACGTCTTGCAACCCCGATAACGGGACTGTCGTCTACCGGTTATGCCGATAACATCAGGACAGGAGCCGATATTGAAGATTTGGATAGCTGGCGACAACGCATCATGGCGCGCTGGTACGATACGCCACAAGGCGGTGCGGATAGTGATTATGTTCGCTGGGCGAAAGAAGTTTTAGGCATAAGTCGCGCATGGACACATCGCCATAAAAACGGTATCGGCACGGTTGGGGTGATGGTGGCGAGTGATGATGTAGACCATCCTGCCCCCACACAGGAAATCTTAACCAAAGTCAGAGAGCATATCTTACCCCTTGCTCCTGTTGCCGGAAGTGGCTTAACTATTTTCCCCGTTACAGCAAAAACCGTTGCTATTTCGATAGCCTTATCAACGGATACGCCAGAAATACGGGCAGCGGTTATCGCAGAAATCAAAGCCTTCTTACAACGAGAAGGCGAACCTGGCAGCAAGCTTTTTCTTTCAAGACTCGCTGAAGCTATCAGTCTTGCAGCAGGTGAAATCGCTCATCGTCTTATTGCGCCAACGGCAGATATTGAATTAGCCCAGACGGAAGTGCCGGTATTGGGTGAGGTCACGTGGGCAAAATATAAAGAGTGAGCATTATGACAAATCTGGACGACGAATATACGCAATTGTTGCGAACGTTATTACCGCCCGGCCCCGCATGGGATGAAGAAGATCCGCTCATTAAAGGGCTAGCCCCTTCACTGGCTCAAGCCCATCAACATGCTGATAGCCTGATGATTGAAATTAACCCGGCCCAATCGGTTGAATTAATTAACCGTTACGAAAAATTATGCGGATTGCCGGATAAATGCCTGGCTAATAGAGCGCAAACACTAGAAGAAAGGCAACAAGTGCTTGATGCCAAGGTTAATACTGTGGGCGGTATTAATGCGGCTTTTTTCAAAAAGCAGTTGGAAATATTGGGCTATCCAACAGCAACAATAGAACAATTTCAACATCTTGATAGTACACCCGATCCGGCTTGGGGTGACAAGTGGCGCTATTACTGGCGGATAAATATTCCTGCTGAAGCGAATATACGCTGGATTAGCTGTACCAGTGCTTGCAATGAGTCGATTAGGACGTGGGGAGATAGCGCCGTGGAATGTGTTATTGAGCGCCTGTGTCCTTCACATACCCAAGTACTTTTTGCCTACATTAAAGGAGAAAATGATGCATCGAATTGATACCTCTACCGCCCAAAAAGATAAATTCGGGCAGGGAAAAAACGGGTTTACCAACGGCGATCCGACTACGGGAACACCGTCAACAAAATTGAATAGTGATCTTTATGATGCACTACAAGAGGAAGTGTGTACCGTTATTGAACGCTCAGGTATTCGTCTTAATAAAAGCCAGCATGACCAGCTTTATCAAGCAGTGAAAAAATTATCTGAGGTAGAAGCGAATAAAGCAAAAAACGCGCTGATTGGTGGCTCCACAGTAGATTTGAATACGCTAAACAAGCTTGCTAAAGCCCTTGGTAATGATGCGAAATTTTCGGAAACAGTGATTAATTTATTAAATCAGAAATTAGCAAAAAATCAAAATGGCGCTGACATCCCAGACAAGAATCTTTTTCTGAAAAACCTTGGTTTAACGGAAACGGTAGATTGTGCAAAAAATGCACTGGATAAACGAACGGGTGGTAGCGTCAATGGCAACCTCCATGTGACCCAATCTGTGCATATCGGCGATAACGATTCAGGATTACGGGCTAATGGCGATGGCAACGTGGCATTTTATGCTAATAATGCAAAAGTAGCTTCCTGGAATAATGATCGATTGCATTGGTTAAAGAGTGTAGAAATTGATGGAACCATCAATACTCATAGCAATTTGCATATCTCATGGGGCGGCAGAACCGCGGTTTATCAAGAAAATGGTGATGTAACTGGCCCTATTTGGGGCGGGGCGTTAAGCAGCTGGCTTAATATGCAGATTAACAATCGAGGAGCAAAAAATACAGCTCACCTCGCTACGAATGGATGGTGGAAATGTGGTGACAGCGGCCTTATCAGACAATGGGGCATCACACCACCACTCAATGCCGGACAGATTTATACGGTATCTTTACCTTGTCCCGTCCCTCATGCCATTTTCTCGGCAAACGCGACGGTAAAATACAAAGGTATTGCTCCCGAGGGCAATTTAGGTACTTATGTCGAAATAGTCGGAAAATCGTTAATTATCAGTGCAGATTATACCAGAACAGGGATTAAAGCGCCGAGAACATGGGAGCTGGTTTGCTACTAACTCAACATTATCAGGCCGCCCTGACAATGTAGTTAAACGCGACATTTCGCGGGTGGGTTTCGCTACCGCCTGCATTAGACGTTGTTTTGTCAATGAATAGAAAAGAATCATTATCTCCATCCGTAGCACGTGAACCTGTATCTGCATTATACCCTACAGGCATTTTTTCTTTATTGTTTGCGTGGCCTAGTGGACCATCATCTTCAACATAATACCTGTCCCGATAACCATGAGCGTGGCTCTCGAGTGATGCAGTTTCAGACGATAAAACCTTACGCCTAGGATTCACGCCTCGCCCAGCATCCCAGCCACGAATAAACTCACCACGTAAATCAGGGAGTTTTCCTGATGGATAGGCGAGTGCTAAAAGCGGGTATTTTTTCTTATCGAATGGCTCACCGTTGCAGATAAACCAACCGGTCGGCGCTCTTTCAGCAGGCCAAGGCAGGGGAATACCTACCGGGATTTCGACACGCAATACTTCGGGTGTAACAGCATGAACATCTGTGGCAGTTAGCTGCACATCCTGAGTGAGAGTTTTGCCGTTAATTTTACGCTGATTGGGTGTGGCATTTTTTGCACAATCTACCGTTTCCGTTAAACCAAGGTTTTCTAGAAAAAGATTCTTGTCTGGGATGTCGGCCCCATTCTCATTTTTTGCCAACTTTTGGCTCAGAAGTTGGGTCACGCTTTCGGCAAATTTCGGGTTATTACTGATGGCCTGGGCCAGCTTGTTCAACGTATCTAAATCGGAAGGCGCATGGTCGACCACCGCATTCAGCCTGTCATTGACAATTTTTACCGCTTTGGGGGTTGCGGCTTCCGTTTCACTGCTGCTCTGATTGGCATTGCTGAGCTTGACAAAACCTTTTTCACTTACGCTCGCATCCGGGTGGTTTCGGGAGCGTGTATGCGCCCTTAACGCCGCTTCCGCCGCTTTTAATTGCTGCTTTAACCAGGCGGTGCGATTCGCCAGTTCACGCGCGGGCCGGTTGGTAATACCGTCTGGCCCACCCAATACCGGGTCGGAGGTCTCTATCTGGTAGATACCGTCCGCCCATTCGGCCTGTTCTTTTAAATAGCTCATGTCTTTTTTCTCCATCGTGCTTATTCCATCATGGGTGGATTGTTGGTCACAGTGTAGTCTTTTTTCGTGTATGGATTAACTGTTTTTGCATACTTTTAACTGCTGCCATGATTATAGCGCCCATGGTAGGTCGTCTGAGCGTTATAGCGCAGCGGCACTGCCGTATAATCCAGCGCCACCAGTTCGCTCCGCGCCGGCGCAAAGGCCGCCAGCGTCTCGCGCAATTTTGCTGCCTGGTCATTGGTGATCAGCTGGTTAAGAATGACCCGGTACAGTGCCCAGTGAGTCTCGCCATCGGGATACGCGGTGGCCTGTTCAGGTTTAAGGGCTGCTCCCCCTTCGGTTATCGTCACCTCCCCAAATCCCAGCGCCCGTATCATGGCACGAATCGACCAGGGGGTGCCCTTATAGCGATGCAGCGTGATGGCCGATTTCAGCATCGCCCGGCGCGCATCATCCGATTCTGCCAGAGACCAGCCATTGACCCCGGTTAACGCCAGCTGCTCTGCCAGCCAGGGCAAGGCCGACGCCTCGGTCATATCCAGCAGATAAACCAGCAGCGGCGTCAGGTCAATCTGCTGCAACCGCGCGGCCTGTGCCGCCAGCGCCTGAAAATGGCTCTCTGCCGCCAGCAGCGGCGGTAACAGGCTGTTATCGGTCATCGCCGCTCTCCGTGCCCAGGGTCAACTGAATGTCGCTACAATGCGCCCATTGCTGCGCGGCCAGTACCGTCGGCTCAAGGGTAGTGAAACTCGTGAGCTGCACCCGGTAAACGCCGGGGACCGAGAGTGCCGCGATAATCTGGCTGGGCACAATATCCCGACCCAGCTGTTTAGCCTGGCTTGCCGCATACTGCTCAGCGGCCTGCCGCGCCTGTTTCAGTACCGGCTCGCCCGGCTGGCTGGCATAACAGGTCAGTTGCGCACTAATCGTATAGTCAACCTTTTCAGGGGTCAGCACCTGCACTGTATCATTCAGCGGGCGCACCCGCTCTTCCGAGCACAGGGCCGTCACCAGGCTGAGCACCGTCTTGTCCGGCAGCCCGCTGGTCAGCAGCGGATATAGATTGACCGTGCCGGGTTTCGGGCGGGTCACCGCCACATCACAAATCCCCGGATGGGCACTCATGGCATGAAAACGGTACGCTTCACGGGAACCGGCGGTACTGAAGGACGCCGGAGCCAGACGGATACGGTTGCGTAGATGCTCATCATCCTCCGCGTCTGAGCCGCCTTCGCTTGGCGTGGTATTGGTGACCTGAATATCCCCGTCATCGATGGCCTCCATCAGGGTGCTGATTTGCGCCGGTTGCCAACCGTTACCCTTTGTTCCCGCCTCGCTGCAGGTCGCACTCACCGTCACCGTGGATGCCGTCGGCGTCAGCCTGACTTCGCTGTCGGTGGTAAATAGCAGGCTGTCCGTGGCGCTGAGCCGTGTGCCGGCTGGTATCGGTATCGTCACCGAGGGCGGGGCCGCCAGTGAAAATTCCACCGTGGTGCGTGCCCGTTGAGCCGGTAGACGGTAAACGCCGACCAGCTCGGCCAGATAATCCAGCATTGGCGCACGGGCAAAGGCCACCAGGTTTTGTTCGGCGGCGGATTGAATGGCACTGCGCACCAGGGTTTCCCGGTAGGCGAACAGGTCAATCAATAGCCGCTCAGCCTGCGCCGGCCACAGGGTCTTGCCGCTGGCCGCTTCATAGTCCGTGATCATCTCGCGGGTAATGGTCTGCGCATCCGCTGCAATAAAAACCGGCTTCTCGAGGGTTAACGCCATGCCACCTCCGTTTGTGCGTTGACCTGACTGCCCGGCAGTCGCCAGCGCAGCAGGAGATTCACCCGCTCACCCTGCGCATTAAGCCGCACCTGATGTAATTCGCATCGGGGCTCCCAGCGCCTGATGGCCTCCACCGTTTCCCGTACCACATGCGGCAAGGCCCGCTCAACCGGCATATCCAGATAGCGATGCAGGTCACTGCCAAAATCCGGTCGATGCGGGTCGCTGCCTTTTGGGGTGCCTAAAATCAGTCGCAGGCACTGCTGAATATCTTCGACGCCACTGACCCGCTCACCCGATGCATGCAGCGCGGGTTGCCAGTCTGCGGCGCTGAGGACGGTCATTGTGTTCATCAAACGCGTTCCTCCCTCACTTATAACGGCTTGCCGGTGGGTTTACCGTCATGCCCGTTGCTATGTTGATGCTCTTGCAGCGACACCCGACCTGCCTGGATATCGCCGCTGGCCTGGAGCGTGCCGTCAATGATGGCTGTCGCGCCACTGCCGCCCGAACCGCTCATGCCGCCCTGGTACGTCAGTTGCTTTTGCACCGTCAGGTTGCCCGTCGCGACCGTATCGGGTGCATCCAAAAACAGGGTTTTACTTGCCTTCACCGTCGCATTTTGCGTTTGAATCAGCACCGTGGTCTGGGTGGTCAGCGTCAGGGCCTGTATCTCGCCCCCGATAGCCATCGCGTGGTTTTTGCGGTCATACTCGACAAAAGTCCCGTCGGCAAAATCCACCCGACGTTTATCGCGGTTTGCCACCGTGGGGGGGTCTACCTCGGAATACACCGCCCCTAACACCACGCCGTCATCACCGTCAGCATCCAGCAGCAGACTCACCTGTTCACCTAAATCCGGTAGCCCGTAATCCTTGTTATCCTGGGTGTTGCGTTGCAATACCGGCAACCAGGCGGTGCGCAGGTTATCACAGGTCGGCAGCCGTACCCGTACCCGGACGTTTTGCTCATCAATCTGGCTGATGGTACCGAACATCAATTGCAGTGCTTTCATGGTGGCTTTTCTCCGATTGTCATCTCTTTTTCACTCAGCGGCCCCACGCTGCCATCGGCTTTCACCCCCATCACCGGTGGGGTCGCCGACTGATCCGCGCGAATCGTTTTCCTGTTCATGCGCGCCATCGGCCCCTGGCCCAAGGTGAGTTCACAGGTGTACCCGCTTTGGCGCGACAGGGCATGGCGGACTTCGGTGATAAGCCACACCCCGGACAGGCGACCAAAATCGGCCAGGCGCACGGTTAACCCGGCTTGATACGCCGTATTGCCCGCCAGCGCTACCGTCGCCACCCGTTGATATTCATTATGCCGGTTCAGCCCCGCACACACCTTGGCAGTCGCTTCTTCCCGGCTCCGTGCCCGGCTGTGCAGTCTTAAGGTATCGGCGCTGGTTGAACGTCCCTGTTTTTGAGGCGCCGTTTCTCGCGCCACGTCGCCTATCGTGCCATCGGCCTTGATACCGACCGTGACCAGTTGTTTGCGCTGGCTGTCCTGGTATTTCACCTTGCCCTGCTGGTAGATACGGTTAAGCGTATCGCGCAGGCTGTAATGACTGACGGCTTGCGGGGTAATGACGTTAACTGGCGAGGCTTCTCGCAATCTGATGCGCTCAGAAAAAATCAGCCTGCTCGGCGTGACTTTAACGATATAGCCGTACTCCTCCGCCAGCCGGCGCAAAAAAGCCAGGTCGGTTTCATGTTGCTGCGTGACCCTGTCAAGGGGCAGCGGCGCAATCAGCCCTTCCAGTGTCAGGTGGTGTTTTTGGGCAATCCGCCGGGCGATGGCCGCCAGGCTGGTCTGCTCAAACGCCCGGTAGCTCCGGGTTCGCAGCGCGGTGGTCACCGAAGCGGATAACCCACGCAGCGACACCGTATCCGGCGGGCCACTAAGCTCTATTTCATCAATCGAAAAGGTGCCACAGGGACGTAATGGCGCGCCGACCCTGCCGAGCGCCAATGAGAGCGTGTCGCCTTTACCCGGATACCAGGCCCCACGCCAGCGCCCGGCGCTGTCTTCCAGTTCGACCGTCAGCTCATCAGACTGGCCACTGAGCTGATCGGTAAAGCGGATCCCGAGCACGTCCGGGGTGATATCGTGCGTGATGTCCTTTTGGCCATAATGCAGGGTCCAGGTCGGGGCCGGTACCGCCTGCTGTCGTTGTGTCATTAACGCAACCATGGCGGTGTCTCCTCAACGCTGTCCTGTGCGTTAATCAACGGGATAGCCAGGGTGATGCCGGCAGGCAACACCGGTGTAATGGGGATATCAGGATTGGCGGCAATGATCCGCACATAGCCCAATGCGTCACCGTAATAGTAGGCGGCCAGCGTATCCCAGCGCTCGCCCTCACGGGTAATATGCTGCCAGACACCTGGCTTATGTTCTTCTTCCTGTTGGCTTGCAAACATCGTCCTGTTCTCCTTTAGCGGCGCGTCACCAGATGGCTCGTCAGACGGCTCAGCAGCGGGGTGACGTCGTTCCAGGTACTGAGGGCACCGCCCACCTGACCGGCCACCGTATCCAGTGCACCGGGCAGTGCCTGGCCGGTACCGGGGGTCAGAGCACTGAGCGTGTTTTTCGCCTGGCTGGCCGTGGTCGCCACCTTGCCCGCCGCTCGGGTCAGCTGACTGGCCGCAGGAAAATGGGCTTCCAGGCCGGCCAACAACGGCTGCGCCTGTATCAACGGGGTGGCCACCTCACCTAAGCTAGTAATGACCCCAGGGAGGCGCGTTAACGCCGCGACCGGATCCGTTTTCATCTGGCGCACCACCCGGATCGCCTGTGAGGCCGTGGCCAGTGCCGACTGCGCCTGACGGGCCAGACCCACCGCCCGCGATAGCGGTGTACCGGTGGCTATTGCCCGGGTTAGCCCGGCGGCTTTTCTGTTCAGTGTCGTGGCCATCGCCGGCGGCTTAAGTGGTTGGCGCAGATCGCCGGTAAATTCACGCAGACTGATATCGACCTCCAGGCATTGGGCGATACCGTCGGCATGCGCCAACACCGTACGACCGGTAAGCGTGGTGATCACAAAATGCCCCAGGTACTCGCCATTGCCGAGCACAAACGCCAGTGCCTGGTGGGCACGACAGGCGGCCTGTAGCCGTTGCCATTGCGCGGTCGGTTGACAGTACTGCTGATGAAACCGCACGCTTAAACTGTATTCATCGCACTTGTCGCCGACCCACTGCAGACCCGGTTTACGGCCAATGCGCGCCTGCTCGGCAAACTCACCGCCAAGGATGGCTTCCAGCGCGGTAAAGCCGGTCTGTAACTGCACTTCAATCTCACCGAGTATCGCCAGCATCAGTGAAAGGCCCGCCGTTGTTGTTGGTGCATCAGCTGCGCCAGGCGTTTTTCCAGCTCACGCACACTGATAGCCAATGCATCACGCAACGCCGCCGGGGTCGTCTGCGACTGACCGTTCATCACAATCTGCGGCGCAAAGGTGATCTGCATGCCTGAAAAAGCCTTCCCCTGACCGGCAGGGGAGATCGGGGTATCAGGCCAGTGGGGCACACGCGGGGACGGCGGTTGCATCAGCGGCATCAGGCCGCCGACGGCGCGTTCTAACGCGGGCGTGGTGCGGGTAATGCCCAGCACCGCCCCCTGCACAATATTGTCCCCCAATCCGGCGAAAACACGAGAAGGGCTGTGGATCCCCAGCGTTTCCTTAAACCAGCCCGACACACTGTCACCAAAATGGACAATCGTCTCTTTGGCGGCGGTTAAACGACTCTTGATCCCGTTGACCAGACCCTCAATCAGCTGGCGACCCGCATCGGTAAAATGGGCGGGCAGTTCAACATGGAAATAGCTCATCACCCCGGCAAAGGCTTTATAGAACAGACCCACTGGCGACCAGTTAAGGATAAGTGCCCCAACGCCCGCAATACCGCCGGAAAACGCCTGTTTCACCTCGGCCCAACGGGCCTGAAAGAAAGCGCTTATCGGCGTCCAGTAGCGGACAATCAGGTAAGCGCCGGCGGCAATCGCGGTGATAGTCAGGCCGATAGGGGTAAACATCAGTGCCCGCCCCAGCCACAGCAGTGCGTGTCCGGCGAGGCGCAGGCCCGTCACCAGTCCGCCGGCCAACACCTTACCTAATCGTCCCGCACTGCCCGCGAAGCGGCTTAAGCGCCCACCCATGCCAAAGGCGGTGCTGAGTAATAACCAACCGGTACGCAGCCGGGTAAACCCGCCCCACAGCAGGCGTATCGGCGAACCCAGCAGATTGAACGCCAACCTTGTGGCCAACAATCCCCCCTTAAACAACAGGAGCGCGCCCACCGTTTTAGCCATACCACTGACCAGCTGGGGGTGGGTTTTGACCCAGGCATTGGCGGCGTTCACATAAGGGAGTACCGTGGCGGCTAAATTCTCTACCGCTGGTTTTAGTGCATCACCGAGACTCAGCGACAAATCCTGACTGGCAATGCCTAACTTTTTCATCTGTTCAATGGGGGATTCAAGCCGTTTTTTATAGTCACTGCCTAATACATCCTTGTCCGCGGCCGCCAGGGCCTGGGCGCGGATTTGCCGGTACTTGTCCATATTGGCCAGCATCGGACGCACAAAGGCCATCACCTGCATATCGGCAAACAGTTCACCTAAGCCAAAGTTCTGCTGCAGGGCCAGTAACGCTTTATCGCGGGCGGTATCGTCCTGCAGCGCCATCGCTGATTTAAATTGCGCCAGCGCCTCGGGACTCTTTTGCGCCAGATAGGTTTGCAGGGTATTCATCATCCCTTCAATCGGCGAAATCCCGTGCGCTTTTTGCTGCATGAGTGATTTTTCAATATCGATACCGACATCACCAAAACGTTTTTTAGTTTCAGGGGCGTACAGTTTTTCCAGAAAGTTATTGAAATTGTTCGCCGCTTTATCGGTGCTACCGGCACCCATTTTGGCTACCTGCAAGGCAGCGACCATCTCGGCCACCGCCGCTTTACCCTGGGCTATGTTGGCCATTTGTGGTGCCAGCTCCGGCAACCACTTCACCTGGTCAGCGATTTCAAATGACCCAGCCTTACCCCCTTGCGCCATGATGTTCTGTACCACAGCAAAATCTTTCGCGGCAATGCCCAACCACTGCTGGGTGGTCACCGCCGCCTGTGCCCACAGTTCAGCGGAGGTGCGGGTGGCGGTTGCGCCGCGGGCGATGTGTGGCAGGTAGGCGCGAATAGCGTCCAGGCTGTCAATGTTATTGCCAATAAGCGCACGGGTGGCGGCCTGTAAATCATCCTGCGTCTGGTTGTATTGCTGGCTCCAGGCGCGGATATCTTTACCCAGCGCCGCCTGGGTGGCACCGTCGTAACCGGCGGTGATACCCATATCGACCAGATTGTCCTGAAAGGTCATCGACTGCTTGACAGACGGCGCGACCGCGCCCACCGCTGCCGCCGTGGTGGCCCCTAACGCCAGTCCTTGCCCCATCAGGGCCTGTCGTTGTTGCCCGGCAATCTGACTGGCCATCATAGTGTGATGCAAACGGCGATGCTGTTGCTCGAGACGGGAAAGTGTCTGACCCACCCGACCCAGCTCGCTATTAAGGTTACGCGCAGCCTGACCGCCCAACTGACCGTAGCGGGTCATTGCCTGGGTCAGTTGTTGCTGACGAGTCTGCAGACGACGGGTGGTGTCCCCTAACAGATTGAGGCTACGTCGGGAGTCACCCATCGCCGAGCGAAAGGCACTGGCCACCGCCCCCTTAATCACCACCCCAATCGAAAATGTGTTGGCCACCGAGTCACCTGCCTGTGTTACGTCTGATTAACGGTTAAGTACTTGTCCCGCGTTGCCCGTGCTCCTGCCGGATTTGGGCGGCGGCTTCCTGTAAATAGTCCTCAAATTCCACCACGGTCAGCGCATCCAGCTCACTCGGCTGCCAACGGAACCATCTCGCCAACAGGGCCTGCGCCTGACGCAGCGCCTTCGGCGAGTGCATCCAGCCCCGCAAACTGGCGAAAGTGGTCTTGCAACTGCTGATAATCCACCAAATCCATATTGTCGATATCTTCCGGTATCAGGCCGGTCATACGGGCAATCAACAGACTGTCCCAGTCATTGGCGTTTTCACTTAAGCGGCGTACCGCCTTGATGTCACTGACCTTGAGCCGGTTTAAGCTGACCTGGGTTAGCCTTTCACCACTGCCCAGGGCATAAGGGTATTGCAAGGTGTAATGTAAAGACGGTGTCATGAGGGTTATTCCTTACCTGTTACTGTCAAGCGCCCAGATTGGCGCGATAATCGGTGAGCATATCTTCACCGTTGATTTTAAAAATATTGGCGATCACATCCAGCTCCAGCAGCACCTGGCCATCCATCACCTGCTTGATATAGCTGCAGGTAAAACTGCTGCTCATCTCCGGCACCTCATGCTGCTTAAAGCTGCCCAGACTATTTTTGCTGAACATCACCGTCATAAACACCGCGACGGGTAATTCATCCTGGCGACCCTGTGCCGGGTTATAGCGCTGCAGGCTACCGCGACATTGCAGCGGATACGCCTTGAAGGGATTGGCGGTACGCAGCGCCACTTCTTCATACAGGCTGGTCCAGTGAATCTCCCCTTCCAGCTTGTCAAACCCCGCCGGTAACTGAATTTTGCCTATCATCCCCAGCGCCTGATGCTCCTGCTGCACCACGTTGATTTCCGGTAGCTTGATTTCTTTTTCCCGACCTATCAGGCTATTGCCGTCCAGGTAGACGTTGGCATTGGTCATAAAATGCAGTGCATTGCCCGCCATCATCTCCTCCTTATCGTTATCTTATTGACCCTGTGCGTCACGCTCATGTGGAAACCCCACTTTTCAGGAAGGTGAGATAGTCATTAGTGATTTCCGTCTCAAAGGTCAGGTGCTCCATCGGCGGCGGTGGGGTGTATTTGTAATTCAGTTTCAACTGCCCCAGACTGAGCGCATCCTTGGTGTTCTTCGCCGGGTCATACCAGCAGTGAAAACCCAGCAGCGCCCCATCGGCAATCAACCTCCGACCATAGCCATTCACGGATTCGGTCAGCGCATCAATCAGCCCCTGATTAATGGGGCGATCAATATATTGCAGACTGAAATGGCGGATAGATTCATTAATCATATCCCCGGTGCGCCGCACATTTTCAAAATTCTTCAGATGCGTCACGGTCGGCCAGGCCGCGGTGCGATTGCCCCACAGGCGTAATCCGCTACCAAAGCGGTTAAACACCGTGGTAATGCCGTTCTGGTTAAGCAGATTGACCTCGCTATTGGCATCATCAATGCGCGCACTTAACGGGCGCTCAATCCCGACAATGCCCATCAATTCCTGATTGGAAGACGACCACCAGAACCCTTTTTCCCGGTCAATTTTTGCCCGCAGGCCCGCCGCGCGCGCTGAGAGCGGCTCCAGACGATTCTGATTCGTCGCCTTGTCATAGACCTTGACCTGCGGATAACACAGGCGTACCCGGTCAGAGGCGGTATTAAAATTAATGGTGCCTTGTGGCCCGCGTCCGGCTATCGCCTGGGCAAACGTCGTCCCCGCAGGCGCATCAATATAGGCGATGGCTTCACAGGGGTGCGCCAGGGCAATCATGGCGGCAGCCACCGCATTTTGGTGCGAGAAGCCGGGCACAATCAGCAGCTTTGGGCGAAAGCCAAACAGGCTGTCGGCATTTTCCAGTGCTTTCATGCCGGTACGCTGGTCGGCGGCATTGGTGGCACCCAAAACGTCAGCGGCGGTGATTTTTGAGACATCCGGGGTGTTATAGGTCACACTGACGGTGGCCCCCTGGGCAATACCGCCGGTGGTAACACGGGTGACGTTGCCCGTTGCGGCGGCCATGGTATAGTCGGTCGCCACCTGATAGGGGGTCTGCCCATCGACGCTTTTCACCACCATATCGCCCACGGGTAACTGGCTCAGTGTGGCACTG
>NZ_JAZHPL010000011.1:307481-390915 GCF_036919435.1 Arsenophonus sp. PmNCSU2021_1 | reverse complement strand
ATGTGCGGCAAGTCGTCTTGTCTCATCAACACGAAGCGAAGAATAAATGAACTGGATTGATTGTTGTATACGTATGCCAGAGATAAACAATAAAGTACTTATTTATCGAAAGGATAGAAAAGAATATCTGGTGGGTGTTTATCTTGGTAATTCTCAGTTTCACTATGCAGATTGTTGCCAGGGTATTCAGAAAACTTGCAGAGCTAGCCATTGGATGCCGTTACCTGAGCCGCCGAAAACGAAAAGTAAGACAAGCGCCCCCTAGACGCTTCGATCCTTAACAATCTGAACATTCCCGTTCACTATATTTAGACAGTAAAGCCTCGCATTGGATCACAAGAAGACCTGTGCATTGCAAAAACGGAGCGGCAAGAATGACAACAACATTGAGAAAAATATCTTTCTTTTTCGCTATCACAAAAATGATTTTCGTGCGGCTGAAGTATCGATATTACTTTGCGTGTAAAACAATTTGGACAAAGATGCACTGTTGTCTCGGTGCCATTCATGGTTTCCTTCTTAGAATATACAAACGTACCCGATTCAAGTTGATTCAAAATATAACCTTCAGCCTCGCGCGCAAAGTTTTCGAACTCGGCAATTTTTGCTTTGAGATGCGCTATTTGTTCTTTCTGCGATTGAATTACCTCACCGAGACCGAAACAGTCAGATTGAAGATTAAATAGTTTTCTCTCTAGTTCAAAAATGCTTGCTTTAACGTCAGCATCAGTTTTAGCTTCACTTATGGTTTTCGCGAGACTAATAGTTTCTTTAAGTGCGACCATAGCCGCTGATAATTCAGTTATCACTTTGATTACTCTTTTTTTGTTGGGAAATAACAGACGCCACCACAGCATGAACCATCAACAACGGATGATAGAATATGCCCAGCCGAATTCCTAGACCTTGCCGTAAACACGGCTGCCCTAATACCACGACAGCACAATATGGCTACTGTGAGCAGCACAAAAACGAAGGCTGGGTTCAGCATCAACGCGGTAGAACGCGGCAACAACAAGGTTATGGTCGACAGTGGGAAATTCTTAGAGCCAGAATCCTGAAACGCGATAAGTACCTTTGCCAAACGTGCCTACGACAAGGGATTGCTACTGAAGCTAAAGCCGTTGACCACATTAAGGCAAAAGCCTTCGGCGGCACAGATGACGAAGCCAATCTACAAGCAATTTGTCAGGCTTGCCACCGAGCTAAAACAGCAAAAGAACATTAAATTATATAATTCATTGAGTTGCAGTAGAGGCCGTATGTATAGGTTGAATCGCTAAACGTAGTCCCATAGCACGCAGAATTGCAGTCAAACTGCGTACTTCAGGATTACCTGATTCTGATAAAGTGCGATACAGTTGGTTTGGATTTAATTCTGCTGATTTGGCTACTTTCCTAACACCACCTAATGCTTCCGCCATTTGACGGAGAGCAATTAAGAGTTCTCCCTGTTCTCCATCTTCCAAAATGCTATTTAATAGCTCGATAGCATAGTTAGGATCGTTGCGGAAAACTTCTGCCATAGCTATGTCGTGCGCTCTGTCTCTCATTTATTAATCTCCTGTCCGTTGTTGCCAGTCATGCCAGTAGGAACATGCTCGGTCTATATCTGCGTTTTGTTTGCGTTTATCACCTCCGCAGAGCAGTAAAACGACAGTTAGGTTAATTTTAGTGTAATAAACACGATAGCCTGGGCCTACGTCTATACGTAGTTCCCACACGCCCTCACGGACAGGTTTATGGTCACCGAAATTTCCTAGTTCTATGCGCATAATACGTCGGTCAATAGCGATCTTGGCTTTTGTGTCGCTAATTTGATCTCGCCACTCGCTAAAGTGATCCCGTCCGTTTTTATCAAGGTAGTGCCTTATATGATGCATAGTTAACACTATCGTTTATAAACGATAATTTGTCAACAAGCACATCATTATATCAATGGTAGGGGGAGGTAAAATCACTATATAAACAACAGGTTAGGAGCGGACGGCCTCCTTTTCTTACATCCCCGCAGGTTAGAAAACCTTTTTATCGGTACCCCCACCGCGTGATTAATAGGAGTTTTCAATTATGTCTGGGCCACCTAAAACCCCGACCCATCTACGTTTGGTTAGGGGGAACCCATCAAAACGCCCAATTAATAAAAGCGAGCCACAACCCACAAAAGGGGTTCCCCCAACACCAAAACATTTCAACAAGCAGGAAAAATACTGGTTTAACCTGAGTTCGGGATAAGCATTATCAATTATACTTGAAGATACGTACCTGCAACAGGTATCTTTGGTTTAGATGGCATTAAACAATATGCAACCAGTCCGCCTAATAAATTCACTACAAAGTTAGCCGGAGAGCGATGTCGCGTATGCTCTATTTGACAAAGATTTTTTAACTCATCAAATACCGTTTCAATGACAGAACGATGACGCAAGATGGCTTTGTCGAAACAAGTCTGTTTAATAGGCTTCATTTTCTTCTTGATATTCGTTATAAGGCTAATTCCCATCGTTTTGAGTTGCTGTTTCAGTGAAGCCGATAAATACCCTTTATCTGCGTACAAACAACCAGAAAGATCCTTTGTCAGCTCAGGCAATGGTTTCCGATCATCGGTGTTTCCTGGTGTGAGTCGAAAACTGAGTATTTCCCCCAAATGATTGATAATTACATGAAGCTTGAAACCAAAGAACCAACCTGTTGAATTTTTTCCCCGTTCAGCTATCCCATTGAAGACTTTATGTCTGCGGATCCGTAAGTTATCACACACCGCTATCGGAGTAGAATCGGCAACCGATAGCCCCGTGCATTTTCCCTTAATTGACTCAAACAGTGCCGTTAACGCTAAGGCACTACGCGGAAGTAACTCTACACAGCGTGAATAGGATGGCAAGTTAGGAAATTCCTTCCGGAGATATAAGCGGACATAATAGAGATAAAATACCTTGAATTGCCTGAATCGGAGTTGATGAAACAACACAACCAGTGTCATCATTTCCGCCAACGAAAGCTGAGTAGACCGTCTACGACGCTTAGTACCGTTAGTCAGCAAATATTCATGCATTTTTGGCTCGAAGTCTTTGCAAAAATCATCCATCAGGCAATAAAGTTCAGTAAGATTTTCCATAATTGTTTAACAATGCTCTACTCTTTAACCAGACTGTTAGAGTATTTTAACAAAACAGGCTCATTCAACTATTTGAATATCAAGACTTTCTCTTTATTTCTTATCCCGAACTCAGGTTGGTTTAAGGTTTTGAGCGAGCGTCTCGATAGTATCGGAGTGCTCACCGTGCTTGATGCTATGGCGCTTGAATTGTTGGTTGGTGCTTATATCGAGTGGAGACGTCACCGTGACGTTATCGAGCAGGAGGGGGAGTCTTACAAAACCACCTCGGCTGATGGCAGCGTGATGATCCGTCCTCATCCGCAAGTTGCCATGATGGCTGATGCGTGGAAGCGTATTTGCAGGATGCAAGCCGAATTCGGCATGACGCCAGCGAGTCGCTCAAAAGTCAATGTTAACGAAGCAGAGACCATAGATCCGTTCGCGGCCTTGTTAAGCAAAAGGGAGGACTGATGGCAACGGTTGCCGAAGGTATCCGCTATGCCGAGCGCGTGGTGTCTGGCGAGATACTAGCGTGTCAATATGTCCGTCTGGCCTGTCTACGCTTTCTGGATGACCTTAAAAACGGCGAAGAGCGCGGCATTTATTTCAGCCAGCCTCGCGCCCAGCATGTACTTAATTTCTATAAAGTTATCCCCCACGTCAAAGGTAATCTTGCTGGTCAGTCGATTGATCTGATGGATTGGCACACCTTTATTCTGATCAATATTTTTGGTTTCGTTATTCCATTGATTGACGAGAAAACCGGTGAAATGGTTCTTAAGTCTGACGGCAGCGGCAAGCCTGTGATGGTACGGCGTTTTCGTACTGCCTACAACGAAGTGGCGCGAAAGAACGCCAAGTCCACGCTTTCATCGGGGATTGCCCTGTACATGACGGGGGCGGACGGCGAAGGGGGTGCAGAAGTCTATTCCGCAGCGACCACGCGAGATCAGGCTCGCATTGTATTTGATGATGCCAAGAGCATGATTAAAAAGGCTCCATTAACACTTGGACGTTTTTTTGAATTTAACAAGCTGGCTATCTATCAGGAACATTCTACCTCTCGTTTTCAACCGCTATCCTCAGATGCTCACAGCCTGGATGGTTTAAATATTCACTGTGGCATAGTGGATGAACTTCACGCTCACAAAACCCGTGATGTGTGGGATGTACTGGAAACAGCAACCGGGGCTCGTCTGCAATCGCTAATTTTTGGTATCACCACGGCGGGATTTAACAAGGAAGGCATTTGCTACGAACTTCGAGACTACGCCATTAAGGTATTGCGCGGTGTTGATAGCAAGGTTGAAGGGGCAATCAAAGATGATACCTTTTTTGCCATCATCTATACGCTCGATGAAAACGACGATCCCTTTGATGAAAGCGTCTGGTTAAAAGCGAATCCCGGATTGGGTATCTGTAAACGCTGGGATGATTTACGCCGCTTGGCAAAAAAAGCACAAGAGCAGGTTTCCGCCCGTGTGAACTTTTTTACCAAGCATATGAATATGTGGGTGACGGCGGAATCAGCATGGATGGACATGATCAAGTGGGAAAAATGCAAATATATCGCGCCACAGTATGAATTAAACACCTATCCACTGTGGGTAGGCGTTGATCTATCAAACAAAATTGACATTTGTGCGGCAGTTAAAGTCTGGCGGACGAATGAGGGTCATGTTCCTCTCGATGGTAAATTCTGGCTCCCAGAGGGACGGCTAGCGCGCTGCTCACGCCAAATGGCAGAAATGTACCGCAAGTGGGCGGCGCTGGACATGCTTACTTTGACGGAGGGGGATGTTATCGACCATGCGCAAATCAAGGAAGCGCTACAGGCTTGGGTGTCAGGCGAAAGTTTGAAAGAAATTGCTGTCGATCCGTGGAGTGCGACCCAATTCAGTTTATCGCTTGCTGAAGCGGGTTTGCCGCTGGTTGAGGTGCCGCAAACGGTAAAAAACTTATCCGAAGCCATGAAAGAGGTGGAGGCGCTGGTTTATAGCGAACGTCTGCATCATACACAAAATCCGTTAATGAACTGGATGATGTCGAATATCACGGTGAAAATCGATAAAAACGACAATATTTTCCCCAATAAATCAACACCTGAAGCAAAAATTGATGGCCCTGTGGCCTTATTTACCGCGATGAGTCGCGTATTAGTTAATGGTGGCAACAAAACTGATTTTCTCTCAACACTGGATCCTATCGAAGATCTCCTAATGCTATGAAACATTTAATCATTGATATTATCGGGCTGGTCGGTTTTGGCTTGCTCTCCGCTGGAGTGTACCTGCAATTTGGTCTGCCCTGTTCACTGATGTTTTCCGGTACTCTCGTGCTGGCATGGGCGCTATTAGCCGCCATGAGGAGGAGACATGCTACTTGATGCCATTTTCCGCCATGAACCACTGGAAAACCCCAAAACGGGCATGAGTACAGAGATGGCAGAGACAGACGGACTATTCCGATCAGGCACCTACGTTAATCCTGAAACCGCGCTGAAACTGGCTGCCGTCTATTCCTGTATCACCGTGCTAGCGTCAAACATTGCCCAAATGCCGCTTCATGTGATGAGAAAAACGGATAAAGGCGTCGATATTGCCCGCGATCATCCGGCTTTCTATCTGGTTCATGATGAGCCAAATACGTGGCAAACGAGTTACAAGTGGCGTGAATTAACTCAACGGCATATTTTGGGCTGGGGCAATGGTTTTACGCGAGTAATACGCTCTCGTCGGGGCGAAGTGCTATCACTGGAAGCCTGTATGCCGTGGGAAACCACACTGATGAATACGGGAGGACGCTATACCTACGGCGTTTACAACGAACAAGGCCATTTTGCAGTATCGATGGACGATATGATCCACATTCAAGCACTGGGCAATAACCAGAAAATGGGGTTAAGTCCGATTTTGCAACATGCTGATACGATTGGCATCGGCATGAGTGGACAACACTATACGGCTAGTTTCTTTGCAGGTAATGGACGACCTAGCGGCATCGTTTCAGTCAAAGGAGAAATTAAAGACGACGGCTGGTTACGATTAAAAGCGCTATGGACTAATGCTATGTTGGCATTACGGCGCGAAGAGAATAAAACGCTACTTTTGCCAGCGGATTTAGATTACAAGGCGCTGACCGTTTCGCCAGTCGATGCACAAATTATTGACATGATGAAACTCAATCGTTCAATGATTGCCGGTATTTTTAATTTGCCGTCACATATGATTAACGATTTGGAGAAAGCCACCTACAGCAATATCACTGCGCAAGCCATTCACTTTGTACGCTATAGCATCATGCCCTGGGTGGCCAACTGGGAGCAGGAGCTTAACCGGCGTCTATTTACTCGCGCTGAGCGACGTGCAGGCTTTTACGTGCGTTTTAATCTGGCTGGTTTGATGCGCGGAACCCCCCAAGAACGTGCTCAATTCTATCATTACGCCATTATTGATGGTTGGATGAGTCGCAATGAAGCACGGGCCTTTGAGGACATGAATCCGGTAGATGGGCTAGATGAGATGCTGGTCAGCGTCAATGCCGCCAACCCAATCCCTTTAACGACCGATGAAGAGACAAAAGAAAAAATCAAAGAGGAAATTGCCGATGTTTGACAGGGAAACGCGCTGTTACAGCGGAGAAATCAGGGCGGAACAGCAGGATGCCCAGCCATCACGAATTATTGGCTATGGCTCTGTTTTTAATAGTCGCTCAGAGCCATTATGGGGATTTAGAGAGATTATCAAGCCCAACGCATTTGATGGTGTGCTCAATGATGATGTCAGAGCGTTATTTAATCATGATGCTAATTTTATTTTGGGTCGTACGGTAGCCGGAACACTGGCGTTATCGGTGGATGAACGCGGTTTGCAGTACGACATCTGTGCACCCGATACCCAGACAATCCGCGATTTGGTGCTGGAGCCAATGCGAAGAGGCGATATTGACCAATCATCCTTTGGATTTCGCGTTGCTCACGATGGTGAGCATTGGTATGAGGACGACGAAGGCATGGTAATACGTGAAATCCATCGGTTTTCCCGGCTTTTCGATGTCAGTCCCGTCACTTATCCGGCCTATCAGGATACGGACTCGGCTGTCCGATCACTAAAAGCCTGGCAGCAAGCAAAAGAAACCGGTGTGCTTCAACACGCCATCAACCAAAGAATGGCGCGCGAGCGTCTATTGACTTTATTAAATGTTTAAAGGATACAAGATGAAACTCCACGAGTTGCAACAAAAACGCCAGACTGTAGCGACCGAGATGCGGGCGCTCAATGAAAAAATTGGCGATAACGCCTGGACGGATGAACAACGTACTGAGTGGAATAAGGCCAAAACGTCGTTACAAAGGCTCGATGAACAGATTGCCCGTGAAGAGGAATTGCGCCAACTGGATCAGGCGGTTGTCGATGAACAAGCGACAGAACAGCGCAAAAGTTTGGACAAAAGCAACCCAGAATATGAAGGTGAACGGCGCACAGCGGCATTCGACAAATTCTTGCGTTGCGGGCTGGGTGAGATGAGTTCAGAAGAACGTCAAGCATTGCGAGAGCTTCGCGCACAGGGTACAACACCCGACGACAAGGGCGGCTATACCGTTCCTAAAGTGATGTTAAACAAAATCGTCGATTCAATGAAAGCGTATGGTGGGATCGCCAGTGTCGCGCAAATTCTCATGACCTCTGACGGCCAGCCGATTACCTGGAGTACATCAGATGGCACGGCCGAAGAGGGGGAACTGCTTGCAGAAAATACAGCGGTCAGCGAAGGGGATGTTACCTTTGGCACGGCAAGCCTGGGCGCAAAAAAGTTATCATCAAAAATGATTAAAGTTTCCAATGAATTATTGCAAGACAGTGGCGTTGATATTGAAGGCTACTTGGCTGCGCGTATTGCCCAACGGCTGGGACGCGGCGAAGCAAAATATTTAGTGCAAGGTAGCGGTTCGGGTACCCCGCTGGAACCCAAAGGACTCGAAGCTTCGGTGACTGGGACAACGAATACCGCAGCAGTAGACAAGTTCACGTGGCAAGAAATATTGGCATTAAAACACAGCATTGATCCGGCTTATCGCAATGGCGGCACCTTCCGTTTGGTGTTTAACGATAATACGTTAAAAATGCTCAGTGGAATGGAAGATGCCCAGAAGCGTCCCCTATGGCTACCTGAAATTGTCGGTGTCGCGCCAGCGACTGTGCTCAATATCCCTTATGTGATTGATCCTGCTATTGCTGATATCGGTAAAGGGAAAAAGTTCATTTACTGCGGGGATTTTAACCGCTTTATCGTCCGGCGCGTTAGCACGATGACGTTAAAACGTCTGGTTGAACGCTATGCCGAGTATGACCAGACCGCCTTTGTCGCTTTCCATCGATTTGATTGTGTGCTGGAAGATACAGCCGCTATCAAGGCGCTGGTTGGCAAGTCCACTTAATCCCTGGACGACTTAAAAAACCAAGATGACCGCCATTCGCGGTTTTTTTATGCCCGTCATTCGGCGGGCATAGGAGCTACTTATGTTGCTAAAACTGGAAGAAATTAAGGCACAATGCCGAGTGGAACCCGATATGACGGATGCAGATGCTTTGCTTGAATTTTATGGCAGCGCTGTACAAGCCAGAACCGAAACGTATTTGAATCGAAAATTGTACGCACCCAAAGCCGCAATCCCTGCTGATGACCCTACCGGCATGCATCTCACGGATGATATCAAACTCGCCATGTTGTTACTGGTCTCGTATTACACCGAAAATCGCTCGACAGTATCGGAGGTACAAAAAATCGAGTTGCCGATGAGTTTTAAATGGAATGTGCAGCCTTATCGGATTATCCCGCTATGAAACTACGACATGTAGAAACCAGTGCCACGTATAGGTATCCCGATCCAGGGGAACTCAATACGCGGATTACGGTTCGTCGTCATCGGAATACGCCTGATGACAAGGTGGGATTTGATGATAGCTATCCTGACGGCTTTAAGGCATGGGCAAAGGTCATGCAGGTTGGCGCAACAATCTATCAAAACTCTGCGCAACTTAATGATTTAATCACCCATTTTATTACGCTTCGTTATCGCCACGACCGTCATATTAAGCGTGATTATCAAGTGATTATTCAAGATAAGGTGTTCCAGGTTAAGCGAGTCCGTGATTTGAATTATGCCCACCGTTTTTGGCTGCTGGAATGTAAAGAATTAGGGCATGAACCGCCAAGGAGGCTGACGCATGGACATTTTACATATTGATTTTGAACAACCCAAAGAACTGGTTTTTAATCGTGCGCGGTTGAGAAAAGGCTTCGCAAAAATCGGTCAGGCGCATGCTCATGTTGCCAGACGGTTAGCCAGACGCATACGCGGGCGTTCTTCCAGAGCAGGCGAAACGCCAGCAAGTCAAACGGGAGCGCTAGCACGTTCCATTGCATATAACGTCCCGAGATCCTCGAAAAAACGTCCAGGGCTGATGGTCAAGATTGCGCCTAGCTGGAAAGGAGAAAAGCGTAAAAACCTATGGGGAAGAGGAGGAGTACCCATACAGGGCACTTATTATCCCGCTATCCTTCATTATGGTGTCAAGCAGGCTTCCTATGGCATGTCAAAAAAGGATCGTCGACACAAACGCCACCATGCAATGAATGGAGGTTGGCGTATTGAGCCGCGTGAAAACTATATGGTTGAAGCTCTGGAAAAACTGAAAGGTTGGACACAGCACACACTCAGCGACGAACTTCGACAATCACTTCGGCCTCAACCCCGAAAAAGGAAGAAATAATGAAACTCAGCCCGGTTATTATCGCGCTGCGTACTTATTGCCCTCGCTTTGAACAACGGATAGGCGGCGCTGCTGAATATGGCGCGGCTCTCGAATGTACTCACCTAGAATTACCGTCGGCGTATGTAGTCCCTGTTGGATCTACTGTTGGCGAACAACGTTCGCAAACCGATTATTGGCAAGTGTTAACTGACCAGTTTTCTGTGATTGTCATTATTAATAACAGCGATAAACGCGGTCAATACGCCTCCTGTGATTTGATTGATGAAATACGCAGTGAAATCTGGCGCGCACTCCTGGGTTGGATACCCGATCCGGCCTACGGTGCGATTGAATATGCAGACGATGAATATCTTGATATGAACCAGGATGAATTGATCTGGCAATTTAATTTTAAAGTAGAAACAGAAATCAACGCCGAAGACACACGGCAATACGCGGATCTCAATAATTTACCCGATTTACATACCGTTGCTATTGATGTGAACGAACAGTCAGGCAACGTAAAATCGCACCTGGAGATAAATATAAAATGATGGGTACTCAACCAGAGATTGTTTTTATTAAGCCTAAGCACGGGCGAAAAGTGCCTATTCCACAATATATGCACGATACCCAAGAATATTTCGGTAAATATTTACCCGAAGAAGGATTGTATGTTCAAAAAACGCTTTTTTGGATCAGAAGAAAACAGGACGATGATATTGAAGAAGTGAGTCAATCTGATAGTCCCCCAATTGTGCAAGAGATGACTAATACCGCAAAAAACCAAGATAAAAAAGCGAAAGAGGAGACGCAGGAATGACCATTAGCTTTAATACCGTGAACGCCAATCTGCGTGTACCTGGTTTTTCTCCAGAAATGGATAACAGTGCTGCCAATACGATGCAAGCCAGTGGGCCGGCGCTGCTTATTGGCCATGCATTACCCCATTCACAAATAACCTTAAATTCACCCATTATCATGCCCTCGGCAGAAAAGATGCAACAATTAGCCGGTCGGGGCAGCCAGTTACACCGCATGGTGCAAGCGTATCGCCGGATTGATGCTGTCGGTGAACTGTTTGTCATTGCCGTACCTGAAACGACGGGCACCGCAGCAAAAGGTGAGATTGTGATAAGTGGCACTGCAACCGATTCCGGTGTCGTCACACTCTATATTGGCAATCAGCGTATTTTAGCGGCCATTAAGAAATCGGATACGGCGAATACGGTTGCCGCCGCCCTTGGCAAGGCCATTAACGATAACGGGGACTTACCCGTCACCGCGACGATGGATGCTGACAAAATCAGCTTGACGGCAAAACATAAAGGGTTAACGGGCAACGATATTCCCTTGATGCTGAACTATTATTCGCCGACAGGTGGTGAGCATACTCCGCATGGTCTTAATATTACCATTACTGCCATGAGTGGTGGCGCTGGCTCACCCGATATGGATAGCGTTATCAGCGCAATGGGTGACTTGTTATTTGATTTTATTGGTTTGCCTTTCGCTGATTCTGCTTCACTGCAAAAGATGGGTGCGGCGATGAACAACGATAATGGGCGTTGGAGTCCCTATCAGCAGTTGTACGGACATGTTTATACCGCCAAAAAAGGGACAGTCAGCGAACTGGTCTCTTTTGGTGCCCCCATTAATGATCCGCATCTCACCATCGCTGGATACGAACCCGCAATCCAAACCGTGCTTGATGAACTGGTTGCGGCACGACTGGCACGGTGCGCGATATTTTTGCGAAATGATCCGGCCAGACCCACCCACACAGGTGAGTTAAACGGGGTATTACCCGCACCGTCTGGCAAGCGCTTCACCTTGACAGAGCAGCAATCACTGCTTTCACACGGTATCGCCACCGCCAATGTCGAAGGTGGCGTATTACGCATTCAGCGCGATGTAACGACGTATCAGAAAAACAGTTACGGGGTGGCTGATAACAGCTACCTGGACAGTGAAACACTCTATACCAGTGCCTATGTTTTGCGGCGATTAAAATCCGTCATAACCAGCAAATACGGGCGGCAAAAACTGGCTAGTGATGGTACACGATTCGGCGCAGGGCAAGCGATTGCTACGCCAGCGGTGATTAAAGGCGAACTCTGTGCGGTTTATCGCCAACTGGAAAATGAAGGGATTGTCGAAAATTTCGATGCTTTTCGTAAAAAGCTGATTGTCGAGAGTAACAAGGATGACCCTAACCGGATTGATGTCGTCTTTCCTGCGGATTATATCAACCAACTGCGGGTATTTGCGTTAGTGAATCAATTTCGTCTGCAATATAACAATGGTGAGGTGATGTAATGACGGGTACAAGAAAAATAGGCGGCGTCTTGTATGTTAAAGTAGATGGTAATCAATTATCACTGAACGGTACGCTTGAATTACCTATCAATACCGTCATTCGAGAGGACATTGTCGGCGCTGATGGCAGTGTACATTACAAAGAAACGCACAAGGCACCGTATATTAAGGCTGAATTCAAAGTAGAACGCAGTTTTCCCATACAAAAATTAACCTCTGCTGATGAAATGACGATTACCGCCGAATTAGCTAACGGCATGGTGTACGTATTGTCTGGCGCATGGTTGTCAGGTGAATCTACCTATAACCCACTTGAAGGAACAGTCGAGATGGAATTTCACGGAGATGAAGGATTTTATCAATGAAATCAATTACACTCAGTAAGCCAATTAAGGTACAGAACAAAGAAATATCGGTATTGGATATTCAGGAACCGACGTTTGATCAGGTAGAAAAATTTGGTATTCCGTTTAGTTATTCGGAGCGAGGCGATACACGCCTGGATACGCGCTCAGCGCTCGCTTATCTTCCTGAGCTTGCTAATATCCCACGCTCTTCAGCGCAACAGTTATCGTTACATGATGTATTTGTCGCCTCAATGACCATCGTGAGTTTTTTTACCGGTGCCCAGAACTTGGTAGTCTCAGACGACGATTTTACAACGTTGCCTGGTTCTGGCGACTGAATCCCCTTGAATTACGCCAGCATCCGCTAAGCCAGTTCTTTGATCTGGAAGCGGAGGCGGTTCGCATCAACGAGGAGCGACAGGGTGGCTAATAGTTTTGAGTTAAAAGCAATCATCACTGCCGTCGATAAACTCTCTGCCCCGTTAAAGGGGATGCGGCGTGAAATGAAGTCCTTCAAGAAGGAGTTTAGCGCAGGACTGGCAGGGGCTGCTGCATTAGGGGCTGGCGTTGTTACCGCAATGGCTGGCCCTATCAAGCAAGCGATAGACTTTGAATCAACGATGGCCGATGTCCGCAAGGTGGTTGATTTTGATACGCCTGCGCAGTTTAAACAGATGTCGGAAGATATTCTTAAGCTGTCGGCAGCATTGCCGATGGCCGCAGATGGCATTGGTCAGATTGTGGCCGCAGGCGGTCAGGCCGGGATAGCGAAAGAAGAATTAATGTCCTTCGCTCAATCCGCTGTGAAAATGGGTATCGCCTTTGACCAGACGGCTGAGCAATCTGGGCAAATGATGGCACAGTGGCGGACGGCATTTCGGTTGACGCAAAATGATGTCGTCTCGCTGGCCGATAAAATCAACACCCTTGGCAATAACGGGCCAGCCAATGCTGCAAAAATCTCTGACATTGTGACCCGCATTGGCCCACTGGGTGAAGTGGGCGGTCTCGCCTCCGGTGAGATAGCGGCCCTTGGCGCGACCATTGCCGGAATGGGTGTTGAGTCAGACGTGGCGGCAACCGGCATCAAGAACTTTATGCTGGCGTTAACCAAAGGGAAATCAGCGACAAAATCACAAAAAGTAGCGCTACACACCTTAAAAATCAGCCCGAAAAAACTGGCCGCACAGATGCAGAAAGATGCGAAAGGCGCCATGTTGATGGTGCTGAAAGCCCTTGAAAAATTGCCTAAAAAAGATCAGATGGCATTATTAAATGATTTGTTTGGCTCTGAATCCCTTGGAGCCATTGCGCCACTACTCACCAACCTTAAATTACTGGAAGTTAACCTGGATCGCGTCGCCGATAAACAAAAGTACGGCGGCTCAATGCAGAAGGAATACGCTAGCCGTGCAGCAACCACGGCAAATGCTATCCAACTGTTTAAAAATCAGATGCATGTGGCCAGCGTGAGTATTGGTAGTATTTTTCTGCCTTCAATTGTTGAAGCGACAGAGAAAATCCAGCCGTTGATTGAACAATTTCGCACCTGGGTAAAAGCTAATCCAGAACTGATTAAATCCTTCGCCAAGTGGGGTGTTTATCTACTGGGCAGCGCAACAGCAGTCGGTGTTGTCACCCGTGCTTTCAGGATTTTTAACAGTGTGATGAAAATGTCGAGGCTAGGTAAACTGGTCACGTTAATGGTAATAGCCGGTGGACTTATTGTCGACAACTGGGAAACGATCGGCCCGATTATTAAAGCGGTCTGGCAAGATATTGATGGCGTTATTCAGGCAATGGGCGGTTGGGAAACCGTGCTCGCAGGCATTCTAATTTTTGTGACGACGAAATGGTCGGTCGATATGGTGAAATCGATTCGGAATGTCACCCGTGAGATGAAAACATTGGCTAAAAACAGTCCCTCTGGCATCAAGGGCGTACTGGGAAAACCCGGGCTGATTGGGGGGATATCAATGGGCGTCGAACCGCTTGTCGACAAGGGTCTTAATGCGGTATTTGGGGGTAATGAATGGTTTCAAAACCTCCGGACAGCGCGGGATTGGAGCGAATTTGGTCGTTCAATTATTGGCAACAGTCATTTACTTAAAGATGACAAGGGTAACTGGCAATTTACGGAAGATCCCAAAAAGACCCTGGATTCATTTAGCAAAACTGAGCCCCGAGACGGTGAAGTCAGGCTTATCTTTGAAAATACCCCACAGAGTATGCGTGTCGCCCCAGTTGGTAATGCCCTACCCTGGCTGAGTTACGATGTCGGTTATAACCGATTTTCCAAACAGTGAGTAAAATAAAGGAGAAGTCATATGAGTTTTTTAACAATAGACGTTGATAATTACGATAATGGAAACGCCTACGAGCCAACGAAAACGATAGGGATTAATTTTGAGGCTATAGGAGAAATAAGAAAATTGGAAGGTGTATCTCTTCCTGAGATATTAATTCTTTCCGAAAGGAAATCTTTTAAAAATACAAAAGAACGTGATAATTATTTCGAGTATATAGCTAGTAAATTAGAGGCGATTGATTTATCACCAAAAGAAAATAATAAGGAGTGACAATCATGAAATTTGTAAGAATAAAATATCGTGAAGATGATGAAAACCAAGATGTGATAGTTAACTTATCAAAAATCCCTCGTATTGATAGGACTTTTCCCAATAAGCTCAATCCTAATCTTACTTATGACATTTTATTTGCTGCGCCAGGGGGCGGATTTTATCGATTAAAATTTAATAACAAAGCAGATGCCGATAATTATTTTAATTATGTGATGGAAAAACTTCGTACTGTTGATCTGAAAAATAAGCCCTGGTAATACAATAACATTTGTTGATTAAAATCACATTTATTTAAATATAGAGGGTTAGATGACGAGCTGGAAAGATAACTTGCGTCCAGCGTCTTTTCGCGGCGTACCGTTCCAGGTAGAAGACGACGAGGGGACGTTCGGACGGCGTGTACAGGTTCACGAATACCCGAATCGAGATAAGCCGTATACAGAAGATTTAGGGCGTGCCACACGGCGTTTTAACATTGGTGCTTATCTGGTCGGTGATGATTTTTTCGAGGCCAGAGATCGGCTTATTGCGGCTATCGACACGCCAGGGCCTGGAACGTTGGTGCATCCCTATTACGGTGAAATCGCGGTCTGTATCGATGGTGAAGTGAGAGTGAGCCATAGCGGACGCGAAGGCCGCATGTGCCGCGTCAGTTTTAGCGTGGTCGAAGCCGGTGAATTATCTTTCCCTATTGCGGGTATCGCCACGAGTCACACACTGATTTCTTCCAGTTCCACGCTCAATGATCGAATTGGGGCTGTTTTTGCTGATTTAGGGTTAAAAGGATTGGCAGATTTTAGCCAGAATGGTGTGTTAAATCAGGCTAAATCCATGATAAGCCATGTTACCAAAGCTTTTGATACTATCGATAGCGGCATTACCGCAGCATCAAGACTGCTACACGGTGATATTTCTGTGCTGCTTAAATCTGGCTCATCGGGTAAAGGGTTTGTGGAAGCCATACAGCGGATGTGGCGATCTGGCAGGCGTACTATTCAGGATGCAGCAACACTGGCACAGCAAATCAAGACGCTATCCGGTGTAACTCTGGGGCATGATTTAGCGCCGCGTGGAGTATGGAAAAGCGACAGGCCAAGTATACAGTCTGAACGTAGGCGCAGTAATCGTATTGCAGCTTTGTTGCGTGCCACGGCCATCCACGAGGCGACGTGGCGATTAACCCAACTCCCCCCACCACGTACCGCCATGTTACCGATTAATCAACGTGAGAAACGTCAGATACACGTCAATATTTCCCATCCCGCATTACACGCGGTTTCTCATGCGGCAGGCAGCCACACAGAAGGACTCGCGGCGGTCACGTGGGATGCATTGGTCACGGTGCGAGAAACCCTGAATCAGGCTATCGAGCACGAACAGGCATTAACGCTTGATGATGCGCTGTTCCTTGCCTTGCAACAGGTGAAAACCGATGCCAACCGGGATATTGCAACACGACTGGCACAAGTTGAAAAAACGGTTACTCGAACACCCGAAACGGTGCTACCCGCACTGGTGTTGGCGGCCAACTGGTATGATAATGCCGCACGAGAAACCGATATCACCAGCCGAAATGCCGTTAATCATCCTGGCTTTATACCGGTTAAACCCTTGAGAGTACCTGCAAGATGAGCGATCACGTGACATTGCGCGTCAACGGGCGCGAATGGGGCGGCTGGACACGTGTTCAGATTTCAGCAGGCATAGAGCGACTCTCACGCGATTTCAATGTCGAAATCACCCGCCAATGGCCTGGTGGATCAGGAAGCGTACCGTTACAACCCAGAATTAAAAAAGGTGAACTTGTCGAAGTCCTCATCGGTCAGGATAAAGTCCTCACCGGCTGGATTGAAGCCACACCGATACGTTATGACGCTAAAAGTATCCAGGTTGGTATCAGTGGTCGTAGTAAGACAGCAGATTTAATCGACTGTGCTGCGAATACGACGCTTTTTACGGGCAAAACCTTACATCAAATCGCGTCAGAACTGGCAAAACCGTTTAGCATTAAGGTCATTAGCCAAAAGGCCCCAAAAACGCCGCTACAGGCTTTTCAGGCCGATTACGGCGAAACAGTACACGAAGTATTAAACAAGGCGCTAGGAAGCCAACAGGCGCTCGCCTGGGATGATGAAGAGGGCAATCTGTTAATTGGTACAGTCGGCAATGATCGTGCGACAACGGCGCTTGTCTGGGGAGAAAATATTCTCACCTGTGATACGGAACAGAGTATCCGTGAACGCTTTTCGGAATATCAGGTTGCGGGTCAACGATCGGGTGATGATGACGATTTCGGGGAAGCCACGCTGACAGCACTCCGCGCCAGAGCCAGGGATAGCCAGATAACGCGCTATCGTCCGCAACATATCCAGCAATCCGGCAATGCAACTGGAGCCAGTTGTCGCGCTCGGAGTCAATTTGAAGCGCAGCAACGGGCAGCCAGAACCGAGGAAACCACTTATACGGTGCAAGGTTGGCGGCAAGGTGACGGCAGTCTGTGGAAACCTAACCAGCGGGTTATTGTTTTTGATCCCGTGCTCGGCTTTAACAATCGGGAACTGGTCATTAGCGAAGTTGTTTATACGCAGGATGAGAGTGGTACGTTATGTGAATTACGTGTTGCACCGGAAGCTGCTTATATTCCACCACTTGAGAAATTGAAAGCACTAGAGGAAGAAACTGATATTTAAAGAAACTTCATCGCAGCAATGGTCAAGCCAAACAATGTAACCATCAACCCACCCAGTTTAAAAAGTAAATCTTTGCTTATTATGCTGATATCTTTACGTACATCTAGTATTTGTAATTCAACCTTTTCAAAGCGATGTTCCATGTCCTTACGGACATCAGCTATTTCAGCAGATAAATCCTTGCGGACATCGGCTATTTCAGCAGATAAATCCTTACGGACATCGGCTATTTCTTTTCTAACATCAGATATATCACGCTTAACTTCTGCAATATCCGCTTTAGTTGCCACATCAGCAACCTCATGGGATTTGCGTACGACAAGCGAGATAGCCTTGGCTTGCTGACTGGTAAGTCCAGCGGTTTGAAGCTCTTCTGATGCTTGTAGTGTATCAAATGCAACTTGGCCCATTCCACAATCTCCTGTTTTTCTTAGTTTAACCTATTAATGAGTGAATTATGCAAAATATTTTTTCTACTTTGCAGCGCGGCCTTGCGCGTCTATGGTCGCGGGGGGTAGTGCAACGACTCGACAGTGGTAAAGCTTGCCAGAGCGTGGACGTGGCATTACTGGCAGGCGAAACGAAAGCCGGTATGGAGTACCTGGAGCCTTACGGTTTCACCTCGACGGCCCATGCCGGTGCAGAAGGTATAGCGCTATTCCTCGCGGGGGATCGCTCTCACGGCATTGTGATTAACGTTGCTGACCGACGTTCTCGATTAAAAAGCCTCAAAAGTGGTGAGGTGGCAATCTATACCGATGAGGGCGATAGCATCGTGCTCAAGCGTGGACGGTTGATAGAAGCCACCACAGAAACCTTTGTTATCAATGCAAAAAATAAGGTGGTACTCAACACTCAACAAGTAGAAACGCCTGGAAAGATCACGGCGGCACAATCCATCGTTTCACAGGCAGAAGTACAGGACAAAACCGGCTCATTGAGCACCATGCGAGCGCAGTACAATACCCACGATCACAAAGGTGATAGCGGTGGCATAACAGGCAAGCCCAATCAACAGATGTAAATAATATGCTGATGAATAAAAAAGTGAATACAGTGTTACCCGATCAGGAACGGCTCAGGCGGGCAGTGATGATATCGCTTTTCACCTGGCGACGCGCTGAACCGGATGATGACACAGATACGCCGTTTGGGTGGTGGGGCGATACGTGGCCGACCGTACAAAATGACCGGATTGGCTCTCGATTGCACTTGTTAAAACGTAGCACTTTAACTAACCAGACAGTGCAAAAGGCGAAAGAATATATCGCTCAGGCGCTCACATGGATGACAGACGACGGTATCGCGCTTCGGGTTGATATTGAGGTAGTACGCTCAGGCATCGATAAATTAACTGCAACCGTTATCCTTACCCTACCTGACCATAACACAAAAACAATGAACATCAATAACTTGTGGAGCATAATCCATGCAAAGTAGCGGCTTTTCGCGCCCGACACTGCCACAACTGATAGACACGATTCGCGGTGATTTGCTCACGCGATTTAATGAAGATAGCGTGTTGCGCCGTCTCGATGCCGAAGTCTACGCAAGAGTACAGGCCGCCGCTATTCATACTCTATACGGCTATATCGATTATTTAGCGCGCAATATCTTGCCGGATTTAGCCGATGAAGACTGGTTGACACGACACGGTAATATCAAGCGCTGTCCACGAAAAGGGGCAACCAAAGCCAGCGGATTTGTTCGCTGGGAGGGTGTACAAAATGCCATATCGGTGGCCTCTGACACTGAAATACACCGTGATGATGGTCAAATATACACCACCACGGCCTCAATAACCTCAGCAAAGGGTGTACTTCGCGTGCCCGTCGTTGCAAAAAGCAGCGGTCAGGCTGGCAATTGTGAAGACGGCATCGCGCTACGACTTGCTACGCCTATTTCTGGTTTATCTTCGACCGGTTATGCCGATAACATCAGGACAGGAACCGATATTGAAGACCTGGATAGCTGGCGACAACGTATAATGGCGCGCTGGTACGATACGCCACAAGGCGGTGCGGATAGTGATTATGTTCGCTGGGCTAAAGAAGTCCTGGGCATAAGTCGCGCATGGACACATCGACATAAAAACGGTATCGGCACGGTTGGGGTGATGGTGGCGAGTGATGATGTAGACCATCCTGCCCCCACACAGGAAATCTTAACCAAAGTCAGAGAGCATATATTACCCCTTGCCCCTGTTGCCGGTAGTGGTTTAACGGTCTTTCCGGTTACGGCAAAAACTGTTCCCATTTCGATAGCCTTATCAACGGATACGCCAGAAATACGGGCAGCGGTTATCGCAGAAATCAAAGCCTTCTTACAGCGAGAAGGCGAACCTGGCAGCAAGCTTTTTCTTTCAAGATTCGCTGAAGCCATCAGTCTTGCAGCAGGTGAGGTCGCCCATCGTCTTATTGCGCCAACGGGAGATATTGAATTAGCCCAGACGGAAGTGCCGGTATTGGGTGAAGTAACGTGGGCAAAATATAAGGAATGAGCATCATGACAAATCTTGACGACGAATATACGCAATTGTTGCGAACGTTATTACCGCCCGGCCCAGCATGGGATGAAGAAGATCCGCTCATTAAAGGGCTAGCCCCTTCACTGGCACAAGCTCATCAACATGCTGATAGCCTGATGATTGAAATTAACCCAGCCCAATCGGTTGAATTAATTAACCGTTACGAAAAATTATGCGGGCTGCCGGATAAATGCCTCGCTAATAGAACGCAAACGCTAGAAGAAAGGCAACGGGTTCTTGATGCCAAGGTGAATACCGTGGGCGGTATTAATGCGGCTTTTTTCAAAAAGCAGTTAGAAATATTGGGCTATCCAACAGCAACAATAGAACAATTTCAATATCTTGATAGTACGCCAGATCCGACTTGGGGCGATAAGTGGCGCTATTACTGGCGGGTAAATATTCCTGCTGAAGCGAATGTACGCTGGATTAGCTGTACCAGTTCTTGCAATGAGTCGATTAGGACGTGGGGAGATAGCGCCGTGGAATGTGTTATTGAGCGCCAGTGTCCTTCACATACCCAAGTCCTGTTTGCCTACACTAAAGGAGAAAATGATGCATCGAATTGATACCTCTACCGCCCAAAAAGATAAATTTGGGCAGGGGAAAAACGGGTTTACCAACGGCGATCCCACTACTGGCACACCGTCAACTAAATTGAATAGTGATATTTGTGATGCGCTACAAGAGGAAGTTTGTACCGTTATCGAGCGTGCCGGTATTCGGCTGAATAAAAGCCAGCATGACCAGCTTTATCAAGCGGTGAAACAATTGTCTGAGGCAGAAGCAAATAAAGCGAAACTCGCGTTAGTTGATGGTGCGACAGTAGATTTGAATACGCTAAACAAACTTGCAAAAGCCCTTGGCAATGATGCGAAATTTTCGGAAACAGTGATTAATTTATTAAATCAAAAATTAGCAAAAAATCAAAATGGCGCAGACATCCCGGACAAGAATCTTTTTATAAAAAACCTTGGTTTGTTGGAAACGGTGGATTGTGCAAAAAATGCACTGGATAAACGGACTGGCGGAACGGTCAATGGCAACCTCCATGTGACCCAATCAGTGCATATTGGCGATAACGACTCAGGGCTACGAGCCAATGGTGACGGCAAGGTGGCGTTTTATGCCAATAGTGCAAAAGTCGGAGATTGGAGTAATGCCAGTCTCCATTGGTTAGGCAATGCTGAAGTTGATGGCACCATCAATACCCATAGCAATTTGGTTGTCTCATGGGGTGGCAGAACCGCGGTTTATCATGAAAACGGTAATATTACTGGCCCAATCTGGGGAGGGACTTTAAGAGGATGGCTTGATAATACCTTTGTAAGAGATATCAGACTGGGGAATCCCCAGCATGCCGTATGGGGTTCACGCGGAGGCCAGGCTCCAAATGGTCATGTACTGATAGGGGGAAATTTTGATGATGATAGAGAGTGGCCAATTTACGCACCTATACAGAAAAACATTAACGGAAAATGGATAACCATCAGCATGTGGGAGTGAAGTCGCATGACAGAAATACACAATTTCAGCCTTTATTTGCCTGATGACGAAAATTTACTCAAACTTAATGCATTGTTTCTGAAAAGTGAGGATGGGCGAGACTGGTATGAATCTCAACAATTATTTTCACCGGATAGCGTAAAAGTTGTCTTTAATCAGGCTGATGGAGTTATCGTCAGTTTTTCCCGTGATGTATCAACCCTGTGGCCAGTCGGATTGAGTGTAGCTGAAGTATCCGAATGGCCTAAAGAGGCCGCCCCTAACCGAAAATGGTGTTTTATCGATGGTGAGGTTGTTCCACGCATCTACACGGCAGATGAACTCAGGGAGCAAGCAATCCATAAACGCGATTATCTGCTTGAGCAGGCAGCAAAAATTATAGCGCCGTTGCAAGATGCGGTAGACCTTGACATGGCTACAGAAGCCGAAAAAGCCGCACTGCTGGCCTGGAAAAAATACCGGGTGCTGCTAAACCGTGTCGATATCAGCACCGTGCCAGATATTGACTGGCCAGAGTTACCGCAAAGATAAAAATCTCATGCTTCTCTTACAATATAGTTAAAAGCAATATTGCGTGGTCGGTTTTCATTTGCGGTGGGTACGACACGAGAGGGATCAAAAGAAGCGACAGAACCCCAATTGTCATTTTTACCGGACGCCACGTTTGCATTGAAAGTTCGCTCTTGCATAAAAGCACCGTCAGCGATAACAGGTGGACTACTTCCTCCTTGTCGCACATACCCAATGCGCCCCGTGATATTGCGGATAGCATCACCTTGAGGGCTTAATATCTTGCGTCCGTTATCCACTTTTCGTCCAGCATCCCAGCCCCGAATAAATTCGCCACGTAAATCAGGGAGCTTTCCCGACGGGTAAGCCAGCGCTAAAAGTGGACATTGTTTTTTATCGAAGTGCTCACCGTTACAGATACGCCAACCTATCGGCGGGTTTTCAGTAGGCCAAGGCAGAGGAACGCCGACAGGGATTTCGACACGCAATACTTCGGGAGTAACAGCATGAACATCTGTAGCGGTTAGCTTCACATCCTGAATCAGCGTTTTGCCGTTAATTTTACGCTGATTGGGTGTTGCATTTTTAGCTAGATTTATTATTTCCAACAAACCAAGGTTTTTTGTAATTTAGAATTTGGCTTAAGTTTTGACCAAAACCAGTAATGACTAGGCTTTTAGAGGGTAGCTAAGGGGCTAAAATGGCAAAAATAGGCTATATTAGGGTGTCAAAAAATGACCAAAACACCGATTTACAGCGAAAATCACTCATTTGTACAAATTGTGACCAGATTTTTGAGGATAAAATCAGCGGAAAAACAGACCAGAGACCCGGATTAAACCGCGCTTTAAATTTCTTAAAAGCGGGCGATACGTTAGTTGTTTGGAAACTCGATAGGCTGGGGCGCAGCATCAAACATTTAATCGGCTTAATCTCTGAACTGGAAGATAAAGGCATTCATTTTCATAGTTTGACGGATTCTATCGACACCTCTTCGTCAGCAGGTCGTTTTTTCTTTCATGTGATGAGTGCGTTGGCGCAAATGGAGCGAGAACTGATTGTTGAGCGTACTAAGGCAGGTTTAGCCGCAGCAAGAAGCAAGGGACGTATCGGGGGGAGACCTTGCTCATTATCTTCCGCACAGCAAGAGCAGGCTAAAAAATTACTTGAGTCCGGCAATAGTAGAAAACAGTTGGCATTACTGTATGGAGTTTCACTGGCTAGTATATACAAGTATTTTCCAGTTAACTGATGAGTGTTATCGCGTTCAGTGCCAGATTTGACTTCGAGTAGGCATCAGGAATCGATTTTAAGGCACCTATAAAGCCCTCTACGGTGTTTTCTCGATATAGGTAACCCAATGGTAGCACTTTTGAATTTAAATGCCGCAGAAAGTCTTACAGGCGGTTTTAGTATTAATCAATTTAAACCAGTTTAATGATGGCTGTTGCAAGCCCGACAATAGCAGCCATAATACTAGCCATTTTAATGATTAGCTTGTTTGATATACTTTCAATATCTTTGTGCAACAGGGCTATCTTTGCATCAGTTTTATCAGCGCGAGCCGCGGCTTCCTTCCTTGCATCAGTTATTTGTGTTTCAACTTTCTCAAAACGATGCTCCATGTCCTTGCGAACATCTGCAATTTCAACAGATAAATCTTTGCGAACATCTGCAACATTCCGATTTACTTCTGCAATTTCATGTTTCAACTCAACAATATCAGCTTTCGTTGCTACATCGGCTACCTCGTGAGATTTCCGTACAGCAAGAGAGATAGCCCTAGCATGTTCTTTCGTAATGCCTGCGTTCTCTAATGTCTCGACGAACTCTTGTGTATCAAATGCAACTTGGCCCATAAGTGATGTTCCTCATTTTTTGTTAATTGTAACTGATTTTCTTAAGCAATACAAAGCTGTGGGTTGGAGCAGTGAGCCGTGCGAACTGCGAGTGCTGTTGACCTTAAGGCGCTTGCGCCGCTGCTGGTAAGCGGGTTTTGTTTTTAACAGGCTGTTCAGCGATACGGATGTTAAGGGTCGAAGACGAAAGGAGGTTACAGCGCGTATGGCCTTGTAAGCGATTCTAGGGTTGAAGTGGTAGGGTTTTGTCTTGAAGGTGAAAACGTCGTACAGAGCGTTCTAGGCCGCTTAAATTCGATTTTTAACTAGGACTTCCGATAGTCATTTCATTTTAACCCCCACCGCTCGCCGCTCGCCAAGATTAGCGAGCAAAGCGAGTCTGTCTTGGCGAGGAAGCGGAAGAGCATTAGATGTCACATTTAGCAGGTTCACACGATAGCCTCCTGTGTCGATAGTCAAAAAAGTTATCCACAGACAAGCCTCGCGCGCGCGTAGTTAAATATAGTTATGTATAAGTTAAAAGAGTTAAAGGCCGAAAAACAGGTTGTAAGCATTTAATTATAATAATAAAAAAAATCTTGGTTGTCCGTAAATCCCGATAGTTTGTCCGTAAATCCCGATAGTTTGTCCGTAAATCCCGATAGTTTGTCCGTAAATCCCGACTGCAATTTCGAGTTATTCACAATTTTTTTGTCTATTTTTTTTGCAAAGTCCGCAAGTCCCGATATAATGTCCGTAAATCCCGACTTTTATGACTGGCTTACTGACGTTTTTAGTGTCCGTAAATCCCGAAAACTATAACTTATTGTTTTTATTAAAATATTGCCTTTTGGTATCAAAAAATATGAAAACATTGCGTCCACATAAACATAAACCATTAGAATTTTTTATTGCTGATGAAGTTGATATTTCGAGTTTTCGGGATGAACTAGCAAGTATGGAGCATCCTTTTTTTGCTTTAAAAGGCGGTGATACGAAGCTTAGGGAATATAGAAGTGGTGATGTTACTGTTGTTGTAAGATCATTAGCGGGCATAGGTTTGGCAACTATTTTTGATAAAGATATTTGGATTTATGCTATTTCAAAATTGCAAGAAGCTATTAATAGTAATCAACCGATTAGTCGTACTATAACTTTCACTCCGTATGATTTTTTTATCACGACCAATAGAGATAAAGGTGGTAAGTCATACAAAGAATTAGAAAAAACTTTAGAGAGGCTTTCAGGTACTCGTATTACAACAAATATTATTTATTCTGAAGACAAACAAGAAACAATTGGTTTTGGATTAATTGATAGCTGGAGAATTTTAGAAGAAAAAAAAGGTAAATTAGATATAGGTATGGTAGAAATAACTCTACCAGATTGGCTTTATCAAGCGATAACTAAAACTAAAGTGTTAAAAATTAGCCCTGACTATTTTCGCATACGAAAAGCTATTGATAGACGATTGTACGAAATTGCTCGTAAGCATTGTGGTAATCAAGCTGAATTTACTATCTGTCTTGAAAAGCTTCATGAGAAAACAGGGTCATCTAGGGAGATTAGAAAATTTAAATTTGATATCAAGCAACTGACTAAAATTAATGATCTTCCAGATTATGAAATCTTCCTAGATGCCTCTACAGACAAAGTAACTTTCAAAAACCGCAATCAAAATACTCCTCAAGCAGAAGCTTCACGCAAAAGAGAAAAAGGTAAGAAAGAGGTGTATAAGCTTAAAAAAACATTGTTAAATAAATTAATTTCTTAAAAAATAATTAAGTCATTGATTTTAAATAAGATATCTTGATATTAAGATAGTTAGATAACTTGATATCATTTTAAATCTAAATACTCTCTTAATAGTTTTTCTACTATTTCTGTTTCTGTGATCCTAATTCCTGTATTTGCTTGAGATTGAGCAATATAAAGCTTAAGAGCATTTGAAACTTCAACTGATAACCGAAATATCTTTTGTTGTGTTAATTTTTTTTCTGAAAATTTACCTTTATGTTTAACTGTGTAATCTTTTTCAGCTATATCAGCCGCACCCCCATTCAGAAAATTTTCAGGATCTTTAAACAGCTTTAAATCCGGTTTTTTTTTCATTTTTCAACCTCCACGAAAAATGATTCAATATCCTTTATCGCTGCGCTATCTTTTCCGAATTCAAAGACTGTTGCTCCCTCTCCGATTGCTCGACGAAAAGCTACACGCTCACAAACATAACTTTTAAGTACCGCGATGTTTTGCTCAGTTAAAAACTCTAACATCTCTTTTGTATCTTTCGTTCTTGGATCTACACGACTCAGTAACACTCGCACGTCTAAATTAGGATTATAATCTTTCGCTAATTCTAAAATTTCTAACATATCTGCCATCGCTGCGGCATCTAGATTAGAAGCCCCAATAGGTATAATTGCTTTATTAGCTAGCAGTAAGGCAGAGCGTAATCCCGAAGCGTCACGCCCACCAACATCAACAACGGTATGATCAAAATTCAAAGCTAATGCTTTTCCTTCATTAAGTATGGCTTTTCCTGTAAGACAAGTAGTTGTGGGGCTAGGAGTATAGGTCTGATTATCTCTACGCCAAGCTGCCCAACTAGCGGCGCTTGCTTGTGGATCACCATCAATAAGTAGGACTTTACCGTTTCGGGATAGCATTGTAGCTAAATGAACTGCGGTAGTTGTTTTCCCTACTCCACCTTTTGTATTAACTACAGCATAAATCATAATTACCCCTACCTCTAGATATCTTTATATATAGATATCATTCTATCAAGATAACGTTTAGATATCAAGATATAATGATAATTTGATATCTTGATATGTATTATAACTAACTGTAATGAATAGCTATATGGGGCGAAAAACTCCCTTTTAGTTAGACAACTATTGTTTCACTCACCATCCAAAAATCATGTAGTGCTAACATCAATTCACCTTCGTATGGAAGGATTTTCTTTGATCCTTCTTCTCCGAGACTTCCGAGCCACTGAGAGAGAAAGCCGGTTCGATTTGCCCGGCTTCTGGCTTTACCTTATCGGTCATCAGCCAGAATGTATATTTTTCAAAAAGACTTGTATTTGTAATTTGGAGTATAGGTTGAAGACCTGGCTCCGCGTGTCCTCCTTCATAATTTTTTAACGAACTTAATGCTATCCCGGTAATTTTACAGAACGTGATCTGTGTTAACCCCTCTGCTTTTCTGATGGCTTTAATCTTTTGAGACATTTTCATTTGACAAGGTTCCATATCATAGACTATATTCTCAATAAAGGTCTGTGTTATAGAACCTTTATTGCTCTGCAACTGCCTCTAAAATCAGACAAACTGGATAAATCGCGGCAAATGCACCCAGTATTAAGCATACCAGAATTTGGGTTTTAAGGGGTTTTAAGCGGTACTAAGCGTTTTAAAGAGATGAAAGCGAGGGAAGGAATGATTAACGACGACTACGAGATGAGATATCCGATAGATGTCATGCACGTTAAAAAATTTGCAGAGTTAATCGGCAAAACCCCTAGCGCTGTCCAGGAAATGATCGAAAACAACAAGTTGCCGGTCATTCCATTGCAAGACCCAAGTAAACCGAATTCTCGAGTGAGAGAACGATTGATATACATTCCCGAATTTAATAGAGGGCTGCGAGCAGCCTACTTTAATCGTCCCGCAGAAGAACGTGACGCTTGGCTTAAATGGCTTGGGTTGTAATCACCAAGCAAGAAATTTGAATAAAAGTCCATAGCCAGCGTTTCCTGCGGAACTGCTCTTTAACAATACGGTATCAGTAAAACAAAATCTGTGAAACGGATGGCAGGGAAGTTACGCCTGTAATTTGCTGATAGCTGAGCATGAAGTTTATGTGAAGCGAAGTTGAGCCTACTTTACGTAGGGACTTTCCGAACGGGGTACGCTGACGGCAGCGTACACAAACACCAAATAACCAATAGGTGGATTTGTAGTAAGTACGTTTCGTGCTTAGCATAAATCTTCTTGTGGAGGGGGCATTGTGAATTCAAAGAAAAATCGCAATAACCTTAGAAAAACAATGTATATCGAACAGTACAGACAGAAAGACGCAATTCGTTTACTAAGACTACATCTTGTACACCAAGAAAATTCAAAAAAAAGCTCAACCGAAGAAATCATTAATAACATATGGCGTGAACCCGCCGAACATCACACACAAGAACGCGATATCGTAAACCTTCTCGCGTCATTTAAAAATCAAGTAGACAGATACCCTACTGACAGCATCAATAATCGATGCCTACCAAAAGCTTATCTCTATACGGTCAAGAGCCGCTATCGCCGAAGAAGGCGACGAGATTGCTTCACGTCAAACGGAGGAATATACGTGAAATTTTGGGAAATGACGGCTTTTTGTCCGCTGTGCAAATCAGTATTTAAGGCGGTAAAAGCAAAACAGCACCTCAATAACGAACATCTAGAAGCAACCCCAGAACAGAGGAATGCAGTACATAGATTGGCGAAGTTTGCGCTCACAACCTGTAAGCCAAACAAAAAGATAACGAAAAAAATAACCATAAATGCGACGGATGTACTCATGCAAAACAAGCATTGCCAGAAATATACTGGAACAGTCAGCGGTGGCGCATTTGGGCAAGGAAAATAAATTAAGTAGTAATCTGCCGCCGAAGAAGGAAGCCACATGGACATTCAAACTGAAAATGAAATTCTTCGGGCGAGGAAACACTTAACAATCGAAGAAGTAGAGGCATGTGTACCAGAGGGTGAATACTTATACGAGATTTTGACTAATCCCTATATTGCTCAACTATTTTCTGGTTCAAAGTCAGGTGAAAAATATGATGCTTTATTGCTGGCACTAGAAACGACTGATAGCTTTAATGACGCGCTGTATGACGTTATGCAGACAGCGGCGCAAATTCTGTATCTGATGCGATGCCGTGATGCTTACTACGAGGTGCCAGCATGATGCTGTGGCATGACGTAGAACAAAATACTCAGGAATGGAATGAACTGCGCACAGGAAAGGTGACCGCGTCTCAATTTGGCTGTTTCATGGCGAACGCAGGGAGGGCTTTTGGTGAACCGGCAAAACGATATGCACTACAAATTGCGCTTGAGATTATCAAGGGCAACAAGTCTGAATTTAGCTTTACTAATGCGCACATGCAGCGAGGCCATGAACAAGAACCGATGGCTAGAACGCTCTATGAGATTGAGAGGAGTGTTGATGTCACCAATGGCGGATTTTTCGACCTCGGTGATTATGGCGATAGTCCAGACGGCATTGTAGGAAGCGATGGCGTGATAGAAATCAAGTCCGTTACCGCCGCTGTGCATTTTGAAACATTGAAACGTAGAACTTTTGACCCTGCTTACAAGTGGCAATTGATAGGCCACCTCGATTGTACAGCGCGTGATTGGGTGGATTTCGTTAGCTACTGCGCTGATTTCCCAGAAGACAAACAGCTCATTATTTATCGTCTAGCGAGAAAAGACTATCAAGACGAGATAAATCAACTTCGTCTGAGACGAAAGGATTTTCTCAATTTAATAGAGGATACAATCGATGTCATCATCCAATAATGTGATTGATTTAGAGAAAGCATTTCATGCAAAAATTAGAGAAATACAGCGAGATTTGAACGCACCAAAAAGCGAATGGAACAACTTTGCAAAGTATAAATACAGAACCTGTGAAGGCATTCTTGAAGCCGTTAAACCGCTACTCTTAAAGTGTCAATTGGACATCAAAATAGATGATGAAATTACCTATATTGGCAATCGCCATTATGTGAAATCAACGGCAACATTAACAGATGGGCAATTTACGTTTTCGGCAACGTCTTCTGCTCGTGAACCGGAACAGAAAAAAGGATTTGATGAGTCTCAGTTAACGGGCGCAACCATTTCATACGCCAGAAAGTATGCGTTAAACGGACTGTTTGCTATTGATGACGCTAAAGATGCGGATACGAATGAATATTCACAACAAAAACAGAGTATACCCATTAACGCAAGCTCAGACGAAATTTTAAAAAAATTCACTGATGGCGCGATTCAGGCTAATTCTTATGAGGATTTGAAAACGTCGTTCAGATATGCCTTTAAGAATTTGTCTGGTGAACATCAGAAGAAAGCAAAACAAGTTTATGACCTGCGTAAATCAGAACTGGAACCAACACAATGAGTATAAACACCGTGATATTTTCCGGCAATCTTGGTGGTGACTGCACGACTCGCAGCACTTCAAGCGGCAAGTTAATTGCCACATTTTCTTTACCGGTCAAGCAAGGATACGGCGAGCATGAGAAAACCTCTTGGGTGCAGTGTCGAATGTTTGGTGCCAAAGCTGAAAAGTTACCCATTTATCTGACACGAGGAACCAAGGTTACTGTTATCGGGCAATTTTGGCTCGAAAGTTGGACGGGCAAAGATGGTACAGAAAAAACAACCGCTGTTGTGCTTGTCAACGAGATTGATTTTTCTAGCAAGAAAGAAAGTAAACCCCAACAAAATCAACCGCTAGCAAGTCAATCTGGAAATGTAACGTCAGGCCCATTTTATGACGACGAGATCCCCTTTTGAAGGCTAGTTTAAAGAAATTTCATAATGGCCGTAGCGATACCGACGATAGCAGCCATCATACCCGCCATTTTTATGAGTAACCAAGTTGATATACTTTCAACATCTTTACGAAGTAAAGCAATTTGAGCTGCCGTATCTTTACGGGAATCGACGATTTGCGTTTCAACTTTTTCAAAGCGATGTTCAATATCCTTACGAACATCGGCAATCTCATGCCTAACATTGGCAATCTCAGCAGATAAGTCCTTGCGGACATCGGCAACGTTCCGGTTGACTTCGGCAATTTCGTGCTTCACTTCAACGATATCCGCTTTGGTAGCAACATCGGCCACTTCATGAGACTTGCGAACAGCGATAGAGATCGCTCTGGCCTGATCTTTCGGCAACCCTGCGTTTTCTAGCGTTTCAACGAATTCTTGAGTATCAAATGCAACTTGGCCCATAGCGGATCCTCCTGTTTTTTCTTTAGTTTAAACCTTTTGAGGGTCAACAAGCAAAATTTTACAAGTAGCTCGTTAATAGACTTTTACGAAATTCATTTAATAGTGAAGAAATTATTATGACCAAGTTAGTTGTGATTGAAAATACCGTCGTCCGTCAGGATGTTTTCGGGCGTTACTGTTTGAATGATTTGCATAAAGCCGCTGGTGATCTTAAAAAAGACAGTCCTGCATATTGGCTTGCTAATAAACAAACTCAAGAATTAATTGAGCAATTTTTGAGCGAGGGCGGAATTCCGGTATCGGTTATTAGAGGAGGTACAGAGCAAGGAACATACGTTGCCAAAGAACTTGTTTACGCTTATGCAATGTGGATTAGTGCAGCTTTTCATCTCAAAGTTATTCGTACTTTTGATGAAGTGATTTCTACACCTATACAACCGCTAACTGATAAAGTACAGGCTGGATTGGCAATGCTGGCTTTCTACAAGCAAGAGCTACGAATAGCACCTTCCGCCATGTTGGGAGCAATGAAAAAACTCCAATCGTCGCTCGGCATGCCAGATATTCTACCAGCCTACACGGTAGACGCACCAGAGGGCAATGTCACCGGATCAAGTGAGGTTACACATTCGCTCACTGAGCTTTTACTGTTACACGGGAAACCCTACACGCCACAATCTGGCTATCGGCGGCTGCAATTGCTCGGACTCGCTGAACGTAAATCTCGCCCTAGCAGCAAGCATCCTGATAAAGAAAAACTGTTCTGGTCGCTAACGGAGAAAGGTTTGCAGTTCGGTAAGAATCTGACCGATCCGAATAACCCACGTCAGACACAGCCACACTTCTACGACAGTCTGTTTCCTAAGCTCTTAAGCGTCATGATGAACGGAATTGCGGCATAACCCAATCTGTAAATTTCGCAAGTTAACAACCCTTAATGCCTTTTAACCATATCCGTTTAACTATGGAAAATTGTTATGACCAACATTACCAAAACACAATTAATGCTATTTAAGTCTGCTGATGCCGATGTCGAGCTACAGGGAACGCTCTACCAAGGCAAGCCTGTGTTCTTTGCAGTCGAACTTGCAAAGGCTCTTGGATATAGCGACCCACATCAGGCATTAAATAATCACTGTAAGTCATTGATTAAACTTGATTCCGTCGAAACAACGGAATTGAATTTAGGCTTTTACCCTAAAGGAATCATCCTTGCGCCGGAATCGGATCTCTATCGCCTGATACTGAAAAGCAAACTACCCTCTGCTGAACGTGTTCAGGATTGGGTATGCGAAGAGGTGTTACCTACATTACGTCAGCAGGGAAGCTACAGCATGAAAACAGTCCACCGTGACGAAGGTAGCGGCTTACCAGAATACCGTAAAGCACGAGCCATGCAAATCCAGATGGAGATAGCTGAAAAGACTTTCCAGTGGGCTACGGGGCTTTCTGATGCCGCCCGTCAAGCCGTTATTGCTGGACTGATTAACCCTATAGCGGGCAATGAAGTTATCCCTCTGCCTGTGCTTGAAGAGAAGAGTTATACCGCAACACAAATTGGCAAGATGTTTAATATTTCAGCTAACAAGATTGGCCGTATTGCCAATGACAACAACATGAAAAACGATACATACGGCAAATACTATCTAGATAAGTCACGCTATAGCACTAAACAAGTTGAGTCCTTCCACTACAACGAAAAAGCGCTTCAAAAATTCAATGACATACTTGTTGCTGAGCAGGAAGCAATAGCAAGCGAACTCGTTTGACGGCAAGGACAAAAATGAGCTATATTGTACTCAGCACCTTAACAAAACGGGTGCCGGGTTTAGTCGCCCGAGTACAGAAGCGGACGTTAAGCCGCTTAAATTTGCGGTTTTTTTACGTCTGAAATCAGCGTTACGCCCCTGTTATGGTGGGACGTAGCGGGGGAGCAGAAATGCTCGCTGGTTTCTTCTGTACCAGTCGACTAACCCCAATACGTCTCGCCACCCCGTTTAGTCGCGGGTTGGTGAGGTTGAAAAACCTTACAGAAGAGGCCGCCACTATGGTTGCTACCACCCAAACTCGCCCTGAGTTTATTGATACCTACTGGATTATCCAAGAATACTCAACTACCCCTTACGGCAAAGTGTCGTTTACACGTCAAGATCGCCGCACCTCTGCCGATAATTGTGTTGATTTTATTAAAAATCCCTTGCCTATTTTGGCAAATTTCGCCTATAGTAATCATGCACTAGTAAATCCTAGTGACAGGTTTGGAACCCTGAATTGGTACAAGGCGACAATAGACGCCGAAGATAGCGTCTTTTTTTATGTCGTAGACAATGCCTCGCAACATTCAATGGTGGCGTTGTCAGGGCAATCTTCGGATTGGCTGGTCTCCTTGTACGCCAGTAGTTCCAACCCTGATAGCGTCACCGCCCATAAAGAGATTGGAACCTCTAGCGGTGATTTCCTGAATAAGTACAAGGAGATCGCGTCAATGGCGACTATCCCTAGTCATACTCACTCTAAATTTACAGATACTTACTGGGTTATCCGTTTAGATTCAAATCGTCCCTATGGCAAGGTGTCATTCACGCATAGGGACTTCCGTACCTTCACCACCCTATTCAAAGACAGCCGCCTAATCTGGGCTGGTCGTCAACCTGTGCATGCAAGCATGGAGGGAAATTAACATGAAAATTGTTGATATCTCTACTGCACAGCAGGAAAAAATAAAGCTAGAAATTAGTCACGAAAGTCATAGCAGGCTTATCAGAGCAAGAGAAGTCGCTGCTAACATTTACAAGTATTTTGATCCGAATGAATGTTACAGCAAACCGAATCCTTGGCTCCCTGAAATACTGGATTACTTATGTGCGGATATCGATTGCATTTTACATGAAATTGATAAGTACAGCTGAACCATAAGTTATCCAACATCGATTTAAAATAATTGTAGGAGTCTGTTATGACTAACGTTGCTTATGCTGATTTTGAAGCTCAGAAAGAAGAAAATAAAATTAATGTTATTGAGCTAGAAGAAGGATACACAAGAATCTCCAATGAACTTCTTGAGGGGATTCTGACCGCAGGTTTAACACAACATCAACTTTTGGTTGTTATGGCAATTATCAGAAAAACCTATGGCTATAACAAAAAAATAGACTGGGTGAGTAATTGGCAGATATCGGAATTAACAGGGTTGTTGCCGCATAAATGCTCAACAGCTAAAGGTGCATTACTTAGAAGAAAAATCCTTATCTCATCAGGACGGTTTGTAGGAATAAATCAATGCCTGAGTGAGTGGAAAGATAAAACTTGCTTGAATGAAATATTACCCGAATCAGGTAATCAACCGAACGATTACCCAAATGAGGTACAGTTATCCCAATTAAGTCATGACAAGTTACCTCAATCAGGTAATAACATAAAATCTTACCCGAATCAGGTAAGTTTACCTCAATCGGGTAACAACAACATACCTAAATCAGGTAAAGAAAGTTTACCCGAATTAGGTAAGAAAAAGACATACCCAAATCAGGTAAAATTACCCAAATCGGGAAAAAAGAGTTTACCCGAATCAGGTAAACACAAAAGACAAACTACAAAAGACAATATATTAAAACCAAATAAACCCCCTATAGTCCCCCTTGCGGAAAAATCAAAATCGTTTGACCCAAGTTCGGTAGAACTTCCCTCTTGGCTACCAAAACCAACCTGGGATTCTTGGGTACAGTACCGGAAGGAAATCAACAAGCCGATTAAATCCCAGATGACGGTAACTCAGGCTATCAAGCTGCTAGGCAAGTGCCGCGATAACGGACATCAGCCTGAAGAAATTATTAACGCCAGTATCGCCAACGGTTGGCAAGGACTCTTCGAGCCTAATCAACCCGGAAGAACTCAGCAGGCCAAGGCCCACTCTGTCGCAGATAGCTTTGCTGACAAGGACTATGGGGAACCGCAGCTACCTGATTGGGCGAGGGAGTGTCTAGCAAGGGAGGGTCTATGAACTACAGCGCAGAAATTACTACCGTGCGTCAAAAACTGGCAGACCTGAATGCCCCACCCAAGCCACTAGAGCACACGGTTTACCAGGAACAGGAAGCCATTTGCGACAAGCACGGCATGTTCAAACAGCGTTGCCGCAAGATGGCACTGCACGGCAAAGGCATTGAAACAAGAAGCGAATGCCCTGCTTGCCTGACCGAAAAATTAACCCAGTTGGAGCAAGCCGAAGCAGAACAGGAAAAACACCGCAAGCACAGCAAAATTAAAATGCTCATGGATAACCTGAACCTGCCGGAACGCTTTGCCGATGTCACCCTGAATAACTACGAGCCAGTGAATCCTGATGCGGCACGTTGCTTAAAATTCTGCAATGCCTATGCCACCCATTGGCCTGAACGCCTTAAGCAGGGTGGTGGCTTGGTAATGTGCGGTAAGCCCGGTACAGGCAAGAATCACCTTGCCCTATCGATTGCCAAGCACGTTATCAACGAACATCAAAGTTCAGCGTTATTCACGACAGTTCTGCGAATTGCCCGCGAATTTAAATCAACCTGGAGCAAAAACGCAGAATGTTCAGAAGCTGATGTTATCAAGCGCTATACGCAACCTGACTTGCTCATCATCGACGAAGTGGGCGTTCAGTTTGGTAGCGAGGCGGAAAAAATGATCTTATTTGAGGTCATTAACACGCGCTACGAGAGCATGAAGCCAACGATAATCATCAGCAATCTGGCATTAAACGAACTGGCCGGATTTATCGGAGAGCGCGTGATTGACCGGATGAACGACGGGGGCGGTTGCACTTTGACGTTCACGTGGAGCAGTTACCGTTCACGCATGGCTGCATAAATCGATTTTAAGGCACCTAGAACGCCCGTGACGGCGTTTTCTAACCACAAGGCACCCAAAACCGCGCGTACCAGATAGGATTGAAAATCGCTTAGAAAAGCTTACATGATAAATTCGGTCTCATCGACATCCGCCAGTCGAGTCAGTCGGTCACGGCACAAAACGAGAAGGGTAAACAAATAATGCAAATTATCAGCACCACACGGTGCAGTGTTCGCCTTTTCTACTTGTTAAAAACAGGATTCAGAATATGGAATTAGAAAAAATAGAGATTCGTGAATTAATCAGTGCAGAATCTGGTTGGTATGCTGATTACAAAGAAAATTATTATCCTGTCATGGCATGGGCGAGATGCTGTGTGTTATTTCCTAATGGAGACCTTAAGCTAGACATGATTTTACCGTGTCTATGCCGAGAGAAAGAGATTAAACCTATTGTTAATTTTGATTCTGTATACCGGATAAAACAACCATGACAACCAATAGAAAAAGCTGGTTTCGACATGAAGCCATTAGCACACGACAAGCAAATAGGCTGGTTAAGAAATACACCGAGAAGGGCTATCATATTGAGAAAACACTAAATATTGACCCCAAACTTTGGGATGTCGCCGTTAAACTGGTCGAAAGCGGTAATAATCCCCCCACACCACGCTGCATGATTAACAAAGTCTGGAACTCTCCGTTATACAAAAATCCTACTGTGGTTTAAAAATTATGCTAATCAGTAATACACCAAAGTCTTTCAAAGACAGGTGGCGTACCCCTATTGAAGTGTTTAACACACTGGATGCCGAATTTGGTTTTAAACTGGATGCCGCCGCCGATGAAAATAACGCGCTATGCAAAGCCTTTTTAACTGAACAGCAAGATGCACTGAGATGCGATTGGAATAGCGACGGGGCCATTTTCTGCAATCCCCCCTATAGCAAGATTATGCCTTGGGTGAAGAAAGCCGCCGAGCAACACCGAAAGCAGAATCAAACGATAGTGATGTTACTCCCTTCCGATACGTCTACGGCATGGTTTCAGGAAGCGATAAAAACCTCTCATGAAGCGCGATTTATCACCGAGGGGCGACTCTCATTTATCTCTGCTGAAACAGGCAAGGAAGGAAAGGCGGGCAACAGCAAGGGCAGTGTGTTGTTTATCTGGCGACCGTGGAGAAGACTTGGGTGCAGAATGACATATGTCCAAAGAAAAAAACTATTAAAAAGAGCGTGAAGCATGAGTAACTATATCAACATTTTTATCCGGTTTTTATTTATTATCCTTGCTCTCCCTATCATTTTTTACCTGGGTGTAGTTCAAAATACTGATTTGAGTTTTTTTATTGGTAGATGGGAAGCCAAGGCTGAAAAGCTCCTTTCATTATTGCAAATATTCTTAGATAAATATTTCCCAGTAAGGTTTGAATGAAAACATGATAATCGAACTCCCTTTCCCGCCCAGCGTTAATACCTATTGGCGACATAATTCAAAACGCCCCTACTTAAGTGATAAAGCTAAAGCATTTAAAGCAACAACGGCAAAAATTGTCAACGAGATGCGCCAGAAATCTGACTGTCAAAAATTTGAAGGGGAAGTCTCCGTATTGATGCAACTCTATCTACCCAACAAAATAAAGCGTGATGTGGACAATTATTCCAAAGGCGTACTCGATTCTTTAACGGGAGCGGATATTTGGCACGATGATAGCCAGGTTCGCGTGATGACCGTTGAGAAGATGGATAACAACGGCGGTGTAAAAGGCGGCAAGTGTATTGTCGTTATTAACGATTATAACGCAATCTGAATATATTTAAGTGGAGAAAAAATGATTTATAACAAATTCATAAACAAAAGAGACCCTGACTGCCAAATTAATCCGGTTCATGTCGCCGTGGTAGATGTCGTCACATATCTCGTTAAGAATGGTTTTAGGGGAGCGATGGTAGTTGATGCAGCTAAAACTACCGCTGAAGCAGTAGTTTCAGGGATAACACCCGTTACTGGTTTTTGCCAAACGAAAGAACTGACTGTGAGGATATCGAATCCATCGACTTTATGAATTTATCGATAACTTCAGATAATTCAATGCAGTAATTATTATTGGTTCCCTTAAGACCCTCAAGAACTACCGCAGCTTGCTCAGATGGAATTCTTGTTGCTAACAGACATATAGCCAGTTTTAGCGCTCTAAGCTCGCCGTCTATATCATCTAGGGAAGAAATGTTATTTTTAACATTTATAGTGAATTCTGGCATGAAAAATCCTTTCCTAGTTGTGAAATCCGCAAGAGTACCGCGGATTTCTTAAGAAAAAAATAACTGGCAAATAACTTAAATGGCTTGACTCTCAGAGCGGCCTGTTATCTTTTCATAAATCAATGACCTTGGCGCAGAAGAAACATACCCCATCATTCAAACACTCGAAAATAAATAAAGTTACCTATGAATAATATTGAAAAATACACAACGGGCACTGCCTATGGTGCCAGCGCGACGACGTTTCTATGCGGTGCGCTATCGCTTAGTGAATGGGCGCTGGTTACGGGGATTATCTGTTCAGTGTTGACCGTTGGGCTGAACTGGTATTACCGGCACAAGGAATATTGTTATCGAACGAGAAATCTTAATGAATAGCCAACTTAAAAAACGCCTTGTGGCTGCAACGGCTGGCGGGGTATTAGCACTGGCTGCCGTCCTGGTGCAGTGGCACGAAGGTAAGCGCTATAAGCCCTATCGTGATAGTGGCGGTGTGCTCACCGTCTGTCACGGTCATACCGGCAAGGACGTTACGACAGGGGAAATTTATAGCGAAGAAGAATGCAACGATTTGATGAAGCAGGATTTGCAGGTAGCACACTCTACCGTTGAACGTTATGTCACTGTGCCGCTCACCGATTTACAAAAAGCCGCCTTGACTTCATTTGTTTATAACATCGGCAGTGGAGCATTTACCAATTCAACGCTACTCAAAAAGTTGAACACCGGAGATATTCAAGGCGCTTGTGACCAGATGCGACGATGGAAATACGATGAAGGAAAGGTATCAAACGGGCTAATTAAACGCCGGGAGGTAGAACGGGAACTTTGTTTAAATCCAAATGCACTCATCAATCCAACTCAATGAGCCTTGGTTATCGTTCAAGGCTTTTCTATACGCCCCGCTGCGTAAAGCATCACATCGAACCTGAACCATTTGAAATGAGCCTTTGAGGAAGTCGGTTAGTGCTGGCGAGCCTCGATGGACTGATTTCCTGTGCGGCAAAGGTTCATTTCAAATTAAGGAAAACGTAATGAACACAATCACTGTTCCTTTTCATGGCAACGCACTGTATATCGTTAACCACAACGGAGAACCGTATACCCCGATGAAACCTATTGTTGAGGGCATGGAGATGGATTGGGCATCTCAATTTACAAAGTTAAAACAACGATTTAATACAACCATTGCGGAAATCACAATGGTTGCAGAAGACGGTAGAACACGAAAGATGCTTTGCCTTCCGCTTCGGAAACTTGCTGGTTGGCTTCAAACAATTAACCCCAACAAGGTCAAGCATGAAATCCGTGACAAAGTCGTTCAGTACCAAGAGGAGTGTGATGACGTACTCTATGAATACTGGACTAAAGGGCAAGTTGTCAATCCTCGTAAACGCAGCATCATGCAGGAACTTAATACAGCATGTGCGGAATTAAAAACTGATAAGGCGATTGCCAGCTTATTCGGTACCGGATTGAGTGAATGGAAAAATATTAAGGCAGCACATACGAAGAAGGTTAAGGGTTTAATTGAAGAAGCTCAATTGTTGTTAACTTTTTAAGGAAGCACAGTAGCCATCATTATGAACAACCTAGAATTCATTGAAAAACATGTAATAACTGAATTGATGAAGCAAGGATATGACCAATCTGTGGCACGAATCAGTGCAGACATAGCGAAAGAACATTATCGCCGAAATACCGCCAGTGCAAAAGGCAAGATGTTTGTAGATTGTCTGTATGTTGCCAAAGTCTGGGCTGGAAAGTATCAGCCTCAAATCAATAAATAATCAAGCAGTTCAAAACCATTCTACGCACCATGCCCGGTGCATATCAACCATGAGCCTTTTGGGATAGAGCCTTGAGGATAGCCGGTGGCAATCATCGCGCCGACTCATGGGCTGGCTATTTCTGGGCACGAGGCTCTATCACTAAAAGGAAATAAGCAATGCAATTAGTGGAAATAAAGAAATTTGATCTTGTAGCGAATACTATGGCGATTGCTGAGGGGGTTGAGAAAGATCATGACACCATTATCAAGCTTGTTGACCGTAACAAAGCTGATCTGGAAGAGTTTGGGCCACTCGGATTTGAAATCCGTATGGTTGAGAGAAGCCAAGGCGGTGGCAAGCCTCTTCGTGTTGCATTTCTCAACGAGCAGCAAACTACACTCTTAATTACCTACATGCGCAACAATGATGCTGTTCGTGTATTCAAGAAGAAGCTGGTTTCCGAGTTCTTCCGTATGCGCAAGGCATTGGCGGGCAAGAAGATGGATCGCAATACCGCCCGGATTGAGTACCGTCCAATGACCGATGCCATCAAACACGAACGCGAAGTACAAGGGAAAACCATCGCGCCACACCATTTCAGTAACGAGGCTGATTTAATAAACCGCATTGCACTTGGTATGACATCTGCAAAATTTCGTGTCCACCATGAAATAGGCAAGAAAGAGTCCATTCGTGACTATCTAACACCAGAGCAGATCCATTGCATTACCGAATTGCAACGTGCCAACACGGTATTCATTGCTATGGGGTGGGACTTTGAGCAGCGTAAATCTACGTTAATGGGGATATTCGACAAAAATCATCGCCAGCCATTGATTGAAGAGCAACACAGGTTGGCAGCATGATGCGTTGGCAATTCCCTATTGTAGCTGGACTCATTGTCTCGGTACTAGGTGCAACCTTGTATTATCGAACACTGTATTACGACACTGAAAAAGCACGAAAGATTGCTGTATCTGATAGGGAAAAACAACAGGTTGCATTTGAGCAGTTAAGCCATCAAATGCAGACCATCTCAGCATTGGATACACAACACACCAAAGAGCTTGAACATGACAAGAACCTTATTGCCCAGCTTGAGCGCGATGTGGCTGCTAATCGTCGCCGGTTGCGCGTCAACACAACCTGTTCCAATGTGTCCGCCAATACCACCTCCTCCAGCCTGGATGATGCAACCCGCGCCAGACTTGACTACACCGCTCAACGAAATTATTTCACCCTCAGACGAAGAATCGAAGTTGCGGAAGAGCAGATAAACGGCTTGCAAAACTATGTGCGGCAAGTCGTCTTGTCTCATCAACACGAAGCGAAGAATAAATGAACTGGATTGATTGTTGTATACGTATGCCAGAGATAAACAATAAAGTACTTATTTATCGAAAGGATAGAAAAGAATATCTGGTGGGTGTTTATCTTGGTAATTCTCAGTTTCACTATGCAGATTGTTGCCAGGGTATTCAGAAAACTTGCAGAGCTAGCCATTGGATGCCGTTACCTGAGCCGCCGAAAACGAAAAGTAAGACAAGCGCCCCCTAGACGCTTCGATCCTTAACAATCTGAACATTCCCGTTCACTATATTTAGACAGTAAAGCCTCGCATTGGATCACAAGAAGACCTGTGCATTGCAAAAACGGAGCGGCAAGAATGACAACAACATTGAGAAAAATATCTTTCTTTTTCGCTATCACAAAAATGATTTTCGTGCGGCTGAAGTATCGATATTACTTTGCGTGTAAAACAATTTGGACAAAGATGCACTGTTGTCTCGGTGCCATTCATGGTTTCCTTCTTAGAATATACAAACGTACCCGATTCAAGTTGATTCAAAATATAACCTTCAGCCTCGCGCGCAAAGTTTTCGAACTCGGCAATTTTTGCTTTGAGATGCGCTATTTGTTCTTTCTGCGATTGAATTACCTCACCGAGACCGAAACAGTCAGATTGAAGATTAAATAGTTTTCTCTCTAGTTCAAAAATGCTTGCTTTAACGTCAGCATCAGTTTTAGCTTCACTTATGGTTTTCGCGAGACTAATAGTTTCTTTAAGTGCGACCATAGCCGCTGATAATTCAGTTATCACTTTGATTACTCTTTTTTTGTTGGGAAATAACAGACGCCACCACAGCATGAACCATCAACAACGGATGATAGAATATGCCCAGCCGAATTCCTAGACCTTGCCGTAAACACGGCTGCCCTAATACCACGACAGCACAATATGGCTACTGTGAGCAGCACAAAAACGAAGGCTGGGTTCAGCATCAACGCGGTAGAACGCGGCAACAACAAGGTTATGGTCGACAGTGGGAAATTCTTAGAGCCAGAATCCTGAAACGCGATAAGTACCTTTGCCAAACGTGCCTACGACAAGGGATTGCTACTGAAGCTAAAGCCGTTGACCACATTAAGGCAAAAGCCTTCGGCGGCACAGATGACGAAGCCAATCTACAAGCAATTTGTCAGGCTTGCCACCGAGCTAAAACAGCAAAAGAACATTAAATTATATAATTCATTGAGTTGCAGTAGAGGCCGTATGTATAGGTTGAATCGCTAAACGTAGTCCCATAGCACGCAGAATTGCAGTCAAACTGCGTACTTCAGGATTACCTGATTCTGATAAAGTGCGATACAGTTGGTTTGGATTTAATTCTGCTGATTTGGCTACTTTCCTAACACCACCTAATGCTTCCGCCATTTGACGGAGAGCAATTAAGAGTTCTCCCTGTTCTCCATCTTCCAAAATGCTATTTAATAGCTCGATAGCATAGTTAGGATCGTTGCGGAAAACTTCTGCCATAGCTATGTCGTGCGCTCTGTCTCTCATTTATTAATCTCCTGTCCGTTGTTGCCAGTCATGCCAGTAGGAACATGCTCGGTCTATATCTGCGTTTTGTTTGCGTTTATCACCTCCGCAGAGCAGTAAAACGACAGTTAGGTTAATTTTAGTGTAATAAACACGATAGCCTGGGCCTACGTCTATACGTAGTTCCCACACGCCCTCACGGACAGGTTTATGGTCACCGAAATTTCCTAGTTCTATGCGCATAATACGTCGGTCAATAGCGATCTTGGCTTTTGTGTCGCTAATTTGATCTCGCCACTCGCTAAAGTGATCCCGTCCGTTTTTATCAAGGTAGTGCCTTATATGATGCATAGTTAACACTATCGTTTATAAACGATAATTTGTCAACAAGCACATCATTATATCAATGGTAGGGGGAGGTAAAATCACTATATAAACAACAGGTTAGGAGCGGACGGCCTCCTTTTCTTACATCCCCGCAGGTTAGAAAACCTTTTTATCGGTACCCCCACCGCGTGATTAATAGGAGTTTTCAATTATGTCTGGGCCACCTAAAACCCCGACCCATCTACGTTTGGTTAGGGGGAACCCATCAAAACGCCCAATTAATAAAAGCGAGCCACAACCCACAAAAGGGGTTCCCCCAACACCAAAACATTTCAACAAGCAGGAAAAATACTGGTTTAACCTGAGTTCGGGATAAGCATTATCAATTATACTTGAAGATACGTACCTGCAACAGGTATCTTTGGTTTAGATGGCATTAAACAATATGCAACCAGTCCGCCTAATAAATTCACTACAAAGTTAGCCGGAGAGCGATGTCGCGTATGCTCTATTTGACAAAGATTTTTTAACTCATCAAATACCGTTTCAATGACAGAACGATGACGCAAGATGGCTTTGTCGAAACAAGTCTGTTTAATAGGCTTCATTTTCTTCTTGATATTCGTTATAAGGCTAATTCCCATCGTTTTGAGTTGCTGTTTCAGTGAAGCCGATAAATACCCTTTATCTGCGTACAAACAACCAGAAAGATCCTTTGTCAGCTCAGGCAATGGTTTCCGATCATCGGTGTTTCCTGGTGTGAGTCGAAAACTGAGTATTTCCCCCAAATGATTGATAATTACATGAAGCTTGAAACCAAAGAACCAACCTGTTGAATTTTTTCCCCGTTCAGCTATCCCATTGAAGACTTTATGTCTGCGGATCCGTAAGTTATCACACACCGCTATCGGAGTAGAATCGGCAACCGATAGCCCCGTGCATTTTCCCTTAATTGACTCAAACAGTGCCGTTAACGCTAAGGCACTACGCGGAAGTAACTCTACACAGCGTGAATAGGATGGCAAGTTAGGAAATTCCTTCCGGAGATATAAGCGGACATAATAGAGATAAAATACCTTGAATTGCCTGAATCGGAGTTGATGAAACAACACAACCAGTGTCATCATTTCCGCCAACGAAAGCTGAGTAGACCGTCTACGACGCTTAGTACCGTTAGTCAGCAAATATTCATGCATTTTTGGCTCGAAGTCTTTGCAAAAATCATCCATCAGGCAATAAAGTTCAGTAAGATTTTCCATAATTGTTTAACAATGCTCTACTCTTTAACCAGACTGTTAGAGTATTTTAACAAAACAGGCTCATTCAACTATTTGAATATCAAGACTTTCTCTTTATTTCTTATCCCGAACTCAGGTTGGTTTAAGGTTTTGAGCGAGCGTCTCGATAGTATCGGAGTGCTCACCGTGCTTGATGCTATGGCGCTTGAATTGTTGGTTGGTGCTTATATCGAGTGGAGACGTCACCGTGACGTTATCGAGCAGGAGGGGGAGTCTTACAAAACCACCTCGGCTGATGGCAGCGTGATGATCCGTCCTCATCCGCAAGTTGCCATGATGGCTGATGCGTGGAAGCGTATTTGCAGGATGCAAGCCGAATTCGGCATGACGCCAGCGAGTCGCTCAAAAGTCAATGTTAACGAAGCAGAGACCATAGATCCGTTCGCGGCCTTGTTAAGCAAAAGGGAGGACTGATGGCAACGGTTGCCGAAGGTATCCGCTATGCCGAGCGCGTGGTGTCTGGCGAGATACTAGCGTGTCAATATGTCCGTCTGGCCTGTCTACGCTTTCTGGATGACCTTAAAAACGGCGAAGAGCGCGGCATTTATTTCAGCCAGCCTCGCGCCCAGCATGTACTTAATTTCTATAAAGTTATCCCCCACGTCAAAGGTAATCTTGCTGGTCAGTCGATTGATCTGATGGATTGGCACACCTTTATTCTGATCAATATTTTTGGTTTCGTTATTCCATTGATTGACGAGAAAACCGGTGAAATGGTTCTTAAGTCTGACGGCAGCGGCAAGCCTGTGATGGTACGGCGTTTTCGTACTGCCTACAACGAAGTGGCGCGAAAGAACGCCAAGTCCACGCTTTCATCGGGGATTGCCCTGTACATGACGGGGGCGGACGGCGAAGGGGGTGCAGAAGTCTATTCCGCAGCGACCACGCGAGATCAGGCTCGCATTGTATTTGATGATGCCAAGAGCATGATTAAAAAGGCTCCATTAACACTTGGACGTTTTTTTGAATTTAACAAGCTGGCTATCTATCAGGAACATTCTACCTCTCGTTTTCAACCGCTATCCTCAGATGCTCACAGCCTGGATGGTTTAAATATTCACTGTGGCATAGTGGATGAACTTCACGCTCACAAAACCCGTGATGTGTGGGATGTACTGGAAACAGCAACCGGGGCTCGTCTGCAATCGCTAATTTTTGGTATCACCACGGCGGGATTTAACAAGGAAGGCATTTGCTACGAACTTCGAGACTACGCCATTAAGGTATTGCGCGGTGTTGATAGCAAGGTTGAAGGGGCAATCAAAGATGATACCTTTTTTGCCATCATCTATACGCTCGATGAAAACGACGATCCCTTTGATGAAAGCGTCTGGTTAAAAGCGAATCCCGGATTGGGTATCTGTAAACGCTGGGATGATTTACGCCGCTTGGCAAAAAAAGCACAAGAGCAGGTTTCCGCCCGTGTGAACTTTTTTACCAAGCATATGAATATGTGGGTGACGGCGGAATCAGCATGGATGGACATGATCAAGTGGGAAAAATGCAAATATATCGCGCCACAGTATGAATTAAACACCTATCCACTGTGGGTAGGCGTTGATCTATCAAACAAAATTGACATTTGTGCGGCAGTTAAAGTCTGGCGGACGAATGAGGGTCATGTTCCTCTCGATGGTAAATTCTGGCTCCCAGAGGGACGGCTAGCGCGCTGCTCACGCCAAATGGCAGAAATGTACCGCAAGTGGGCGGCGCTGGACATGCTTACTTTGACGGAGGGGGATGTTATCGACCATGCGCAAATCAAGGAAGCGCTACAGGCTTGGGTGTCAGGCGAAAGTTTGAAAGAAATTGCTGTCGATCCGTGGAGTGCGACCCAATTCAGTTTATCGCTTGCTGAAGCGGGTTTGCCGCTGGTTGAGGTGCCGCAAACGGTAAAAAACTTATCCGAAGCCATGAAAGAGGTGGAGGCGCTGGTTTATAGCGAACGTCTGCATCATACACAAAATCCGTTAATGAACTGGATGATGTCGAATATCACGGTGAAAATCGATAAAAACGACAATATTTTCCCCAATAAATCAACACCTGAAGCAAAAATTGATGGCCCTGTGGCCTTATTTACCGCGATGAGTCGCGTATTAGTTAATGGTGGCAACAAAACTGATTTTCTCTCAACACTGGATCCTATCGAAGATCTCCTAATGCTATGAAACATTTAATCATTGATATTATCGGGCTGGTCGGTTTTGGCTTGCTCTCCGCTGGAGTGTACCTGCAATTTGGTCTGCCCTGTTCACTGATGTTTTCCGGTACTCTCGTGCTGGCATGGGCGCTATTAGCCGCCATGAGGAGGAGACATGCTACTTGATGCCATTTTCCGCCATGAACCACTGGAAAACCCCAAAACGGGCATGAGTACAGAGATGGCAGAGACAGACGGACTATTCCGATCAGGCACCTACGTTAATCCTGAAACCGCGCTGAAACTGGCTGCCGTCTATTCCTGTATCACCGTGCTAGCGTCAAACATTGCCCAAATGCCGCTTCATGTGATGAGAAAAACGGATAAAGGCGTCGATATTGCCCGCGATCATCCGGCTTTCTATCTGGTTCATGATGAGCCAAATACGTGGCAAACGAGTTACAAGTGGCGTGAATTAACTCAACGGCATATTTTGGGCTGGGGCAATGGTTTTACGCGAGTAATACGCTCTCGTCGGGGCGAAGTGCTATCACTGGAAGCCTGTATGCCGTGGGAAACCACACTGATGAATACGGGAGGACGCTATACCTACGGCGTTTACAACGAACAAGGCCATTTTGCAGTATCGATGGACGATATGATCCACATTCAAGCACTGGGCAATAACCAGAAAATGGGGTTAAGTCCGATTTTGCAACATGCTGATACGATTGGCATCGGCATGAGTGGACAACACTATACGGCTAGTTTCTTTGCAGGTAATGGACGACCTAGCGGCATCGTTTCAGTCAAAGGAGAAATTAAAGACGACGGCTGGTTACGATTAAAAGCGCTATGGACTAATGCTATGTTGGCATTACGGCGCGAAGAGAATAAAACGCTACTTTTGCCAGCGGATTTAGATTACAAGGCGCTGACCGTTTCGCCAGTCGATGCACAAATTATTGACATGATGAAACTCAATCGTTCAATGATTGCCGGTATTTTTAATTTGCCGTCACATATGATTAACGATTTGGAGAAAGCCACCTACAGCAATATCACTGCGCAAGCCATTCACTTTGTACGCTATAGCATCATGCCCTGGGTGGCCAACTGGGAGCAGGAGCTTAACCGGCGTCTATTTACTCGCGCTGAGCGACGTGCAGGCTTTTACGTGCGTTTTAATCTGGCTGGTTTGATGCGCGGAACCCCCCAAGAACGTGCTCAATTCTATCATTACGCCATTATTGATGGTTGGATGAGTCGCAATGAAGCACGGGCCTTTGAGGACATGAATCCGGTAGATGGGCTAGATGAGATGCTGGTCAGCGTCAATGCCGCCAACCCAATCCCTTTAACGACCGATGAAGAGACAAAAGAAAAAATCAAAGAGGAAATTGCCGATGTTTGACAGGGAAACGCGCTGTTACAGCGGAGAAATCAGGGCGGAACAGCAGGATGCCCAGCCATCACGAATTATTGGCTATGGCTCTGTTTTTAATAGTCGCTCAGAGCCATTATGGGGATTTAGAGAGATTATCAAGCCCAACGCATTTGATGGTGTGCTCAATGATGATGTCAGAGCGTTATTTAATCATGATGCTAATTTTATTTTGGGTCGTACGGTAGCCGGAACACTGGCGTTATCGGTGGATGAACGCGGTTTGCAGTACGACATCTGTGCACCCGATACCCAGACAATCCGCGATTTGGTGCTGGAGCCAATGCGAAGAGGCGATATTGACCAATCATCCTTTGGATTTCGCGTTGCTCACGATGGTGAGCATTGGTATGAGGACGACGAAGGCATGGTAATACGTGAAATCCATCGGTTTTCCCGGCTTTTCGATGTCAGTCCCGTCACTTATCCGGCCTATCAGGATACGGACTCGGCTGTCCGATCACTAAAAGCCTGGCAGCAAGCAAAAGAAACCGGTGTGCTTCAACACGCCATCAACCAAAGAATGGCGCGCGAGCGTCTATTGACTTTATTAAATGTTTAAAGGATACAAGATGAAACTCCACGAGTTGCAACAAAAACGCCAGACTGTAGCGACCGAGATGCGGGCGCTCAATGAAAAAATTGGCGATAACGCCTGGACGGATGAACAACGTACTGAGTGGAATAAGGCCAAAACGTCGTTACAAAGGCTCGATGAACAGATTGCCCGTGAAGAGGAATTGCGCCAACTGGATCAGGCGGTTGTCGATGAACAAGCGACAGAACAGCGCAAAAGTTTGGACAAAAGCAACCCAGAATATGAAGGTGAACGGCGCACAGCGGCATTCGACAAATTCTTGCGTTGCGGGCTGGGTGAGATGAGTTCAGAAGAACGTCAAGCATTGCGAGAGCTTCGCGCACAGGGTACAACACCCGACGACAAGGGCGGCTATACCGTTCCTAAAGTGATGTTAAACAAAATCGTCGATTCAATGAAAGCGTATGGTGGGATCGCCAGTGTCGCGCAAATTCTCATGACCTCTGACGGCCAGCCGATTACCTGGAGTACATCAGATGGCACGGCCGAAGAGGGGGAACTGCTTGCAGAAAATACAGCGGTCAGCGAAGGGGATGTTACCTTTGGCACGGCAAGCCTGGGCGCAAAAAAGTTATCATCAAAAATGATTAAAGTTTCCAATGAATTATTGCAAGACAGTGGCGTTGATATTGAAGGCTACTTGGCTGCGCGTATTGCCCAACGGCTGGGACGCGGCGAAGCAAAATATTTAGTGCAAGGTAGCGGTTCGGGTACCCCGCTGGAACCCAAAGGACTCGAAGCTTCGGTGACTGGGACAACGAATACCGCAGCAGTAGACAAGTTCACGTGGCAAGAAATATTGGCATTAAAACACAGCATTGATCCGGCTTATCGCAATGGCGGCACCTTCCGTTTGGTGTTTAACGATAATACGTTAAAAATGCTCAGTGGAATGGAAGATGCCCAGAAGCGTCCCCTATGGCTACCTGAAATTGTCGGTGTCGCGCCAGCGACTGTGCTCAATATCCCTTATGTGATTGATCCTGCTATTGCTGATATCGGTAAAGGGAAAAAGTTCATTTACTGCGGGGATTTTAACCGCTTTATCGTCCGGCGCGTTAGCACGATGACGTTAAAACGTCTGGTTGAACGCTATGCCGAGTATGACCAGACCGCCTTTGTCGCTTTCCATCGATTTGATTGTGTGCTGGAAGATACAGCCGCTATCAAGGCGCTGGTTGGCAAGTCCACTTAATCCCTGGACGACTTAAAAAACCAAGATGACCGCCATTCGCGGTTTTTTTATGCCCGTCATTCGGCGGGCATAGGAGCTACTTATGTTGCTAAAACTGGAAGAAATTAAGGCACAATGCCGAGTGGAACCCGATATGACGGATGCAGATGCTTTGCTTGAATTTTATGGCAGCGCTGTACAAGCCAGAACCGAAACGTATTTGAATCGAAAATTGTACGCACCCAAAGCCGCAATCCCTGCTGATGACCCTACCGGCATGCATCTCACGGATGATATCAAACTCGCCATGTTGTTACTGGTCTCGTATTACACCGAAAATCGCTCGACAGTATCGGAGGTACAAAAAATCGAGTTGCCGATGAGTTTTAAATGGAATGTGCAGCCTTATCGGATTATCCCGCTATGAAACTACGACATGTAGAAACCAGTGCCACGTATAGGTATCCCGATCCAGGGGAACTCAATACGCGGATTACGGTTCGTCGTCATCGGAATACGCCTGATGACAAGGTGGGATTTGATGATAGCTATCCTGACGGCTTTAAGGCATGGGCAAAGGTCATGCAGGTTGGCGCAACAATCTATCAAAACTCTGCGCAACTTAATGATTTAATCACCCATTTTATTACGCTTCGTTATCGCCACGACCGTCATATTAAGCGTGATTATCAAGTGATTATTCAAGATAAGGTGTTCCAGGTTAAGCGAGTCCGTGATTTGAATTATGCCCACCGTTTTTGGCTGCTGGAATGTAAAGAATTAGGGCATGAACCGCCAAGGAGGCTGACGCATGGACATTTTACATATTGATTTTGAACAACCCAAAGAACTGGTTTTTAATCGTGCGCGGTTGAGAAAAGGCTTCGCAAAAATCGGTCAGGCGCATGCTCATGTTGCCAGACGGTTAGCCAGACGCATACGCGGGCGTTCTTCCAGAGCAGGCGAAACGCCAGCAAGTCAAACGGGAGCGCTAGCACGTTCCATTGCATATAACGTCCCGAGATCCTCGAAAAAACGTCCAGGGCTGATGGTCAAGATTGCGCCTAGCTGGAAAGGAGAAAAGCGTAAAAACCTATGGGGAAGAGGAGGAGTACCCATACAGGGCACTTATTATCCCGCTATCCTTCATTATGGTGTCAAGCAGGCTTCCTATGGCATGTCAAAAAAGGATCGTCGACACAAACGCCACCATGCAATGAATGGAGGTTGGCGTATTGAGCCGCGTGAAAACTATATGGTTGAAGCTCTGGAAAAACTGAAAGGTTGGACACAGCACACACTCAGCGACGAACTTCGACAATCACTTCGGCCTCAACCCCGAAAAAGGAAGAAATAATGAAACTCAGCCCGGTTATTATCGCGCTGCGTACTTATTGCCCTCGCTTTGAACAACGGATAGGCGGCGCTGCTGAATATGGCGCGGCTCTCGAATGTACTCACCTAGAATTACCGTCGGCGTATGTAGTCCCTGTTGGATCTACTGTTGGCGAACAACGTTCGCAAACCGATTATTGGCAAGTGTTAACTGACCAGTTTTCTGTGATTGTCATTATTAATAACAGCGATAAACGCGGTCAATACGCCTCCTGTGATTTGATTGATGAAATACGCAGTGAAATCTGGCGCGCACTCCTGGGTTGGATACCCGATCCGGCCTACGGTGCGATTGAATATGCAGACGATGAATATCTTGATATGAACCAGGATGAATTGATCTGGCAATTTAATTTTAAAGTAGAAACAGAAATCAACGCCGAAGACACACGGCAATACGCGGATCTCAATAATTTACCCGATTTACATACCGTTGCTATTGATGTGAACGAACAGTCAGGCAACGTAAAATCGCACCTGGAGATAAATATAAAATGATGGGTACTCAACCAGAGATTGTTTTTATTAAGCCTAAGCACGGGCGAAAAGTGCCTATTCCACAATATATGCACGATACCCAAGAATATTTCGGTAAATATTTACCCGAAGAAGGATTGTATGTTCAAAAAACGCTTTTTTGGATCAGAAGAAAACAGGACGATGATATTGAAGAAGTGAGTCAATCTGATAGTCCCCCAATTGTGCAAGAGATGACTAATACCGCAAAAAACCAAGATAAAAAAGCGAAAGAGGAGACGCAGGAATGACCATTAGCTTTAATACCGTGAACGCCAATCTGCGTGTACCTGGTTTTTCTCCAGAAATGGATAACAGTGCTGCCAATACGATGCAAGCCAGTGGGCCGGCGCTGCTTATTGGCCATGCATTACCCCATTCACAAATAACCTTAAATTCACCCATTATCATGCCCTCGGCAGAAAAGATGCAACAATTAGCCGGTCGGGGCAGCCAGTTACACCGCATGGTGCAAGCGTATCGCCGGATTGATGCTGTCGGTGAACTGTTTGTCATTGCCGTACCTGAAACGACGGGCACCGCAGCAAAAGGTGAGATTGTGATAAGTGGCACTGCAACCGATTCCGGTGTCGTCACACTCTATATTGGCAATCAGCGTATTTTAGCGGCCATTAAGAAATCGGATACGGCGAATACGGTTGCCGCCGCCCTTGGCAAGGCCATTAACGATAACGGGGACTTACCCGTCACCGCGACGATGGATGCTGACAAAATCAGCTTGACGGCAAAACATAAAGGGTTAACGGGCAACGATATTCCCTTGATGCTGAACTATTATTCGCCGACAGGTGGTGAGCATACTCCGCATGGTCTTAATATTACCATTACTGCCATGAGTGGTGGCGCTGGCTCACCCGATATGGATAGCGTTATCAGCGCAATGGGTGACTTGTTATTTGATTTTATTGGTTTGCCTTTCGCTGATTCTGCTTCACTGCAAAAGATGGGTGCGGCGATGAACAACGATAATGGGCGTTGGAGTCCCTATCAGCAGTTGTACGGACATGTTTATACCGCCAAAAAAGGGACAGTCAGCGAACTGGTCTCTTTTGGTGCCCCCATTAATGATCCGCATCTCACCATCGCTGGATACGAACCCGCAATCCAAACCGTGCTTGATGAACTGGTTGCGGCACGACTGGCACGGTGCGCGATATTTTTGCGAAATGATCCGGCCAGACCCACCCACACAGGTGAGTTAAACGGGGTATTACCCGCACCGTCTGGCAAGCGCTTCACCTTGACAGAGCAGCAATCACTGCTTTCACACGGTATCGCCACCGCCAATGTCGAAGGTGGCGTATTACGCATTCAGCGCGATGTAACGACGTATCAGAAAAACAGTTACGGGGTGGCTGATAACAGCTACCTGGACAGTGAAACACTCTATACCAGTGCCTATGTTTTGCGGCGATTAAAATCCGTCATAACCAGCAAATACGGGCGGCAAAAACTGGCTAGTGATGGTACACGATTCGGCGCAGGGCAAGCGATTGCTACGCCAGCGGTGATTAAAGGCGAACTCTGTGCGGTTTATCGCCAACTGGAAAATGAAGGGATTGTCGAAAATTTCGATGCTTTTCGTAAAAAGCTGATTGTCGAGAGTAACAAGGATGACCCTAACCGGATTGATGTCGTCTTTCCTGCGGATTATATCAACCAACTGCGGGTATTTGCGTTAGTGAATCAATTTCGTCTGCAATATAACAATGGTGAGGTGATGTAATGACGGGTACAAGAAAAATAGGCGGCGTCTTGTATGTTAAAGTAGATGGTAATCAATTATCACTGAACGGTACGCTTGAATTACCTATCAATACCGTCATTCGAGAGGACATTGTCGGCGCTGATGGCAGTGTACATTACAAAGAAACGCACAAGGCACCGTATATTAAGGCTGAATTCAAAGTAGAACGCAGTTTTCCCATACAAAAATTAACCTCTGCTGATGAAATGACGATTACCGCCGAATTAGCTAACGGCATGGTGTACGTATTGTCTGGCGCATGGTTGTCAGGTGAATCTACCTATAACCCACTTGAAGGAACAGTCGAGATGGAATTTCACGGAGATGAAGGATTTTATCAATGAAATCAATTACACTCAGTAAGCCAATTAAGGTACAGAACAAAGAAATATCGGTATTGGATATTCAGGAACCGACGTTTGATCAGGTAGAAAAATTTGGTATTCCGTTTAGTTATTCGGAGCGAGGCGATACACGCCTGGATACGCGCTCAGCGCTCGCTTATCTTCCTGAGCTTGCTAATATCCCACGCTCTTCAGCGCAACAGTTATCGTTACATGATGTATTTGTCGCCTCAATGACCATCGTGAGTTTTTTTACCGGTGCCCAGAACTTGGTAGTCTCAGACGACGATTTTACAACGTTGCCTGGTTCTGGCGACTGAATCCCCTTGAATTACGCCAGCATCCGCTAAGCCAGTTCTTTGATCTGGAAGCGGAGGCGGTTCGCATCAACGAGGAGCGACAGGGTGGCTAATAGTTTTGAGTTAAAAGCAATCATCACTGCCGTCGATAAACTCTCTGCCCCGTTAAAGGGGATGCGGCGTGAAATGAAGTCCTTCAAGAAGGAGTTTAGCGCAGGACTGGCAGGGGCTGCTGCATTAGGGGCTGGCGTTGTTACCGCAATGGCTGGCCCTATCAAGCAAGCGATAGACTTTGAATCAACGATGGCCGATGTCCGCAAGGTGGTTGATTTTGATACGCCTGCGCAGTTTAAACAGATGTCGGAAGATATTCTTAAGCTGTCGGCAGCATTGCCGATGGCCGCAGATGGCATTGGTCAGATTGTGGCCGCAGGCGGTCAGGCCGGGATAGCGAAAGAAGAATTAATGTCCTTCGCTCAATCCGCTGTGAAAATGGGTATCGCCTTTGACCAGACGGCTGAGCAATCTGGGCAAATGATGGCACAGTGGCGGACGGCATTTCGGTTGACGCAAAATGATGTCGTCTCGCTGGCCGATAAAATCAACACCCTTGGCAATAACGGGCCAGCCAATGCTGCAAAAATCTCTGACATTGTGACCCGCATTGGCCCACTGGGTGAAGTGGGCGGTCTCGCCTCCGGTGAGATAGCGGCCCTTGGCGCGACCATTGCCGGAATGGGTGTTGAGTCAGACGTGGCGGCAACCGGCATCAAGAACTTTATGCTGGCGTTAACCAAAGGGAAATCAGCGACAAAATCACAAAAAGTAGCGCTACACACCTTAAAAATCAGCCCGAAAAAACTGGCCGCACAGATGCAGAAAGATGCGAAAGGCGCCATGTTGATGGTGCTGAAAGCCCTTGAAAAATTGCCTAAAAAAGATCAGATGGCATTATTAAATGATTTGTTTGGCTCTGAATCCCTTGGAGCCATTGCGCCACTACTCACCAACCTTAAATTACTGGAAGTTAACCTGGATCGCGTCGCCGATAAACAAAAGTACGGCGGCTCAATGCAGAAGGAATACGCTAGCCGTGCAGCAACCACGGCAAATGCTATCCAACTGTTTAAAAATCAGATGCATGTGGCCAGCGTGAGTATTGGTAGTATTTTTCTGCCTTCAATTGTTGAAGCGACAGAGAAAATCCAGCCGTTGATTGAACAATTTCGCACCTGGGTAAAAGCTAATCCAGAACTGATTAAATCCTTCGCCAAGTGGGGTGTTTATCTACTGGGCAGCGCAACAGCAGTCGGTGTTGTCACCCGTGCTTTCAGGATTTTTAACAGTGTGATGAAAATGTCGAGGCTAGGTAAACTGGTCACGTTAATGGTAATAGCCGGTGGACTTATTGTCGACAACTGGGAAACGATCGGCCCGATTATTAAAGCGGTCTGGCAAGATATTGATGGCGTTATTCAGGCAATGGGCGGTTGGGAAACCGTGCTCGCAGGCATTCTAATTTTTGTGACGACGAAATGGTCGGTCGATATGGTGAAATCGATTCGGAATGTCACCCGTGAGATGAAAACATTGGCTAAAAACAGTCCCTCTGGCATCAAGGGCGTACTGGGAAAACCCGGGCTGATTGGGGGGATATCAATGGGCGTCGAACCGCTTGTCGACAAGGGTCTTAATGCGGTATTTGGGGGTAATGAATGGTTTCAAAACCTCCGGACAGCGCGGGATTGGAGCGAATTTGGTCGTTCAATTATTGGCAACAGTCATTTACTTAAAGATGACAAGGGTAACTGGCAATTTACGGAAGATCCCAAAAAGACCCTGGATTCATTTAGCAAAACTGAGCCCCGAGACGGTGAAGTCAGGCTTATCTTTGAAAATACCCCACAGAGTATGCGTGTCGCCCCAGTTGGTAATGCCCTACCCTGGCTGAGTTACGATGTCGGTTATAACCGATTTTCCAAACAGTGAGTAAAATAAAGGAGAAGTCATATGAGTTTTTTAACAATAGACGTTGATAATTACGATAATGGAAACGCCTACGAGCCAACGAAAACGATAGGGATTAATTTTGAGGCTATAGGAGAAATAAGAAAATTGGAAGGTGTATCTCTTCCTGAGATATTAATTCTTTCCGAAAGGAAATCTTTTAAAAATACAAAAGAACGTGATAATTATTTCGAGTATATAGCTAGTAAATTAGAGGCGATTGATTTATCACCAAAAGAAAATAATAAGGAGTGACAATCATGAAATTTGTAAGAATAAAATATCGTGAAGATGATGAAAACCAAGATGTGATAGTTAACTTATCAAAAATCCCTCGTATTGATAGGACTTTTCCCAATAAGCTCAATCCTAATCTTACTTATGACATTTTATTTGCTGCGCCAGGGGGCGGATTTTATCGATTAAAATTTAATAACAAAGCAGATGCCGATAATTATTTTAATTATGTGATGGAAAAACTTCGTACTGTTGATCTGAAAAATAAGCCCTGGTAATACAATAACATTTGTTGATTAAAATCACATTTATTTAAATATAGAGGGTTAGATGACGAGCTGGAAAGATAACTTGCGTCCAGCGTCTTTTCGCGGCGTACCGTTCCAGGTAGAAGACGACGAGGGGACGTTCGGACGGCGTGTACAGGTTCACGAATACCCGAATCGAGATAAGCCGTATACAGAAGATTTAGGGCGTGCCACACGGCGTTTTAACATTGGTGCTTATCTGGTCGGTGATGATTTTTTCGAGGCCAGAGATCGGCTTATTGCGGCTATCGACACGCCAGGGCCTGGAACGTTGGTGCATCCCTATTACGGTGAAATCGCGGTCTGTATCGATGGTGAAGTGAGAGTGAGCCATAGCGGACGCGAAGGCCGCATGTGCCGCGTCAGTTTTAGCGTGGTCGAAGCCGGTGAATTATCTTTCCCTATTGCGGGTATCGCCACGAGTCACACACTGATTTCTTCCAGTTCCACGCTCAATGATCGAATTGGGGCTGTTTTTGCTGATTTAGGGTTAAAAGGATTGGCAGATTTTAGCCAGAATGGTGTGTTAAATCAGGCTAAATCCATGATAAGCCATGTTACCAAAGCTTTTGATACTATCGATAGCGGCATTACCGCAGCATCAAGACTGCTACACGGTGATATTTCTGTGCTGCTTAAATCTGGCTCATCGGGTAAAGGGTTTGTGGAAGCCATACAGCGGATGTGGCGATCTGGCAGGCGTACTATTCAGGATGCAGCAACACTGGCACAGCAAATCAAGACGCTATCCGGTGTAACTCTGGGGCATGATTTAGCGCCGCGTGGAGTATGGAAAAGCGACAGGCCAAGTATACAGTCTGAACGTAGGCGCAGTAATCGTATTGCAGCTTTGTTGCGTGCCACGGCCATCCACGAGGCGACGTGGCGATTAACCCAACTCCCCCCACCACGTACCGCCATGTTACCGATTAATCAACGTGAGAAACGTCAGATACACGTCAATATTTCCCATCCCGCATTACACGCGGTTTCTCATGCGGCAGGCAGCCACACAGAAGGACTCGCGGCGGTCACGTGGGATGCATTGGTCACGGTGCGAGAAACCCTGAATCAGGCTATCGAGCACGAACAGGCATTAACGCTTGATGATGCGCTGTTCCTTGCCTTGCAACAGGTGAAAACCGATGCCAACCGGGATATTGCAACACGACTGGCACAAGTTGAAAAAACGGTTACTCGAACACCCGAAACGGTGCTACCCGCACTGGTGTTGGCGGCCAACTGGTATGATAATGCCGCACGAGAAACCGATATCACCAGCCGAAATGCCGTTAATCATCCTGGCTTTATACCGGTTAAACCCTTGAGAGTACCTGCAAGATGAGCGATCACGTGACATTGCGCGTCAACGGGCGCGAATGGGGCGGCTGGACACGTGTTCAGATTTCAGCAGGCATAGAGCGACTCTCACGCGATTTCAATGTCGAAATCACCCGCCAATGGCCTGGTGGATCAGGAAGCGTACCGTTACAACCCAGAATTAAAAAAGGTGAACTTGTCGAAGTCCTCATCGGTCAGGATAAAGTCCTCACCGGCTGGATTGAAGCCACACCGATACGTTATGACGCTAAAAGTATCCAGGTTGGTATCAGTGGTCGTAGTAAGACAGCAGATTTAATCGACTGTGCTGCGAATACGACGCTTTTTACGGGCAAAACCTTACATCAAATCGCGTCAGAACTGGCAAAACCGTTTAGCATTAAGGTCATTAGCCAAAAGGCCCCAAAAACGCCGCTACAGGCTTTTCAGGCCGATTACGGCGAAACAGTACACGAAGTATTAAACAAGGCGCTAGGAAGCCAACAGGCGCTCGCCTGGGATGATGAAGAGGGCAATCTGTTAATTGGTACAGTCGGCAATGATCGTGCGACAACGGCGCTTGTCTGGGGAGAAAATATTCTCACCTGTGATACGGAACAGAGTATCCGTGAACGCTTTTCGGAATATCAGGTTGCGGGTCAACGATCGGGTGATGATGACGATTTCGGGGAAGCCACGCTGACAGCACTCCGCGCCAGAGCCAGGGATAGCCAGATAACGCGCTATCGTCCGCAACATATCCAGCAATCCGGCAATGCAACTGGAGCCAGTTGTCGCGCTCGGAGTCAATTTGAAGCGCAGCAACGGGCAGCCAGAACCGAGGAAACCACTTATACGGTGCAAGGTTGGCGGCAAGGTGACGGCAGTCTGTGGAAACCTAACCAGCGGGTTATTGTTTTTGATCCCGTGCTCGGCTTTAACAATCGGGAACTGGTCATTAGCGAAGTTGTTTATACGCAGGATGAGAGTGGTACGTTATGTGAATTACGTGTTGCACCGGAAGCTGCTTATATTCCACCACTTGAGAAATTGAAAGCACTAGAGGAAGAAACTGATATTTAAAGAAACTTCATCGCAGCAATGGTCAAGCCAAACAATGTAACCATCAACCCACCCAGTTTAAAAAGTAAATCTTTGCTTATTATGCTGATATCTTTACGTACATCTAGTATTTGTAATTCAACCTTTTCAAAGCGATGTTCCATGTCCTTACGGACATCAGCTATTTCAGCAGATAAATCCTTGCGGACATCGGCTATTTCAGCAGATAAATCCTTACGGACATCGGCTATTTCTTTTCTAACATCAGATATATCACGCTTAACTTCTGCAATATCCGCTTTAGTTGCCACATCAGCAACCTCATGGGATTTGCGTACGACAAGCGAGATAGCCTTGGCTTGCTGACTGGTAAGTCCAGCGGTTTGAAGCTCTTCTGATGCTTGTAGTGTATCAAATGCAACTTGGCCCATTCCACAATCTCCTGTTTTTCTTAGTTTAACCTATTAATGAGTGAATTATGCAAAATATTTTTTCTACTTTGCAGCGCGGCCTTGCGCGTCTATGGTCGCGGGGGGTAGTGCAACGACTCGACAGTGGTAAAGCTTGCCAGAGCGTGGACGTGGCATTACTGGCAGGCGAAACGAAAGCCGGTATGGAGTACCTGGAGCCTTACGGTTTCACCTCGACGGCCCATGCCGGTGCAGAAGGTATAGCGCTATTCCTCGCGGGGGATCGCTCTCACGGCATTGTGATTAACGTTGCTGACCGACGTTCTCGATTAAAAAGCCTCAAAAGTGGTGAGGTGGCAATCTATACCGATGAGGGCGATAGCATCGTGCTCAAGCGTGGACGGTTGATAGAAGCCACCACAGAAACCTTTGTTATCAATGCAAAAAATAAGGTGGTACTCAACACTCAACAAGTAGAAACGCCTGGAAAGATCACGGCGGCACAATCCATCGTTTCACAGGCAGAAGTACAGGACAAAACCGGCTCATTGAGCACCATGCGAGCGCAGTACAATACCCACGATCACAAAGGTGATAGCGGTGGCATAACAGGCAAGCCCAATCAACAGATGTAAATAATATGCTGATGAATAAAAAAGTGAATACAGTGTTACCCGATCAGGAACGGCTCAGGCGGGCAGTGATGATATCGCTTTTCACCTGGCGACGCGCTGAACCGGATGATGACACAGATACGCCGTTTGGGTGGTGGGGCGATACGTGGCCGACCGTACAAAATGACCGGATTGGCTCTCGATTGCACTTGTTAAAACGTAGCACTTTAACTAACCAGACAGTGCAAAAGGCGAAAGAATATATCGCTCAGGCGCTCACATGGATGACAGACGACGGTATCGCGCTTCGGGTTGATATTGAGGTAGTACGCTCAGGCATCGATAAATTAACTGCAACCGTTATCCTTACCCTACCTGACCATAACACAAAAACAATGAACATCAATAACTTGTGGAGCATAATCCATGCAAAGTAGCGGCTTTTCGCGCCCGACACTGCCACAACTGATAGACACGATTCGCGGTGATTTGCTCACGCGATTTAATGAAGATAGCGTGTTGCGCCGTCTCGATGCCGAAGTCTACGCAAGAGTACAGGCCGCCGCTATTCATACTCTATACGGCTATATCGATTATTTAGCGCGCAATATCTTGCCGGATTTAGCCGATGAAGACTGGTTGACACGACACGGTAATATCAAGCGCTGTCCACGAAAAGGGGCAACCAAAGCCAGCGGATTTGTTCGCTGGGAGGGTGTACAAAATGCCATATCGGTGGCCTCTGACACTGAAATACACCGTGATGATGGTCAAATATACACCACCACGGCCTCAATAACCTCAGCAAAGGGTGTACTTCGCGTGCCCGTCGTTGCAAAAAGCAGCGGTCAGGCTGGCAATTGTGAAGACGGCATCGCGCTACGACTTGCTACGCCTATTTCTGGTTTATCTTCGACCGGTTATGCCGATAACATCAGGACAGGAACCGATATTGAAGACCTGGATAGCTGGCGACAACGTATAATGGCGCGCTGGTACGATACGCCACAAGGCGGTGCGGATAGTGATTATGTTCGCTGGGCTAAAGAAGTCCTGGGCATAAGTCGCGCATGGACACATCGACATAAAAACGGTATCGGCACGGTTGGGGTGATGGTGGCGAGTGATGATGTAGACCATCCTGCCCCCACACAGGAAATCTTAACCAAAGTCAGAGAGCATATATTACCCCTTGCCCCTGTTGCCGGTAGTGGTTTAACGGTCTTTCCGGTTACGGCAAAAACTGTTCCCATTTCGATAGCCTTATCAACGGATACGCCAGAAATACGGGCAGCGGTTATCGCAGAAATCAAAGCCTTCTTACAGCGAGAAGGCGAACCTGGCAGCAAGCTTTTTCTTTCAAGATTCGCTGAAGCCATCAGTCTTGCAGCAGGTGAGGTCGCCCATCGTCTTATTGCGCCAACGGGAGATATTGAATTAGCCCAGACGGAAGTGCCGGTATTGGGTGAAGTAACGTGGGCAAAATATAAGGAATGAGCATCATGACAAATCTTGACGACGAATATACGCAATTGTTGCGAACGTTATTACCGCCCGGCCCAGCATGGGATGAAGAAGATCCGCTCATTAAAGGGCTAGCCCCTTCACTGGCACAAGCTCATCAACATGCTGATAGCCTGATGATTGAAATTAACCCAGCCCAATCGGTTGAATTAATTAACCGTTACGAAAAATTATGCGGGCTGCCGGATAAATGCCTCGCTAATAGAACGCAAACGCTAGAAGAAAGGCAACGGGTTCTTGATGCCAAGGTGAATACCGTGGGCGGTATTAATGCGGCTTTTTTCAAAAAGCAGTTAGAAATATTGGGCTATCCAACAGCAACAATAGAACAATTTCAATATCTTGATAGTACGCCAGATCCGACTTGGGGCGATAAGTGGCGCTATTACTGGCGGGTAAATATTCCTGCTGAAGCGAATGTACGCTGGATTAGCTGTACCAGTTCTTGCAATGAGTCGATTAGGACGTGGGGAGATAGCGCCGTGGAATGTGTTATTGAGCGCCAGTGTCCTTCACATACCCAAGTCCTGTTTGCCTACACTAAAGGAGAAAATGATGCATCGAATTGATACCTCTACCGCCCAAAAAGATAAATTTGGGCAGGGGAAAAACGGGTTTACCAACGGCGATCCCACTACTGGCACACCGTCAACTAAATTGAATAGTGATATTTGTGATGCGCTACAAGAGGAAGTTTGTACCGTTATCGAGCGTGCCGGTATTCGGCTGAATAAAAGCCAGCATGACCAGCTTTATCAAGCGGTGAAACAATTGTCTGAGGCAGAAGCAAATAAAGCGAAACTCGCGTTAGTTGATGGTGCGACAGTAGATTTGAATACGCTAAACAAACTTGCAAAAGCCCTTGGCAATGATGCGAAATTTTCGGAAACAGTGATTAATTTATTAAATCAAAAATTAGCAAAAAATCAAAATGGCGCAGACATCCCGGACAAGAATCTTTTTATAAAAAACCTTGGTTTGTTGGAAATAATAAATCTAGCTAAAAATGCAACACCCAATCAGCGTAAAATTAACGGCAAAACGCTGATTCAGGATGTGAAGCTAACCGCTACAGATGTTCATGCTGTTACTCCCGAAGTATTGCGTGTCGAAATCCCTGTCGGCGTTCCTCTGCCTTGGCCTACTGAAAACCCGCCGATAGGTTGGCGTATCTGTAACGGTGAGCACTTCGATAAAAAACAATGTCCACTTTTAGCGCTGGCTTACCCGTCGGGAAAGCTCCCTGATTTACGTGGCGAATTTATTCGGGGCTGGGATGCTGGACGAAAAGTGGATAACGGACGCAAGATATTAAGCCCTCAAGGTGATGCTATCCGCAATATCACGGGGCGCATTGGGTATGTGCGACAAGGAGGAAGTAGTCCACCTGTTATCGCTGACGGTGCTTTTATGCAAGAGCGAACTTTCAATGCAAACGTGGCGTCCGGTAAAAATGACAATTGGGGTTCTGTCGCTTCTTTTGATCCCTCTCGTGTCGTACCCACCGCAAATGAAAACCGACCACGCAATATTGCTTTTAACTATATTGTAAGAGAAGCATGAGATTTTTATCTTTGCGGTAACTCTGGCCAGTCAATATCTGGCACGGTGCTGATATCGACACGGTTTAGCAGCACCCGGTATTTTTTCCAGGCCAGCAGTGCGGCTTTTTCGGCTTCTGTAGCCATGTCAAGGTCTACCGCATCTTGCAACGGCGCTATAATTTTTGCTGCCTGCTCAAGCAGATAATCGCGTTTATGGATTGCTTGCTCCCTGAGTTCATCTGCCGTGTAGATGCGTGGAACAACCTCACCATCGATAAAACACCATTTTCGGTTAGGGGCGGCCTCTTTAGGCCATTCGGATACTTCAGCTACACTCAATCCGACTGGCCACAGGGTTGATACATCACGGGAAAAACTGACGATAACTCCATCAGCCTGATTAAAGACAACTTTTACGCTATCCGGTGAAAATAATTGTTGAGATTCATACCAGTCTCGCCCATCCTCACTTTTCAGAAACAATGCATTAAGTTTGAGTAAATTTTCGTCATCAGGCAAATAAAGGCTGAAATTGTGTATTTCTGTCATGCGACTTCACTCCCACATGCTGATGGTTATCCATTTTCCGTTAATGTTTTTCTGTATAGGTGCGTAAATTGGCCACTCTCTATCATCATCAAAATTTCCCCCTATCAGTACATGACCATTTGGAGCCTGGCCTCCGCGTGAACCCCATACGGCATGCTGGGGATTCCCCAGTCTGATATCTCTTACAAAGGTATTATCAAGCCATCCTCTTAAAGTCCCTCCCCAGATTGGGCCAGTAATATTACCGTTTTCATGATAAACCGCGGTTCTGCCACCCCATGAGACAACCAAATTGCTATGGGTATTGATGGTGCCATCAACTTCAGCATTGCCTAACCAATGGAGACTGGCATTACTCCAATCTCCGACTTTTGCACTATTGGCATAAAACGCCACCTTGCCGTCACCATTGGCTCGTAGCCCTGAGTCGTTATCGCCAATATGCACTGATTGGGTCACATGGAGGTTGCCATTGACCGTTCCGCCAGTCCGTTTATCCAGTGCATTTTTTGCACAATCCACCGTTTCCAACAAACCAAGGTTTTTTGTAATTTAGAATTTGGCTTAAGTTTTGACCAAAACCAGTAATGACTAGGCTTTTAGAGGGTAGCTAAGGGGCTAAAATGGCAAAAATAGGCTATATTAGGGTGTCAAAAAATGACCAAAACACCGATTTACAGCGAAAATCACTCATTTGTACAAATTGTGACCAGATTTTTGAGGATAAAATCAGCGGAAAAACAGACCAGAGACCCGGATTAAACCGCGCTTTAAATTTCTTAAAAGCGGGCGATACGTTAGTTGTTTGGAAACTCGATAGGCTGGGGCGCAGCATCAAACATTTAATCGGCTTAATCTCTGAACTGGAAGATAAAGGCATTCATTTTCATAGTTTGACGGATTCTATCGACACCTCTTCGTCAGCAGGTCGTTTTTTCTTTCATGTGATGAGTGCGTTGGCGCAAATGGAGCGAGAACTGATTGTTGAGCGTACTAAGGCAGGTTTAGCCGCAGCAAGAAGCAAGGGACGTATCGGGGGGAGACCTTGCTCATTATCTTCCGCACAGCAAGAGCAGGCTAAAAAATTACTTGAGTCCGGCAATAGTAGAAAACAGTTGGCATTACTGTATGGAGTTTCACTGGCTAGTATATACAAGTATTTTCCAGTTAACTGATGAGTGTTATCGCGTTCAGTGCCAGATTTGACTTCGAGTAGGCATCAGGAATCGATTTTAAGGCACCTATAAAGCCCTCTACGGTGTTTTCTCGATATAGGTAACCCAATGGTAGCACTTTTGAATTTAAATGCCGCAGAAAGTCTTACAGGCGGTTTTAGTATTAATCAATTTAAACCAGTTTAATGATGGCTGTTGCAAGCCCGACAATAGCAGCCATAATACTAGCCATTTTAATGATTAGCTTGTTTGATATACTTTCAATATCTTTGTGCAACAGGGCTATCTTTGCATCAGTTTTATCAGCGCGAGCCGCGGCTTCCTTCCTTGCATCAGTTATTTGTGTTTCAACTTTCTCAAAACGATGCTCCATGTCCTTGCGAACATCTGCAATTTCAACAGATAAATCTTTGCGAACATCTGCAACATTCCGATTTACTTCTGCAATTTCATGTTTCAACTCAACAATATCAGCTTTCGTTGCTACATCGGCTACCTCGTGAGATTTCCGTACAGCAAGAGAGATAGCCCTAGCATGTTCTTTCGTAATGCCTGCGTTCTCTAATGTCTCGACGAACTCTTGTGTATCAAATGCAACTTGGCCCATAAGTGATGTTCCTCATTTTTTGTTAATTGTAACTGATTTTCTTAAGCAATACAAAGCTGTGGGTTGGAGCAGTGAGCCGTGCGAACTGCGAGTGCTGTTGACCTTAAGGCGCTTGCGCCGCTGCTGGTAAGCGGGTTTTGTTTTTAACAGGCTGTTCAGCGATACGGATGTTAAGGGTCGAAGACGAAAGGAGGTTACAGCGCGTATGGCCTTGTAAGCGATTCTAGGGTTGAAGTGGTAGGGTTTTGTCTTGAAGGTGAAAACGTCGTACAGAGCGTTCTAGGCCGCTTAAATTCGATTTTTAACTAGGACTTCCGATAGTCATTTCATTTTAACCCCCACCGCTCGCCGCTCGCCAAGATTAGCGAGCAAAGCGAGTCTGTCTTGGCGAGGAAGCGGAAGAGCATTAGATGTCACATTTAGCAGGTTCACACGATAGCCTCCTGTGTCGATAGTCAAAAAAGTTATCCACAGACAAGCCTCGCGCGCGCGTAGTTAAATATAGTTATGTATAAGTTAAAAGAGTTAAAGGCCGAAAAACAGGTTGTAAGCATTTAATTATAATAATAAAAAAAATCTTGGTTGTCCGTAAATCCCGATAGTTTGTCCGTAAATCCCGATAGTTTGTCCGTAAATCCCGATAGTTTGTCCGTAAATCCCGACTGCAATTTCGAGTTATTCACAATTTTTTTGTCTATTTTTTTTGCAAAGTCCGCAAGTCCCGATATAATGTCCGTAAATCCCGACTTTTATGACTGGCTTACTGACGTTTTTAGTGTCCGTAAATCCCGAAAACTATAACTTATTGTTTTTATTAAAATATTGCCTTTTGGTATCAAAAAATATGAAAACATTGCGTCCACATAAACATAAACCATTAGAATTTTTTATTGCTGATGAAGTTGATATTTCGAGTTTTCGGGATGAACTAGCAAGTATGGAGCATCCTTTTTTTGCTTTAAAAGGCGGTGATACGAAGCTTAGGGAATATAGAAGTGGTGATGTTACTGTTGTTGTAAGATCATTAGCGGGCATAGGTTTGGCAACTATTTTTGATAAAGATATTTGGATTTATGCTATTTCAAAATTGCAAGAAGCTATTAATAGTAATCAACCGATTAGTCGTACTATAACTTTCACTCCGTATGATTTTTTTATCACGACCAATAGAGATAAAGGTGGTAAGTCATACAAAGAATTAGAAAAAACTTTAGAGAGGCTTTCAGGTACTCGTATTACAACAAATATTATTTATTCTGAAGACAAACAAGAAACAATTGGTTTTGGATTAATTGATAGCTGGAGAATTTTAGAAGAAAAAAAAGGTAAATTAGATATAGGTATGGTAGAAATAACTCTACCAGATTGGCTTTATCAAGCGATAACTAAAACTAAAGTGTTAAAAATTAGCCCTGACTATTTTCGCATACGAAAAGCTATTGATAGACGATTGTACGAAATTGCTCGTAAGCATTGTGGTAATCAAGCTGAATTTACTATCTGTCTTGAAAAGCTTCATGAGAAAACAGGGTCATCTAGGGAGATTAGAAAATTTAAATTTGATATCAAGCAACTGACTAAAATTAATGATCTTCCAGATTATGAAATCTTCCTAGATGCCTCTACAGACAAAGTAACTTTCAAAAACCGCAATCAAAATACTCCTCAAGCAGAAGCTTCACGCAAAAGAGAAAAAGGTAAGAAAGAGGTGTATAAGCTTAAAAAAACATTGTTAAATAAATTAATTTCTTAAAAAATAATTAAGTCATTGATTTTAAATAAGATATCTTGATATTAAGATAGTTAGATAACTTGATATCATTTTAAATCTAAATACTCTCTTAATAGTTTTTCTACTATTTCTGTTTCTGTGATCCTAATTCCTGTATTTGCTTGAGATTGAGCAATATAAAGCTTAAGAGCATTTGAAACTTCAACTGATAACCGAAATATCTTTTGTTGTGTTAATTTTTTTTCTGAAAATTTACCTTTATGTTTAACTGTGTAATCTTTTTCAGCTATATCAGCCGCACCCCCATTCAGAAAATTTTCAGGATCTTTAAACAGCTTTAAATCCGGTTTTTTTTTCATTTTTCAACCTCCACGAAAAATGATTCAATATCCTTTATCGCTGCGCTATCTTTTCCGAATTCAAAGACTGTTGCTCCCTCTCCGATTGCTCGACGAAAAGCTACACGCTCACAAACATAACTTTTAAGTACCGCGATGTTTTGCTCAGTTAAAAACTCTAACATCTCTTTTGTATCTTTCGTTCTTGGATCTACACGACTCAGTAACACTCGCACGTCTAAATTAGGATTATAATCTTTCGCTAATTCTAAAATTTCTAACATATCTGCCATCGCTGCGGCATCTAGATTAGAAGCCCCAATAGGTATAATTGCTTTATTAGCTAGCAGTAAGGCAGAGCGTAATCCCGAAGCGTCACGCCCACCAACATCAACAACGGTATGATCAAAATTCAAAGCTAATGCTTTTCCTTCATTAAGTATGGCTTTTCCTGTAAGACAAGTAGTTGTGGGGCTAGGAGTATAGGTCTGATTATCTCTACGCCAAGCTGCCCAACTAGCGGCGCTTGCTTGTGGATCACCATCAATAAGTAGGACTTTACCGTTTCGGGATAGCATTGTAGCTAAATGAACTGCGGTAGTTGTTTTCCCTACTCCACCTTTTGTATTAACTACAGCATAAATCATAATTACCCCTACCTCTAGATATCTTTATATATAGATATCATTCTATCAAGATAACGTTTAGATATCAAGATATAATGATAATTTGATATCTTGATATGTATTATAACTAACTGTAATGAATAGCTATATGGGGCGAAAAACTCCCTTTTAGTTAGACAACTATTGTTTCACTCACCATCCAAAAATCATGTAGTGCTAACATCAATTCACCTTCGTATGGAAGGATTTTCTTTGATCCTTCTTCTCCGAGACTTCCGAGCCACTGAGAGAGAAAGCCGGTTCGATTTGCCCGGCTTCTGGCTTTACCTTATCGGTCATCAGCCAGAATGTATATTTTTCAAAAAGACTTGTATTTGTAATTTGGAGTATAGGTTGAAGACCTGGCTCCGCGTGTCCTCCTTCATAATTTTTTAACGAACTTAATGCTATCCCGGTAATTTTACAGAACGTGATCTGTGTTAACCCCTCTGCTTTTCTGATGGCTTTAATCTTTTGAGACATTTTCATTTGACAAGGTTCCATATCATAGACTATATTCTCAATAAAGGTCTGTGTTATAGAACCTTTATTGCTCTGCAACTGCCTCTAAAATCAGACAAACTGGATAAATCGCGGCAAATGCACCCAGTATTAAGCATACCAGAATTTGGGTTTTAAGGGGTTTTAAGCGGTACTAAGCGTTTTAAAGAGATGAAAGCGAGGGAAGGAATGATTAACGACGACTACGAGATGAGATATCCGATAGATGTCATGCACGTTAAAAAATTTGCAGAGTTAATCGGCAAAACCCCTAGCGCTGTCCAGGAAATGATCGAAAACAACAAGTTGCCGGTCATTCCATTGCAAGACCCAAGTAAACCGAATTCTCGAGTGAGAGAACGATTGATATACATTCCCGAATTTAATAGAGGGCTGCGAGCAGCCTACTTTAATCGTCCCGCAGAAGAACGTGACGCTTGGCTTAAATGGCTTGGGTTGTAATCACCAAGCAAGAAATTTGAATAAAAGTCCATAGCCAGCGTTTCCTGCGGAACTGCTCTTTAACAATACGGTATCAGTAAAACAAAATCTGTGAAACGGATGGCAGGGAAGTTACGCCTGTAATTTGCTGATAGCTGAGCATGAAGTTTATGTGAAGCGAAGTTGAGCCTACTTTACGTAGGGACTTTCCGAACGGGGTACGCTGACGGCAGCGTACACAAACACCAAATAACCAATAGGTGGATTTGTAGTAAGTACGTTTCGTGCTTAGCATAAATCTTCTTGTGGAGGGGGCATTGTGAATTCAAAGAAAAATCGCAATAACCTTAGAAAAACAATGTATATCGAACAGTACAGACAGAAAGACGCAATTCGTTTACTAAGACTACATCTTGTACACCAAGAAAATTCAAAAAAAAGCTCAACCGAAGAAATCATTAATAACATATGGCGTGAACCCGCCGAACATCACACACAAGAACGCGATATCGTAAACCTTCTCGCGTCATTTAAAAATCAAGTAGACAGATACCCTACTGACAGCATCAATAATCGATGCCTACCAAAAGCTTATCTCTATACGGTCAAGAGCCGCTATCGCCGAAGAAGGCGACGAGATTGCTTCACGTCAAACGGAGGAATATACGTGAAATTTTGGGAAATGACGGCTTTTTGTCCGCTGTGCAAATCAGTATTTAAGGCGGTAAAAGCAAAACAGCACCTCAATAACGAACATCTAGAAGCAACCCCAGAACAGAGGAATGCAGTACATAGATTGGCGAAGTTTGCGCTCACAACCTGTAAGCCAAACAAAAAGATAACGAAAAAAATAACCATAAATGCGACGGATGTACTCATGCAAAACAAGCATTGCCAGAAATATACTGGAACAGTCAGCGGTGGCGCATTTGGGCAAGGAAAATAAATTAAGTAGTAATCTGCCGCCGAAGAAGGAAGCCACATGGACATTCAAACTGAAAATGAAATTCTTCGGGCGAGGAAACACTTAACAATCGAAGAAGTAGAGGCATGTGTACCAGAGGGTGAATACTTATACGAGATTTTGACTAATCCCTATATTGCTCAACTATTTTCTGGTTCAAAGTCAGGTGAAAAATATGATGCTTTATTGCTGGCACTAGAAACGACTGATAGCTTTAATGACGCGCTGTATGACGTTATGCAGACAGCGGCGCAAATTCTGTATCTGATGCGATGCCGTGATGCTTACTACGAGGTGCCAGCATGATGCTGTGGCATGACGTAGAACAAAATACTCAGGAATGGAATGAACTGCGCACAGGAAAGGTGACCGCGTCTCAATTTGGCTGTTTCATGGCGAACGCAGGGAGGGCTTTTGGTGAACCGGCAAAACGATATGCACTACAAATTGCGCTTGAGATTATCAAGGGCAACAAGTCTGAATTTAGCTTTACTAATGCGCACATGCAGCGAGGCCATGAACAAGAACCGATGGCTAGAACGCTCTATGAGATTGAGAGGAGTGTTGATGTCACCAATGGCGGATTTTTCGACCTCGGTGATTATGGCGATAGTCCAGACGGCATTGTAGGAAGCGATGGCGTGATAGAAATCAAGTCCGTTACCGCCGCTGTGCATTTTGAAACATTGAAACGTAGAACTTTTGACCCTGCTTACAAGTGGCAATTGATAGGCCACCTCGATTGTACAGCGCGTGATTGGGTGGATTTCGTTAGCTACTGCGCTGATTTCCCAGAAGACAAACAGCTCATTATTTATCGTCTAGCGAGAAAAGACTATCAAGACGAGATAAATCAACTTCGTCTGAGACGAAAGGATTTTCTCAATTTAATAGAGGATACAATCGATGTCATCATCCAATAATGTGATTGATTTAGAGAAAGCATTTCATGCAAAAATTAGAGAAATACAGCGAGATTTGAACGCACCAAAAAGCGAATGGAACAACTTTGCAAAGTATAAATACAGAACCTGTGAAGGCATTCTTGAAGCCGTTAAACCGCTACTCTTAAAGTGTCAATTGGACATCAAAATAGATGATGAAATTACCTATATTGGCAATCGCCATTATGTGAAATCAACGGCAACATTAACAGATGGGCAATTTACGTTTTCGGCAACGTCTTCTGCTCGTGAACCGGAACAGAAAAAAGGATTTGATGAGTCTCAGTTAACGGGCGCAACCATTTCATACGCCAGAAAGTATGCGTTAAACGGACTGTTTGCTATTGATGACGCTAAAGATGCGGATACGAATGAATATTCACAACAAAAACAGAGTATACCCATTAACGCAAGCTCAGACGAAATTTTAAAAAAATTCACTGATGGCGCGATTCAGGCTAATTCTTATGAGGATTTGAAAACGTCGTTCAGATATGCCTTTAAGAATTTGTCTGGTGAACATCAGAAGAAAGCAAAACAAGTTTATGACCTGCGTAAATCAGAACTGGAACCAACACAATGAGTATAAACACCGTGATATTTTCCGGCAATCTTGGTGGTGACTGCACGACTCGCAGCACTTCAAGCGGCAAGTTAATTGCCACATTTTCTTTACCGGTCAAGCAAGGATACGGCGAGCATGAGAAAACCTCTTGGGTGCAGTGTCGAATGTTTGGTGCCAAAGCTGAAAAGTTACCCATTTATCTGACACGAGGAACCAAGGTTACTGTTATCGGGCAATTTTGGCTCGAAAGTTGGACGGGCAAAGATGGTACAGAAAAAACAACCGCTGTTGTGCTTGTCAACGAGATTGATTTTTCTAGCAAGAAAGAAAGTAAACCCCAACAAAATCAACCGCTAGCAAGTCAATCTGGAAATGTAACGTCAGGCCCATTTTATGACGACGAGATCCCCTTTTGAAGGCTAGTTTAAAGAAATTTCATAATGGCCGTAGCGATACCGACGATAGCAGCCATCATACCCGCCATTTTTATGAGTAACCAAGTTGATATACTTTCAACATCTTTACGAAGTAAAGCAATTTGAGCTGCCGTATCTTTACGGGAATCGACGATTTGCGTTTCAACTTTTTCAAAGCGATGTTCAATATCCTTACGAACATCGGCAATCTCATGCCTAACATTGGCAATCTCAGCAGATAAGTCCTTGCGGACATCGGCAACGTTCCGGTTGACTTCGGCAATTTCGTGCTTCACTTCAACGATATCCGCTTTGGTAGCAACATCGGCCACTTCATGAGACTTGCGAACAGCGATAGAGATCGCTCTGGCCTGATCTTTCGGCAACCCTGCGTTTTCTAGCGTTTCAACGAATTCTTGAGTATCAAATGCAACTTGGCCCATAGCGGATCCTCCTGTTTTTTCTTTAGTTTAAACCTTTTGAGGGTCAACAAGCAAAATTTTACAAGTAGCTCGTTAATAGACTTTTACGAAATTCATTTAATAGTGAAGAAATTATTATGACCAAGTTAGTTGTGATTGAAAATACCGTCGTCCGTCAGGATGTTTTCGGGCGTTACTGTTTGAATGATTTGCATAAAGCCGCTGGTGATCTTAAAAAAGACAGTCCTGCATATTGGCTTGCTAATAAACAAACTCAAGAATTAATTGAGCAATTTTTGAGCGAGGGCGGAATTCCGGTATCGGTTATTAGAGGAGGTACAGAGCAAGGAACATACGTTGCCAAAGAACTTGTTTACGCTTATGCAATGTGGATTAGTGCAGCTTTTCATCTCAAAGTTATTCGTACTTTTGATGAAGTGATTTCTACACCTATACAACCGCTAACTGATAAAGTACAGGCTGGATTGGCAATGCTGGCTTTCTACAAGCAAGAGCTACGAATAGCACCTTCCGCCATGTTGGGAGCAATGAAAAAACTCCAATCGTCGCTCGGCATGCCAGATATTCTACCAGCCTACACGGTAGACGCACCAGAGGGCAATGTCACCGGATCAAGTGAGGTTACACATTCGCTCACTGAGCTTTTACTGTTACACGGGAAACCCTACACGCCACAATCTGGCTATCGGCGGCTGCAATTGCTCGGACTCGCTGAACGTAAATCTCGCCCTAGCAGCAAGCATCCTGATAAAGAAAAACTGTTCTGGTCGCTAACGGAGAAAGGTTTGCAGTTCGGTAAGAATCTGACCGATCCGAATAACCCACGTCAGACACAGCCACACTTCTACGACAGTCTGTTTCCTAAGCTCTTAAGCGTCATGATGAACGGAATTGCGGCATAACCCAATCTGTAAATTTCGCAAGTTAACAACCCTTAATGCCTTTTAACCATATCCGTTTAACTATGGAAAATTGTTATGACCAACATTACCAAAACACAATTAATGCTATTTAAGTCTGCTGATGCCGATGTCGAGCTACAGGGAACGCTCTACCAAGGCAAGCCTGTGTTCTTTGCAGTCGAACTTGCAAAGGCTCTTGGATATAGCGACCCACATCAGGCATTAAATAATCACTGTAAGTCATTGATTAAACTTGATTCCGTCGAAACAACGGAATTGAATTTAGGCTTTTACCCTAAAGGAATCATCCTTGCGCCGGAATCGGATCTCTATCGCCTGATACTGAAAAGCAAACTACCCTCTGCTGAACGTGTTCAGGATTGGGTATGCGAAGAGGTGTTACCTACATTACGTCAGCAGGGAAGCTACAGCATGAAAACAGTCCACCGTGACGAAGGTAGCGGCTTACCAGAATACCGTAAAGCACGAGCCATGCAAATCCAGATGGAGATAGCTGAAAAGACTTTCCAGTGGGCTACGGGGCTTTCTGATGCCGCCCGTCAAGCCGTTATTGCTGGACTGATTAACCCTATAGCGGGCAATGAAGTTATCCCTCTGCCTGTGCTTGAAGAGAAGAGTTATACCGCAACACAAATTGGCAAGATGTTTAATATTTCAGCTAACAAGATTGGCCGTATTGCCAATGACAACAACATGAAAAACGATACATACGGCAAATACTATCTAGATAAGTCACGCTATAGCACTAAACAAGTTGAGTCCTTCCACTACAACGAAAAAGCGCTTCAAAAATTCAATGACATACTTGTTGCTGAGCAGGAAGCAATAGCAAGCGAACTCGTTTGACGGCAAGGACAAAAATGAGCTATATTGTACTCAGCACCTTAACAAAACGGGTGCCGGGTTTAGTCGCCCGAGTACAGAAGCGGACGTTAAGCCGCTTAAATTTGCGGTTTTTTTACGTCTGAAATCAGCGTTACGCCCCTGTTATGGTGGGACGTAGCGGGGGAGCAGAAATGCTCGCTGGTTTCTTCTGTACCAGTCGACTAACCCCAATACGTCTCGCCACCCCGTTTAGTCGCGGGTTGGTGAGGTTGAAAAACCTTACAGAAGAGGCCGCCACTATGGTTGCTACCACCCAAACTCGCCCTGAGTTTATTGATACCTACTGGATTATCCAAGAATACTCAACTACCCCTTACGGCAAAGTGTCGTTTACACGTCAAGATCGCCGCACCTCTGCCGATAATTGTGTTGATTTTATTAAAAATCCCTTGCCTATTTTGGCAAATTTCGCCTATAGTAATCATGCACTAGTAAATCCTAGTGACAGGTTTGGAACCCTGAATTGGTACAAGGCGACAATAGACGCCGAAGATAGCGTCTTTTTTTATGTCGTAGACAATGCCTCGCAACATTCAATGGTGGCGTTGTCAGGGCAATCTTCGGATTGGCTGGTCTCCTTGTACGCCAGTAGTTCCAACCCTGATAGCGTCACCGCCCATAAAGAGATTGGAACCTCTAGCGGTGATTTCCTGAATAAGTACAAGGAGATCGCGTCAATGGCGACTATCCCTAGTCATACTCACTCTAAATTTACAGATACTTACTGGGTTATCCGTTTAGATTCAAATCGTCCCTATGGCAAGGTGTCATTCACGCATAGGGACTTCCGTACCTTCACCACCCTATTCAAAGACAGCCGCCTAATCTGGGCTGGTCGTCAACCTGTGCATGCAAGCATGGAGGGAAATTAACATGAAAATTGTTGATATCTCTACTGCACAGCAGGAAAAAATAAAGCTAGAAATTAGTCACGAAAGTCATAGCAGGCTTATCAGAGCAAGAGAAGTCGCTGCTAACATTTACAAGTATTTTGATCCGAATGAATGTTACAGCAAACCGAATCCTTGGCTCCCTGAAATACTGGATTACTTATGTGCGGATATCGATTGCATTTTACATGAAATTGATAAGTACAGCTGAACCATAAGTTATCCAACATCGATTTAAAATAATTGTAGGAGTCTGTTATGACTAACGTTGCTTATGCTGATTTTGAAGCTCAGAAAGAAGAAAATAAAATTAATGTTATTGAGCTAGAAGAAGGATACACAAGAATCTCCAATGAACTTCTTGAGGGGATTCTGACCGCAGGTTTAACACAACATCAACTTTTGGTTGTTATGGCAATTATCAGAAAAACCTATGGCTATAACAAAAAAATAGACTGGGTGAGTAATTGGCAGATATCGGAATTAACAGGGTTGTTGCCGCATAAATGCTCAACAGCTAAAGGTGCATTACTTAGAAGAAAAATCCTTATCTCATCAGGACGGTTTGTAGGAATAAATCAATGCCTGAGTGAGTGGAAAGATAAAACTTGCTTGAATGAAATATTACCCGAATCAGGTAATCAACCGAACGATTACCCAAATGAGGTACAGTTATCCCAATTAAGTCATGACAAGTTACCTCAATCAGGTAATAACATAAAATCTTACCCGAATCAGGTAAGTTTACCTCAATCGGGTAACAACAACATACCTAAATCAGGTAAAGAAAGTTTACCCGAATTAGGTAAGAAAAAGACATACCCAAATCAGGTAAAATTACCCAAATCGGGAAAAAAGAGTTTACCCGAATCAGGTAAACACAAAAGACAAACTACAAAAGACAATATATTAAAACCAAATAAACCCCCTATAGTCCCCCTTGCGGAAAAATCAAAATCGTTTGACCCAAGTTCGGTAGAACTTCCCTCTTGGCTACCAAAACCAACCTGGGATTCTTGGGTACAGTACCGGAAGGAAATCAACAAGCCGATTAAATCCCAGATGACGGTAACTCAGGCTATCAAGCTGCTAGGCAAGTGCCGCGATAACGGACATCAGCCTGAAGAAATTATTAACGCCAGTATCGCCAACGGTTGGCAAGGACTCTTCGAGCCTAATCAACCCGGAAGAACTCAGCAGGCCAAGGCCCACTCTGTCGCAGATAGCTTTGCTGACAAGGACTATGGGGAACCGCAGCTACCTGATTGGGCGAGGGAGTGTCTAGCAAGGGAGGGTCTATGAACTACAGCGCAGAAATTACTACCGTGCGTCAAAAACTGGCAGACCTGAATGCCCCACCCAAGCCACTAGAGCACACGGTTTACCAGGAACAGGAAGCCATTTGCGACAAGCACGGCATGTTCAAACAGCGTTGCCGCAAGATGGCACTGCACGGCAAAGGCATTGAAACAAGAAGCGAATGCCCTGCTTGCCTGACCGAAAAATTAACCCAGTTGGAGCAAGCCGAAGCAGAACAGGAAAAACACCGCAAGCACAGCAAAATTAAAATGCTCATGGATAACCTGAACCTGCCGGAACGCTTTGCCGATGTCACCCTGAATAACTACGAGCCAGTGAATCCTGATGCGGCACGTTGCTTAAAATTCTGCAATGCCTATGCCACCCATTGGCCTGAACGCCTTAAGCAGGGTGGTGGCTTGGTAATGTGCGGTAAGCCCGGTACAGGCAAGAATCACCTTGCCCTATCGATTGCCAAGCACGTTATCAACGAACATCAAAGTTCAGCGTTATTCACGACAGTTCTGCGAATTGCCCGCGAATTTAAATCAACCTGGAGCAAAAACGCAGAATGTTCAGAAGCTGATGTTATCAAGCGCTATACGCAACCTGACTTGCTCATCATCGACGAAGTGGGCGTTCAGTTTGGTAGCGAGGCGGAAAAAATGATCTTATTTGAGGTCATTAACACGCGCTACGAGAGCATGAAGCCAACGATAATCATCAGCAATCTGGCATTAAACGAACTGGCCGGATTTATCGGAGAGCGCGTGATTGACCGGATGAACGACGGGGGCGGTTGCACTTTGACGTTCACGTGGAGCAGTTACCGTTCACGCATGGCTGCATAAATCGATTTTAAGGCACCTAGAACGCCCGTGACGGCGTTTTCTAACCACAAGGCACCCAAAACCGCGCGTACCAGATAGGATTGAAAATCGCTTAGAAAAGCTTACATGATAAATTCGGTCTCATCGACATCCGCCAGTCGAGTCAGTCGGTCACGGCACAAAACGAGAAGGGTAAACAAATAATGCAAATTATCAGCACCACACGGTGCAGTGTTCGCCTTTTCTACTTGTTAAAAACAGGATTCAGAATATGGAATTAGAAAAAATAGAGATTCGTGAATTAATCAGTGCAGAATCTGGTTGGTATGCTGATTACAAAGAAAATTATTATCCTGTCATGGCATGGGCGAGATGCTGTGTGTTATTTCCTAATGGAGACCTTAAGCTAGACATGATTTTACCGTGTCTATGCCGAGAGAAAGAGATTAAACCTATTGTTAATTTTGATTCTGTATACCGGATAAAACAACCATGACAACCAATAGAAAAAGCTGGTTTCGACATGAAGCCATTAGCACACGACAAGCAAATAGGCTGGTTAAGAAATACACCGAGAAGGGCTATCATATTGAGAAAACACTAAATATTGACCCCAAACTTTGGGATGTCGCCGTTAAACTGGTCGAAAGCGGTAATAATCCCCCCACACCACGCTGCATGATTAACAAAGTCTGGAACTCTCCGTTATACAAAAATCCTACTGTGGTTTAAAAATTATGCTAATCAGTAATACACCAAAGTCTTTCAAAGACAGGTGGCGTACCCCTATTGAAGTGTTTAACACACTGGATGCCGAATTTGGTTTTAAACTGGATGCCGCCGCCGATGAAAATAACGCGCTATGCAAAGCCTTTTTAACTGAACAGCAAGATGCACTGAGATGCGATTGGAATAGCGACGGGGCCATTTTCTGCAATCCCCCCTATAGCAAGATTATGCCTTGGGTGAAGAAAGCCGCCGAGCAACACCGAAAGCAGAATCAAACGATAGTGATGTTACTCCCTTCCGATACGTCTACGGCATGGTTTCAGGAAGCGATAAAAACCTCTCATGAAGCGCGATTTATCACCGAGGGGCGACTCTCATTTATCTCTGCTGAAACAGGCAAGGAAGGAAAGGCGGGCAACAGCAAGGGCAGTGTGTTGTTTATCTGGCGACCGTGGAGAAGACTTGGGTGCAGAATGACATATGTCCAAAGAAAAAAACTATTAAAAAGAGCGTGAAGCATGAGTAACTATATCAACATTTTTATCCGGTTTTTATTTATTATCCTTGCTCTCCCTATCATTTTTTACCTGGGTGTAGTTCAAAATACTGATTTGAGTTTTTTTATTGGTAGATGGGAAGCCAAGGCTGAAAAGCTCCTTTCATTATTGCAAATATTCTTAGATAAATATTTCCCAGTAAGGTTTGAATGAAAACATGATAATCGAACTCCCTTTCCCGCCCAGCGTTAATACCTATTGGCGACATAATTCAAAACGCCCCTACTTAAGTGATAAAGCTAAAGCATTTAAAGCAACAACGGCAAAAATTGTCAACGAGATGCGCCAGAAATCTGACTGTCAAAAATTTGAAGGGGAAGTCTCCGTATTGATGCAACTCTATCTACCCAACAAAATAAAGCGTGATGTGGACAATTATTCCAAAGGCGTACTCGATTCTTTAACGGGAGCGGATATTTGGCACGATGATAGCCAGGTTCGCGTGATGACCGTTGAGAAGATGGATAACAACGGCGGTGTAAAAGGCGGCAAGTGTATTGTCGTTATTAACGATTATAACGCAATCTGAATATATTTAAGTGGAGAAAAAATGATTTATAACAAATTCATAAACAAAAGAGACCCTGACTGCCAAATTAATCCGGTTCATGTCGCCGTGGTAGATGTCGTCACATATCTCGTTAAGAATGGTTTTAGGGGAGCGATGGTAGTTGATGCAGCTAAAACTACCGCTGAAGCAGTAGTTTCAGGGATAACACCCGTTACTGGTTTTTGCCAAACGAAAGAACTGACTGTGAGGATATCGAATCCATCGACTTTATGAATTTATCGATAACTTCAGATAATTCAATGCAGTAATTATTATTGGTTCCCTTAAGACCCTCAAGAACTACCGCAGCTTGCTCAGATGGAATTCTTGTTGCTAACAGACATATAGCCAGTTTTAGCGCTCTAAGCTCGCCGTCTATATCATCTAGGGAAGAAATGTTATTTTTAACATTTATAGTGAATTCTGGCATGAAAAATCCTTTCCTAGTTGTGAAATCCGCAAGAGTACCGCGGATTTCTTAAGAAAAAAATAACTGGCAAATAACTTAAATGGCTTGACTCTCAGAGCGGCCTGTTATCTTTTCATAAATCAATGACCTTGGCGCAGAAGAAACATACCCCATCATTCAAACACTCGAAAATAAATAAAGTTACCTATGAATAATATTGAAAAATACACAACGGGCACTGCCTATGGTGCCAGCGCGACGACGTTTCTATGCGGTGCGCTATCGCTTAGTGAATGGGCGCTGGTTACGGGGATTATCTGTTCAGTGTTGACCGTTGGGCTGAACTGGTATTACCGGCACAAGGAATATTGTTATCGAACGAGAAATCTTAATGAATAGCCAACTTAAAAAACGCCTTGTGGCTGCAACGGCTGGCGGGGTATTAGCACTGGCTGCCGTCCTGGTGCAGTGGCACGAAGGTAAGCGCTATAAGCCCTATCGTGATAGTGGCGGTGTGCTCACCGTCTGTCACGGTCATACCGGCAAGGACGTTACGACAGGGGAAATTTATAGCGAAGAAGAATGCAACGATTTGATGAAGCAGGATTTGCAGGTAGCACACTCTACCGTTGAACGTTATGTCACTGTGCCGCTCACCGATTTACAAAAAGCCGCCTTGACTTCATTTGTTTATAACATCGGCAGTGGAGCATTTACCAATTCAACGCTACTCAAAAAGTTGAACACCGGAGATATTCAAGGCGCTTGTGACCAGATGCGACGATGGAAATACGATGAAGGAAAGGTATCAAACGGGCTAATTAAACGCCGGGAGGTAGAACGGGAACTTTGTTTAAATCCAAATGCACTCATCAATCCAACTCAATGAGCCTTGGTTATCGTTCAAGGCTTTTCTATACGCCCCGCTGCGTAAAGCATCACATCGAACCTGAACCATTTGAAATGAGCCTTTGAGGAAGTCGGTTAGTGCTGGCGAGCCTCGATGGACTGATTTCCTGTGCGGCAAAGGTTCATTTCAAATTAAGGAAAACGTAATGAACACAATCACTGTTCCTTTTCATGGCAACGCACTGTATATCGTTAACCACAACGGAGAACCGTATACCCCGATGAAACCTATTGTTGAGGGCATGGAGATGGATTGGGCATCTCAATTTACAAAGTTAAAACAACGATTTAATACAACCATTGCGGAAATCACAATGGTTGCAGAAGACGGTAGAACACGAAAGATGCTTTGCCTTCCGCTTCGGAAACTTGCTGGTTGGCTTCAAACAATTAACCCCAACAAGGTCAAGCATGAAATCCGTGACAAAGTCGTTCAGTACCAAGAGGAGTGTGATGACGTACTCTATGAATACTGGACTAAAGGGCAAGTTGTCAATCCTCGTAAACGCAGCATCATGCAGGAACTTAATACAGCATGTGCGGAATTAAAAACTGATAAGGCGATTGCCAGCTTATTCGGTACCGGATTGAGTGAATGGAAAAATATTAAGGCAGCACATACGAAGAAGGTTAAGGGTTTAATTGAAGAAGCTCAATTGTTGTTAACTTTTTAAGGAAGCACAGTAGCCATCATTATGAACAACCTAGAATTCATTGAAAAACATGTAATAACTGAATTGATGAAGCAAGGATATGACCAATCTGTGGCACGAATCAGTGCAGACATAGCGAAAGAACATTATCGCCGAAATACCGCCAGTGCAAAAGGCAAGATGTTTGTAGATTGTCTGTATGTTGCCAAAGTCTGGGCTGGAAAGTATCAGCCTCAAATCAATAAATAATCAAGCAGTTCAAAACCATTCTACGCACCATGCCCGGTGCATATCAACCATGAGCCTTTTGGGATAGAGCCTTGAGGATAGCCGGTGGCAATCATCGCGCCGACTCATGGGCTGGCTATTTCTGGGCACGAGGCTCTATCACTAAAAGGAAATAAGCAATGCAATTAGTGGAAATAAAGAAATTTGATCTTGTAGCGAATACTATGGCGATTGCTGAGGGGGTTGAGAAAGATCATGACACCATTATCAAGCTTGTTGACCGTAACAAAGCTGATCTGGAAGAGTTTGGGCCACTCGGATTTGAAATCCGTATGGTTGAGAGAAGCCAAGGCGGTGGCAAGCCTCTTCGTGTTGCATTTCTCAACGAGCAGCAAACTACACTCTTAATTACCTACATGCGCAACAATGATGCTGTTCGTGTATTCAAGAAGAAGCTGGTTTCCGAGTTCTTCCGTATGCGCAAGGCATTGGCGGGCAAGAAGATGGATCGCAATACCGCCCGGATTGAGTACCGTCCAATGACCGATGCCATCAAACACGAACGCGAAGTACAAGGGAAAACCATCGCGCCACACCATTTCAGTAACGAGGCTGATTTAATAAACCGCATTGCACTTGGTATGACATCTGCAAAATTTCGTGTCCACCATGAAATAGGCAAGAAAGAGTCCATTCGTGACTATCTAACACCAGAGCAGATCCATTGCATTACCGAATTGCAACGTGCCAACACGGTATTCATTGCTATGGGGTGGGACTTTGAGCAGCGTAAATCTACGTTAATGGGGATATTCGACAAAAATCATCGCCAGCCATTGATTGAAGAGCAACACAGGTTGGCAGCATGATGCGTTGGCAATTCCCTATTGTAGCTGGACTCATTGTCTCGGTACTAGGTGCAACCTTGTATTATCGAACACTGTATTACGACACTGAAAAAGCACGAAAGATTGCTGTATCTGATAGGGAAAAACAACAGGTTGCATTTGAGCAGTTAAGCCATCAAATGCAGACCATCTCAGCATTGGATACACAACACACCAAAGAGCTTGAACATGACAAGAACCTTATTGCCCAGCTTGAGCGCGATGTGGCTGCTAATCGTCGCCGGTTGCGCGTCAACACAACCTGTTCCAATGTGTCCGCCAATACCACCTCCTCCAGCCTGGATGATGCAACCCGCGCCAGACTTGACTACACCGCTCAACGAAATTATTTCACCCTCAGACGAAGAATCGAAGTTGCGGAAGAGCAGATAAACGGCTTGCAAAACTATGTGCGGCAAGTCGTCTTGTCTCATCAACACGAAGCGAAGAATAAATGAACTGGATTGATTGTTGTATACGTATGCCAGAGATAAACAATAAAGTACTTATTTATCGAAAGGATAGAAAAGAATATCTGGTGGGTGTTTATCTTGGTAATTCTCAGTTTCACTATGCAGATTGTTGCCAGGGTATTCAGAAAACTTGCAGAGCTAGCCATTGGATGCCGTTACCTGAGCCGCCGAAAACGAAAAGTAAGACAAGCGCCCCCTAGACGCTTCGATCCTTAACAATCTGAACATTCCCGTTCACTATATTTAGACAGTAAAGCCTCGCATTGGATCACAAGAAGACCTGTGCATTGCAAAAACGGAGCGGCAAGAATGACAACAACATTGAGAAAAATATCTTTCTTTTTCGCTATCACAAAAATGATTTTCGTGCGGCTGAAGTATCGATATTACTTTGCGTGTAAAACAATTTGGACAAAGATGCACTGTTGTCTCGGTGCCATTCATGGTTTCCTTCTTAGAATATACAAACGTACCCGATTCAAGTTGATTCAAAATATAACCTTCAGCCTCGCGCGCAAAGTTTTCGAACTCGGCAATTTTTGCTTTGAGATGCGCTATTTGTTCTTTCTGCGATTGAATTACCTCACCGAGACCGAAACAGTCAGATTGAAGATTAAATAGTTTTCTCTCTAGTTCAAAAATGCTTG
>NZ_JAZHPL010000011.1:0-307381 GCF_036919435.1 Arsenophonus sp. PmNCSU2021_1 | reverse complement strand
AGATTTTACCGCGCTTCCCGGCGCATACCTGCTACGTCGAGCCGTTTTGTGGCGCAGCGGCGCTCTTCTTTATGAAGTCACCCAGCAAAGCGGAGGTCATCAACGATATCAACGGTGAGCTGGTCAATCTCTATCGGGTGCTGAAACACCATCTGGAAGAGTTTATGCGCCAGTTTAAATGGGCGCTGGTCAGCCGGGCGATGTATCACTGGTTGAAAATGACCCCGACCGAGACCTTAACCGATATCCAGCGGGCAGCCCGCTTCTACTACCTGCAAAAACAGGCGTTCGGTGGTAAGGTGGCGGCGCACACCTTTGGCGTGACTACCACCACGGGGCCACGCCTGAATCTGTTACGCATGGAAGAAGAGCTGTCGCTCGCGCATCTGCGGTTATCACGCACCACCATAGAACAGCTGGACTGGGCCAGCTGCATTGCCCGTTATGACCGTCCGCACACGCTGTTTTACTGCGACCCGCCGTATTGGGGGACCGAGGGCTATGGCGTGGATTTTGGTCTGGCGCAATATGAAAAACTGGCGGGGATGGGACGAGACCTAGCGGGCATGATGATTATTTCGGTTAATGATATTCCCGAGATGCGGGCAGTGTTTCGAGGCTTTGCGATGGAGAGCGTCCCGATTCGGTATAGCCTTAGCAGTAATCAGCCCACCCAACGACGTGAGCTGATTATTACCGTCAAATAAACCCTCTCCACTGCAACGGAGAGGGATGGGTCATGCGCGGCTGCGGGCGGCTTTTTTCTCTGCCATTGCTGTCAGGGTGCGTTTAGCCACTTCGCGGGTTTCACCCGGAATATGTCGAAAGGCAGTTAATTACCTCTGCCTCTTCCTCATCCCGCACTACATCGAGCGCACTGGCTTCATCGCTGCGCTCACCAGTCATCACATAAAGAAGATCGACTCCTAACGCTTTCGCCGCGATTAAGTAGCCCGCATCAGGATGTCGTTCGCTTTTTTCATAGTTGTATTGAGTGAGCTTTTTAACCCCGCACCGTTCGGCGAAGATTTCCTGGCTAAGCCCCAATCGCAGGCGCTCGGATTTGAGGCGTTCTCCCACGCCTTCTAGCGTCAGCGTGACCCACTGCTGTGCATCAACGGGTGTTTGTTCATCGCTTGCAGCAACCGACGAGGTTTTGCCCGCCAGTTGCTGGCTTAGCTGTTGCAGTTGCTTCTCTTTTTCGGCGACCAGTTGTTGACTGCGTTTAAGGGCTGCCTCATCTTTACGTAACGCTGCCTTTAACTCCCTGACTGACATGCGGTCAACATCATCCAGTGTCAGACCCGCGATGGTGCCGCCTTCGGCCAATTCCGCCAGATCATCGTCGTCTTCCAGCATGAGTTCATAGAGTTTTGAACGGCCTAAACCTGAAAACGTATTCACCTTTGACTCAAGTGTCGGTGAAAGATATTTCAATGCTGCTTGTGCCATTTTTCGTGCTATTCGATATTCAAGACCTAACTGCTCTTGTACTATCTTCATGAATGTTCCATGTGGCTCATTCTCCTTAAGAATAATCAGCCGTTTCCCCGCCTCCAGCATGGCTTCGGCACTTTGCGCCATATAGAAGCGGGCTTCATGCACAATCCTTTCCCGTTCATAGGGTAGCCCATCCCCAAACGTGCCATTACTTCCTGTTGGGCGCTGTTTTCTGCATTTTTTTCAGGGTATGCAATTGCCCCCCCCCCCCCCCGCAATCGTGATATTGTCCGCCGTAGTTACAGACAGGCTGGTTGCCGCTTTTTTCTTTGCCATACAGGTCTCCTTTAGGCCGATAACAGCCAGTGGTTTTTTACGGCAATAAAGAACATACAAAAACAAACAAAAAAGACTTTACATTATTTTGAATGCCATTGTATATTTATTTTTAACTTTTTATGACGGAGGTAACACCATGTCACTGCAACACCCCGCCGACTTTAAGCGCAATTTTTATGATCGTGTCTATCAGAACTACCCGACGGTGGCGGCGTGGGCACGCCAATCCGGCTTCAAACCCTATCAGGTTTATATGTTGCTTGATGGCTCCTGCCAGGGCTGGCGCGGGGAAGCCCGCAAAATCAAACAGGCGATTGAACAGATAATGGGTTCTCCCATGCCATCGGGAAAAAAGCGCCATAAAAAATAACATTCGCCCGTTTCACTGACGGTAACACAATTTCCATTAATGAAAAAGAGGCATCCGATGAAAAACACCTTATTACTGCACCCTTCTTCACGCACACGACGGGCGCTGCGTATTTTGAAAGCCATGAAAGGGCATTACCGCGATGGCCTGTCCAATAAAGCCCTGGCGGCGCTAATCAATGACTCTGCGGCCAATATCAGTCGCACCCTGCCATTTTTAGTGGAAGAAGGAATGATTGAGAAGCGCTTCAATGGGAATTACGGCCTCGGTGAGGAATTGATACAGATTGCCCTGGCCTTTTTTGATGAAACCGAACGGGCGCAAATCAAGATGGCAGAAAGGCATGGCCGCTGCGTAGCATCAGCGTCAAAACCGTAAGAGGAAAAAATAATGGGTAGAAAAGCGTTACCGATAACGGCTGAAATTGCCCCCGAACAGCCTTTGGCACCGGATTTAATGAACAACCTTAATGCCCTGGCTGAACATCAGCAGGCCATTATGGATAAGTACGGCGAGGGGTTGCCCTATGAACGCGAGCGCATTGTGCATGAAGCGCGCTTCTATATGGCACAAAGTGCCGAAGCCATGCTGGAGGCGGGGAAACGGCTGATTATTCTTAAGGAGAATGAGCCACATGGAACATTCATGAAGATAGTACAAGAGCAGTTAGGTCTTGAATATCGAATAGCACGAAAAATGGCACAAGCAGCATTGAAATATCTTTCACCGACACTTGAGTCAAAGGTGAATACGTTTTCAGGTTTAGGCCGTTCAAAACTCTATGAACTCATGCTGGAAGACGACGATGATCTGGCGGAATTGGCCGAAGGCGGCACCATTGCGGGCTTGACGCTAGACGAAGTTGATCGCATGTCGGTGCGGGAACTAAAAGCAAAACTGCGTAAAACGGAAAAGTCACTTGAAGCCAGCCGCCGTCTGGCCAATGAGAAAGATCAAAAGATCAATGAACTGAGCGAAAAACGCCTGCTTAATCAGCATCGCCCGTTAGGGGAAGAAGGCATACGCCAGCTCCGTGAAGAAATTGGCCTGGTGGGCTTTGATGTTAAAGCCATATTAATGGGGCGCTTTCGGGAAGGGCTGGAAAAACTGAGCAGCCACAGTGGTGATATCACATCCCACGCCGACTATTTAGCGGGCTTGCTTAATGATATTGAGTTTGAAATCAATGTGTTACGTAGTGATTTTTCGTTACCCCACCACGCAGTATCAGCGTTGGTGCCTGACTGGACAAAAGCCGATGCGGATGCCGACGATGCGGATTTTCAGTTACCGGAACACCTGCGCGGCACCGGACAGGATAATGTCGAGGAGGTGGTGCAATGAACCCCATCCTGACCGAACGTCTGTTAACCATTGCCCAGACTGCTGAAAGAGCCGGGCATGGCGGCAAAGACGCGGTGTATCAGACAGGCTGTCAGGCACTCGGTATTTCCAAAGCCACGCTGCTGCGAAAAATCAAACAGGTCAGTTATAAACCGCCGCGCAAGCAGCGGGTGGATTATGGTACCAGCGCCCTGACACGCGACGAAGCCCTGCTGATATCCGGCGTCATCATGGAATCTGAACGCAATAATGGTAAACGCCTCTACAGTCTACAGCAAACGGTTAATGACCTGCGGGCGAACAACCTGATTGATGCCGGGTATATTGATAATGAAACTGGCGAGTGGTTTCCGCTGTCGGTCGATGCCATCAGCCGGGCACTGTACCATTATCGCCTGCATCCCAACCAGTTACGGGTACCTGCCCCGTGCGTTCAATTAAAAACCGGGCATCCCAATCATGTCTGGCAGCTGGATGCGTCGCTGTGTGTGCTCTATTACCTGAAAAATCCCGCCAAAGGGCGCACCACGCGCGATAGCGGCCTGCGCATGATGAGTGAGGCCGAGTTTAACAAGAACAAGCCCAAAAATCTGGCCCGTATTGTCAATGACCGCGTCTGGTCATTTGAACTGACCGACCACACCAGCGGCTGGATTTACGCCGAGTACCGCTTCGGCGGCGAAACGGCACAAAACTTTACCGATGTGCTGATTAATGCCATGCAGGAGCGCAGTGGGGCCGACGTATTACATGGTGTACCGCGTATCCTTTATACCGACCCCGGCTGCGCGCTGGTCTCAGCCACGATGCGCAACCTGTGCAAAACCCTCGGTATTCAACTTATCGCCCATAAAGCCCGTAATGCCCGCGCCACCGGCTCAGTGGAAAAGGCGCGCGATATTCTGGAGTGTAGTTTTGAATCCGGCCTGCGGTTTGTGCAAGTCGATAATATTGATGAACTGAACCACCGGGTCGGGTTATGGCGTAAAAAGTATAACCGTACCGCGCTGCATCGCCGTACCGGCATGACCCGTACCGACAGCTGGCTACGGATCACTCCGCAGCAGTTAATCAAGGCACCACCCGTTGAAGTGTGCCGCGAACTGGCGGTGAGTCTGCCGGAAAACCGTAAGGTCAATGACTATCTTCGCGTGTCATTTGGGAGCAAAGAATATGACGTTAGGGGTGTGCCGGGTGTTTGTAACAACGATTGGCTACAGATAGTCCGTAACCCTTGGCGCGACAGTGAAGCACAGGTGGTGATAATCAATGAGGACGGCATGGAAGTCTTTTACCGGGTACCGGAAGTGGTGAAAGACGAGTACGGTTTTCCCCTCAATGCCCCAACATTAGGCGAATCCTTCAAGGCATTACCCCACACCCCGGCGCAACACCATCTGGCGGAAGTCGAGCAGGCGATGTATGGCACCACCTGTCCCACCGAAACCGCTGCCGCGCAAAAAGCCAAAGCGCTGCCACTGGGCGGTCGCTTTAACCCTTATCTGGACAATGAACGCGATACCCCACCCATTTACCTGCCCAAACAGGGCCAGGCTTCCACGGTTTGCGCGCCACGTTTTGAAGAACGTTTAAACCCGGTCGTGGTGGTTCAACAGTTGCGCGCGCGTTTCCAGGCGGCGGGCAAGACCTGGCGCAGTGAATTTTACACCACGCTAACCCAACGCTTCCCGGACGGCATACCCGCTGACCAGGTCGACGCGCTGGGTGATGAGCTGATGGCCCAGTCCACCGAGGTGGTGGTCAGTCTGGCCAGTCACGGTTAACGGGAGGCCATCATGCTGAAACTCAAAACCCTGTTACAACACCACAACCTGACCCAGGCAGCACTGGCCCGTGCGCTTGACCTTTCCGAGGCGACGCTGGCGCAAATAGTCAATCACCATCAGTGGCCGAAACAGGATACCGACGCACTAAAACACCGCATCCGTGGCTGGCTAAGTGACCAGGGCATCGCGGCGGACGACTGCTTTGACGGGGTCACATCCAGCAGCAAGGAAAAGCACACACCACCTAGCAACGAGGAAGACACCATGTTACTGAAAAAACAGGTATTACTGACTGCCACCAAAAAGCATTTTGGGCTGTTTCGTGCCCCATTTGACGACAACGCGGTACAAGGTCATGAAGATGTGTTTTTAACCCCTGAAAGTCGTTATGTGCGCGAGGCGTTGTACCAGACCGCCAGCTATGGCGGCTTTATCGCGGTTATCGGTGAATCCGGCTCGGGTAAAAGCACGCTGCGACGTGACCTGACTGACCGCATCTATCGGGAAAACGCCCCGGTGGTGGTGATTGAACCCTACGTGCTGGCGATGGAAGACAACGACCATCAGGGCAAAACCCTGAAAGCCGCCAGTCTCGCCGAGGCTATTGTCCATACCCTGGCCCCACTGGAAAAACTCAAACGCTCGCCGGAGGCCCGCTTTCGTCAGCTACACCGACTATTAAAAGAGAGCAGCCGCGCCGGGTACAGCCATGTACTGGTGATTGAAGAAGCCCATTGCCTGCCCATCCCGACCTTAAAGCACCTTAAACGCTTCTTTGAGCTGGAAGACGGCTTTAAAAAACTGCTGTCCATCGTCCTGCTGGGACAACCCGAACTGGGCGACAAGTTATCCGAGCGCCTGTTAGCGGTCAGGGAAGTGGTACAGCGCTGCGAGGTAATTGACCTGCCGCCGCTAGATGAACACTTGAACGACTTTCTTGATTTCAAGTTTAAACGCGTCGGCGGCGACCTTAGCAAAGTCCTTGGCCCGGATGCGATACCGGCACTGCGTCAACGCCTAAGCTGGCTGCGCCCGAAAAAAGACACGCCGGTCAGCCTGCTTTACCCCTTGGCTATCGGCAACCTGCTGACCGCCGCCATGAACCTGGCCGCGCAAAACGCCATCCCGGTTATCGACGCCAATATTATTCACAGTGTGCATTAAAGGAGGCTTTTATGCTGAACCCCGCCGTGACCATTAAAAACCCGTCAGCGATGACCTACCAGGCCATCCAGCAGCAGTTCAGGCAATGCCTGTCGGTGATGGATAAACTCAGCCAGGAAGGTTTTATCGTCAGTCAGTTTACCGTTGATGGCTATAGCCGTCCGACCCTTACCCTGCTGCATGACCGACGGTGTGATGCGTTATATAAAAACGGCCATGCCGTTCGCTATGCCCTGGGTACTGACCGTCAGGGCCGCTGGGAAAAATACCAGTTCCTGCAAGATAACTGCCGAATCACCTGGGAGGTACGTTAATCATGACAACACGCCCTGTCCGTATTACCGCTCGCCAATCGGTTTATTTGGCAAAGACCGTCGATATGCCGGAACAGGACGATGAAACCTATTTGTCGATTTGCGAGAACTGCCGTGATTTTGATGAACAAGACCAGCGTCTTGGTGAAATCGCGACCCGATACAACATGAATTTATTTGAGCATATTCAACACAGTGACGCCCTGGAAGACATTATTTTCGAGCGCGTTTAATTCCCGACGTTGTTAATGAAAAGGTAAAAAAGATGGCAAAGAAAATAACGCGGCTTAAAGCCGCGGCGGGTGCCTGCACGCCGCAAACCCGTGAGCAGGTAATAAACGATATTAAAAATCTGGGCGATATCCAGCGGGAAATGACCCGACTGGAGACAGAGATTAATGATGAAATTGCGCGGTTAACCCATCAACATGCGGCTGATATTGAAGCCAGGAAAGCCCGCATCACCCTGTTGCAAAGAGGTATCCAGACCTGGTGCGAGGCCAACCGTGAGGCGCTTACCCAAAACGGCAAAACCAAAACCGCCAACCTGATAACCGGCGAGGTGTCATGGCGTAACCGCCCACCGTCCGTTTCGGTAAAAGGGGTGGATGATATCATTCAGGCGCTGGAAGAAAACGGACAGACCGACTGCATTATTCGCAAAGCACAGCTTGATAAAAATGCCCTGCTCAAAAATCAGGACACTATCCAGCGACTGAATATTCCCGGCATTACGTTTCGCAATCAGCTTGAGGATTTCATTATTACGCCCTTCGAGCAGGAGGTGACCTCATGAGCTATCAGGAAATAAAACCTCTGCGCCGCCAAATTGAAAGGCACATAAACCGCGCCATGCATCACCTGCAGGCAGACCATTCTGCCGCCGCGTATTGTGAATTTCAAAATGCCTTCGAGATATTGGCCGAACTCATCGTCGCCTTAGATAAGGAAAACACGTTATGACCATTACCTGCATCAGCTGCCATCAGGCAACGCGACGCCTGAATCCTACCCAGGCCGAGATCATCCAACAACCGGAAAGCGGCGAGTGGGGGATTGACCTGTTACTGACCTGTCCACACTGCGGACAGCGGTATAGCGCCTGGGTACTTAATTGGGATGTCGTGCCGCTAAAAGGTATCACGGCAAAGTCGCCATCAACACCACCCCATCATCAAACGCACGAGGTAAATAAACCATGAACCTTGACCTTTGGTTAGTTTTTTTAGGCGGTGCCTTGCTCAGTGCCGTATTACCCGGCGCTGGCGCTATCCTCACGCTTAACCATGCCTTCCAGCGGGGATGGTGCAAGACGCTACCGCTTATTGCCGGTCAGGCGACCGCATTAGGCTTGATGGTACCCATTGTGGCACTAGGCACGGAAGCGTTGCGCGCTTCAGCGACAGCCTGGCTGTTACTGAAAGGCATTAGCGTACTCTGGCTACTGTTTGCCGCCTACCGAACCTGGCGCGCACCAGTCATCATGGATGCTTACGATGTCGTGACATTGACCCGCTGTGCGCAACGGTTCTGCTGGGGTTTTCTGACCGATATCACCAACGCCAAAGCGCTCGCCTTCCTACTTGCCACACTACCGGTCTTTCTTAATCCGTCCCAATCGTTAGGGCCACAAATTACCCTTATGACTCTGACGATGGTAATGGTCGATGCGCTGATGATGACGCTTTACGCGCTCATTGCCGCCCGCTTGCGGCCTTATTTTCAATCGCCCGAAACCCGCAAACAACAAAACCGCCTGTTTGCCGGTTTCTTGGTGTTCATTGCGGTCAGCCTTTGTTTTATTGAACATCCGACCTTAATTCAGTGAAAGAGGATAAATTATCATGTGGATATTAATTTTAGCCCTATACGCCAGTCCCTATGCCGGTAATGCTTTTTCCACGCTGCATACACAGGCGTTTGACACGGCAACCGCCTGTCAACAGGCCGCCAAACAGTTCGCAGAAAAATTTGAAACCTTCAAGGATATGGATGCCAAGGCGATTTGCGTGAAGAAGTCATAGCGGAAAAGCGGCGTTTACTGCATTCAATTGTATAATAACGATATTCATTTTATAATCCTTCAAAACCCGAAGGATTATTTTTTTATTCATGGCATAAGGAATCCTGACCCCGACCACAACGATAAAGGACGCCTCCGATGACCCGACAAAAATACCTGCAGTTAATCCATATTGCCGCCCACCACCTCAAACTGGATGACACGACTTACCGCCAGATGCTGCACAGGCTAACGAGGAAAACATCAGCAAAAGCCCTGAATATCGGTCAACTGGCGCAAGTGTTAAACGCCCTAAAAGCCAAAGGTTTTCGTATCCAGCCGACTCAACCCACGACGAAAAAGCAGACCGACCGTCCGCAAATCCAGAAAATGCAGGCCCTGTGGCAGGCAATGGCCGATGAGGGCATTGTCCGGGATGCGTCAGCAAAAGCCCTGGCCCACTTTGTTAAACGGGAAACCGGCGGTGATTCGCCTTACTGGCTAGATAGCCAACAGGCCAGCCAGGTTATCGAGAAACTCAAGCAGTGGCAAAAACGCGTGGCAAGGACAACCTCATGCTAGAGCATACCTTTCGCAGTAAAGGGCCGGAGTTACTGGTTGAGCTGGCCGACCACACGGCGCAGATCGTCAGACAGATTATCGATGTTGACCCCGCTGTTGCCAGCCAGATAGGCGATGCCGTCGCCAGTCAAATGATGGCGGTATGGGGCGGGCAAAATGTCTATTTCCCGATGGGGCTGATGTGGAAAATAAACCAGCGCGACCGGGAGATATTTGCCGACTTCAATGGCCATAACCACCGCGCCCTGGCACGCAAGTACGAAGTCTCGCTACAGTGGATTTACTCGGTAGTCAAGCGCGTTAAGAAAGAAGAGCTGGCACGTATTCACGGCAATCTGTTTGAAGATAATCAGGCTGGATGATGATTTTTTATTTCACATTAATGAAACATTAGGACGGCATGATGGCTAATATGACACTACCCAAAAATAAATTTGATTACCTCTTTGGTATTAGAGTAGGAGAGAAAAATATAACCTATACGCTGAGTGTCAATGCTAGTGATCCCTGTGAAGCGATAAAAGATTTAAAGGGAGCACTGATATCTCTGGAAGAGAGGAAAAGCTATTTCGCTGAAGGCGAAAATAACACGGTGATGATCGGAAATGTGGCAGCAACATCACGATATAACGCCTGCAAGTAAGCTGTTATTCTGGTACCCGTTGTCCAATTAATACAGGCAGCGGGATCAGTATCTCGCAGAATGGTTCCCCCCCATCTTTATAAGGAACTGTTTCACCAGACCAATAAAGATGTGCTCGGCGATAAAGATCTAGCACAGGGCAATCACTTTTTACTAGTTCCATATCCCCACGGTGAACCGTTCTCTGTGTAATAACTTCATATATTGAAGCTTTTCTTATTTGATCATTCTCTTTTTCATCTGCCAGTAATTCTCTGAATTGTTTAGCCTCGCTGACTTGTTGACAAGCAAATAATGATTGATACCGCGACGGTTTCTCTGGGAAATGACTACGACGTACTAGTTCAAATACCAGGCCAATCATCAAGGCTTTGCTTGCATGGGTCAGGTTTCCCATCATGATGTTCGGGTTATAGAGATAGTTGTAACCGTGTTTCGACAAGCCTTCGGGATACATTTGATTGAGGAAATCAGCTTGTTCAGGTTGCTTAGGAGTATAATCACCTAGTCCAACTATACAAAACTCAGACACCCCACTCTCAAACAACCCATTAGCTGAATCCGCTGTATAATACTTTTGCATCCAGGAAAACCTTTTGTTAAATATGATGTGCAGCATCATTCTTTTGTTGCTGGGTCTTGGATTGTAATCCTAGCAGGGATATGATTTCAATAATCGGTCGATTTGAGTGATGATTCCTGTTTCACTATGTGTAACTTAATCACCCTGACTTGTACCAGATAGATCCAGTTTGTCCCAGGTAGATCCACATTTATCGCACGTATTCGTTTTAAATATCTCACGTCCTATCAATCAGGTCAGGTTATTGAATGGAAAGGAGATCTAACAACTGATGATCGTTGTCACTGTTGCCAATTTCCTCAACCTTTGCGTCCCCATATTGTCTGGTTTGGTGAAATGCCACTAGGTATGGAGGTGATTTATCAGGCTTTATTATCAGCGGATATTTTTGTCGCAATTGGTACATCGGGACATGTTTATCCTGCCGCTGGGTTTGTACATGAAGCTAAACTTGCTGGTGCACATACCGTTGAATTGAATCTTGAACCCAGTCAGGTTGAAAGCCAGTTTGATGAAAAACATTATGGTGCTGCCACAAAAATTGTTGAAAAATATATTAGCGGGCTACTTGCAGAGCTCAAAGTATGATTAAGTAATAATGCATTTTATTAATATATCTGCTAAAACTGATTTGACGCAATAATTGTCATTAATTCCTTTCGCATAATGCGGTATAGCTCATTGGGGGAAGAGAAATGGATAGGCTTTTAGAGCGTTTTATGGGAATATAGTGCGATTAATACTCAATCAAAGAGCTACACTAAATCTAAGCTCAGCAGTATAGGCCAGGCAAAATTAGCAAAGTTATTATTGACCGAACTGACAGAGCTAGGAGTTTCTACTAGCGAGTTGCTAGAAAACGGCTGTTTAATGGCGAAGCTGCCTGCCAATATTGAACATCCGGTTCCTGCGATTGGCTTTATTTCCCATCTTGACACTTCACCCGATTTTGTTGGTAAAAATGTTAAGCCACAACTGATTGAAAATTATCGTGGCGGCGATATCGCATTGGGTATTGGCAATGTGGTGTTATCGCCAGTAAGGTTTCCCATTTTGCATGAAATGATAGGTAAAACAATAATTACTGGTGATGGTAAAACGTTATTAGGGGCAGAAAATAAGGCAGGTATTGCTGAAATTATGACGGCGATAACTCATCTAATACAGCAAAATATTCCTCATGGTGACATTTATATTGTGTTTACACCCGATGCCAAAATAGGTCGCGGAGCAAATAACATCGATTTAAAAAAATTTAATGCTCAGTGGGCTTATAATTTGGTTGGTAGGGGGATTGGTGGGCTTGAATATGAAAATTTTAATATCGCGAATGTGAGGATAAAAATTATCGGTAAAGGGATGCTAAAGGAGAGTTCCAAGGAGGGTATGGTAAATGCTTTAACATTGGCTACCCGCATTCATACACGAGTTTCGCACAGGCATATAAAATTCTAGAAATGGCTTAAAAGCAATGATCAATCTGCAAGTTACTAAAACACATGAATTTTCTTAAATTACAATAAGTTGTATTTGATTTATAAGGTTTTATCTATTTATATATTATGCTGAATTAAACTTAAAAATAGAGCGTTTTTTTATTGGTGCGAAACTCGTGTCATAATCAGATCCCAAGCCAAGAAATAGCAACGTATTCAATAATGGATCAAGGTTTTTATCATCTGAGTTGTATTAAAGGCACAGTAGAAAAGACTGAAATGAATTATATTATTTGTGATTTTGATGAACAAAACTTCGCCAAACGTAAGCGAGCTATGTTCCAAATTGCGGTAGAACAGGGAAAAGATCTGCATCCTGATTGTTACATTGAATCGACGGTTGATGACATTTGTTACAACATGAATAAAGTGGTTTGCAAGTATCGACATGTTATTGATATTGCCAAGCAAGCAATGATTGACTGCAATATAAAACCTAATGTGCAACTGAATCGAGATATTACCCATGGGGAATTGTTAGCCGCTTTATGGCATACCTTGTCCTAATATTTTTACTGGCGGATATAATTTTCATAGTAAATATGAATTTATCTGTTTAGAAGGTATGTAGCAGGCAGTTGATGTGATTGTTCGCATTGTGGCATTAACGGTGCAATATGTTAAATTTGATCGAGTTGCTGCGAACCAATGATGATTAACCTGCAAAATAAAATTATCAACTAGTTAAGCCAACATGTTTTATTATATACAGGTTAAACAATTCTAATTGTTAAAATACCAATATCCATCATTAATTAGTTTAGTGACTAATTGCATGAAATCCTTGTCATTCAATGCGTTGCCTAGCATATCAGCGTGAATTTCCTGTTTTTCACAAAGTATATTAATAGCTGTTATGTTTAATTTAGGCGATATTAATTGTTCACCATTAACAAAGTATTGATCCGCAACATTCAGGGTACGTAAGCCATTAAGTTTGTAAAGGGTATTTCCTTGACAAAGAAGCTGGATAACTTGCTCAACAGTATAGGATGGCTCGGGTGGCGCGATATCTAACTCATGACGAGACTGAGAGATAAATGTGCCAAACCAATGGTTAAAAATATGTGGTTGAGCAAGCAATTGTTGCATTATATGTTGCATTTCAGTTAATTCTGTTGGCAAGATCATAGCAGGATTGTCACGTGTCGCTATATCTGGATCGCTATAATGATAATTACCTAAGTCATTAGCAATAAGATAATCGGCAAAACTACTAAATAATTCACGGCTAGTCGGTGATCTAAAACCGACTGAGTAATTAAGTGAAGTTTCAATGGAGTAGCCTTCATGGGGGAAGCCTGGTGGGATATAAAGGATATCGCCAGGCTCAAGTTGTTCATCAATAATGGCAGCAAAAGGCTCTACCTGGAGTAGATCTGGATGTGGACAATGCTGTTTTAGTGCAATTTTTTCACCTACTCGCCAATGACGGCGGCCAAGACCTTCAATAATAAAAACATCATATTGATCAATATGGGGGCCAACGCCACCTGCTGGAACAGAATAAGAAACCATTAAATCATCAATTCGCCAATCAGATAAAACACGAAAGGGCGCTATTAAAGCAGTCGATGGATAATGCCAATGGTTAACGGCTTGCACTAGCAGTGACCATCCTGTTTTAGCCAATTGATCATAGCTATCAAAAGGGCCATGAGTGACATTCCAACTTCCATCCTGGAAGCTAACTAATCGACTATCCACTTCATCTTCCATTGCTAATCCAGCTAGATCATTAGCTGAAATAGGATCAATAAAATTAGTAAATCCTTGTTTAATTAATAACGGCCTTTTTTGCCAATAATTTTTGATGAAATCTGGCCAATTGATGTTAAGTTGATAGTTAATTATTTTATTTTGCATATTTATTTTGTCAGATTAAAAATAAGAAAATGGTGTTAGTGCTATTAGCTATCTGTCATGGGCGATTGTTGTCTAAAAGTTACAACCACGCTTGCTCCACCTAATGGATTATGAGTAATAGCAATATCTCCGTCATATTGTTCAATAATTTCAGCTGCAATAGAGAGCCCTAAACCTTGTCCTGGCCGTAGAGTATCAACACGTTGACCGCGTAAAAAAATCAAATCTCGTTTATCTTCAGCAACACCAGGACCATCATCATCGACGATAATGGTTAATGAATTTTCAGTGCTACTAGCGCTAACTTCGACAAATTCAAGACAATATTTACAAGCATTTTCAATAATATTACCCATAATCTCCATAAAATCTATCGGTTGGCCTATCCAAGTGATTTCAGGCGAGACATCGAGACACGAGTTTCGCAATCTCCAAAAAAGAAGTATAAATTTAAAAACAAGAAAAAATCAGGGTGTTCATATTTTGTCGGGTTATCCATGTATTAAAGATATCTATAAAACATTCTTACAAGTAAGCAGTTTAAGATACTCTGGTTTAGCGTTATCAGAAGTAAGCCCATCGCCTTTATCTCATGACACTGTTAGCCGATGGCTAAAAAGTAGATGTTTTAGACCTAAAGACCTATGGCGATTAGTTGAACCTTCTATAGACAAAAAAAGCCCTTGCGTACTAATTGCCGATGATACATTGATTGCCAAAACACGTACACGAGTTTCGCACAGGCCTATAAAATTCTAGAAATGGCTTAAAAGTAATGATTAATCTGCAAGTTACTGAAATGCATAAATTTACTTAATTTACAATAAGTTATATTTAATTTATAAGGTTTTATCTATTTACATATTATGCTGAATTAAACTTAAAAATAGAGCGTTTTTTTATTGGTGCGAAACTCGTGACGTAGTAAAAAAATAGAGATGGTCCATTATCAATATTCAGGTAATGAACATGATGTTATTGCTGGCATAGGTTTAGTTAATTTGCTTTGGCATGATCTGACGAAGGTTGAATCAATTCCTATCAATTATCGTATTTATGATAAAGATTCTGATGGAAAAACAAAAAACACGCACTTTTCCGAAATGCTCACTCTTGCTAAAAAAAGAGGGATCATGCCAGAAGCCGTAGTGATGGATGCTTGGTATTCTAGCCTGGATAACCTGAAATCAATTCGCTCTCATGGTTGGATCTGGGTAACCACGCTGAGGAAAAATAGGATTGTTAACCATAACAAACAACTGAACAAGTTAGACATCTCAGAAGAAGGAACGTCAATACACTTGCGAGGATATGGTTGGGTAACCGTTTTCAAATTTACAGCCAAAAACGGCCGTATTGATTACATAGTAACAAACAAAGAGAATCCCACCCGTCAATACCTCAAATCTATCATGGATGCCCGTTGGTCTGTTGAAGTTTATCATCGAGAAGTTAAACAAAACTGTGGTATTGAACGCTGTCAGGCTCGCACGAGCCGAGCCAAAGAAATCATATTTTTCTCGCTATTTCTGCGTGGTTTGAACAACATAAACGTCGTATATCTGAAAAAATAACCCTTTATCAACAAAATTGGGACGTAATCAAAAGTGCTATTACTGAGCAAATCCCTGTTTTATTAGCGTACCCAAATTAGTTTTGTGCGAAACTCGTGCGAGAGTCAAATTGACGCCTTTTTGTTGATATACTTTGGTTAAGGCACTGCATAGATTATCTAATAAGGCAGAAACTGAAGAAATTTCTCGGATTGCGAAATGATCTTCACTATGTATGCTTGCACGATGCAAATAATAGCCTATTTGTTGTGAAATTCGGCCAATTTGTTCCAGCATGATAGGCTCGGCTTGTTCAATGGTCATTTGTTTGCTTGAGCGCAGAGAACGGAGGGTTGATTGTAATACCGCTAATGGGGTTTTTAGGCTGTGGCTTAAATCAGCAAGTGTAGTTCGATATTTGGTATAGCGTTTTTGTTCATTTACTAGTAACTTATTCAAGTTACGCACTAATCCGTTGAGCTCTAATGGCGGATTTTGATCCAGCGCTTCTCGCTCACCTTTTTCGATGCCACTTATTTGTGAACTTAATGATTCTATTGGGTATAAACTCCAGGAAGTTACTAGCCAAAGCATCGGAATAACCAGAATAAAATTGGCTAATATAACATAACCAAACCATTCCCAAACTAATCCAGTTTTCTGTAGATCTAAAGGTAAAGTATCTATTACAACAATAGTAAGTTGCGGCAGATTTTTAGTTGCCTGATAGTGGTTGACAGAAACTGAGTGAGTTAAAGAGGAATATTTATCTTTAATATCAGTCACTTTTTGCGCCGGTTTACTGCCGTTAGGTGAGACTTTAATTAATTCACGAGTGGTATTTAAATCGGTATCTAATTCGTACAATCCATCCTTTTTTAACCACTCTTTTTCGATGGCGTTTTCAATCGCAGGAATATGGCGTTGTCGCCACAAAATTTCACCTTGTTGATTATAAATTAAAATAAAGGCTGGGGCATTTAAGGTAAAATCAGTTGTGACATGGATATCTAACTTATTATTACGCCATTGCGCCAAGCTATAAAATAGATTACTTTGACTACGTAGTAAGGTATAGGTTGTTTTATCAAAACTAACTAAATAGCCAACGATTGCAACGACACTATATGAAAGTGTCAATGCTAATATTATCCCCGAAGTTGCGAGTAAAAAACGTGTTCGCAACGAAAAGGGTTTTTTGCGTTTTAAAAAATTAAATTGTATCATCTGAATGTTCTGCGTCAAAGCGATAACCTTGCCCACGAACGGTCACAATGACATCATTAGGCCACGCTTGCATAATTTTTTTCTTAATCGTCCCATTAAAACATCAATAGTATGGCTTTCGCGTAATTCTGCATCCGGATAAAGCTGGCGCATTAATGACTCTTTACTCACTACTTTACTATTATTACGCATTAAGGTTTCTAAAATAGTATATTCAAATGCGGTGAGTTTGATATTTTTATCTTTAATAGTGAATTCTTTACGTGACATATCAATAATAAAATCACCTAGTTGAAGTATTTGCGAAGCAAGTCCGCTGTTAGGGCGCATTAATGCTTGAACCCGTGCTAAAATCTCCTCCAGATGAAAAGGTTTTGTCACATAATCATCGGCACCACTATTTAAGGCAACCACTTTTTCTTGCCAGCGTTCACGAGCGGTTAATATTAGAATAGGCAATTTAATGTTGTCCTGCCGCCAACGCCTGATCATACTTAATCCATCTTCACCCGGTAATCCTAAGTCAACAATTGCAATATCGGGATTACCCTCTTGTAAAAAATAATCGGCTTCTTTAGCATCTCCTGCTGCATCAACTTGATGACCGGTCTCTTTTAACTGGACAGTTAGATGGTGACGTAAAAGCGCATTATCTTCTACAATTAATATCCGCATAACAACCTCAATTTCTGAATAAATCTACTAGAAAAAGTAGTAATAAATCCTATGTTAGAAGGATAGCTGGATGACGGCAAGATATTACTGAATGAAAAGAAAATAATTATGTGATTTAATTGGCTAATTAAACGAAAAAGTAGGGTGAGCAATCAATATTACTCACCTATTAATGTTATTTTAAATGGTCCACCAGATTGACTGAATAACCAATATAGTTGGCTGGCGTCATTGTTTTTAAACGATTTTTTTCTGCTTGTGGTAAATCTAAGCTATCAATAAATGCTTTGATGTCGCCTGCTGTAGCGCGTTTGCCGCGGGTTAAAGCTTTTAGTTTTTCATAAGGCTTTTCAATTCCATAACGGCGCATAATAGTTTGAATAGCTTCAGCCAGCACTTCCCAATTAGCATCTAATTCAGTTTGTAAATTCTGCTCATTAACTTCTAATTTACTCAAGCCTTTCAATGTCTCTTGATAGGCTACCAATGCATAACCAATACCGATCCCTAAATTACGTAATACCGTTGAATCAGTGAGATCACGTTGCCAACGTGAAATCGGTAACTTATTCGCCAGGTGATTTAATAAGGCATTGGCTAGTCCAAGATTACCTTCAGAATTTTCAAAATCAATCGGGTTAACTTTATGTGGCATGGTTGATGAACCAATTTCACCAGCGACAGTTTTTTGTCTGAAATGATTAAGGGCAATATAACCCCAGATATCTCGATCAAAATCGATCAAAATGGTATTAAAACGAGCAATACAATTAAAGAGTTCAGCAATATAGTCGTGGGGTTCAATTTGGGTTGTGAACGGATTCCATTTGATACCTAACGAAGTAACAAACTGTTCGCTAAACAGATGCCAGTTTATATCAGGATAAGCGGATAAATGGGCATTATAATTACCTACCGCACCATTAATTTTGCCTAAAATTTCGATTTGCTCAAGTTGCTGATATTGCCGCTCCATACGATAAGCCACATTAGCAAACTCTTTACCTATCGTCGTCGGCGTCGCGGGTTGACCATGGGTTCTTGATAGTAGCGGCAATGCGCGATAAAGACGCGCCATCTCTTTTAGGCTATTAATGATTTTTCGCCATTGAGGGAGAACCACTTGGTCACGGGCGATTTTTAGCATTAAGGCATGGGAAAGATTATTAATATCTTCAGAGGTACAGGCAAAATGAATAAATTCAGCCACTTTTTCAAGTTCAGGCATGGCTGCCATTTTTTCTTTTAGAAAATATTCAACCGCTTTTACATCATGGTTAGTTGTTTGTTCAATTTGTTTGATCTGAATGGCGTCATTTTCATTGAAGTTAGCGACAATTTGCTCAAGATAAGCCGTTGCTTCGGCACTAAATGCGGGTACTTCTTTAATGTCAGCACATGCTGCTAATTTTTGTAGCCAGCGTACCTCTACTTGTATACGATATTTCAGTAAACCAAATTCACTGAAAATTGGACGTAATAGACTGACTTTATCACTGTAGCGGCCATCAATTGGCGATACAGCAGTCAGTGAAGATAATTCCATTGGTAGTGACTCCCAAATTTATTAACAATGAGCAAGAATTTCTTTTGCTTGAGTGATCAAACGTTGTCGCGAAAACATTAATTGTAGGCGGCTTCCACCGACTTGTTGCCAGAGAACGGCACTACGAATGCCAGTAAAAAGTAATGCGCGTACTTTAGGTTGTATCGAGCTATTTAGCAGCATGTCGGGAGAACCTGTTACCTGAATACGTGGGCCAATAGGGCTAATAACATCTACATAAATTCCTGCCAGCGCATTAAAAATACCGCTGGACATAGGTTCAAAATAATTTTTTTGCTGTTGAAGTAATTCAATACGTCGTTTAAGTTCATCACTAGCCGATAGATTTTTTCTTAGTCGTCGTTCTAAGCCAATGAGACTTAATAAGTAGCGGGTTAAATCGGAGGAAAGCGTATTATTTGAAGCGGTAAGTATAGCAAGTAAAGTATTTAAACCAACACGAAGATTTGCCTCGCTATTGCCATAAACCGCTAATGTGGATGTTGGATTAATATTTAGGGTGCTATTAATCATTATTTCTGCCGTATTATCGTCAATTTTACCTTCATGAGCCAATTGTTGAACTAGACGACATGCTTGGCAGATACCCGCAAATGCAAGAGTAATATCATAAAAATTTTTGCTCACATTGACTCCTGAATACGTGTTTCAATGACGCCACCGCCTAAACAAATTTCACCTTGATAAAAAACTGCTGATTGGCCAGGTGTAACGGCTGCAATAGGGTAGTCAAATTGCACGGCGATTTTATTGTCACTAAGTGGCTTAATTGTGCAGGGGATATCTGGTTGTCGATAACGGGTTTTAACTGTATATTGATTGGCTTCGTTTAACGCTGGTGGATTAATCCAATGAATTTGTTGGACGATAAGTCCTGTGGACATCAAACGTGGGTGGTTATGGGCTTGGGCAACAATTAGCTGATTATTTTTAATATCTTTATCGACAACATACCACGGATCGTCGTTTGCTTCTTTTACACCACCAATACCTAATCCTTTACGTTGACCTAACGTATGATACATTAAACCTGTATGTTCACCTAAAATTTTGCCATCAACTGTTATAATTGTACCTGGTTTAGCTGGCAGATAGCGAGCGAGGAAGTCACGAAACTTTCGTTCACCAATAAAACAAATTCCTGTTGAGTCTTTCTTTTTGGCGGTAATTAAACTAACGTCCTCAGCGATACGGCGAACGGCTGATTTTTCCAGTTCACCGATTGGAAAAAGACTTTGTGCTAGTTGAGCTTGATCCAACGCATAAAGAAAATAGCTCTGATCTTTGTTGTTATCCAAACCACGCAATAATTGATGGCGACCATCAACAATTTTGCGTCGAGCGTAGTGGCCGGTGGCAATATAGTCTGCTGCCAGATCTTGCGCTGCGAATTCTAGAAATGCTTTAAATTTAATTTCTTTATTACATAGGATATCGGGATTCGGTGTGCGGCCAGCTTTATACTCAGCAAGAAAATGGGTAAAAACATTGTCCCAATATTCGGCGGAAAAATTAACGGTATGCAGTTCTATATCGAGTTTATCGCATACCGATTGCGCGTCGGCAAGATCGGTAGCTGCTGAGCAATACTCATCATTATCGTCTTCTTCCCAGTTTTTCATGAACAAACCGGCAACCTGATAACCTTGTTGTTTCAATAGGTAAGCGGATACGGATGAGTCAACGCCACCGGACATACCAACGATGACTTTTTTTAACTGGCTATCTGACATGAATAAATCTCATTGCGGGTAAACATAAACACAAATATTTTAACATGCAGTGGCAAGTTGCACCATAGTAGCATAAGGATTAATCTCTATTAGCCGGTGTGAAATTGATAAGGGTCGATTAATGTTAACGGAAAAATTCTCGACTGATAAAGCAGCGGATGCTTTCTGCTACTAAAGGCGAGCGCAGGCATGGACTGGATAATATTTCATCAGCAGTAAGCCATAAACATTGGTGGATATCATTATCTTGTGGGGAGGTTTTAGGCATCTCATCCAGTTCAATCAGAAAAAGAAACCGCAGGAAAGCACAGCCATCAGGGGCTATCCATTGATGGATTTTTATTAATTGCTGGGGAAGTGCATTAATACCGGTTTCCTCATATAGCTCGCGGCTCGCGGTAGCAAAAATAGTTTCGTTAGCTTCTAAATGTCCAGCTGGTTGATTCCAGACTGATTTATTATTAATAATTTCTTCTACAATTAAAAACTTACCTTTAACGTGAACGACGTTAGCAACCGTAACGTGTGGTTTAAACAAAATCGACCTCCTTCCACTCACCTGGCTGTAAGTTACCTAATTGAAAATTAGCCATACTATAGCGAATCAATCGTAAGGTTGGAAACCCTATGTTGGCGGTCATACGACGTATTTGTCGATTGCGGCCTTCTGATAAGGTAATTTTTAGCCAACAGGTTGGAATATTTTTTCTTGTGCGTATAGGAGGATGACGTGGCCAAAGCCAGTCGGGTTGAGCCACAAGTTCAGCTTTTGCTGGCTTGGTCATACCATCTTTTAATAGTAAACCGTGACAAAATTTTTGTAATGTGGTTGATTCCGGTATACCTTCAACTTGCACATAGTAAATTTTTTCCATTTCACGAGTTTCGCACCAATAAAAAAACGCTCTATTTTTAAGTTTAATTCAGCATAATATGTAAATAGATAAAACCTTATAAATTAAATATAACTTATTGTAAATTAAGTGAATTTATGCATTTCAGTAACTTGCAGATTAATCATTACTTTTAAGCCATTTCTAGAATTTTATAGGCCTGTGCGAAACTCGTGCATTTTATTGTTTGGTTGGGTCAATTTGGCTTGCAATTTGCCATCATTAGTGAGTATTAACAGACCCTCGCTATCTAAACGCCCAGCAGCATAGACATTGGTGATAGGAATATAATTACCAATTTGGTCAGTAAATTGTGACAATACATCGAACGGTTTTAAAGAGTAATATTTTACGTGAACTAATCATATATTTGACAAAATTTGCGCTATTTTTGTCATGATATTGTTTTGATTTGCTCTTTTTATGCTGCAGATTTGTCATAGCAATGATTAATAAAAAATGAGAGCCCTATTATACCTTAAATTAGCAAACATTGGCGTAGAAAAATTATTCAAGTACCATGCAATATTCTTACCATAAGTTAACAGGTATTGCGCTAAGATAATAAAGGAGAGATTGATGGAAAGCAAAGTAGTTGTTCCTCAACAAGGTGAAAAAATTACACTTGCAGCAGGTAAGCTTAATGTCCCTAATAATCCAATAATTCCTTATATTGAAGGGGATGGTATTGGTGCTGATATTACTCCGGTGATGTTAAAAGTGGTTGATGCAGCAGTAAAAAAAGCCTACCACGGTGATAAAAAGATTTCTTGGATGGAGATTTATACTGGTGAAAAATCAACTCAAATTTATGGTAAGGATGTATGGTTACCCGCTGAAACACTCGATTTGATCCAACAATATCATGTGTCTATTAAAGGGCCATTAACGACACCTGTTGGTGGCGGGATCCGTTCCTTAAATGTTGCTTTACGACAGCAACTCGATCTCTATATTTGTTTACGACCAGTGCGCTATTATCAAGGTACTCCTAGCCCAGTAAAACAGCCAGAATTGACTGATATGGTGATTTTTCGCGAAAATTCTGAAGATATTTATGCAGGTATTGAATGGAAAACAGGCAGCTCTGAGGCAGATAAAGTAATTAAATTTCTGCAAGATGAGATGGGAGTAAATAAAATTCGTTTTCCAACTAATTGTGGTATCGGTATCAAGCCCTGTTCAGAAGAAGGAACTAAGCGGCTAGTACGAGCAGCAATTGAGTATGCTATCCAAAATAATCGTAAATCGGTCACTTTAGTGCATAAAGGCAATATAATGAAATTCACTGAAGGTGCCTTTAAAGATTGGGGATACCAGTTAGTACAACAAGAATTTGGTGGTGAATTACTTGATGGTGGACCATGGATGAAAATTAAGCATCCAGAGACGGGTAAAGATATAATTATCAAAGACGTGATTGCTGATGCGTTTTTACAGCAAATTTTGTTGCGGCCAGCTGAATATGACGTTATTGCTTGTATGAACCTCAATGGCGATTATATTTCTGACGCATTAGCGGCCCAAGTTGGGGGAATTGGTATCGCCCCAGGCGCCAATATAGGCGATAGTTGTGCACTATTTGAAGCAACCCATGGAACAGCACCGAAATACGCAGGTCAAGATAAAGTCAATCCAGGCTCGATTATCCTGTCCGCTGAAATGATGTTACGCCATATGGGTTGGACAGAAGCCGCTGACTTAATTATTAAAGGCATGCAAGGGGCGATTGCTGCCAAAACCGTCACCTATGATTTTGAGCGTTTAATGCCAGGTGCTAAACTATTGAAATGCAGTGAGTTTGGTGATGCAGTGATCAATCATATGTGATTTTATGTTTTGCTTAATTGATAACGGGAACTTAATGGTTTCCGTTTTTTATTATTCACTTTGTAATGGTTATCAAAACTTTATCAAAATAATTTATCAAAACTAGCTAAAAATATTCAATTAAATAATAACTTTTATCCATTCTTTACCTCGATCATCATGGTATTTCACGAGTTTCGCACAGGCCTATAAAATTCTAGAAATGGCTTAAAAGTAATGATTAATCTGCAAGTTACTGAAATGCATAAATTCACTTAATTTACAATAAGTTATATTTAATTTATAAGGTTTTATCTATTTACATATTATGCTGACACGAGTTTCGCACAGGCCTATAAAATTCTAGAAATGACTTGAAAGTAATGATTAATCTGCAAGTTACTGAAATGCATAAATTCACTTAATTTATAATAAGTTATATTTAATTTATAAGGTTTTATCTATTTACATATTATGCTGAATTAAACTTAAAAATAGAGCGTTTTTTTATTGGTGCGAAACTCGTGTATTTATCAGTTTGTAATTGACTTTTGTGGCCTAGTAAATCTTTGGTGTTGATTCCTTGTTCTCTGTAAAGGCGCTCTGATAATGAACGTTGTTCATGAAATGTTGCGGGTGTTCCTTCTCTCCAATCAATATCAGTTTTATTTCTTGCTTTTTTAAAATTAGTGGTTAGGGTGTTGGGTTTTACTTTTTCGCCACGTTTGGCTTGTGACGTTGTATAAAAATAATGAATTAGATATGGACTAACTACATTATCACGGCAACGCTCTATTACTTCTCTTAGGGATATATTTATTGCTTCACATCGTAGAGAAAGTGGTATTGCCAATTTCGCGTTGGTTTTTTCCTGAATGACGTGCAAATCATTATCCCAAATATCGCTGAATTTCATTTTAGAAATATCACTCAAACGTTGACCAGTAACCAATGCTAGTAACATTGCGTTTCCCATGTAACGATGAGTCGCGTCAGCAATTTTAAAAATTTTTTTCCATTCATCCAAATTAAGCCGTTGTCTGGTTATTTTTCTTCTAGGTTGTTTTGTTGCTAACGCAGGATTATAACCAGGAGGAACTTCTCCTGCATGTTGTGCTTCCTTGAATACATCAATTAAAACAGAACGAATAACTTGAGCCATTCGATGTTGACCATTTATTTTATATTTATCTAATATCTGAGCGATATCTCTGGCATCGACTAACGTTAGTGGTTTTATCGATAATGCTTTTTGTATTAATTCAATGGGTTTTCTTTTTTGTTTGTAGGTGTTTAGCTTTATATCACCTTCTTTTAAACGTTCTTCTTGAATTTTCCAATATTTTTCTAACCAGGTGTTAACCGTAATCTCTTTTCCTTTAATACGCGCAATTCGGTCACTAATAGCTAAGATCTGTCGGCTACGTTGATCAGCAAACCGATTATTTCCTTCAATAGCAATTTGTTTTGCTTCAGCTTCATTACTACCAAGTGCATGATACTTTCCTGTTATTGGATGACGGTAACGCCAATAAATCTTGTTCGATTTACGACTGTATAATGGATACAAATTTGGAATACTAACATTATTTTTACGAGGTCTAGCAGCCATCATTTAAAATCCTTTGTAAGGTAGGGTTATCATTTTTATCAATAAATGGTTTTGTTAAATCTCCAACCAATTCTGCATCTTCCCTTACACGCCAAATGCCTCCTTCTTTTCGTGCTGGTGGATAAAAATGACCATTACGCGCATAACGTTGTAATGTACACGAGTTTCGCACAGGCCTATAAAATTCTAGAAATGGCTTGAAAGTAATGATTAATCTGCAAGTTACTGAAATGCATAAATTCACTTAATTTACAATAAGTTATATTTAATTTATAAGGTTTTATCTATTTACATATTATGCTGAATTAAACTTAAAAATAGAGCGTTTTTTTATTGGTGCGAAACTCGTGATGTATTTAGTTTTGGATGGTGACTTCTATATCGTTCATTAGCCCATTCTTCCAATGTTAACATTTGCATAGTTGTTTCCTCGTGCGTATTTTCATAAAAATAGAGTACTTGATTACATTCAAAAACTCACACTATTCTCAGGCGCTTCATTGCCCGACAAAAACAGATAGCCTAAGCACGAATGATTATCTTCGTGCTTTGTTAGGTTAGGGCATATGATTTGTGGGGAAGAGTATTAGGATTTATTTGCCGCGTCGTTTGATGCTTTGTTTTGATATTGCCAGGGTGGGTCTGCGAGTATCAGGTCATACTTCACTTCATCTCCTAAACATACCCGCTTTTATTTTTATGCAAGTCGTCTATTTTTTCTAACACAGTGATTTTATTACCGCCATTTCCGGTTAATGTTCCGTTTTCTCCGTTGGTATCAAATTGATATATCAATCCTTTGTTTGTTAATTTTTTCTCCCTCAATCTAATTATTTTCATCATTTCACCATGATAAATAACCTGCATCCCTGCTTTGACATGATGTAACGTTGTTCTGTATTCATGGGTGTTATTCATAGGATTTCTCCGGTTATTGATTAAATAAATGTAAGTTTTGATCAAAAAGTGATCATTTATGAATTATTTGTGGTAATATCATTGCCGTTGTGTGTTGGTTAACAGCAACATTTTCCCTGGTGTTGGCCAGCCTTGGGCTGGTCTTTTTTTGAGTGATGCGGAAATACCTAATAGCGGTCAATTTCTAGTGAATACGTTGGCTATTAGCAAATAACGATTTCAGATTGATACCGTATACCTGTAGCCATGATTCAGCAGGCCATGACTTAACCTGACCATAACGAATATCGGGTACTTCGGTTGCTTCCATCTGGTTCTCACGGCACCATCGACGAAGTGGAGCAAATTTATATTCTTTTCCTGTGGCGTTCTTTACTGCTGTGATGGTGGCATGTTTCACGCTTTCTCCTAATCGCTCTGTCAGTTCCCGATTTTTACGGGTGGCAACACTGAGTTTACTCATTGCAGAAGCTTCACGCGTCCGACTGATTTGTGATTTTGTTCTAATAGCTTCATCACGCTCACTACTTATTTTTTCCACTTGCTCGGTATAGCTAATTAGCATTTTTCGTAATTGTGAGGGGTTATCTAACCAATCTGTTGTTGGAGCGACAGGGGCTAATCTTCCTGTTTTGTGATCAAGGAAGGTTTGATTAACCATTAACCTGAATTTTGGCGAAATCCAACCTGCATATTCAATGGCTAACAGTTCATGAGCAAAAGTGCCTGGATTTATGCCGCCTTTTTGAACTTTGATTACTTCTTGACCTAAGGTGGAATTCTGCCTTAGCTCTTCAATTAACTCTTTGGCTTGTTTTGTCTCAAGCCATGTTTTAGGGCGTTTAGCATCTTTGCCACCACTGGCTTTATGTAACGCATTAAGGTTGAATCGGCCTTCTGAGTCTGTCGTGATTTCTACGCCCGCAATGATAGGGTAATGTTCATTTGTTAAATTTTGCATATAGTTATCCTTCAATATTAAAATTGATGAATGGGTATTAATTAAGTGGAATAGGTTAGGTGGGTAATGACTTCTTGTTTTGTAACTATTTCTTCAATGTGTCGAGAAATACCCGCAAATAGACCAAGAGTGCAGGGACTATCATAATGCCGATAACCACTAGCTCTTGTCCGCCTAAATGGATATTGCCTAATTCGCCACGTTTAAACCTGATTTGCGGGTCAATAACGGCATCGGCGTGCGCAATGTGACCAACTATCAATTCGAAAGCAAATGCCGCGCTGATAAACAATAATGTCGTGATTAATAATTTAATGATGTTAAGTTTCATAACTTAACCTCCGGTATAATTAGCGTCTAGAAAGGTATATCTTCGTCTTCAAAATCAGCTTGATGAATAGCGTTACTGTTCGGCTGGTTAGTGGTTGGTATACCCGTTCTACCTTGGCTTTCCTGCGGTTTCTTCTCTTTCCGGTTGCCCAATTGTCAGCGATCATGCAAAACTGATCCACTAACGATCATCTAAAACTGATCCACTTGGTATTATTCGTACATTTTTGTACGGGTAATTTATGTTAACCAAGGAGATATTTGTGGATATTCATGTTCGCGTTGCACAAGGACAAAGCCTTCGAAAAATTGCCCGTGAATTGGGCATTTCCCGTAACACCGTAAAACATCATTTACAACAGCAGGGAATGCCAACTTATGCTAAAAGAAGTAAACAACCGAGTAAACTGGCACCCTTTAAACCTTATTTGCTTCAGCGAATTGAATTGGCTAAACCTGATTGGATCCCTGCAACAGTCTTATTTGATGAGGTAGTTGAAAGAGGTTATCAAGGCGGTATTGCTCAATTACGCCGATTTGTTTGTCAATTTAAACCAAGCATCGTTCCCGAAGCTGTCGTCCGTTTTGAAACACAGCCAGGTCAACAAATGCAAATCGACTTCACCACCATCCGGCGAGGAAAACAACCCCTAAAAGCGTTTGTTGCAACGCTCGGCTACTCGCGTGCGAGTTATGTAAAATTCTTTGATAATGAGCGAGCAGAATCCTGGCAACAAGGTTTAAAAGACGCTTTCGACTATTTTGGTGGTGTACCACAGGAAGTATGGTGTGATAACGCAAAAGCTCTCATCATCGAACGGGATGCTTATGCAGAAGGTGAACATAAATTAAATGTCGAAATGCTTCAGATGTCGAAAGATTACGGATTTAAATTGAGTGCTTGTAAGCCCTACAGGGCAAAAACAAAAGGTAAAGTAGAGCGCTTTAACCACTACTTAAAAAACAGCTTTATCGTACCATTAAATACCGACCTTCGTGCTCATAATCTTGAACTGGACATGGAGATAGCCAATGCAAAAGTGGGGCCCTGGTTACAACGAGTCGCTCATCAGCGGATTCATGGAACAACGTTAGAGAAGCCAGCAGATAGATTAGCTAAGGAAATTAAGTATCTTCTTCCTTTGCCAACAAGGATTTGCCAATCTATCCCGCAGACTAATGCGCTTAATATCCGTATCGTACGGCCGCTTGAATCTGTCAATTTGCAACACTCAATCAGCGTATATGAAGCATTGCTGGGAGGTGAACATGTTATTGCATGAACAAATTGAACACCTGTGTGAGTCATTGAAATTAAATTCTGTTCCGACTCATTGGTCATCACTTGCCCAACAGTGCATTGCCCAAGACAAAAGCTACGGAGAGTTTTTATTGTCCCTATTAAAATGTGAGCAACAACAACGAGATGAACGAACTCGCCATCTCTTTAGTCGGATGGCAGGATTCCCAACGCACAAAGAACTTAGTTCGTTCGATTTTAAGTTTGCAACGGGTGTTCCTAAGCAACAAATACAAGAATTAAGTGCATTAACTTTTATTGAACGTAATGAAAATGTCGTGTTGGTTGGCCCAAGCGGTGTAGGCAAAACGCATTTAGCTATTGGATTAGGATTAAAAGCAGTACAGGCCAGGAAGAAAACTCGCTTTACAACAGCGGCTGAACTGATGTTGCAACTCTCAACTGCTAAACGACAAAATAAGCTCAAACAATATCTATCACGTTCGGTAATGGCCCCGAAGTTGTTGATCATAGATGAGATTGGATACCTGCCATTTGGGCGAGAGGAAGCAAACCTATTTTTCAATGTGATTGCCAAGCGTTATGAGCATGGCAGTGTCATATTGACGAGTAACTTATCATTTGGACAATGGCCTGGTGCTTTTGCTGATGACGCAACATTAACCGCCGCTATGCTTGATCGTTTACTTCATCATTCGCATGTACTGCAATTGAGCGGTGAAAGCTATCGATTGAAAGATAAGCGGCGATCAGGAGCAATAACCGAGTAAAACAGTGGATCAATTTTGATTGATCGTATTTAGCTAAAAAGTGGATCAGTTTTCGGTGATCGTTGACACCCCAATATTTCAACGTCATTGACTAAAAATTCGGGGGATATCCTTTGCTGACCGGATTTGTCTGTCCATTTATTTTCCTGATAGGCAGCAGTAATACGAACAAAAGTACCTTTTTGTGCATGATTATGGATATATTCGGCTATTTGCTTAAATGCCTTGCAGTTTATCCATTTTGTGTCATCAATCCATTGACCGTTGTTATCTTTCCTTGATTTACTGATAGCGATTGAGAATGCCGTGATGGGAATTTTATCTTGGGTATAGCGGATATCTAATTTACCGATGCGTCCGGTAAAGTGACACTGGTTCTGGTTTGCCATGGGGTCTCCACATATTGATTAATTTTATTGATTTCTGATTTCAGTTTTTCGATAAATACTTGAACGGCTTGTTCAATTTCGTTAACTAAATCATCATCCTTGAAAATTCGGATTTTATAGTAGGCAAGGTTAGGGGGGAGTCTGTCATCATAGCTGACAAAATCGCACCAGTTTCTCCTGGTGCACATCATTTGGCCGTGCATTTGTAACAGGTATTCGTATTTGGGTTTTCCTGTAGCAAGAGTTTCAATGTGGGTAGAGGTGTTGGGGCATTTGATTTCGATAAGTCCATCATCATTAACCAGACCGTCAGGACTGGCACCAAATAGCGCAATAGTCGGGTGGGGAATAAAGCCCACTTCGGTGACCGTGACATCAAACTCATTGAGGCAATATCGTGCTCTGGCTTTAGGTTCAAGGGCATTCCCCCGTTCAATAGCCTGATTAGTTTTAATTTCTTCTCGTCGTCCGGTAAGGGTTTCACAGATTAACTGCATGAGGTAGTTTCGTTGTGTTGTTCCCTTGCCTTTGGATAACACCTTGTGTAAATTGCTGGCGGTGACTTTCCCAAGTCTTGCCTGAAACCACTCGTCCGTTCTCTGCTTCATGATTAGCCTCATTTTTCATTGCAATGTTGCGATAAATAGCCATTTTATTTTCTTCGCCAATGATATCCGTCTCTTCTGGTTTTAATTGTAACCAATGGGATTTCATTGATTCAACACCGCCTTTTGCTGCTATTTCTAATTCCTTGATTAATTGATTGTAACGAGCCTTTTGTTGCGCTTCTTCTTTCTGCATCACAACTTTTTCTTGCTCAGGTAAATCTTCACCCGCATAGATATAAAATCCTAATCCAAACATCGAAATGGCTTTAGTGAGGCAGCGCATCAGCGCTTTGTTGATATCAACGGCGTTAGGATTGGAAATAGCCTGATTCCGGTAATCCATAACGGGTAACCACATTTTGCGGGGACATTCGTTATTACCCTGTTTGACGGTGAGGGTTACACGAGTTTCGCACAGGCGTATAAAATACTAGAAATGGCTTAAAATCGATGATTAATCTTCAAGTTACTAAAACACATAAATTTTATTAAATTACAATAAGTTGCTTTTGATTTATAAGATTCTGTCTATTTATATATTATGCTGGATTAAACTTAAAGATAGAGCGTTTATTTATTGGTGCGAAACTCGTGGGTTAATGACACCATGGCACTGCCATCATTGTTATAGCTAACGGCATCAATGACATAGTAGGATTCTGGGTAATGTGCCATTAATACGCCCCACGCCCACGCCCATGAGAGATAAGAAAGGCCACTTTTCTTTTCAACTTTATCGTTAACATTAATCGCCGACAGCGTTTCCCAAACCTGTTGTTGAAAACTGCTCTCTTTTTCGGTATGTTGTGTTTCGCTCATAGATATTTCCTCTTAGGCGCTCGAAGTGCTTTGTACTGATGGATGTTCTCATTTTTGAAATGGTTAAACAGCGCCTTCCAGATATCGTCAAAATCCTCATTACTGAGTTTTTTCATCACTGAGGAAGGTAGGCAGTCATAAACAGGCTGGACTAGTTCGCTGATTTCGTCGTCCAGCCTGTCCTCCCAATAAGCAATTTCTTGCTGTTGTTCGTACCAGTCATCTTGCATGGCGTAAGGGTTCATATCACTTCCTATCTTGCTAACAGTAAAACGAGGCTTGCCAATGCGATGATTAGCACGGTGGGGATGATTTTTATGGTGTCTTTTCTAACGAAGCTGTCACTATTTAGACGATAGCGAAGCTCCTGCTGTTTAAGCTGGTTCATATTGTTAACTCTTTATTGGTTTGAAAATTGAAAATAAACAATAGGTTCAGAGGCTACCCGATAATATCGGGGTGGTTAATTTGTGCGTAAATATTATTTACTTGCAGATGTGCTAGCGTGAATATTAATTAAGCTGCTATTTCTGGATTTAACAGTTTTGCTAATTTGGTAATTCCTTTAGGCGTGATGCGAACCTGTGTTTTTATTTCATTAATGCCATCAGTTCGGGTAATCGTTGTCACTTTATGCTCAATCAGTCCTTGTTGAATCTTCTGCTGATAACCAATCCAGTGGCTACCCAATCGTCTGTAAATCCATTTGCTCTCACTCAAAAAATCAAACAGGTCTTTGGGACGTATTTGTAATTGTTTAGCGGCATCAGTCACACACATAGCACCATCGGATTTAGCGATACGTTCCAAGGCTGCCACATCAGGTTTCATTTCTGCTATTTTATAAGCGAGTTCTTTGTTGTGTTTCTTTTCCTGTAATAAGTTTTCCAATACAGCAATTTCATCATCAGGATTAAATCCGAGTAATTTCTCTTGTTCTAGCTGTTGCCATCTGTCAACTAATCTTGCTGTAAATTCAGGGCAGAGTTGAGCAACCACAATGATGCTGTCTCGTTTTCCTTGCTCTCCCTCGAATAGGTAAACTGTTGTCGGGCGACCGGCGGTGGGCTTTTCCTCAATTTGAGGAGAAGTAATTACGTTCCGGATAATTAGCCACGAGTTTCGCACCAATAAAAAAACGCTCTATTTTTAAGTTTAATTCAGCATAATATATAAATAGATAAAACCTTATAAATCAAATACAACTTATTGTAATTTAAGAAAATTCATGTGTTTTAGTAACTTGCAGATTGATCATTGCTTTTAAGCCATTTCTAGAATTTTATATGCCTGTGCGAAACTCGTGTTAGCGTTTCGATAGTCCGTTTTACGTTGTCGTGGCGTTTGTTAACGAGTTCAGCAATTTCTAACGAAGTCATTTGAAGTTTACTAATGATTAAGTTCATGTTACGCACCCTTTAGTTAATGGAGGTTGATAATGGCTCGATTTCTGAAAGTTTGATGTTTTCAATAAAATAGGCATCAATCAGATGTTGCATCCAGGGGGAAAGCTTTTTTTCTTTTGCCGAACTGTCAGCAAAATAAAAGTTCAGCACTGCAATATATTTTTCATCAGGATTTTCATTTAGAGTTGACTTTTCTATCTGACAAACTAGTACATTCTCAATTAATTCTTTATTAACCTCAGTTACTGTATTTTCGTATACAAAAATATCTTTAAAACCAAAACGGTCATGGCAGCTAATAATGTATTTCAGTGCGATATTCCTTCTCACCATTGCAGTTAAGCATTTAAGCCCTTCCATGTGTTCATCATGAGATAGCGGGGCAGCGTCGGGTTTAAAGCGACTGTAGTCATCTAACCAGGAGGGATAATTAAGCCCCAAGCAAGTAAAATTTTCTTTTGCGACCGCAATTTCTTTTTGAATCTCATGACATTTATATGATGAATTTGACATAAGGGTATCCCTCAAAATTAATTGATGAATGATTGCCCCTGAAAAGGGGCATTAAGATTATTTAGTTACGTTGGAGGAAGCGATTGACGTTCGCTTGTTGCCATTTTTCAAGTGATTGGCTCATGACGCTATCGTGTTCGTGAGTACTGGCTTCTAACAGTTGTTGCATTTCACGAAGTACCGTATCGACATTTTCCTTATGGCGGAGTAAACGACGAATAACTTGTTTTTCAGCATCAAAAATAGCGGATTTGAGCGTACTGGTCATGCCGTAAATTCGTCGGCATTCTTCTGCGATTATCGATATTTGACTAACTTCAAAATGTTGAGGGGATGCAACTCCTGTCGCATGACGTAGCGCATACCAGATACCTTGCGTCCATGCTCTCTCAAATCTAAATCCATTCGCCATGCTCCAGACAAGATGAGCCAGATTGCGTGTGTCGTTATCGGTTAAGAGTTCGGGTGCTTCTGGTCTACGTTTAGGGATTGAATGTAGCTCTGCTTCCATGCGATTAAATTCAGCAATTGTCAATGCCAACTGAATTCTGATCCACTTTGCTAAAGTAAAACTGATCCACCCCCTTTAATTTACTCGCTAAGTTCCGGTTTCAATTTTTTATGTAGCTGACCGCTTTTTAGCTTGTCTTTTAACCGATAACTTTGTCCACTAATCTGTACAATATGTGCATGGTGCAGCAATCTATCCAGCATAGCCGCTGTTAGCGTCTCATCGTCACCAAATGTACTTGACCACTGAGCAAAAGACAGATTACTAGTTAAGAGCACACTACCCGCTTCATATCGCTTTGCCACCACCTGGAAGAACAGGTTTGCTTCTTCCTTGCCAAAAGGTAAATAGCCAACTTCATCGATAATCAATAGTCTAGGTTTACTGATAACTCGGGTAAGATATCCTTTAAGGTCACCTTGTCGATGAGAGGTAAGCAGCTGCAACATCATGTCCGCCGCAGTTAGAAAACGGATGCTTAATCCCTGCATCGCAGCCCTATAGCTGATGGCAGTAGCAAGGTGGGTCTTACCGACACCAGACGGACCTAGCAACACGATATTCTCCTGGCGCTCAATAAAAGCCAGTCCAGCCAGTTCCTGTATTTGGTTACGGGGAACACCGCTGGCATATTTGTAATCAAACTGCTCCAACGTCTTTATCACTGGCAGCCCAGATAAACGGAGTATCGTTTGACGCCGACGTTCAGTAAGTCCTTCATACTGGTGTCGTAAAACAGACTCTAGAAAGTCAGCGAGTGTACCGTTCTTGTCGACAGTTCCTTGCGCTACAGCTGGGCACTCTGTGCTTAGTCTGTCCAGTTTAAGCTGCTGGTAGAATTTTTCGATGCGTTCATACTGAAGATTCATATCGGCATCTCCAGAATCGACTGATAGACGGACAAAGGATGTTGTAGGCTCTCGATAGGAATGGGGCGAGTCTGATGTATCGGTAAAGGAAATGCTTGCATGACTTTCGGCAGCGGCAACAGTGCCAAGCGTTCTTGTAGCATGCGCTCTTCCGGCGATACACCCGTAGTGCCGTGTTTACGTACATTAGCTATTGTACTCAGCCAGTCTCCAATACGTGAGTTGGCGGCGGTAGCATCCAAAGTAAGCCCTGCCTGACGAAATAACGCGGTTAGTGGAACAATGAAACTGTTCTTAAGATAGTGATCAAAAGGTTCAACCTTACCTTTAGTCTTCCCCCTGTATGGACGGCAGACTTTCGGACTGAAAGCATATTTTTCGGCAAGTTTGATAAGCTGTGGGTTCCAGCGGTGTTTACCAGGACCATAAACATCACGCTCAATGATAATGGTCTTCGGATTATCAAATAGCAGCTGACGAGGCGTACCGCCAAAATACTGTAGGGCTGACTCAATCCCGTCGCCCCAGGCTGCTGAATTTTGACAGGTGTAAAACCTAACAAAAGTGGAGCGACTCCAGCCTAACGTGGCAACGAATGCCATCAAAGGATTCTTCCCCTGTCTGATAATCGTGAAGTCAACCTGCATCTGTTCACCGGGTTCAGTCTCAAAGCGGACAACATCTTCAATAACGGTTTTTTTCATAGGATGAAGAAAAGCGGTCAGCAAGCTATAGCTGTCTGTGTAGCCTCGTTCACGGATCTCCCGTAGCAATACGCAGGCCGGTATCCAATCAGGCCTGGCCGCCTCTACGCGTTCGAGAATATATATCTTGAAGGGATCCAACTTACCGGGTCTAGGCGCTCTCGATTTATAACGCATATTCGCCGCCGCTTCAGTGCTACGAAGATATCGCCTCCCGGTTACTCTTGAGCATGAAAGCCGTCGCGCAATCGTACGTATAGACATACCCTGGCGATGTAAAACAGAAATTTCCACTCTGATCTCCAATGTTATCATCGGCAGTACCTTAAAACTGCCATATTTACTCTTAGTGGATCAGTTTTACATTAGCAAGTGGATCATTTTTACATTGGTAGCGACAGCAATATAGGCTTCCTTGAATTGTGCTGCTTTTTTTCCTGTCACGAGTTTCGCACGGGCATATAAAATTCTAGAAATGGCTTCAGAACAATAATTAATCTGTAACTTGCTAAGACGTATAAATTTACTTAAATTACAATAAGTTATTTTTAATTTATGAGATTTTTTCTATTTATATATTATGCTGAATTAAACTTAAAAATAGAGCGTTTTTTTATTGGTGCGAAACTCGTGCATAAGTATGTTCTACTCAATGAAAACCAGTTTGATTTTATGTGTCGCATTGTCCGTGGACGTGATTACGAGAAAATGACGCAATTTAAGCTGGATGTCACGCATTTGCTAAAAAACGAGCCGCTGAACCTATTAGAAGGGAGTATTTACCTCATTACCATGAGTTCCGTGATGCTTTACGTGATTTAGGTGCTGAGAAACATCACTACATCAATCTGGCAAACATTGAGAACCGTTTAGCGGGTTTATGTTCAGGTGAGCGAAGTAAAGCCAATGACCAACAGCTTGGTATTCTTCTTTGTATGCAGAAGATAGAGCAAGCAACGTTTCAGTCAGCCATTGAATCAGGCATGTCACCTACTCAAGCAGTGCGAGAAGTCAGTAAGCGCATCGATATGTTTGCAACCTTAATGACTCCATCCCAACAGATTAGGGGCGACAAATGCAATTAATAAACCCAAAAGCACTTAAAGAGTTGCGCACAAAAGAAAGCATTAAAAACAATAAGTTAACTCCATTTGTGCAGTACAAAAAACAAACTGTTATAGCTAGGCAATCGTTACGCCCACTTAATGCTTTGATATATAGAGATAATTATCCGTTTGTGCAGTATACAAAACAACCAATGAAAGCTTTTAAACACATCCTTGTCGATGGTGAATACTGTTATGTTTACGAAGACCATATCCATTTTTTGACGAAAAAGCGTCAACGGATAGCGGGGAAACAGGTAACCGGTTATGCCGCTAAAGGGGTGGAGATGAGAGAAGTTAAGTAATGGAAGATAACTCTCTTCCACGAGTCAACAAAACAATCCGTCTGGCAAACACTAAAAGCCGTCCTCGCAACAAAACAACCGCATCAACTCATCATTAAGCCTTACCGAAAAACTCGCTTACTCTCTCAAAATTCACTTTTTCATTTGTGGACAAGTGAGATAAGCAAGTATCTGTCACGAGTTTCGCACAGGCGTATAAAATACTAGAAATGGCTTAAAATCGATGATTAATCTTCAAGTTACTAAAACACATAAATTTTATTAAATTACAATAAGTTGCTTTTGATTTATAAGATTCTGTCTATTTATATATTATGCTGGATTAAACTTAAAGATAGAGCGTTTATTTATTGGTGCGAAACTCGTGTCTGTGTGCAAATAACGCTAATTACACACCTGAGCAGGTTGAAGAGATGCTCAAGCACACTTTTCTCGGCTATGAAGTTGTAGAGCGTATTGATGTAACCACACAGGAGCCAGAGCGCGTCAGAACGCTCAGAAGAACATCAAAGCTTGATACGGGGGAAATGCATCTCTTTATGCAAAAAGTGGAATGCTGGGCGATTGGCATACGTTGTTTCGTGACAATACCGGAAAGCTCGGAGTATATGAAATTAAAACAGGAACAGTGAGCAATCAAAAGCAAAGCCCCCATAAAACGGGGGTTATTCTCAGCGTTGACTTAGCTTGCAATCGCTTTCTGTCACGCTGGCTACGATGGACGCACCTTAGAGTAGTCTTAAAGCCTGTCAGCTAATCGTGAATATGATTAACGCAGGAGACATTAGCAATGTTAGCAGGAAAAAATTTTTATGCAACACACAATAGAAACAGTGAGTATTCAATTTGACGTTATCAATCGTTCGGGTTATATTTTCGGTACATCTGCAAAATCAGATGTCGGGTGTGAGAACCTGCTGAGAAAACCGCGACATATGCACGCCGCGAGCGTGTTTTTTAATGTCGTAATCTAGCCACAATTCAATGGTGGGCTGGATGGGGCAACCGAAAGGTTGGCCGGTTGGTTTTCCCGGTATTCTCACCCCCGTTCGGTTCACCACCAGAGAGTGTGAGAACTCCTGATGGTGAGTAAATTTAGAAAACCATCGGAGGTCATATGACACTTCAACTTTCTACTATCACCCCTAAAGTTAAAATTTGTAACAACAAAGCCATAACAACATCATTCGATATAGCTGATTACTTTGGTAAGTTACATAAAAATGTTATCCGTAGTATTGAGTTATTAGATTGCTCCCCAAAATTTACAGAGCTCAATTTTGAGCTTTGCTATAAAAACAATGAGTTACAAAATGGGAAACCTCAACCTTACTACAAAATAACTAAAAATGGATTTATTTTCCTGGTGATGGGATTTACCGGAAAAAAAGCAGCACAATTCAAGGAAGCCTACATTGCAGAGTTTGATAAAATGGAATCAGAACTCAATAGTGCCATCGCTGTAACTGGAGCCACTAATAAAGTTCTGCTCACTCTACTACCCAATGGCAAAGTAGATAGTGCCCGCGTTATCCATGATAACGAATATGTCGCTTCTCTTGAGTCATTGTTCGAAATAGGCCGTCGCGCGGGTTATATGATTATTCACAAAGATGAATTAATCAAAAAACTCTCTGAATAATCAATCAAATTAAACTTAATCATTACTTATATGCCCCTCAAATGAGGGGTTTTTTATTGGGAGAAATAATTTAAATGGCACTAAAAAGGAATAAAATTAAATATTGCACGATTAGTGGATGCTCCAAGAAAGCAAGAAGCAATAGTATTGGCGTTTGCGAGATGCATTATTATCGGTTCAGAAGGAATGGTCGTTATGATCTCATTGCGCGTAAAAAGAAAGAGTTTATTGTTCATAGTGAGGGTTATATTTTACATTTAAATCCAGATCATATCCTCTCAGAGAAAAGGGGGTATATATACCAACACAGAGAAGTGGCTTATTCAAAATACGGAGATGGACCACATAATTGTGAGTTATGTAATAAAAATATTACATGGTCAACCTTACATGTAGACCATATTGACAACGCACGAACCAATAATGCGCCAGAAAACTTAAGGCTTCTTTGTCAGCGTTGTAACACCCATAGGAAAAAACGTACGATTTATCAACGAAATGGCAGAACAATACCTATTAAAATTGGCGGCATTATTAAAAGTTCAGTTGAATGGGCTGAAAATGATGGATGTCAAGTATCAAGAGGTACGATTATAAGACGACTTAAATCTGGGATGTCACCGAAAGAAGCTGTTTTTAAAGAAACCCGTAATCATATTTCATGGACTAAAAAACACAAAGATATTAATAGAGAAAGATAATTTAGTTTCCAATTATAAAGAATAAAAAGGAGTTCTGGTTGATTAAATATAAAATCACGGTTCCTTTCCCTCCCTCTGTAAATCACTACTGTTATCACGCCAAACACAAACATTTCATCACCACAAAAGGCAGATTATACCGTCAGTCAGTAGTCGCTGAAATAACGCGTCAAAAGCTCTGTAAGCGATTATCTCAACGTTTAGGGGTTGAGATAGGGGTATATCCACCTGACCGCCGCAAACGTGACATCGATAATCTAATGAAAGCACCCATTGATGCACTCTGTCATGGCGGTTTGATAGTTGATGATTCGCAAATAGATGTGTTGCACGTTGAGCGCAAGGAAATCATTAAGGGTGGGAAATTAGTTATCACCATTTGGGAAATTACGTAATCAAGAAACCATCAATAACATTCAACGCAGGGCATTGAGACCATGTCCCTATTCCTATTTTTGCCGGAGGACAGATGAGCAGGCACGTAAAAGATTTACTGGAAGCATGGGGAAATTGGAGCATGAGCCGCATTGGAACCGAATACAAAGGTATGTCTTCCATTGCTCCTGTTAAATTCGATGATGACAGACCTTGGCTAAGCGATGATGAGGGCGAAATTGTTGATAAAGCCGTAGCAGGATTAAAGAAATATGACATCGACGGATACAATATCATTTGCTTACATTATCAGCACCATATTTCATTTAGAGCAATTGCTAAAAATATACACAAGCGCCACCAATATATTTCTGATTATTGTGAGCGTGCAGAAGCTTACATCGCTGGCACTGTTCACACACTTCTTAAAGCAACAAATTGACAACACCGTATAGACTATCGTATGCTGACCATACTAGAACACCATAGCGGTCATCCGCACCCGATAGCCATGCGGCTTTTTTATGCCCGTAATAAGGCGTAATTACATCCAAATAATGATCGGGTGAAGAGACGTAATACAATACCCATAAGGGGAATATGTCCAGAGCGTCTATGGTGCTCTAGTTGACACCCGATCACCAGTTAAAACTGGTTTTCTCAACTAAAAATCCATAGGAGTAATTATGACTGCTCTAACAATGAAACCAATCTCATTCACCTTTCAAGAAAGACATAATGTCCGTATTAAATTAATCGATAATGAGCCTTGGTTCTGTCTTAAAGATGTTTGTGAAATTCTTGGATTATTAAATAATCGAAAAGTACTTAAAAATCAAGTGGATAAAAATGGAGTAACTAGAAGTTACATCATAGATTCTATGGGACGGAAGCAAGAAACTGCATTTGTAAATGAACCTAATCTCTATCGTGTTATTTTCCGTAGCAATAAGTCGGAAGCAAAACAATTTCAAGATTGGGTATTTAATGAAGTTCTTCCATCTATCCGCAAAACGGGTAAATACGAACACCCTAATCATAAACCAGAAGCGAGACAATTACTAACCGCAGATGACACCTCGCATCTTTCTCGTTTAATCTGGACGATGGCTAATGGCTTCCGATTTGAGCGTTCGTGGACACAAGGTATCTGGTATGCGCTCCGTCATGCAACAGGCGTAGAGTCACCTCAAAATTTTGAGGTCAACCAAATACCGATAATCGCAAAAGAATGCGAAAAGATTTACAATTTCACCAATGGCGTTAAAGAGGCTATCTATGAGGCAGAAAAGCAGGCTGTAAGGCAAGTACTCCGCAAACGTGAAGATGCAGACAAGGTATTAGCTGAGATGAAACAATTACTTTGAAGAGAGTTATCAGGAACAGACTCTCGTTCTGGCAGATACACTAACACGTTGGCAACAAGCGGAAATACAGCAATTTCTACAGCGACGTTAAACACTGATCAAATCATCAGTAAAATGCTTGACTGGTCGACCGGTCGACCATATAATTGTGCTATAGTAGCGCAGAGCTATTGAGTTAGCACCTAAACATACATTAGAGCCTCGCTTTTTGCGGGGTTTTTTGTTGAAATCATTGTGGACTTTATGTAGTGTTAGCCGATTATTAACTGGCTAAAATTAAAATTGATAAATGGGATTGAAATTTCAACCACAGGTAAGTTCTGTTCTTATGTGTAATTTTAAGGGATTAATTGTTCCTGAAATTGTTAAAATTAGGCCGATAATTGTTATAGCCAGAAACAGATATAATAATAAGCTAGTCACAGTTGTTCCTGTTAGCACAACAGAACCGATACCTGCTCTTGATCATCATTATGAACTATGAGAAAACCCAATACCTGGAAAAGAACATTTAAGGTGTTGGGTTAAGTGTGATATGATAATGACGGTATCTATAGAAAGATTAGATAGAATAAAATTACGAACCTGGAATGGTAGAAATTATGAAGCACCTAGAATTTCTGATAATGAGATGAAAGAAATAAAGAATTCTGTTCTTCATGGAATAGGTATGTCCTATTTAGTGAAATGACTTGACATTCAGGCGACACTGAAAGATGCTTTTTAATGAACCCTTATGGGACTTGTGAGACTTCCAAACAATAGGAAGCTAGATGTCGGGAATGGTAATGACAAACCTACTGCACCTATGAATTAATACAGTGAACCTCGCTTTTGCGGGGTTTTTTGTTGTATTATTAATGAAATAGCTATATCTTGTTTGTGCACTACCTTTTATAAGCTCGTAGGGTACATATAGGTAAATAAGGCAGTAGTGCATAGCCCCATGTGAAAGCGTGGGGTTTTTCATTTGTACCCCTGCAATACTGACAAAGCCAGCAACATAAACAAACCTGAGTTCGGGATAAGCGGTAGTTATGGGAAAATAAAAATCACTCACTTATCAATAAAAACCTTTTAAAATCAATAAAATGATAAAAGATGGAAAGATTTTTAGTGATAATAGGTTAAAAAATAAGCTATTTTCTCTGCTAAAATCATGAAAAAATCCAAAATTAAGCACTACTTTATGTAATTATTTTAAGTTAACTGCTTGAATATATAATGAAAAATTTTATATTCCTTATCCCGAACTCAGGTTAAACAAGTAAAGCGGCTGTCTCCCTTTTTAATTTAAAGCAATGGTACCCTCAACGGGAGGGTATATGCGTATGTTTGAAAAACACTCAACCCTCAATGCTTATTTGTCCGGTATTCTAACGACTTTGATGGGTTTTAGTATTGACCAATGGGTCGCGCTGATAGGGATAATCTGTACGGTTGCGACCTGCTTAGTCAACTGGTACTACAAATGGAAGGAACTCAAGTTAAAAGAGCGTCACTATGAAGATACCGAAAAAAATATTGATGGCAACGGGCGGTAGCGCGCTGTTTTTAGCCTCAGCGATGATAACGCATTTTGAAGGGTTGAGACTTAAGCCCTATTTCGATGGAGGACGAGTGCTGACAGTTTGTTATGGTCAAACGGGGAAAGCCATCGACCGCGATAAAATTTATACCAAAACACGAGTTTCGCACCAATAAAAAAACGCTCTATTTTTAAGTTTAATTCAGCATAATATATAAATAGAAAAAATCTCATAAATTAAAAATAACTTATTGTAATTTAAGTAAATTTATACGTCTTAGCAAGTTACAGATTAATTATTGTTCTGAAGCCATTTCTAGAATTTTATATGCCCGTGCGAAACTCGTGCCAAAACAGAATGTGAACAATGGCTTGATGAAGCGCTCAGCAATGTTAAGCGCTATGTTGACCCACTGATTAAGGTTAATATCAATACGCTCACACAGGCCGCCCTTTACTCGTTTGTCTATAACGTTGGCATTGGTAATTTCAGGCGGTCAACGTTGCTCAAAAAACTCAACGCAGGCGACAGACAAGGGGCGTGCGATGAGATGAAACGCTGGGTATACGATGAGGGTATAAAACAGAAAGGGTTAATGACTCGCAGGGAAATAGAGAGCGTAATATGTTATGGCGACCTGTCACATTTATCGTAGCGATTATTGCTGCATTGATGTTATCGCTCGTTTTTATCAACTCCCGTTATCAAACCGTCAAACAAAACTACCAAACGGTAAAGCAGCAATATCAGGCTCAACTCGAAGCCGTGAAATTACAGCAGGATAAGATCGATGCTTTGCACCAACTCGATATTAAACACACCGAGGAACTCGATAATGCCAAAGCTCAAATTACCAAGCTCAATGATGCTGTTCGCGCTGGCGCTAAGTGGTTGCGCATTAACGCCGTGTGTCCAATACCCAAAACCGCTACCCCCAAGAGCCGATATGATGAAGCCAGCCCACAACTTAGCGCATCAGCTCGAGAAGATTATTTCCGTCTCAGAGCGATGATTGTTGAGAACGAAAAGCAGACGGAGTATTTACAGCAGTACATCAAAACACAGTGTCAATAAAATCATTTAACTCATTGTTTTTATTACAAGAGGTCAAACTGACCACCTTGGTCATTTCAGGACTAAGCTCACTTTTATTTCTGTTGTATAGCTTGTTAACTGACTTAACGAATAGCAACAAGTTCTAGCCCCCATACACCATGGGAACATCCAGCATTATTGACAACCACCGCAGGACAATTTTGTCCCGCGATTAATACTTGAACAAATTTTTTAAATTATTAGGGACTCCTTAGCGACAAGGAGTCCTCTTATTTCAACGCGCCCTCACCGCGCATCTAAATAAACCCGAGACAATTCACAAAATAGACCTCAGAGAACGTCAGTCAATCATGATGCGTTCGGGGTCTGTGTGAGCTGAAGTCTCTTTTTTGAAAGGTTAGCATCATATGAAATACTCGGTTATTGATATCGAAAATATTCATGTTCGCAGCAATGAGCATGGGACTTATAACCTTAATGATTTGCACAAAGCAGCTATTGCAGGTGGTTTAGCCAAAAAATGGCAAGTACCGAGTCAATTCTTACAATCTGATGGAATTAAGGAATTTGTTGAAGAAGTGACCAGAGTGCTAAAAAACATTCTGGAACAAAATCAAATACTTACTGTATTTAATGGTGGAAATGAGAAGGGAACATGGGCTCATGAATTGATTGCATTAAGATATGCTGCCTGGTTGTCTCCTGCATTTGAAGTTAAAGTTTATCAAACATTTCGTGCGGCGATTCTCGGTCATTTAGATAAGTTTGCTCAGGCAAATCGATTAGAACTTCACTATCAAAATCACGAGTTTCGCACCAATAAATAAACGCTCTATCTTTAAGTTTAATCCAGCATAATATATAAATAGACAGAATCTTATAAATCAAAAGCAACTTATTGTAATTTAATAAAATTTATGTGTTTTAGTAACTTGAAGATTAATCATCGATTTTAAGCCATTTCTAGTATTTTATACGCCTGTGCGAAACTCGTGAAAATAAAAAAAGTAATGTAAGTAACCTGAGTTCGGGATAAGAAATAAAGAGAAAGTCTTGATATTCAAATAGTTGAATGAGCCTGTTTTGTTAAAATACTCTAACAGTCTGGTTAAAGAGTAGAGCATTGTTAAACAATTATGGAAAATCTTACTGAACTTTATTGCCTGATGGATGATTTTTGCAAAGACTTCGAGCCAAAAATGCATGAATATTTGCTGACTAACGGTACTAAGCGTCGTAGACGGTCTACTCAGCTTTCGTTGGCGGAAATGATGACACTGGTTGTGTTGTTTCATCAACTCCGATTCAGGCAATTCAAGGTATTTTATCTCTATTATGTCCGCTTATATCTCCGGAAGGAATTTCCTAACTTGCCATCCTATTCACGCTGTGTAGAGTTACTTCCGCGTAGTGCCTTAGCGTTAACGGCACTGTTTGAGTCAATTAAGGGAAAATGCACGGGGCTATCGGTTGCCGATTCTACTCCGATAGCGGTGTGTGATAACTTACGGATCCGCAGACATAAAGTCTTCAATGGGATAGCTGAACGGGGAAAAAATTCAACAGGTTGGTTCTTTGGTTTCAAGCTTCATGTAATTATCAATCATTTGGGGGAAATACTCAGTTTTCGACTCACACCAGGAAACACCGATGATCGGAAACCATTGCCTGAGCTGACAAAGGATCTTTCTGGTTGTTTGTACGCAGATAAAGGGTATTTATCGGCTTCACTGAAACAGCAACTCAAAACGATGGGAATTAGCCTTATAACGAATATCAAGAAGAAAATGAAGCCTATTAAACAGACTTGTTTCGACAAAGCCATCTTGCGTCATCGTTCTGTCATTGAAACGGTATTTGATGAGTTAAAAAATCTTTGTCAAATAGAGCATACGCGACATCGCTCTCCGGCTAACTTTGTAGTGAATTTATTAGGCGGACTGGTTGCATATTGTTTAATGCCATCTAAACCAAAGATACCTGTTGCAGGTACGTATCTTCAAGTATAATTGATAATGCTTATCCCGAACTCAGGTTAAGTAGTGCTGCAAAGATTATGAATCAATGGGGTCTTGGTGGAGAAAAGCATAAGCTTGAATCAGAAAGAGAAAGGTTGATCAAAGAAATGCAAATGACCATACCTGGACTGATAGAGGCTTAATTAAATGACTACACATGAATTCTTTTGCTGGCGAGTAGCCGAGGCTTATATGTATTACCTGATGGCAACGAATCGTCGCCCCGTATACCGCTATGATACTAGTGATATCGAAGTCAGTCGTCATTTTTTGATGCCTTTGCTTGATGGTTATCTCGGGGGCAGAAAACCGACAGAATGGAGAGCGAGGTTTTATCACGAGTTTCGCACCAATAAAAAAACGCGCTATTTTTAAGTTTAATTCAGCATAATATGTAAATAGATAAAACCTTATAAATTAAATATAACTTATTGTAAATTAAGTGAATTTATGCATTTCAGTAACTTGCAGATTAATCATTACTTTTAAGCCATTTCTAGAATTTTATAGGTCTGTGCGAAACTCGTGTTTATATGAAATTGATGACACCATTCAGCGAAAAAGCAGATCCACGAGCAATAATTTGCGCTGGCAAAGTTCCACAGTTAAACCGCCGTGGTATAAAGTATATGAACGCACTGCTTCATGAATTTGGCGATATGATCTCGGATACTGGTGTTAAAGATGATAGAGGAATGCTTATTTTGCCACCAGAAAGTGAATGGGCAAACCTGAAATTCAGCAATATCTCATTTGAATAACGTAGAGCGTTATCATGACCCCTGAGCAATTCATCGAAACCAATGTCAAGGCCGAGTTAATGAAGCTCGGCTTTTCTAACTCTGTCGCCAGCTTAGCTACTCGTGAAGCGATCCGGTATTACCGCAAACAGCCGGCTAGCAGAAGAGGCAAGATGATATCTGATTGTCTCAATCAGGCTAAAAGATGGGCGAGATTAACAAAAATAAGATAATTATTAATTGAGGTAGATGTTATGACTCTCACAAACAAGCAGGAAGCCTTTTGTCGAGAGTACCTGATTGATTTAAACGCGACGCAGGCAGCAATTAGAGCCGGGTACAGTGAAAAAACTGCAAAAGATATCGCATGTCAAAACTTAGCAAAACTCAACATTCAAAAGCGCATCCAAACCCTCATGGAAGAACGCAAGAATCGGATTGAGGTTAATGCTGACTACGTGCTTAAGCGACTGGTTGATATCGACCAGATGGATGTGTTGGATATTATTACCGAATCAGGCGATATAAGACCGATTAAAGACTGGCCAAAAGTGTGGCGAACAACATTGAGCGGTTTTGACATTGCAGCCATACGAGTTGATGGCGCAGAAGCATTGCTCAAAAAAATAAAGTGGCCGGATAAAATCAAAAACCTTGAACTTTTAGGTAAGCATGTCTCAGTACAGGCTTTTAGAGAACAAGTAAAAAATGAGCATGATGTAGTTGGGACGCTATCTGATCTCATGGATGATTTGTCTAAAGAGTAGTTATGGAACCAGCACATTTAGCATTATTACGCAATAAGTTTTGGCGACTGAATCATCTCTATTGGATAACGGATAAAAGCGGCAAACCAATTCGCTTTAACATGACGCCTGAGCAGTTAACCTATTTTGAAGGCATGCATACCCGAAACATTATTCTTAAAGCGCGTCAACTGGGTTTCACTACGGAAGTGTGTATCATTCAACTCGATGCGGCGTTATTTGAATCGGCTAAATGTGCGTTGATTGCGCATACGTTAATTGATGCGAGGCGCCTTTTCAGGGAAAAAGTCAAATACGCTTACGACAAACTGCCAGCCGAAATCAAGGCAGCCAATCCTGCCAGTCACGAGTTTCGCACAGGCATATAAAGTTCTAGAAATGGCTTAAAAGCAATGGTTAATCTGTAAGTTACTAAAACACATAAATTTTATTAAATTACAATAATTTGTATTTAATTTATAAGGTTTTGTCTATTTATATATCATGCTGAATTAAACTTAAAAATAGCGCGTTTTTTTATTGGTGCGAAACTCGTGCCAGTAATGATTCTGCGGGAGAGTTGGTTTTTAAAAAGGGTGGTTCACTTTACATTAGTACGTCCTTTCGTGGTGGCACATTGCGTTATTTACATATCTCTGAATTTGGCAAAATCTGTGCAAAATATCCTGATAAGGCACGAGAAATTGTTACCGGTGCGTTTGAGGCTGTCGCCAGTGAGTGTTTTACGACAATAGAAAGCACAGCAGAGGGACGAGCAGGGTATTTCTATAATTACTGTCAATCTGCTGAGAAAGCGCGAATTCAGGCAAAACTGCTTTCGCCATTAGACTGGAAGTTCTTTTTTCTCCCCTGGTGGAAAAATTCTGACTATTCAATGACGCCTGTTTCGTTATTACCTCAACGGTTAATCGATTATTTTGATGAATTGGCAGAAAAGCACGGTATTGAGTTAACCGACAGACAGAAAGCGTGGTATTACGCCAAAGAAAAAACGCTTGGCGATGATATCAAACGGGAATATCCCTCACTGCCATCTGAAGCCTTCCAGCAATCAGTCGAGGGCGCTTATTATGCTAAACAATTTCGCTATCTCTATCAAAACAAGTGTATTGGACAACTGCCTGATAACCGCCATTTGCCCGTTCATACTTTCTGGGATATCGGCGTGGGGGATTGATGCGGCGTGCGATATTTGAAGCCAAAACGTGCGATAAATGGCAGGCTACTTTTGTTTCCATCAGTGCAACGAAATTACACTGTCATTTTTCATCGGAGGCACTTTGGTCTGTTTGAGTGGTACGATCAACGGGACAATATTTGTAGATGCTGGTCAATGAAACACCATACAGTAATGCAAGCTGTTTTCTGCTATGACCGTTAGCCAATAATTTTTGAGCGTCCTGTTGCTGTGCAAAAGATAGCGACTGAGGTCTGCCGCCAATACGCCCCCTACTTCTTGCTGCTGCTAAACCTGCTTTAGTCCGCTCAACAATCAGTTCTCGCTCCATTTGTGCTAACGCACTCATCACATGAAAGAAAAAACGGCCAGCGGACGTAGAGGTATCAATGCATTCGTCAAACTATGAAAATGAATACCTTCATCTTCCAGTTTGGATATTAAAGTAATCAAATGTTTAATGCTGCGACCCAGTCTATCCAGCTTCCAGACGACTAAAGTGTCACCTGATTTCAGTGCATTTAGCGCGCGTTTTAATCCAGCTCTCTGGTCTGTTTTTCCGCTGATTTTATCCTCAAAAATCTGCTCACAATTTGCGCAAATCAAGGATTTTTGCTGTAAATCGGTGTTTTGGTCATTTTTTGACACCCTCATATAGCCTATTTTTGCCATTTTAGCCTCTTATTCTCCCTCTGAAAGCCTTGTCATTGCTGGTTTTGGTCAAAATTTAAGCCAAATTCTAAATTGCATAAAACCTTGGTTTGTTAGAACCTCGCTTTTCTACCTTTTTTAACGGTGGTGTGTTTGCCGTTCCAGAAAGCATTACGACCGTTTATGTTTCAGGCTGTGGAGCAGGGGGCGGTGGTGGCGGTGGACTTGGCTATCTGAATGGTTATACCTCTGGCGGAGGTGGCGGAGGTGGCGGTGGTGCGGGAAAAACGGTTATACGTGAAGCTGTGAAAGTAACACCAGGTGAACAGATAACCATTACGATAGGTCGTGGTGGCAAAGGCGGTGCAGGAGGAGCGTCGAATAATTCAGGAATAAAAGGCGGAAACGGTGGCCTGACGGCGCTAGGCGATTTACTCACGTTACCCGGAGGTGATGGTGGGCCACCTGGTATAGGAGGAACAAATGGCTACGGTGGTGCCGGTTATCCCTATGGCGAGACGGCTGTTGGCGGCAACTTGAATGCCATGAGCACTTTTTATATGGTAGCGGCTAGCGGCGCATCCTGCGCTTTTGGTGGAGGTGGCCCAGGTGGCCATGTCGGGTCACAAGGAGCGCACCATGCCCGACCTGCTTACGGCTATGGTGCTGGAGGGGGTGGTGGCGGTGGAACACGCATCTCTGGGACGGCTGGCGGTAACGGTAGCGATGGTGCCAATGGTTGGTTAACGATTGAGTGGTAATGAAAAATACCGCGTGCTGCTAAACCGTGTCGATATCAGCAAAACGCTGGATATTGCGTGACCGGAAGCTCCGAAAAGATAAAAACTTTATGCTGCCCTGACAATGTAGTTAAACGCGACATTTCGCGGCCTTGTTTCTGACGCGGTTCTCAAACCAGATTGAAAACTGGCTGAGCAATCAACAGCGAATACGCCGCTGGTTCCAGAACCAATACTGCTGCCGCCTGTTCGACTACCCATTTTGAAAATCCCACTGGTTGGTGATTGACCGACAAACTGAATGCCGGTTATGTTTCCAGTGAAATTTTGAAGGGAATCACCTTGTACGCTTAATATTTTGCGTCCGTTATCCACTTTTCGTCCTGCATCCCAGCCCCGAATAAATTCGCCGCGTAAATCAGGGAGCTTTCCCGACGGGTAAGCCAGCGCTAAAAGTGGATATTGTTTTTTATCAAAGCTCTCACCATTGCATATACGCCAATCTGTCGGAGGCGTTTCAGTAGGCCAAAGAAGAGGAACGCCGACAGGGATTTCTACACGTAATATTTCTGGAGTAACAGCATGAACATCGGTTGCGGTTAGATGCACATCCTGAGTCAGCGTTTTGCCGTTAATTTTACGCTGATTGGGTGTGGCATTTTTAGCCAGATTTATGGTTTTCAACAAACCAAGGTTTTTTGTAAAAAAGGATTTCGCCTGTTTCCTGACAAAATAAGCCTAAATGATGGCTTGATGAGGAAAATGCACGGCAAAAAACACTGTATTTACCGTTCAAATTTTAGCCAAAATGCCGATTTAGGGCTAAAATCGAGGTTTTGATTAAATTTTAATCCATTTTGGGGTGTTTTATGTACAGCAAAATCTCACTACTGAACTCTTGTCGGATAACATAAAACATCAGCGATATAGACGATCAATAAAGTGTTATCGATCGTCAAAACAGATCAATTACAGTGGCTTAACTACATTCACAATACTTAACCTGAGTTCGGGATAAGCATAATCAATTATGCTTGAAGATACGTACCTGCAACAGGTATCTTTGGTTTAGATGGCATTAAACAATATGCAACCAGTCCGCCTAATAAATTCACTACAAAATTAGCCGGAGAGCGATGTCGCGTATGCTCTATTTGACAAAGATTTTTTAACTCATCAAATACCGTTTCAATGACAGAACGATGACGCAAGATGGCTTTGTCGAAACAAATCTGTTTAATAGGCTTCATTTTCTTCTTGATATTCGTTATAAGGTTAATTCCCATCGTTTTGAGTTGCTGTTTCAGTGAAGCCGATAAATACCCTTTATCTGCGTACAAACAACCAGAAAGATCCTTTGTCAGCTCAGGCAATGGTTTCCGATCATCGGTGTTTCCTGGTGTGAGTCGAAAACTGAGTATTTCCCCCAAATGATTGATAATTATATGAAGCTTGAAACCAAAGAACCAACCTGTTGAATTTTTTCCCCGTTGAGCTATCCCATTGAAGACTTTATGCCTGCGGATCCGTAAGTTATCACACACTGCTATCGGAGTAGAATCGGCAACCGATAGCCCCGTGCATTTTCCCTTAATTGACTCAAACAGTGCCGTTAACGCTAAGGCACTACGCGGAAGTAACTCTACACAGCGTGAATAGGATGGCAAGTTAGGAAATTCCTTCCGGAGATATAAGCGGACATAATAGAGATAAAATACCTTGAATTGCCTGAATCGGAGTTGATGAAACAACACAACCAGTGTCATCATTTCCGCCAACGAAAGCTGAGTAGACCGTCTACGACGCTTAGTACCGTTAGTCAGCAAATATTCATGCATTTTTGGCTCGAAGTCTTTGCAAAAATCATCCATCAGGCAATAAAGTTCAGTAAGATTTTCCATAATTGTTTAACAATGCTCTACTCTTTAACCAGACTGTTAGAGTATTTTAACAAAACAGGCTCATTCAACTATTTGAATATCAAGACTTTCTCTTTATTTCTTATCCCGAACTCAGGTTAAAATATTTACCTCGATACCGCAGTTAGTATCAAATAACTTTCCTTTGTGTGTTTTTTGAGCGTATCAAATATTTTGCCTTTCGGTATCAAATGATTTGCCGCGCTATAAGCGGCACCGTACAACACGCGGTGGCATTACACCTGATTGATACCGTAAGGATAACTCCATCATGAAATACTTTTGCCTGTTAACCCGCCAGGGCGAACACCGTGTTGCCGAAGCGACCGCACTGGGTACAAAAATCGCCATTACGCAAATGGCCGTCGGCGATGGGGGCGGCACATTACCCACCCCAGACACCCAACAGACTCAACTAATTAATGAACGTCGCCGAGCAGCGATTAATCAGCTGTGGGTCGATAAAAATAATCCCAACCAAGTGATTGCCGAGCAGATTATTCCCGAAAATGAAGGCGGTTGGTGGATACGGGAGGTGGGACTCTTTGATAAAGAGGGTGTGCTCATTGCGGTGGGTAACTTACCAGAAACCTACAAACCCCAATTAGCCGAAGGTTCAGGTCGAACCCAGACGATAAGAGCGGTATTTATTGTCAGTCATACGGCGGCGGTCACGCTTAAAATTGACCCCTCGGTGGTACTGGCGACCCGACAATATGTCGATAGTGAAACAAATAAAAAAATCGACAAACAGGCGGTTAAACAGACAACAGGCGATTCCCCAAGTGATGTTATCAGCCAGTTAGGCGTCACGAAGGCATTAGAGACCAAACAACCGATTGGCGATTATGTCACCCAACTGGCCTTTAACAAGGGGTTAAACAACAAAATCGACAAGACAGAAATCGTGCACACAACCGGTAATTCTACTGACAAAGTAATAAGTCAAGATGGAGTAACTAAAGCATTAAAAAATGCAGTGAATATCAATACCCTTTACCCTGTTGGGGTAGTTATCTGGTTTGCCCAAAACAAAAATCCCAATACCTTATTTCCTAATACGAAGTGGCAATACATTGGTGAAAATAAAACCATTCGATTAGCGAAAGCAGATGGTTCTAATGTATTAACCACCGGTGGGTCTGACGCTATTAAGCTAACAGAAGCGCAATTACCTGCTCACGGGCATTCTTTTTCAGCAACAACCAGTAGCTATGATTATGGTACTAAAAATACGAATGCAACGGGAAATCATGCACATAGTTTTGCGGGAGTAGTACGTGATCCATGGAATGCAAGAGGAGGCTCTGGTAATCCTAATCAATGGCAGCCAAGTACTCAAAATACATCACAAGCGGGGAACCACTCACATACTGTTATTCTTGGCCCACATTCACATACTGTTTCAGGTACAACCGGAAAGACGGGAGGCGGTAGCGAAATTAATATAACGAATGCTTTTGTTACGCTAATGGGCTGGTACAGAATCAGTTAAGGAATCAACATGTTCAGAATTTTTAAAGCCTATACCTACACGAGTGATACGCATGAGTTGTTAGGGCCCTGTGATGCTTACACAGATGAAACGCATGAGATACTGCCTTTTCATACTGAGAAGAAACCGCTTGATAAAAGTCAAGGTTTTGCCGTTGTTTTTAATGAACAAAATCAGGAATGGGAATATCAGGAAGATCATCGAGGCTTGGTGTTATTTGATACGAAAAACCGTCAATCTGTCACCCTTGAAAAATTAGGGAAAGTACCGGAATATTTAACATCATCAACCCCTAAAAGCGAATTTGATGTTTGGGATGGTGAAAAATGGGTCAAGGATATTGAAGCTGAAGAGTTAGCAAAAAGACACCAATTAGAAATGATCAAACAACAAAAGTTATTTGCGGCAACTGATGCAATTGCACCACTTCAAGATGCTGTCGATTTAGAAATGGCCACCGAAGACGAGAAAAAGCGATTGATAGCCTGGAAAAAATATCGAGTTTTTGTAAGCCGCACGAATGTTTCAACTGCACCCGATGTTGACTGGCCGAAAAAACCGGCGTGATTGTCTGAACGCTCATACAGTGCCAATAACAGGATTTTATCCTTCTGATGAAGGACACTGAATAATATAACGAAATCAGGAATCCAATTATGCCGCAAGACTATCATCATGGCGTGCGTGTGATTGAAATCAGTGAAGGCACACGCCCTATCCGCACCAGCAGCACCGCGATTACAGGTGTCGTCTGTACCGCAGACGATGCCGACAGTACCACCTTTCCACTTAATACCGCGGTGCGTTTAATTGACCTCGCCGCTGCGATAGGCAAAGCGGGAAAAAAAGGGACGCTCGGCCCCGTGTTAACCGCGATTTTAGCCCAAACCAGCCCAGTCACCGTGGTCGTCAGGGTTGCCGAAGGGAAAACTCCCGAGGAAACCACCACCAATATCATTGGCACCACCACGGCAGAGGGCAAAAAAACCGGCTTACAGGCGCTGTTATCGGCTAACAACACGTTGGGTGTAAAACCGCGTATTCTGGCGGTTCCAGGGCTGGATAACCAGGCGGTCGCAGTGGCACTTGCAACCGTCGCCCAAAAGTTACGCGCGATGGCCTATATCAGTGCCGCAGGGTGTAACACCGTGACCGACGCGATAGCGTATCGTAAAAACTTTAGCCAACGTGAGCTGATGCTGATTTGGCCGGATTTTTTAGCCTGGAACAGTGCCACCAATCGTGAACAAACCGTTTATGCTACGGCATTTGCATTGGGGTTGCGGGCAAAAATCGATAATGACACGGGCTGGCATAAAACGCTTTCTAATGTGGGCATTAATGGTGTGACGGGGATTTCCGCTGACCTGTCGTGGGATTTGCAAGACCCGGATACCGATGCCGGATTATTAAACCAACATGCCATCACCACCCTTATTCGCCAGGATGGCTTCCGGTTCTGGGGTTCGCGTACCTGCTCGGATGAGCCGCTTTTTCAATTCGAAAGTGCCACCCGCACCGCCCATATTTTAGCCGATACCTTTGCCGAGGCGCATTTCTGGGCGATAGATAAAACATTCAGTCCGGCGTTAACGCGCGATATCATTGAAAGCATTAACGCCAAGCTTCGAAGCTTGATTGCCGAGGGGTATTTACTGGGTGGGCAGTGCTGGTATGACGAAAAGGTAAATACCAAAGAAACGCTCAAAGACGGCAAGCTGACGCTGGATTATGACTATACGCCGGTTCCGCCGTTGGAAAACCTGTTATTACGCCAGCGCATCACCGACCAGTATTTACTGGATTTTAGCAACAAGATTAAGGGTTAAGTATGGCATTACCACGCAAATTAAAAAACATGAACCTGTTTGATGATGGGCAAAGCTGGTTAGGGGTGGTTGAAGAGGTGACGCAGCCCAAACTGACCCGCAAAATGGAAGGCTACCGCGGCGGTGGCATGAATGGCGAAGCACAGATTGACTTAGGGCTTGACGGCGGTGCGCTGGATATGGAATTCACGTTAGGGGGTCTTGATGCACAGCTTTATAAGCAATGGGGGATAACCACCCTTGATGGTGTGCCACTGCGTTTTTGTGGAGCCTATCAACGCGACGATACAGGGGAAGTGACCGCAGTTGAAATCGTCACCCGCGGCCGATTCTCTGAAATTGACCCAGGGAGCGCCAAGTCCGGCGATAACACACAAACCAAACTCAGCGTTAAAGCCACCTATTTTAAGCTGCTGTGGGACGGTCAGGAACTGATTGAAATTGATGTGATTAATTTAATTGAAAAAGTGGCTGGCGTTGATCGCCTTGAAAAACAACGCGCCGCATTAGGACTTTAACCCATGAAAAAAACACCGAATACCCGAATTATAAACCTGGAAGAACCCATCGCACGCGGTGAAACACCGATTAATCAGGTGACACTGCGAAAACCGCACGTCGGCGACCTACGGGGAGTCCAGTTAAGTCCGCTGATGCAGATGGATGTCGATGCGGTGATGAAAGTCTTACCGCGCATTATGACCCCAAGCTTAAACGAGCAGGAAATGCGACAAATGAGCCCGGGCGATTTTTTCAATCTCGCCAATGAGCTTGGGCTTTTTTTGTTGCCGAAATCGGTGACGGCCGACTTCCCGATACCTTAACCGTCGAAGCCCTGGAAGCCGATATTGCGGTCATTTTTCACTGGCCACCCTCTGAAACTGGCCAATTATCCTTGTCTGATTTGCTGATGTGGCGGCATCAGGCCTATTTACGAAGTGGGTCGCATGAGTAAAGAATTACGTTTACAAGTGGTCTTAGGCGCCATCGATAGACTCAGTGGGCCTTTTGAGAAAGCCAAAACCGCCAATACCCGACTAGCGAAACAGCTTAAAAGCACGCGCGAGAATTTGACGCAACTCAATCAGGCGAGCCAAAAACTGACCCAATTACAGACGTTGGGTGGCAAAATCAATACGCTCGGTCAGGCGCTGGAAAAAGCGCGCCTGAAAGGCAAAATGATGGGCCTTGAGATGGCGGGTCTCCAAAATCCCACCCAAAAACAAACCGCCGCACTGGAAAAACAGTGGGCCAGCGTGGCAAAACTTGAGCGTCAGTATCAGGGCTTTCTCACCCAACATCAAAAAATCCGGTCGTCGTTTGATAAAATGGGGATATCCGTCAATCATGCAGACCAGGCCACCGGCCATATCCGGCAAGAAACCCAGAAATATACCCAGGCGTTAAAAAGTCAGGAAGGCCAGCTTGCAAAAATTTCAGCGCGCGAAAAACACCTCACCAGCGCATGAATCGCCGGAATACCCTGCTGTCTCATGGGGCGGGCATGGTCGCCACCGGTGCTGCCACCGCCATGGCGGTCAAACCGACCCTCAATGAAGCGGCGATTTATCAAAAAGAAGCGGTTTCCTTTAAAGCCCTCGGGGGTGGGGAGACGATGCTGGCGGATGCTGAAAAATTTGCTAAAGGCATGCATATTTTTGGTAACAGCACCACCGAAAATCTCAAAGTCATTAAAGAAACGTATTCGGTATTGCGCGATTATCATGAAACCGAAATGGTCTCGCCGACGTTGCTTAACCTGCAATTTGCCACTAAATTTATGTCGTCACATGGCGTAAGCGAATCCGCTGCCCAGGCGCTACGTGACCAGTCACCCGCTGTGCTCAAAATTGCCGAGTTACGTAATGAAATTAACACGCCAGCGCAATTTAACCGCTCGGTTGATATGACGGCAAAATCGATGACCGCCAGTGGGGGGATGGTCTTGCCGGAAGATTACCTGGCGATGCTAAAAACAGGCGGTACGGCCGTCAAACAGCTAGACAATGATGCGTTTTATTTTGTCACCTCCCATCTTATCCAGCAGTTAGGGGGTGACCGAACCGGCACCTCATTAAACAGTGCTTATCAGAATCTGGTGAAAGGCAAAACAACCCAAGGTGCCATGGAAAACCTGATGGGGCTGGGCCTCTTGAAAAAAGGGTCAGTCAAATACGGTAAAACCGGTCACGTTACCAAAATGAATAACGATGCGCTAGTAAATGTAGAACTCTACAAGCGCGACCCTTTCCGCTATCTGATGGACGAAATTGTGCCGCGTATTCGAAAGAAATACCCGCAATTAACCGAATCGCAAATGGAAACCCAAATTGCCCAACTATTTTCCAGCCGTACCGGCTCGGATTTATTTGTGACGATGTATCGGGAACATGCCAACATTGAGAAACAAATCAAGGTCGGTAATGCCGCTTATGGCCTTGAGCAACTGATTGCCGAAGGTAAAAAAACCGCCCAGGGGCAACAGATTGAACTGGAAGCCAAAAAAGCCGATTTATACCGTGAGATGGGCAATAACCTGTTGCCGCTTTATACCCAGGGGCTTGAGATGCTGAACCAGCAATTAAGCAAATTAACGGATTTTTTCAAATCTCACCCCACCATGACCCGTTATTTTGGTGTTGCACTGGCTGCGTTTGCGGCAGTAATTACCATCGGCGGCGTCATGGCATTAACCATGGCGGCACTCACCGGGCCATTAGCCGCCGTCAGACTGGGTTTAAGCCTGTTAAGTGCCGGCCTAATCCGCTTAACCGCCGTGGCATTAACCAACCCGATTGTGTTAGGTATTACGGCGATTGCGGTCGCCGCACTGCTGATTTATCGCTATTGGGATAACATCGCTCCCTTTTTCAAAAATTTGTGGGAAAAAACGTATCAGTTTTTTGCTGACGGCTATCAAAAAATCAAAACCAGTATTAAAAATTTTGGCAGTGAATTGATTGAGAACCTGAAAAATGGCGTGATGGAAAAATGGCAACAGTTAAAAGCCCTGTTTGCCGATATTAAAAACACCGTGACCGATTTATTGCCGGACTGGATGGTCTCTGAGGAAACCAAAACCTTACGCGCGAACCAATCCTTGACAGTATTAAATGCCGGCATAAAAGGGGCAGGGCTGTTTGATAAGGGTGGTGTTATTCGTCGCGGAGCGGCGGGGATTGTTGGCGAGAATGGCCCTGAAATTGTCACTGGTCCCGCCCATGTAGTAAGTCGTCGCCATACGGCGGCCTTTGCCGCTGCCGCCCTGACACTGAGCAATGCGTATGCCAAACAACCCATCCACCCTTTTGTGGCCGATAAAACCCAGGCGGTGGTTATCCGGACACCGCACACGACCGCCCCGTCAACAATTCACATTACCATTAATGCCGCCCCCGCCCAGTCGGCGCACGATATCGCACAGGAAGTGAGCCGACAACTCCTTAAGCTTCAACGCCAGCAACAGGCGCAACAACGTGGACGGTTTAGCGACAACCCTGAGGAATATTAATATGCCGATGGCCACATTAGGACTGTTTGTGTTTCAGCTTAAAACCGCGCCCTATCAGACACTGCAAATCAATCGGCGCTGGCGCTATGGGTTCAACAGCCGATTAGGTATCCGACCTGCCTTTCAATTTATTGGGCTGGATAATGACGATATCACCCTATCAGGGGCACTTTATCCGGAATTGACGGGGGGCAGATTATCCCTGATTGCGCTCGAGGCGATGGCGGAAAGCGGTAAAGCCTGGCCCTTTCTGGACGGTGAAGGCAATATTTACGGCATGTTCGTGATAGAAGAAATCAGCCAAAGCAAAAGTCTTTTTTTTTCCGATGGCACACCGCGTAAGATTGAATTCACCCTTAAGTTAAAACGGGTCGATGATTCGCTTTCCGCGATGTTTGGTGATTTAAGTGAACAGGTTAAGGGACTTTTCTAATGCCCTTTTTCAACACGGAGAATATCCCTGTGTTTGCACTAACGGCAGGCAGCAAAAATATTAATTCGCTGATTGAAGGCCGATTGATGTCACTGACGCTGACCGATAATCGGGGATTTGAAGCCGACCAGCTAGACATTGAACTGGATGATAGTGACGGCAAACTGGCCTTGCCCCGACGCGGGGAAACTCTGACACTGGCGCTGGGCTGGAAAAACAAAAGTCTCATCCCGAAGGGGAAATTTATTGTTGATGAAATCGAATACAGTGGCGCGCCTGACCGTCTGACATTACGCGCACGAAGTGCTGATTTTCGCGCGACCCTCAATACGCACCGAGAAGCCTCTTACCACAATAAAACCCTGGAAGAAATTGTGACCACGCTTGCCGGGCGCAATCAGTTAACCCCCTGTATTGATGCAGCGCTTAAGCCTATCCGAATTGCGCATATCGACCAGACAAATGAATCGGACGGCGCGTTTTTAACCCGACTAGGCCAGCAGGAAGGCGCACTGGCGACGGTGAAAAATGACCAGCTGTTATTTTTGCAACAGGGGAAAAGTCAAACCGCCTCGGGTAAAGAGATACCGACGGTGACCTTAAGTCGAAAAGACGGGGATAATTATTCGTTTTCACTGGCAGACCGCAGTGCTTACACGGGCGTGATTGCCAGTTGGCTGGACACCCAGCTGCCTGAAAAAAAACATACCGTTAAAGTTGCGCGCAAAAAGCCTTCTGCGTCAACAAAAAACAAACAGGGGGATTATTTCATCGGTGAGGAAGGCAATGTTTTGGTGCTTTCACATACCTACGCCAATCGTGCCAATGCGGCACGGGCGGCAAAAGCCATCTGGACAAAAATTCAACGCGGTATCGCCAGTTTTTCGATTCAGTTAGCCAAAGGACGGGCCGATATTTACCCGGAAACCCCGATTAACATCAGGGGCTTTAAACCCCAAATCGATAACGCCGACTGGATTGTGGTGAAAGTGACCCACAGTCTCAATGATAAAGGCTTTACCACCTCGCTTGAAATGGAGGTAAAAATCACCGATTTAGCGATGAAAAGTAACTAAATTGCTGGTAAAATACCTGAAAAAAGGAGAATATCATCATGATGAATTGCCCCCTTTGTGGTCATGCGGCCCATACTAGAACTTCCCTGCAAATTTCAGAAAATACTCGGGAGCGTTATAACCAATGTCAGAACATTAATTGTGGGGCTACCTTTGTCAGCCACGAGAGCTTAACCCGCTTTATTTCAACACCGGGCAAGATTGACCCTGTCACCCCACATTGTACAGGGCAACAAATGTCACTAGCGGTTTAAAAGATATTCGTTTATCTCATTTTGGTTAAAATTTAATGACCAAAATAGAATATATTCAGAAAGATATTCTATTTATAATCGAAATGGTTTGCTTTTGGGTTATTTCTATGCATAGTAATGTGCATAATACACCAAAATTGGGTTCTGTTAGATTTTGGTTTCTGAGGCATTAAAACGCTTTATTGCGTCGCCATCTCCTCTACGTTCAAATAGACCCAAAGCTACGACTTGAAGATCAGGTTTCATGGGTTTTAGAAGCTTTATGTAATCCCATTCGCGTTGTGAAAGTTTATCTCCACCTACAGATAAAAGAATATCATCAATACCTTTTCGTGTCATAGTAGAAACCATTAAATCAAATTAAAAGATAGAAAAAGATTTTATAAAAAAGCATGAATTTCATAAAAGATAATTTTGGATTTATACCTAATTATGTTTTTCTTTTTTTACGATCACAAATACTGTAAAAATGACCAGCGCTGCCAACCTGCTGCCACTTTTGCTGCCAATATGTGATTTTAGTGTTGACTATGAGTACAGAGAAGCGCCTTTAATAAAGGCACTTTTTGTGCTTAACTTATTGATATTTAAGATATTTTTACTATGGTGCCCAGGGCGGGACTTGAACCCGCACGGCCTTAAGGCCGAGGGATTTTAAATCAGTATATTTTTATTTAAAAATTAATACCTTACGTTTATTTTCAGAACATAAGCCGAATATAAGTAGTAATAAAAACAATTAAAATTAAATAGGTAGACAATTTGATTTATCTTCTGAAAGAAACAGTCAATAAATTTAAGTTACTTTTTATCCCTTGGTAAGAAAATTTATTTGTCACCGATTTAATTTATCCAACCAAAACCATCCTATAATTTGTTTATCTAGGGAGACAATTTTATGTCTAAAATTAATCATAATTCAAAATAGCCCATTACCTGTTTAGTCTAGTTCTCACAAAATCACCTACACGCAACTAACAACTAATAGTTAACAACTTCCGCCAACGCTGTTAATATGATGCCCCTTGGATGGGGCTAATTTGTTATTATAAAAATTGAAATATATGAAAAAAAATAATCTTAACTATATAATTTTGCTATTAATATTTTTAGTATCTATACTTCTGAATATTTTTGTTTTTGAAGAAGATTCTAGAGTCCCTCATGTATCTACTTTTACTATTCTCTTAATAGCCTTTGTATTAATTATTAGTAATAGCAAAATAAAAAAGCTCATTGGGTTATTGCTTCTATTTTTAATTAATTTAAAAATTATATATGCGTTATACTCTAATGGGAATATAACAATATCCGTGCTTCAATCAATGCTTGAGACTAACATAAAAGAAGTATTATTGATGTCAGATGGTTTATTTTTAAAGTTACTTATACCTTCATTGATTTTAACAAAAATCTTATTTTTCTTTTTAGCTAAAGTAAAAAAATATTTAAAAAGTAGTTCGTTATTTTTATATATAACGTTATTTTCTATTTTTTTAACGGTTACTTTAACGCTTATTGATATAAAAGATGAATATAGATTAATTCCTAATATTAGAGAAAATAAAAGAGAACTGGGCGTTTTCTTACATCATAAAATACCTTTAGTGATTGGTGATGCGGCTTATTTAATCATTGCCTCATATGGTGACAGCAAATATTCAGATACCCGTGAAATAGAGGAATTAAACAATTCCATCATTGCAAAGAAAAACAACAATAATAAAAATATTATATTGATTATGGGTGAATCCTCATTATTCTCACGTTACAGCGCATATAATTATCATTTAAACACAACACCACATATGGCAAAAATCTTCTCTACAGAAGATGCCTGTATAGTCAATAATGTTCATTCTAGCGCACCGATAACTCGAGATTCGGTATCGATGACCTTGGCGTTCCATGTGCCAGGCAATGAAGATAATTTAGATCACAATAAATCAATAGTAGAAATGGCTAGATACAATGGCTATAAAACCTATTGGTTAGGCTCTCAAGAAATCGGTATGAAAAAAAAAATATCAACACACGGTTCCAAATATGGGTTTATTGCCAGAAAAAGTGATCATATAAAACTCACTAATTACAATGACAATAATTTAGCAGAACTATTATCTGAAGTTTTATCAGATAGCACTCAAAAACGATTTATTGTTATTCATCTGTTTGGTAATCACATGCCATACGATAATTATGATGAAGTAGACAAAAAAGCACTACCAAACGCCGAAAAATATGATTTAACCATTCATCATACTGACCGAGTTGTTAATGATATATTCAATGTCATTAACGAAAAGAAAATTGATTATAATTTAATTTATACATCTGACCATGGCAAGGTTGTTAACGTCGGGCATGGATTAAAAAAAGGTAGAGAGCAATATCTTATACCGTTTATGTATAAATCTACTAATCCTGAATATAACTGTCAGTTTATTGAATCTTTTCGCAATAAAGAGGGAAACCTAAGCGGTTTAATGAATAAGTATATTTTATCGGACCTTCTTGGTTATGAAATTAATAAAAGTATACTTATAAAAGAGCGTGAATACGACAGAGTACTAACCGCAAATGAAGATGTTATACCTTTTTCTGATATAAAATAATAGTTTTTGTTTATGATAAAACATTCTGGTTTATAATGTATGCAAATAAGATATCGCTCAGACATAGATGGATTAAGAGCTTTAGCCATCATCTTCGTTCTTCTTTTCCATGGAAACGTAAATATCTTCCCCTCGGGCTTTATTGGCGTTGATATCTTTTTTGTTATTTCGGGGTTTTTAATTTCTTCAACAGTGAAAAATGCTATTGATAACAATCAATTTTCATTTTGTGAGTTTTATAGACGAAGGCTGTGGCGTTTACAGCCACCTTTACTAGCACTTGTTGTTTTTACCTTAGTGCTTGCAATTATTTTCTACCTACCTGAAGATTTTATTGATTTTGCAATAAGTGAAAAATACACCACGCTTCTATTATCAAATCAATATTTTTCAAGAGCAACAACGGGCTATGCTGTTCAGGATGCTAATTTTTTATTATTACTACATACCTGGTCATTAGCTATTGAGTGGCAATGGTATTTAATTTTCCCCATTACATTTTATTTTCTGCATAAAATTAAAAATAAAAATGCGATTATATTTATACTCGTTATGTTAACTATAAGCGCATTTCTTATCGCTTTGTGGTCATCCTATTATGATGAAAATAAAAGTTATTATTTTTTAATATCTAGAATTTTTGAGTTTATGACAGGTGCTACGTTATCCTTAATACCGTCATCTAAGAATAATAAAAAAAGCAACATTTATATTATTAATATATTAAGTCTATTAGCCTTAGTAGGCTTATTCTATATCGCAAGTTACAAAAATATATTATCGGGATATCCCAATTATTATGCCTTGATAGTCTGTATTTCAACGGCAATACTTATCTATACCGGCTCAAAGAGTGGATTAATATACCAACTATTATCATTACGGCCTTTTGTCTATATTGGGCAGTTGTCCTACTCACTTTATTTATGGCACTGGCCTATGTTTGCTGCGGCAAGATATATTGGCGTATTCAATGATATAAAAACAAAAGCTATCTGTTATATCTTAGCGATATTGTTTTCTGTTATCTCCTACCGGTGCATAGAAAAGCCACTAAGAAAACAAAATACTTATTTCTTTAAGTCACTATTAATCTTGATAGTATTACCTATTATATTATCTCTAGCAATTGATGATATAAGTGATAAATATAAAGGATTTAATTTTAGGTTCGGTGAAGAATATGTGCGTATCGATAATATTTTAACCCAATATTCTGCCAAGAATAGAACAAAATGCTTTAATAAAGAAAACGATATCGCTGATAAAAAATGCGAAATTGGGGAAACGAGTAGTACAAAAAAAGCCTTGCTTATTGGTGATTCAAACGCTAATCATTTCTGGAATTTTTTTGATGTTATAGGAAAAAAATATGATACATCAGTCACTTCTATTACGAGCTCCAGTTGTCTTGCCCTGCCAAAAATAAGACAATACCACTGGGGTAATAATAGTATCAATACCTCTTGTGAAAAAAATACCATCAATTATTTTAATTCAATCGCAACGTCAAAATTTAACTTTGTTATCATTGCTGAACGGTGGTCAAACTATCTTGGTTTTATTGTAACGCCAGAAGATAAAAAAAATAGCGGTGATAAACCTCAAGATATAATTTTCCATGCATTGAATAACGCGATATCTTTCATAGAAAAATCAGGTGTAAAGGTTATTTTAATAAAGGAAATTCCACGAGCAAAATATAATTACCTTGATTGTTTTTATACAAGATTCAAAAATCGAATATTTCATCAAGAAAAGAATATTGACAACTGTAATTTTGATACTAATGAAACAAATAAAGGAATTAATAATACTTTATGGGTAGAAGAAATGTTTCAAAAAATACAAATAAAGCATCCTTCCGTTGTTATTATCAATCCCGCTGATTTACTCTGCCATGCTGGAAAATGCTTAGGAAATATAAAAGGGGTTCCAACGTACAGGGATGATGGTCATTTAACTGATTATGCGTCTTATCAATTGGGCGTTAAATATGCAAAAGAAATCGGTGATCCCTTTCAATAATCATTGATACGGTTATAACGGGGGTTTAGGCCATGTTATCTCTTGTGTAGTTGATGTTTCTATACGATTAACTAGTACACGATATCTTTTCCAGACTATCAATCGTTTTTTCTCTTCTTCGGTCGCCATATCTAAATCTATGGCGTCTTGAAGAGGGGCAATTTCACAAGTAGCATCATATAATTTTTGTTGTTTGATGCCTTCCAATTTATGTCTTTTTGCTAAATTTTCAGCTTCAACATCCTTGACCCATCTTTCACCATCCCAAACATCATATTCGCTTTTGGGCGCCAAGGGTGTTAAATACTTGGGTACTTTTCCTAATTTTTCGATGGTGACAGATTGACGGCTTTTCGTATCAAATAACACCAAGCCTCGATGATCTTCCTGATATTCCCATTCCTGATTTTGTTCATTAAAAACAACGGCAAAACCTTGCCTTTTATCAAGCGGTTTCTTCTCAGTATGAAAAGGCAGTATCTCATGCGTTTCATCTGTGTAAGCATCACAGGGCCCTAACAATTCATGCGTATCACTCGTGTAGGTATAGGCTTTAAAAATTCTGAACATGTTGATTCCTTAACTGATTCTGTACCAGCCCATTAGCGTAACAAAAGCATTCGTTATATTAATTTCACTACCGCCTCCCGTCTTTCCGGTTGTACCTGAAACAGTATGTGAATGTGGGCCAAGAATAACAGTATGTGAGTGGTTCCCCGCTTGTGATGTATTTTGAGTTCTTGGCTGCCATTGATTAGGATTACCAGAGCCTCCTCTTGCGTTCCATGGATCACGTACTACTCCCGCAAAACTATGTGCATGATTTCCCGTTGCATTCGTATTTTTAGTACCATAATCATAGCTGCTGGTAGTTGCTGAAAAAGCGTGCCCGTGAGCAGGTAATTGCGCTTCTGTCAGCTTAATAGCGTCAGACCCACCGGTGGTTAATACATTAGAGCCATCTACTTTCGCTAACCGAATGGTTTTATTTTCACCAATGTATTGCCACTTCGTATTAGGAAATAAGGTATTGGGATTTTTGTTTTGGGCAAACCAGACGACAATCCCTACCGGATACATCCCGTCAATACTCACCGTTTTCGCCAAGTCATAAGCAATTTTGACCGCTTTGGGGGTAGCAGCTAGCGTTTCATCGTCACTATTCGTGGCGCTACTGAGTTTCGTTATCCCTGCCACGTTTTTTGTCGCGGTGGGTACGGTACTATTCACATTTTTCGATAAGGCACTGATGAGTCCGGCTTTGAGTTTGTCAACGTTGCCGTCGTCTAGTACATCACTGTTATTAGTCTCTGCGATAAATTGCGCGATGACATGTGATATAACAGATGCCTGTCTCCAGACGGTGTTGAGCTCCTGTGAGCGCGCCACCCCTGCACTAAACCCATTATTGCGGGCGGTGAGTTTCTGATACTCATCCGCTGGCAATACATTCGCCCCGTCTGCAATCCCAAACGGTAATATTTCATTTTTTGCCATCGATTATTCCTATAATTTGACTGCCCAGCTACCGACATCAAAGCCGTCGATATAACGATTGTTGACATCAAACCCAAAAATGCCGTTATCCCCTTCGGAACCGGTGTAGGCGTTAAGTCTTACGCCTTCTGGCTTGATATTGAGATATCCCTGTTTGATAACGGCTTTTGTCACTTCCGGTATGACGCCACCGGTTAGATACACATCCATCGACATATTCTGATTGTCGATAAAAAAGATTTTTACCGTTTCATCAGGAATAACGCCCTGATAAATTTCTGAGAGCATCTCGCTTGTGCCGTCCCAGTGATTTGCGCGTATTTTTGCTCTCAATATAAAGCGGTAGGTTTCATCATCCAGTTCAGTAAAGCCACTATCGGCATCAAAGCGTCGTTTCCAGCTCCCCTGGTCAAAGCCCACCTTTTCCGTATCCAGTGAAAAATAGACGCCTTTAATCGGCGTTTTGACAAACCGGGATAAGCCTATCCATTCGCCGACGGCATCCAGTTGTTTACCCGTTGCCGTATCGATACTGAAAAACGCATTAAGCTGCGCGGCTAAAGCTGAAACACCCCTTAGTGCGCGTGTCATCAGCGCAATATGTTGCGTAAACTTTTCCGCTTGACGATGTTGTGGGGTGATGTATTCGGTGTAATCTCTCATGAGGTCACCACCAGTTTGATGTTATTCTCACGACAACTAACGGCTTCATTAAAAGCCACAATCAAGTTTTCTTCTTTGACCGTTTCTTCTGTCCGTCCGATTTTTATTGCCGTGATATCAAACGTTTTCCCTTCTTCATCCGCGGGCAGATTTGCCGGGGAGTAAAGACGGGTCAGATACAGATTGTCGCCAATAAGTTGTTGGTTAATATATTCTGATACTTTCCGCCGGATTTTATCGCCGGTGAGGGTGGTAAACCCCAAAAAAGCGGTTAAGTCAATTTCCACATGCACATCAACCGTTTTGGGTCTCGAAAACCGAATCGTAATTGGCATATCGTAGCGGTCTTTCACCGTAATTGACGTATCGCCAAACGTTCCCGCTCCAGGGGTTTTCTTTTGTGCGATTGCGCTGGCAATCGTGGTGACATCACCACCATCGACTATCATCGCAATGGAATGCGGAGAAATACCGTTTTTATCCGTTTTACTGGTGTCATTTTCAAAACCGCGTTGTCTTGTTACGCCGGATATCAGGCTAATTGCGCCCTGTATACCTTCCAATACGGTGCGTGAAGGGAGTGAGACCGATTTTCGCTGCCGCTCTCGTAACTGATTATCCGTTTCAATAGGCCTGCCTTGTGTTGCGGATTTGGGATTGCTCACCGTTTGCCAGCCTCGCGTGGGGGTGGCTATCTCGACTATTTCACCACCTAATGCGGTTACACTTCCAGCAACCAGACAAACCGCCGTCACCGTCGCTTCGCCGTGTGTATCAAGTGTAACCGTTTCTGGTAAGCGCCAGATATTACCGTTTCTATCACGTACACGACCATTCTTTATCACCGTACCGACTTGTCCGGTTAACACCACATCCACATTCGAATACCCCGATGCATGACGGGAAATGCCATTAATGGCGACATTATTTGATAGCGCAGCCCCTTGTATCTTGAAATTTGGTTATAATAATAGCGATTAGATTTGGCAAGGTGTATGTAATCCGATTGTCCCTGGGGTTTATAGCCCGTAGCAAAGCGAATGATGCATACACTTAGCCACTCATCTGAAACCCGAACAGTTGTCCGTAATTCATAACGTATTTGCAAGGATGGGTAATATGAGTCAGCTAAATCCAATTTGTGTAGGAATTGATGTTTCTAAAGCTTCATTGGATATTGCAGGCACCAATAACATTGAGCAGTTCAGAGTCAGCAATAACCCTGACGGGTTCGATACCATCATTTATCAACTGAAAAAGAACAACATAGCCTTGATTCTGATGGAAGCTACAGGTGGTCTCGAGGCAGCGATTGCATGCGCTCTTCAGGCTGAAGGTTTTGATGTTGCCGTTATCAATCCCAGGCAAGCCAGAGACTTTGCTCGATCCATGGGCTATCTGGCAAAGACTGATAGAATAGATGCCAGAGTTTTAGCTCAGATGGCTGATGTCATTAACCGCCATCCTGAGCGGTCACGTTTTATCCAGGCTATTCCTGATGCAGAGCGTCAGATTCTTGCTGCTATGGTGGTGCGCAGACGCCAGCTGATTGCAATGCTTGTAGCTGAAAGAAACCGGATGCATCCATCTCACCCGCAAAACAGAAAAAGCATCAGTAACATCATCAATGCACTAGAAAATGAACTTAAACGGATTGACGAGGATATGCATAAGCATATTACGGATCATTTCAACGAGCTTGCAGAGCGGCTAAGTACTATCAAAGGCATTGGTATGATGACTGCTGCTACATTGCTGGCAGAAGTCCCTGAGTTAGGGAAACTCTCGCGCAGGGAGATCAGTGCACTGGTTGGGGTAGCTCCTGTTAATAGAGACTCGGGAACCATGCGTGGCCGACGAACCATTTTTGGCGGTCGGGCCGGAGTTCGAACCTCTTTGTACATGGCTGCACTGGTTGCAACTCGTTTCAATCCGGTGATAAAAGCATTTTACACACGGCTGGTTGCAGCAGGAAAAGCCAAAAAAGTGGCGCTGGTTGCCTGTATGCGCAAACTGCTGACTATCCTGAATGCGATTCTCAGAAAGAACCAAGAATGGGATGAGTCGTATCATAACGTTGCTCCATAAATATACTGTTCAAGACAGTTGCTTGTATCACCGGTTGATTGTCAACCGTGAGTATATCCAGAACCCAAGTATCGCTATCACGCCAAATAAGGCGAAATTGCCACACGGTATCGGATAGCTTAATCGTAAATTGCTGATTGGTGGGGGTAAGCGGTATTTCGTTAATTTCCATTGAAAAAAGCAGCTCCTCGCTGTAAAAGGCTACTATGCTCACTCGACTTTGGCGTTTTCATCCCCGTATTGCTCACGCCACCGGTTGTGTTACCTTCTCGCATATTTTTTGCATCGGTAGATTTGATATTGACCGTTTGGGTTTGGGTGATATTCAGCTCCCGTAAGGTTAATATCGCCATCAACACGGTTTCCGTGTGTTTATCGGTGGTCACTTCGATTGCCCGAATGAGCATATTCTGGTATTTGCGCTTACCTGTTATGACATCAAACGGTTGACGGCTGGCTTGAAGCGCTAAAATCTGCTGGTAGATTTCCTGTGCGCTTAACCCTGCGCGAATACCTACTTTTGCCGTGTCCCAAAAATCCAGCAGCGATCCCCCACTTGAAAAACCCACTTCCATGGTGACTTCTGCTGGACGCTTATAAGCGTGATCGGCTATTTCCGCACCCAGTTCAACCGGATGTTCTGTGATTTCAAGGGTGTCGTGATGTTTTTCTGAGATAATGACATCCGGCACCAGCAACCCAATTTTGCGCGATCGTTGTGAAAAAAGCGTAGAAAGGATATCCATTAGTAGGCTCGCTGGGTTAATTGTCCAATCAGTCTGGCGTTAACGCCCGTTTGTTTATCGGCAATTGCATTGGCAGTGGCGTATGGATCAGGTGCACCTTCAACATGAATCGTGATATTCTGGTCAATATTATTCCCCATACCTGCATTTGCGGCCTGATAGAGCATTGCCTGGCTATATGGCTGACGACCATTTTCGTGCTCAACGATGCCAGACATGAGCGATGTCATCACCGTCGGATTGGACAGATTCAACACGGTGTCAGGGGAAACCCCTAATTTACCGGATATTTTATCAATGTAGGCACGAGTATTATTTTCACTGGCGGGCGCCCAAGTGCTAATAATTTTTTCAACGGTATTTAAGCCCCTTTCAGCGTAACGATTAAGCTGTGTAGAAAGGGCTTGTAAGCCCTCGAATGCGGTATTGAATTTGGCGAATCTTCCGTTAGGTGTTTCTCGTACTGCACCGCGTTGTCCAACAAAATTCAGATTACCCGGATTGTTGTTACGAATACCCCTTGGCATGTCGCCGGTAGGCACATCAGCGATATCATCTCGGATATTGCTGCCTTGATTTTTGTTTGCCCAGCTGTTATCAAAACCTAGATAATCCAAACCGTTACCAATCGCCCGTTTGACTTGACGGGTGTTGTAATCCCATGACGCGCTTGCGCTATCGCTGATATTATCTTTATCTGAAATCAGATACCCCGCATAGAGACCCCATAATTTTAGCCAAGGCGGGATAGGTAACTTGGTAATGTTGCCAAAAGCCCCTAACACCTTGCTCACCCATGCCCCAGCGATAAAAATAGCCAATAGCTCAAGCGCATTTTGCCAACCGCCTACCAGGTCAACCAATCCTGTTAATTTTTCACCTAACCAGGTGAATGCGGCTTTTGCTAGATTGATTTCACCTTCCCACTTTGACCAGTCGATAAAGGATTTGCCGCCTTCTTTCCACGTCTGGTAGTCTTCCCAAAGTAACAGTAAAGCAGCAATCAGGCCGGTGATAATCCCGATGGGAGAGGCAAAGAATGCGCGATTGAGTACCCATATAGCCGCTGCCAATCCGCTAAAGGTCGTGATGAGTTTTTTAGATTTTTCGTCTAAATTGTGCCACCAATCAAAAACCTGTCCTATTACCTGACTGACTCGCCAGATAACCCGACTCACCATTCCACCGGCCTGAATGATGCCTTTGATTATACTCGTTAATATCTTCTCAATTTCAGGGAAATTAGTTAGCAGTCTTTTGCGGAGATTGTCTATCTCGCGACTCAATCCCCCTGCCAGGTTTGACCCTACCTTATCACGCAAAACACCAATTAACCCCGTCAATCCTTTCATCGAGGTCATAAACTGGTTGGACTGTTTGGCAGCAACGTCTGCGTTAAATCCGGTTTGTTTGAGCATCCGCTGGTAATCAGCAGAAAACTTGTTCAGCCCTCTACGCATGGCCATTAGCGTATTTTCATCAATGCCGAGTAGTTGAGCATATTGATTGGCGCGGTAATAAGGCATGGAGGCCAGTTTATTCCCCACACGGGTAAAAATAGCGCTCATATCCTGCAAATTGCCATTGGCATCACGGGTTTGCACCCCAAGACGATTTAAAAATCCTTCCGCGCCCGGACTATTCCTTAAAAATCGAGCCAGATTTTCAAGTGAACCTCTTGCCGCTTCTGCGCTACTGCCGGTAAGACTGGCGGCATAACCTAATGCTTTTATGCCGTTAACACTGGCGCCTGTACGCGCTGACGCCCAGTACATCTTATCAAGACCGGCGGCAATTTGTGTGGTAAATCCCACGACGGCCAGCGCTGCCCCCTCAACCGACGCACCTAGCTTGATAACATTGGCACTCACCCCCGTAACAACGGACTGAAATTTTCGCATGCCACTGTCATCAACTTTAAAACCGAGGCTGATGAGAAAATCTCGCAACGTTTCAGCATGAGTCATGGTGGTTTCTCCAACGCGCAATTCGCGCTTCGTTATCCTGTTCGATGTCTATCCACTCATTCATTTCGGCTAAATCCGCCAAATCGATTGAGCCATCTTTTAATTTGTCGAATTTTATGTAGCCATACTTAACAGGAAGGCGTAAGAAGTCCTTACCATCCGGCATTGAATCCAGCGTTAATCCTGTGGTGGGAGGCTGGCTGTCTCGTCGTCTTGGGGTGCGTGAAAAAAATTACCGAGGGAGTCTCCAATCACCTGTGCCACAATCTCAAGCAGGGTCTTCAAGTCAATATCATCAAACATCAACTCGCTCTGACGAAAAATCGGCGTCCATGCCTTGGCATTTTTGCGTGAAACCACGGCTAAACAAGGGTGCAAAATCGCGTTACAATCTTCATCGCTCATTTGCGCAATGGCATTTGCCATAGAGGGTAACACCGCTGCCATTGGCATTTCCCCTTGTTGTAATTTTTGTAGTTCACCGGTTAAACCGGATAACACGGGTAATAATTTTCGCGCTACCTTAAGTTGGTCAAACACACTGAGTTTTGTCGCGCGATACTCATGACCGTTAATTTCAATGTCCACTAGAATTCTCCTAATAAGGCGTCGATCTTGATGCAGTCAAATACCCAAGCGAGAACATTCGCCTCTTTTGCATTTTGCAAATCCGGTATTTTTTGAAAAGCACAACTACGCGCGGTGATCATATCGCCGGATACCGGATTGCGTATCACAATCACATTATTACCCCAAAGCGCTGATGACACGCTTTGCGCGTTATAGGCGATCATCAGTTTTTTGTTAACGGGCGAGGCTTTAATGAGGCTTACGGTTACCGTGCCTGACTTCCCCCCGTGTAGTGTGTGCATCCCTTCTCCATCGGCACCAATGGTCATGGTGTTTTTGGCTTCCGTCATTGTCACCACAATGCCTTCTTCCGAGTTCGCCGAGCCAGCGCCCAAATCTATCACCCCCGTGGGGCCGGTTAGCGTGGCGGAAACATTAACAAAACTATAAGCGGCCATTTTCTCTCCTTATCGAACAATGGTGATTAAGACATCCGCGAAATGCACCGCACCGGCCAACTTACAGGCAACCTGAATCGGCGGCGCTTTGCGTTTTTCTCGCTCGGATTGCGCCTGCTCCGCAAGCGGTTGAATATAGACGTAATACCCTTTGGTGAGCGTATCTCCGCTTACCAATTGACCTATACTGCCGCCGTTCCAGATACCCGGTGCAAGTAATCCATTAGTGACCGCCTGCGCCAGGGATTGCTCAACATTGGTTAAAAGCGTCGTGCTGCCTTGCTCCGTTTGAGGGATTTTGGTGGTACTGGTATACAAAAGATTGTACAAATTGGTTTGCACAAAGTTTTGCAACCAGTCCAGGCCGTGGCGTTCATCGAAAAAATCACCATCGGCCATCACGCCTTCTTGTATGATGGCAGTGTCGTTATCGTAATTGACAAACACGTTGCAATTTTTGTCCGCCAGCGTATTTGCCTGTGACGTAGTCAACATCTCCGCTTTAACACCAGGCTCCTGTTTGAATTTGAGGGTGATCGTGGTGTTATTGCCGTTGAAGTTCACGGAAAACGCCCGACCAAAAGCCGATGCCGCCGCATAGGGTGTTGATGAGGAATACTGGGTAAAAACCCGTTGATATTTCGCCTTTTTTAACATAGAGGCAATATCATCTTCTTTTGCGCTATCCAGTACGGCGGTATCTTGCGTAGTGTAACCAAAAATGCGTGAGCTACCGGCTGCACCGATAAAGTTTGCAATATTTTTTACTTCATCAGTAGAAAGGGTTGAAGTTATCACTAGTCCATACCAATCGTTAGATAAATCGGCTAATTTTGCGATAGCGTCCACGATAGCTTCCCCGTCAGTTCCTTCGACAGGTGTAGCTCCCATCTCTTGCGTTAATTTCAGCATAGACGACAAGTCAGTGCCGGATTCCGGTGGAGACGCAAATCCGACTGAACCGGTTTGACCGGCCGTATTGGAGGTGACAACAAATCGGCGATCATTACTGCTCCATGTCATCGTGGAGGTAGTCATTTTTTCACTAATTCTTGCAGCGACACCGTTTAAATTGGTTTCTTGCGAAAAATTGATACCAGTTAATTTCACATTCTTGCCGTTAACACTGATAACCATTGCGCCGTCAGTAATGGAAGTGAAATTACTTATTGTTGATTCTTCCTCGGTTAATATGCTCCCACGCAACAAGGCTGGTGAAGCTGATTTCACCCATCGGCCAACATATAGATCGACGGGTTTTGGTGACTGCTGGTAATAGAGTGAAGCCGCCTGATACTCGGGTGCGGTTGTACCAAAATCATTGGCGACTTCCTCAATATTGGAATACGCCCGTAATCGCTCAAGCGGATCGATAACGGGTGAGTCACCGACAATCAGCAGTGAACCGAAATTGCGGCTGCTTGCGGCACGGGGTGACATATCAAGCGTGACCTTAACCACCCTTGAAATGGGTAAACCTTTAGACATTTATTTTTCTCCAAAAAATGTAACGTCGGCATCTTTCACGGATTTTATGTGATAGCGACGTACCACTTTGCGACGTAGATGAACGGTGAAATCAAAACGATTTACCCACTGATTATTGATAAGCTCTGGAAACGCCCTAATTTGACTGTGGCTACCGAGTGTAAGATTGAATTTATTCAGTTCAGCATTGTTTTGACTGAGCATAATGCCATCACGAAATCGCGTGGCATAAACCATACCTTCTCTTCCGTAGAAAGAGGCCATACACGTTAAGGTTTCGTACTGCCAAAGTTCGTTTGATTCATCGCTTTGATTGACTAAGGCGGGATTCGCCGCACTCTCAATATCGATGAGGCCAAACGCACACCAGTTGGTATCAGGGGATGGCAACGGTGCCGGTTCGCGTTGCCAGCGAGGTAAAACGTGTTTTGCTGGCAAACCAGAAACGCCACAAACCCAACGCGTTAACAGGCGTTCTAAGCCTTCATTATACAAAGCGTTATCATCAAAGGGCGTTAGCCAACCTGCCTCGGTACTGCTGTTATTGCTCATACGCGGTACCTCCGTCTAACGGCATCAGTTCACAATGCGCCTGAACAAATCCCGCACCATAAGCGGTGTAAGGATCGACGGATTTGACCAGATATTTGCGCCCCTGATAAATGACAATATCGCCAATATGATGGGTTTCACCGGCTATTAATCGGGTGGTGGTCACCACCAGTATTCGACCACTCACCAGTTGACCCGATGTCCGTATTTGCGCTTCAATTGAACTATCTACAGTAACGACACCTGAAAAAGGATACGTACTTTCTTTTGTCGAGGTAATACCTTCATCATCAATCAAAATTTCCCGTCGTGTGTAAGTGAGCGAGGTATCGCAAAAATCTGGATCAAAAAGCACATCGGTTACATCAAGCATTGGCATTTTTCTTCCTCACAACATAAGTGATAGCACGCCGATAGGTTCCCGTATCAATCAGCGGTTTAGCGTTGTTGTTATCGGGCGGTAAACCGGCTTTTCGATTTTCAAGCGCTTGCGCCGCCCCTTTACGTCCTCGTCGTGCCCGGGCAGCTAATGTACTGTCAGCCAGTGGGGTAAAATTGCTTTGGGTAATGACGGCTTGTACCCCTTGAACCGCGATTTGACCTGCTCGATTTAATCCTTGCTCTGCTTTATCCGGTTGAGAATCCAAAATGGCTTTAGCGGCTATTTTAAGTTCCGAGGTTGTTTTAGTTTCCACTGAACGAATGCCGGGTATCAAATGCGGTCTAGCCGGAATGTTTTTAGCCGGCGAGCCAAACTCGTTGAGATAACCAATAGCCGCATTGCTAAAAGGGGTATCCTCACGGTCGTTATTTTCAGCCGGAATGCCGACCAGTACCTCTTTTTTACCAAGTTGAACGAGGGCATCAAACAATTTACCCGTGTTGTCCATACGTAAGGTGACACCACTTTTCATAATTGCCGCCCCCCTGCGCCAAACATAAGCACCCATTGGTAAAACTCCGCACCATAACGGGTGTTATTCCAGAATCCCGCATTGGGGTTGAGCGTCATGCTGTTGTCATAGCTGACACTCACCTTATCCACTGACTTAGCGGTTGCCACGCCTGAACTTGATCCCCCTACTCCCCCTGCCTGTAAAGATCGTGTATCCATGGCATAAAGCGTGAGGTAATGCGCAACAAATAACCCCACCCAGTAAGGAAAAACCTCACTCCCTGACACATTTTCACTGAGGAATTTGTCTGCTAAATTTAAACGAAGCTGAATTTGCGCATCGGGGAATTTAACCTCATCGTTAAACGGGGGAAAATCATTACGGAATTGCGGTATCGTCGGTAGGTGTTTGTTCCGTTGACTCATCGATATCCTCTTTACTTTCAGGTTCCTGTTTGCTTGTGTCTTTTCCCTTTTTTTTATTCTTGGTATTCACGTTTTCTTTGGTTTGTTCTTTAACGGGCGCTTTTACGGGATTAAGGACAATACTATGCGCCTCGGTAAACCAATGTTCCGCCGTGCTTTTGCTTACCTCATGAATACCCACATCAAAATCGGTTCGCTCACCGGATTCATGGGTAAGCGTAAAAGGGGTATGTACCTGAATTTTCATAAATGAACTCCAAAAATGAAGCCCCTATATAGGGGCTTAGATACCGTCGCAATAAGCGAGGGTTTCACGATAAACCGGCTCAACAGCCCCCAGACGACCATAATAGGTAGTCAGCTGATATATTCCACGGTATTGAATGGGAATGCTTTGTAGTGGCACCATTGGGAAGCGTACGTACTGCTTTTCATTGGTATAGGCCACCATTCTATCTTTATTGCCTACGCCACGGCCTTTTAGCCATTTCACTGCACGAATATTCAGCGGGATACCGTTTTGATGATACGCAATGGTATTGGTTTTCAGGTACGTCAGTAATGACTGGTTACCCGCACTGGATACCAAGATAGTAGAGAGTAATGCAAACTGTTCAGGCGGAATCAGTAAATCCGTTGGCACCATCGAATATGCAGAAGCAGCCCATGCATCGCTTAATATTTTGTTGATGCTGTCGCGAATTTCATCGGCTGTTGACTGGCACCACGCTTTGGCGGCGTTATTGGTCTTGATATTATCGAGATTGAGCAATCCTTTTACATTCATGGCGGTATCACCGACATAGACTTGCTCGTCAATGTCCATGTTCCACTTTAGGCGCATACCGTCGTGTTTTTGGGCATCAACCGGACGACCAACTTGCCTTGCCGCCTCTAATTCTACGACTGTCCATCCAAGCTCCATCCCCCAAAGTTGCAATGGGAATCCTTCCTTTTGGATATCGATATTCACACCCGCAATGGCGGTAGAATCCTTACCTATCCAGTTTTTACCGTTAGGGTTAGCGCCTGTCCCTGCGGCGGCAAATCCGGTACGGGTAAAACTTGAGATGTCATCAGCAATGGACACATCTTCGCGCAATTGAATATCCCGACTATAGGTATATTGTACTAAAGGCAGATTAATGCTTTGGTCTAAACGCTCAAGCTCACCGATAAGAAACGCACCGGTTGAGTCGATTGTGCGTTGGTCAAAAGTTAACATGTATGAATCCCTCAAATTTTATACGATATTTCAACGTTGCCGTCAGCATCACCGTGTCCGGTAAATTCGGCATTAGCCAATATCACGGTATTAATTTTTTCGGCCGCCCCTGATCCCGTTTTCTCTTCGGCAATCAAAATAGCGCCTAGTGGGCTTTTATCCGTTGCCCCTGCCACTCGCACATAGACCTTGGCGCCTTTTTTAACCTGTTGACTATCCACACCGACATTCACCAAGACATAGCCGCGTTTTAGCGCATCGCCAGTAAAATTTTTCTCTTTGCCGACTTGCCGGATAAAATCCTGCGTTTGCGTCGTTGGATAAGGGCGAATATAAATGCCTTTGATGACGTCTGCCGTGTCATTTTCAGCAAGCGGCACAAAATAATCGCCGTCATATTTACCTGCTAGTCCATAGTCCGGAAAACCGTCTTTAGATTTTAGTAACACCGGTTCGGTGGTTAAATCCCGATAGCGTGAGATTGCACCGGCGATACCCACTGGCATCCGGTATAAATAGGGTTTCATCATTTTTATTTGCCTCGTGTTGCCCAAAATTCGGCATTTAACTTGTTTAAATCGGCAATCGCATTGCCGGATTTTCGGAGTGAATCTGTCGTGAAGGTGTTTGCGGTATTGCGGTTTTTCGAAAGTTCTGCCACCGCATTAAACGCCATATCCACCGTGCGCTTGGATAATCGGTTAATTTCCGCATCGCCGACAATAGCGCGCACAATAGTTTGGTCTGCATTGGCTAACACCTGACGTTTAAAGGCCGTGGGTTTTACCGGTGTTGAAAGGGCTACCCCTGGCATAATCAACTCTGCTTTATATGCTGCATCGCCGGTAATGGTTTCTGCCTTTTCGTTTTTTTCCTCGTCATCAACCGTACCCACTGTTTTATCCTCCGGTTTATCGTCACTATCGGCGGTTTTACCTTCAAGCACATCGAGTCGCTTTAATATCGCCTCAATATAATCAGGCGTGTCATCCGTCGTTGATATTGGTTGCTCGGGCGGGTTGACACCTTGGGGATTAATGTTGATATTAATCGCCTTCGGTAGTTCCTCTGTCCCTTCATCCCCTGTAATTGACTCGGGCGCGTTATTGAGCACTGATTCCATGGCCACAGCATCTTTCGTGCGATGGGCACTTAACAGCCGTTTGAACCAGGTTTGTGTTTTGTTTGACATACTGTCTCCAATTGCACATCGTATTCCCGCTCGGCCTTTAGGTACCAGAGCGACATGATTGCCAACGATTTCATATTGCCGTGCGATGCCAGGCGCAATCTGTTCGTATTGCGCATCATAGCCACACGAGACTTCGTCGTTGCCGTGATTAATTTCCTCGATTGCAAGCGCATCTTTGATAATTAAATCCGCGATTATCAAATCCGCCTGTTCCCCTTCTCCGCGTCTGACGTTTTGTACATGCCCTTGCGCTAAATCGCGCCAATTGTCGGTGTCAACAAAAATGACATTGCCTTCCCCATCTTCGGGATGCAGCAGCGTGACACTCATACCTTCAAACGAGGCCAGCGTTTCAGGACGAAAAACTTCATCTTTACTTCTTTCAACGAGAATTTGGCCACGATTGTCAGGCGTCAGATTCGGCAAATCCAAGGCGAAATAAACTTGCGTGCCTGTTCGGGCAATCGGAACGTTTTTACACAGTAGCGAGCCGTCCGCCATCTGATAACGGGTGTTACCCAGACGGGTTTTAAAAAAATATTTCATGATGTTATCTGTCAGAAAAAGAGACTTCACAGTAGCAACGGCAATTGGGTAATGCCCCAGCGTGCCCTGTCAACCCATCCAAGGTAGGTGGGTTATGCCAATTGACAAACTGCCCTTCCAGTTGTTTATGAGAGTGCCTTACATCGCCATCATTTGCGGTGCGCCAGATATAGCCTGTTGATCCTATTGCCAGTGCTCTCGCTTGCGTTAGGGCTTGCGTCGCTCGGCCTAATTCGGTGCGGGCTAGCATTTTTGCCCGCGACGCCGTCACTTCGCCGGATTGCGCTATCATCGCAGTAAAATGTTCAGGCCGTTCACCGTTCACTACCGCTGCAATCGCTCGGTTTTGGATGTCATAAACTCTATCAGCGGCTTCAATGGGCAGCGATTTAATGTACTTGATTTGCTCATGAACAAGTGATTGCATCACATGACCTACTGGCGCTTGAGCAATCAATTGCTTGAGTTCTCTGCGCATTTCATGGCTATGTTGCTGCCACAACTTCGCATTATCTTGTGATACGGTTTCGACAAACTTTGTCGCTACCCGCCTTGCCCAACTCTCGATAAGTTCGCTGTAATCCGCTAATGCTTGCTGAATGTCTAGCACTGAATCATTCGAACCGTCGTATTGTTGATTGATGATAGCCCCGATTTTACGAGCAACTTGACTAAGGCTCGTTCGATATTGGGTTTCCGCCCGTTTTGACCGTTGGTGCGTGGACAGCACTGAGCCTTGGCGGTGCTTCTTCTTCCTCATTCGCTATGTCCTCATCGGTGATGGTACTGCCTATACTGATAACATCGGACAAATCCCGTAGCGACGACATAGCCGCTTTTGCTGACAACATGCCGCCATCCTGCGCGGCATTGAGCGCATTAATCATGTTAACCGCGGCGGTAGACTTATCCATGTCGGACATTTGCCACAGCGGATTAAAGGCAAACGTAAAATCATCGGGTAACGGTTTACCTAATGCCGATTGATGCGCTGCGCTATCTCAAATAACTTTCGTAACGGTTGCTTGAGGCGCCTTGATTGTTGTGTCGCGATGTTGTCGTAGTAATTGGCTAAATCGGCATCGCCGGTATTAAAGCCTGATGGCGACTGTCCAAACAGACGAACCAGTGGAATGCCGGTTGCCCCACTGATTTGTTCAGCAAAGCGCGCCAGCACGTTATCCAATCCTGAAAACGAATAGCTATGCGTTTCAAAGGTATCGTCAGCGTCCATGAGCGTCAGCCCTTCGTTACTCTGGTATTGACGTATCATGTTCATGTGTTTCATTAGTGCTTCATATTGCTCGCCACCAAAGCCGATAATTTCACGTAATTTTGTTACTTTGAAGGTTCGTAAATGCGCTTTATACACCAATTGCGCAATGCCGGTTGTGGTGCTGTCAAAAGCGGTTAACCGGTCGAAAATACGTTCAATGACCGACATACCCCACTCATTCTCGGTTTTGGCTTGCTGATAAGGGAGCGTCACACCGTCAAAACGGATCAGGCGGCTATGATGCACTTTCCAGGCGGGGATGCCGTTCTCAACGGTCACAATGTCGTAGAATTCGGGTTTCCCTAAGTCCTTGCTTAACGTTTTGATACGCCGATTCAAATCGGGGTTAACCTGCCAACGGTCAAGCGGTAAAATACCTTTGAATTTACCTTGTCCTATCGTCTCAACGCGTAATGGCGTAAACGGCGCTTGCCCTTCTATCAGAATAAGCCCTAATGCGCCGCCGTAGAGCCGTGACCACTTGATCGCGTTATTCAGGCTTTCCCAGATTTCCAGTTCATCAAATAAGGATTCGATTGCACCTTTATCGCTCGACTCCATTTGCGAGGTGATACGCACACCTTTTCGCGTCATATCATCGGCGACAGTATCGACCGCCGCACCAATTATCCATGACGAGCGGTAAGCATACTCCAGTAATAACCGGTTCCGACTTGTCCAATCAGGGCGATAAGTCGAATCCGCATGTTGATTGGGGGTTTGCATCCCGACTCGGGCGGTAAAATTCTCATACCCGTCAACGGTTTTTTGAGAGTGTGATTTTTTCTTTTTTGTCATGCGCTCCTGCCCAGTAGTGACCAAATTTCAAGTGACGTGTTCATTGGGGCAAAGTTAATCATCACCGAATCGGCGAGATTCGGTGACTTTGTGCCATCGGGTTGTTTATCAATCACAATTTTTCCCACCGCGTTAATGGAATAGGTTGGTTGCGATAGCTCAACAATCAGTTTGTCTTTGAGTCGCATTGCGCCATTAATGGCAATCAGTTCATCCGGTTTGAAGGGTTGTTTTTCCACTACCGCACGATAGACATTTTGAAAGCGTTTGCGTAAATGCCACCAACTTTGTGCTTTGGCATTAGCGAAAAAATCCTTGTTTAATCGGGCGTTTTGTCCATCAAATCCAGCAACCGCCTCTTTATCCGGATCAAATACCCCACCACTACCGCGAAATGGCACGGCGTCAATACGTGCAGCTCTTCTTTGTCTGCGCTGGTCATTGATAATACGTGCATCGCCTCGCACACCAGCCCCTAATCCATCTTCATCAAAGCGAAAACTTTCAAGCTGATATTTATCGGCTAATTGGAAAACGCTCTCAACACTGCCAAAAATATCACTGCCTTTTCCCGACCATTCCTCAATGCCTTCAAGCAAGAAGCCATGACGCCAAGAAAAAGCGTTCTTGTCTTTGCCCTCATCCGCCACATCAAAAGCGCCTAAGCGTATACCAGTGGGCTTAATACCCAGTTTTGTGTGGGCATCAATCGCCGCCTGTACCCACTCTGCTGGAATCAAGACACCTTCAACCGACGCCTGATAGTTCAAATCCAGCTCTTGCGCCACAATGACCGGATTATCAATTTTCAGACACTCTTTTTCGTACCACGAATCATCTTTACGCGGGTCACTGCGCCAATGAAAAGTAAACACCGGAATACGGCCACTGTGACGTTTTTGAGCAAACGGGTTAGCCATACCATTGACCGAGCTTAAATCAATGCGACAGCGAGTCGTTTGCGATAAGGCGGCATCAATCAGTAACGGACGCGGTAAAAAAGCGGCTTCATCGACAAAATAGAGTGTTGTGCGGTCGCCCCGTCCGATATTATCCCCTGCTTCACCTTTGATAATGGCGCCAGTGTTTGGGAAATTGACCCGCATATAAGGCGCATGCTTTTTCGCTTCCCATCCCCCCCTGAATTCTTGAGGTAGCGTTTCCACAAACTTGCGCGCTTTCCAAAATAGCGCTTTCGGGTCACCCGTGCTGTCAACATACTCTTCTTTGCGTGACCCAAAGCCAATGACCATTTCCTTGTTGAAGAGGCATAACGCACAGGCCAACGCAATTGACGTCCAGCTTAAGCCCATTTCGCGGCTTTTTTCGGTAATGCCGTTCTCACGCTCACGCCAACGGGTCATTATCCAGTCAATCCAGGCTTCCTGTTTGGGGAAAAGCAAAAAAGGAATAGTCACCGGTAGCCCATAATCAATGTTACGTGGGTCTGTGGTCATACCCCAGTCGATAATAAACTGCGCGGGATTATCCTTGTAAAATCGGGTTAATGGTTTAAAACTTTCCGGCTGCTCGCGAAGGCGTTTCAAGCGTTCTGCACGCCACTCAAACACCTGGGCATAATCCGGCTTTTTAAAGTCAAAAGGGAACGGTAATGGCATGGGAATTTGTCCGGGAAAAGGCGAGTCAAAAAAATATATCGCACATAAATACGTACATAAAAAATATTAAACAGGTAGTTAATTTACATACTATATTGATAGTAATTGATATTTTTACTTCAACATTATTTATGGTAAAAATAATATATCCATTTTAACCCGTTACCCCATCAATTTTTTATAGGCTTCTGCCGCCTGTTCGGGGGTCATGTCATGGGTGATTAATTCAACCTGGCTCTGTGAAGTTCCTGAATGTTCTATTTTCTGTTTATTGGTATATGCATCGCCGCACTCTTTAGCGGCTTGCTCTATCATTTTCGCCGTGAGTAAAAAATTATCCATCGACTCTGTTCGAATCGCCATACGGTTTAACACCCGCAGTCGATACGCTTTATTGGCAATAGGAATATCACTAATCTCTTTTTTGAATCGCTCTCGCGTGAAGTGAAAGAGATCAACCCATTTTTGACCAAGGCTTTTTCCAATCGCTTTTGTGGGGTCATAGGAAGAGACCTGCTGTACGGTGAGAGTTAATCCAAATTCCAGTTTCACCTGTTTGAGCACTTGCGTTGGGCTATCGAAACAGGCTAATGACTGCACGATGAAGGCCTTAACCTCTGGAGATAATGCCGCCATTGGTTACCCTCCTACTAAGTTAATATAATTTATTTTGCTTAATTTCAATCGACAACACGCTTATTGCTTCATTGACACTGTGTTTTGATGTACTGCTGTAGATATTCCGTCTGCTTCTCATTCTCAACTATCATTTCTCTGAGATGGAAATAATCTTGTCTAGCTGCCTCACCAAGTTGTGGTGTGGCTTCATCATGTCGACTCTGGGCGGTAACGGTTTTGGATGTATGACACACGGCATTGACGCGCAACCGCTTAGTGCCAGCACGCACAGCATCATTGAGCTTATCAATTTCCGCTTTAGCATTATTGAGTTCCTCGGTGTGTTTAATATCGAGTTGGCGCAAGGCTTCTATCTTCTGCTGCTCCAATTCCAACGCTTCAATTTGCTCGTGATATTTCTGTTTTAGCGTTTGATAGTTTTGCTTGACGGTTTTGTAACGGCTGTTGAGAAAAACGAGTGATAAAACCAATGCGACAATCATCACTACGATAAATGTGTAAGGGCGCCATAACATATTACACTCTCTATTTCCCGACGGGTCATTAGCCCTTTCCAGACTTCACCTTTCACATAAACCCATCGCTTCATCTCATCACAAGCCCCCGTTCGGTCATTCGCGTTGAGCTTTTTGAGTAACGTGGATTTGGTAAAATTCCCCACGCCCACGTTGTAGGCAAATGAGTAAAGGGCAGCTTGAGTGAGTGTAGTGATATTGACCTTAATCAACGGGTCAACATACCGCTTAACCACTTTCAAATCGTCATCAAGCCACTTATCACATTCGGTTTTGGTATACGTTCGATTACGTTTAATATCGTTACCTGTGTGCCCATAACAGACAGAAAGAATACCGCCACCGTCAAAATAGGGCTTAAGTCTCAACCCTTCAAAATGCGTTATCATGCTTGACGCCAGAAATAACGCGCTACCGCCGGTTGCCATCACTATTTTTTTCGGTATTTTCATACTGACGCTCCTTGAGTTTGTACTCCCTTCGGCGGTAGTACACGTTGATAAAAAATGTCCCTATCGTGCAGCCGATACCCATCACAGCTACCCACTGGTCAAGGGTTAAAAAATCAAAAATCGTTGTTGTAACACCACCGATGGTGGTCATGATGCCCCAGAGATAGGCCGCAGGTGTTGAGTATTTTTCAGACATGCGCATATACCCTCCTATTGAGGGTTCCATTGCTTTGAATTAAATAGGGAGCCAACCGCCTTACTTGTTTAGGCTATTTTATCTGTAAGTGTTGCGGTGGCGTAAAACGAAAAAGCCCCGCAAAAGCAAGGCTTATTAAATTTATGTCTAAATAAACTTGATGTTTTTTCAGACCTTATTAGTGTCTCAATGCGACATTAATTTGATTTCAGAATCAATTAGGTTTTTCAACCATTTTTCGAGCTTCTCGTAGGAACTGTTTACTTCCTGATATGTAAACACTTGACTGATTGCATTTTGAACAATCGCCTTCGCCTATCCAGCCGTTAAGGTATTCAACTTGCTCCCATCTAGGTTCTAAAACTGAACCGCACTTGGGACAGTATTGATATTTTCCAGGCGTAAATTCTCGTTTCATTTTTTTTTTCGATTTAACGCTTAACTCAAAAATTATTTTAATGCTTACCAACGGTGGCCATCCGCTGGACGCAAAAATTCATCATGGGCACTTTAGCATACCTTTTGCGGCCGCACTAGTGTTTGATAACTGCTTGTATGATATTTGTACAATATGTCGATATCTAATTGAATATCAAGGGTTTCTAAGCATCCTAAAATAACCTGAGTTCGGGATAAGAAATAAAGAGAAAGTCTTGATATTCAAATAGTTGAATGAGCCTGTTTTGTTAAAATACTCTAACAGTCTGGTTAAAGAGTAGAGCATTGTTAAACAATTATGGAAAATCTTACTGAACTTTATTGCCTGATGGATGATTTTTGCAAAGACTTCGAGCCAAAAATGCATGAATATTTGCTGACTAACGGTACTAAGCGTCGTAGACGGTCTACTCAGCTTTCGTTGGCGGAAATGATGACACTGGTTGTGTTGTTTCATCAACTCCGATTCAGGCAATTCAAGGTATTTTATCTCTATTATGTCCGCTTATATCTCCGGAAGGAATTTCCTAACTTGCCATCCTATTCACGCTGTGTAGAGTTACTTCCGCGTAGTGCCTTAGCGTTAACGGCACTGTTTGAGTCAATTAAGGGAAAATGCACGGGGCTATCGGTTGCCGATTCTACTCCGATAGCGGTGTGTGATAACTTACGGATCCGCAGACATAAAGTCTTCAATGGGATAGCTGAACGGGGAAAAAATTCAACAGGTTGGTTCTTTGGTTTCAAGCTTCATGTAATTATCAATCATTTGGGGGAAATACTCAGTTTTCGACTCACACCAGGAAACACCGATGATCGGAAACCATTGCCTGAGCTGACAAAGGATCTTTCTGGTTGTTTGTACGCAGATAAAGGGTATTTATCGGCTTCACTGAAACAGCAACTCAAAACGATGGGAATTAGCCTTATAACGAATATCAAGAAGAAAATGAAGCCTATTAAACAGACTTGTTTCGACAAAGCCATCTTGCGTCATCGTTCTGTCATTGAAACGGTATTTGATGAGTTAAAAAATCTTTGTCAAATAGAGCATACGCGACATCGCTCTCCGGCTAACTTTGTAGTGAATTTATTAGGCGGACTGGTTGCATATTGTTTAATGCCATCTAAACCAAAGATACCTGTTGCAGGTACGTATCTTCAAGTATAATTGATAATGCTTATCCCGAACTCAGGTTAAAATAAATCCTTCCGCAATTTGCATTCGTTTTCGCACCTCATCCTCGCGTACCGCAAACTTTCGCGCAATGGCACGCTTGGATATGCCTCTGATGTAATAATCCTCGATGTAGCTCAACTCTCTTGTCATACCCACCGTGTTAAGCCGACTGACGCACACATCAATCACCAGCCCGTCCGCATCACTGCACGATAAGCGATTTGCGCCTGCAAACGGCATGAGGCGATTAAAGCCGGATGCCACAGGCAACCAGCTCACCGAGGCATACGGATCACCCGCACACCAGCCGCCCCAGTGGAGTAGTATTTTCTCTATGTCTCTGCTCATGATCTTTTCGCTCCTGTTGTGAACGGCAATGTTTTTACTAATTTAATCTTCATATCCCCGTATGCGTCTGTAATGAGCATACTGCTTCTCCGCTTTCTCCCAGAACATTTTTGTCCCTTCTTCATGTTCCGATAACACTAAGTAAAACCATGTAGTACATTCTTCACACCTAAATTTCAAACGAACACCATTACGTTTAGGAGAAGGGCTATCAGTCATGTATGTATCTTGGTGTATATCTTGGTGTATATCTTGGTGTATATCACCGTGATATACCGTTATATGCTGTCCATACTTACTGTTTCTCTTTCTGTTAAACACGTGAACCGCATCGTGGGTTAAATAAGAACTACTACATTTTGGGCATAACAAATCTAAATCCGTCACGAGTTTCGCACGGGCATATAAAATTCTAGAAATGGCTTCAAAACAATGATTAATCTTTAACTTACTAAGACGTATAAATTCACTTAAATTACAATAAGTTGTTTTTAATTTATGAGATTTTTTCTATTTATATATTATGCTTAATTAAACTTAAAAATAGAGCGTTTTCTTATTGGTGCGAAACTCGTATCCGTATTGGTCACGATTTTCATTCTATTTTCCTTTTCTAAATTATTTAAAATTTTGAGGTAACAGGTAGGTAACAGATAAAAAGTTAACTGTTACCTACCTTAACCCCTTTTGCTATAAGGCTTTACGACTATTTAGGTAACAGGTAACACTTATTTTCAACTCTATATACACAAGTAACATAGGGTACGTATGCACCACATCTCGCGTGTTATATGTTTAAAACAACTGTTACCTGTTACCTTTTTCACTTAAAGTTATGATTTTAATCTAAAAAATAGAGGTAACAGTTATCCTTTTATCTGTTACCTATCAGTTACCCCTTGCACTTAATTAGTCAAAAATCTTTTTTTTAACTGTTACCTGTTACCTTTTTTGCAGTGGAATTTTTTGTTTTATAAACTTTGCCCTTGCAATTTTTCATAAGTTTCAAAAATCCCACGTAATTCAGCACTACTAAATTCGCGATTTTTTTCCAATATCCAAAAACGGTAGGCTATACCTTTAATTTTTACTAATTTGGTAACAGGCCGCTTCGTTTTTTCTTTTAAAATTCGAGTAATATGTTTCTGGTTAATTTCAGCTTCCAATCCAATTTCTTTGATAACTTCATTGACTATTTGCTGATAGGTCATAGCCGGTACTGGGGGATTCTCTAGAAGCGTAATAATCGCAACTTCAATATCACTTTTATTGCTTTCGATCATTAATTGGCGTTCTTTGGTATTGGGGGCACGTTGCCAATTAAACTTCGATATATCAACACTCATCAGATACCAATACACCTGTGCGATAAAATCATTATCGCTAAGTGCACTATATAACTCGGCATAGTGATCTTCATTAGCGGCAGTATCAGGCCCTCCAAGAACCGCGATGCGTCGATCTTCCTCTGGTAATGCTAAAGCATCATAATGGTTAGTGTAAAAAAGAAATCCTGTAAATATATCAATAGTCATTTTTCGTCCGTATTTCCTGTTAACCTCAAAACGAGACTCTGTCAGCACATCACGGATTTTGTCATTAACCTCATACCTTTTAGTGTTTTCCTTAACTTCATCTACAGTGCATAATAACGTATGGTACAAATAATCGTGATACTGGTTATCGCACAAGACATTCATACGTGTTCGGGAGCAGTTCCATGCTCCTAACACTTTTTCCATTAATTGGCTAATCCACCCCCTGCCTGTACCATGTGCAGTGGCCACATGCAATATGGATATAAGACATCTACGTTCTGGATGCTGAACAAACCATGCCAGACGTGCAATGAAAAACTTACGTTGCCATTCGTCTGGCACTAAATAATTCATATGGTTGAGAAAGATCTCAGTCTTACCTGTGTTTAAGTTTTTTTTATGCTTTGGCATATAGAATTGATTAATTTCAAAACGCCCGTCAGGACGTTGCACTAACCTATCTTTTCCAGGTTGATACCCCACACACTCAGCCACTTGTTTTTTAGGATGCTCTATCCAGCGTTTCGTTGCAGAAGTTAGTTGACCTTTTTTACTTATTGATGGTATTTGAAAAGGCGCCATCAGATTTTTAAACGATCGCATCTCCATCACACAATTATAAGGAGGCCGTAGTAGGTCACAGACCTGATCACCTTCAATCACATAAATGAAACGCTCAAGGAAATGACTTGTCATATCCATATTGATATCGGTAAAACCCTCTTCAGTTTTATTATCCGACAGATCATCAAAATCATCTTTACCAAACCCAATAGCGTGCAAGAAATCGCCATCGTTTCGATGTGCACAACTGGCATGAAGACATTTGAAATGCCCTACTTCAAACCCCGCTGTATTTTTAGGGAAATACGCCGTACTGGTGACCCCACTATCAGTGCTATGTCCGCTTTCAAAAGGGCAAGTGATATAGCGTTCACCATTACGCCCATAGTCTAGTGTTAGCCCCTGGCTATCCAAGAACTCAGCGACTTCATCGGTTGCATTAGGCGTTACGATCGAACGGTCTCTTACTTTACCTACGCGATCAGACTCTGACGACGACACAACGGGCAATTCATCCGCTAAGTCCTTCCAAAAATCATTCAATTGTTTTTCAGTGATCATAAAAGGTTCAGACGGTAAATCATTATCCCATCGAAGCCTCGCACCGCTAGGATGTGTCCCCATAGCGACAAATTGTTGCCCTTTAGCGAGAAGCTCAATGATCCCCAAATCGTTTTTTAATCGATGTAAACGTTTAGAAAACTCACCTTCTACTGCGATGAGGTAAAGACATTTGTTACTGTTATTTCGAAAACGGCGTGGTGGGATTTGACCAAAGGACTGTAGCATAAAGGCCTGGATACGTGCTTGGACATCAACATCGTCACTATCACAATCCAGTGCTACTATGCCAGAGCCCGTTTTGACACAGATACCGTAATCAGGCTCCATCATCCATTTTTCAATATCTGCCCCTGAGGAAGATTTGTTAGTCCATTCGGTTATACCAATAACTTGTCGCTGAGAATTATAGATTGAGGGCGTTTTACCTAGTACTTTCATTTTACTGGAAGGCGAAATAGTAGCCTCAGTATTACAGACCACAGGTAATAATCTATCGGTATAACCAAGGACTAAATCGAAGTGCACCCATTCATCAGGCAACGCACCCCATGTTTTTAGGTGATCACGCTCGTCATACGAGCCAGCAACAGCAGGACTCGGGCGCTGATCACTCACACTACGCCCGACAGAATAATTGATTTGCATGGGTTATTTGGCCTTAGTGTTTGAAGCAGAACCTTTAAGCAACCATTCGGGATCACACTCAAGAACATGAGCTAATTCTAAAATGAAACGAGGACGACAAATAATGTCATCTTCTATTTTATTTATAGCTTGTTGAGATAAACCAACATGTTTTGCCAGAACGCTTTGGGTTAACCCTAAAGCTTTACGTCTATTTTTTACCCTATTTCCTAAAGTCACGTTAATACCTCATTAACAGTATTTAATAACTATTTTATTAGTATTCAATCACCAATAAATGTGTTTGTCAAATACAACAAAATTAGTATTAATAGATAGTAAATAAGTAAAAAATTATACTTTGGGGAAAATTATGACTATAGCATCAAGAATGAAACAAAGACGAAAAGCGTTAGGGTTAACTCAATTAGAGCTAGCAAACTCAATAGGTATTAGCCAACAATCAATAGAGTCCATAGAGAATGGTAGAACACATAAACCTAGAAATATTCTAGAACTAGCTAAAGCTCTGCAATGTAACCCCGAATGGCTCTTAAATGGTAAAAACATAATGCCGTTAGCAGAAATCACATCTAACTCCAAAAGTATTCCTTTACTCAACTACATGCAAGCCGCGTGTTACAAGGAGAAAGATTTGATTACCGACGAAACAAGTAATTATGAATATACACTGGTCAATGACAGCGTTAGTGACAATTCATTTGCTTTACATATTGAAGGTGATAGTATGAAACCTGAATTTGAAGAGGGAGATCTGGTTGTTATAGACACAGCAATTGAACCTATCCCAGGTGAATTTGTCTTTGCAAAAAATAGTAATAACGCAGGAACATTCAAAAAATTTAGACCACTAGGTGTTGGAGTCAATGATTTTGAGTTAGTGCCCTTAAATACCGATTATCCAACATTGCGAGCATCCGAACATAACATGCATATAGTCGGTGTAATGGTTGAACACCGCATTTATCGTAGAAAACGCTAACCATTGCAACCAATAGAGAGTTCATATTTGAACTCTCTACTAACTATTATCCCCTTAATATTCCTCTAGATAGCTTAAACCCCTTCTGCATTACTATCAAATAAGTAAAAAAAATCAAAAACTTTTCAATAATTAACAATCACATACGGAAAAATACATTTTTATATGTTTACAAATACTATTTTTATAGTATATTTAAAATACTAACAGATAGAACTATTACCTGCTCTTTAACAATTTAGAAAGTCGGAATGTACAGCGCGTTATGTCTGTATGAGTGCAGGTATGCACGTTGCATAGAGTGCGATCCGCTCTTTGCAGGACAGCAATGTCAAGGGACAGGCAGCCATCCCAGACTGTACAAACGCAAAAAACACTAATTATAGGTCATTTTGCGAAGTGGCCTATGGTGAGTGATTTTTACTAACCTACGGTCACAAAATACCAATAATTATCTTTATTACGCTAAAAGATGGAACCATAAAACACCCAAACAGTCGTTTTTGGGGTGTGTGAAATAACCAAAATACAGTCATTAAGTTAAAAACTAACACCAGGGCACTACCAATATGACGGTAAATATAATCCGGATACCTCCGGCACACACCACCAAAACCGATTGGTATTTAGGAGGTCAACCGCATACCAAACGTATAAATTTTTGATAGTAAGATAGTTTTTCTTGAAACTGGAGGTCAACATTCAACTTGATCTGCGTTTTAAGTAGCGCAATCGGTTCTAGACAAGGCCATATTATGTCATCGGTACTTTCCAGCTCTAATAATCTTTCTCTTAATTCACTATCATCAAATTTAGATTCGTTAGTATAGAGCTTTAGATAATCAAACGCTTTTTTCTTTGCTTCGCCTGATTTTTTGCCAAATTGGTATGTTGATTGAATAGCGGAAAGGACAACGATCGATATACCAAAAAAGAAAGGATTTCCATTCAACACAATCGCTGAACCAAAAATTAAAAGTAATACCGAGATAAATCTATCTATGCGTCCAGTGATTATTGCAAACAACTGTTCGAGATAATGACCATAAAGAATTCTATCGGTGATTTCTTCTCGATTCATAACTATCAATCCTTATTTTTTACTTTCACCCCCTGAACTTTTTGATGGCGGTGACTTAGGTTGTGGCGTTGGTCTAATCATTTTAGACGGTAGATGATCAATCGTTCTTACCTTTTCTGTTACCGATTTTTTATCAGACATAATTGTTTCTTTTTTATGCGTTGCGGGAAACACATAGTAACCGGTTTTGTGTGTTGTGGGAATACACAAAAGGGAGCGAGCCTGACGCGCCAGAAATATCAGGCATCCCCTATTTACCCCATTACATCGGAAAAACCACCATGCAAAAAGCAAAAATCCTGTCATCGGAGCGATTTCCGATGAATAACAACGTCCGGCGTTTACGCTATTTACAAAAATTAGAAGCGCTAAAACGTAATGTCAATCACCAGTTTCCTGTCACTGTATATCGTTGAGGTCGCCACATAATGCTTACCGCAAATACTCCCCTGCTGGCAAGACTGGCAGAAAACCACACGCAAATGATCATGGCGCACAATCAACTGGCCGAAGCCCATAAAATGTTAATCAGTCAGTTGGTCGGACATACTGAACATGACCCAAACGAACCAAAACCCTTCACACAGGACGTTAAGCCTCAACCTGTTGCGCCATCGGTTATGGTTGAGACTAAAGAAGTGATTGAGCCTAAAATTACTATCGAAGTGCCCACTAAAGCCGAAGACAAACCAGCCCCCGTTGTCGCCGAGAAAAAGGTTCAAGCCCCTAAGGCAGAAGCGAAACCTGCTAAAGCCGTTAAACCGATTGTTGAAGCACCTAAAGTAACCTGAGTTCGGGATAAGCATTATCAATTATACTTGAAGATACGTACCTGCAACAGGTATCTTTGGTTTAGATGGCATTAAACAATATGCAACCAGTCCGCCTAATAAATTCACTACAAAGTTAGCCGGAGAGCGATGTCGCGTATGCTCTATTTGACAAAGATTTTTTAACTCATCAAATACCGTTTCAATGACAGAACGATGACGCAAGATGGCTTTGTCGAAACAAGTCTGTTTAATAGGCTTCATTTTCTTCTTGATATTCGTTATAAGGCTAATTCCCATCGTTTTGAGTTGCTGTTTCAGTGAAGCCGATAAATACCCTTTATCTGCGTACAAACAACCAGAAAGATCCTTTGTCAGCTCAGGCAATGGTTTCCGATCATCGGTGTTTCCTGGTGTGAGTCGAAAACTGAGTATTTCCCCCAAATGATTGATAATTACATGAAGCTTGAAACCAAAGAACCAACCTGTTGAATTTTTTCCCCGTTCAGCTATCCCATTGAAGACTTTATGTCTGCGGATCCGTAAGTTATCACACACCGCTATCGGAGTAGAATCGGCAACCGATAGCCCCGTGCATTTTCCCTTAATTGACTCAAACAGTGCCGTTAACGCTAAGGCACTACGCGGAAGTAACTCTACACAGCGTGAATAGGATGGCAAGTTAGGAAATTCCTTCCGGAGATATAAGCGGACATAATAGAGATAAAATACCTTGAATTGCCTGAATCGGAGTTGATGAAACAACACAACCAGTGTCATCATTTCCGCCAACGAAAGCTGAGTAGACCGTCTACGACGCTTAGTACCGTTAGTCAGCAAATATTCATGCATTTTTGGCTCGAAGTCTTTGCAAAAATCATCCATCAGGCAATAAAGTTCAGTAAGATTTTCCATAATTGTTTAACAATGCTCTACTCTTTAACCAGACTGTTAGAGTATTTTAACAAAACAGGCTCATTCAACTATTTGAATATCAAGACTTTCTCTTTATTTCTTATCCCGAACTCAGGTTAAAGTAGAGCCTGAACCTGAACCTAAGCCCGAAGCGGTTGATATCGAATCGCTTGATTTGCGCCATATGGTCGCCCTGTCGGTATTGTTTGGGGATAAAGCAGTAAAACCTGACAGTACGCAAGTTGCTAAAGCCACCGCAACGTTTACATCTGAGAAAGCAGATAGTGTTACCGGGCAAATTGATGCGCTTTACTGTGCCTTAAACGGGTTACCTAAAGTGACATTTCTTTCCAAAACCAAGATTTTTACGATATGCTTAAAAATACTGGCTAACTGGGACAATCTCTTTGGCATTACCGATCGTCGTGAATTTGCCTTGTCATTATTGCGTGAATTGCCTACCCCAGCAGAAGTCAAACCGATTGATTTTAAGGCACTTCGCAGTGAGGCTTCCGCATGCATTACCCAACTGGTCAAAAAAGGATATCGCAATGAAGCGCTAAATATCCTCACATCGTTCAACGCTAAAAAGATGGGTGACGTAACCGATGATAATCTGGTTCAGTTTATCGAGAAAACCAAACGCGTTTTAGCCGATGATAACGCCGAGGGCAGTGATGGCTGAACATGCAAAACTTGCCCCCTCCTCAGCCCATAGATGGATTAAATGTAGTGCCAGTCTCGCAGTAGAAGCCACCTTACCCGATAAAACATCACCGTTTGCGGAAGAAGGCAGCGCGGCGCATGCATTAGCGGAAAGTATCCTGACAATGCGTCAAAACCCGTTTAGTGACGGGCGTAAGCGAACATCTGGCTTCGATGCAAAGGATTATATCGGTACATATCCGTTGTTAAAAGCCAACTCGCCACAAGTGGATGAAGAGATGATTGAGCACGTCCAGACCTATGTTGATACTGTCTGGCAACTAGCGGACGGGAAAATCTTACAGGTTGAGGAGCGAGTTGACTTTTCAGCCGTCATTGGCGTAGAAAATTCATTCGGTACCGCCGATGCAATTATTATCAGCGAGGATGAGTTACAAATCCATGACCTGAAATATGGCAAAGGCGTTAAAGTCGATGCCAGACAAAACGCACAACTTATGCTCTATGCGCTAGGCGCTTTATATCAGTTTGACCTGGTTTATGATTTCAAAACGGTTCGACTTTTTATCCATCAGCCCAGGCTTAACCATCTGTCCGAATGGGCGCTATCGGTTGAGGAGTTAAAAGACTTTGGGGACTTAGCCCGATTGAGAGCGCACAAAGCCATGGAGATGGCCACCCTTGCCGAGCGCAATGGGCTTGATGCGCTACCCGATAGTGCTTTTTCACCAGGTATCAAGCAATGCCAGTTCTACAAAGCCAAGGGCGGATTGTGTTTTGCTCAGGCTCAGTTTGTCCATAGTGAAGTCAGAGGCGATTTTGTCGATTTGACCCAGCCTTTAGTACCTCAACTAAACGATGCGTCAACACGCATTACGCTACTAACTCCTGAGCAAATGGCAAAACTCTACCCGCATGTTGATTTGATAGAGAGCTTTTGTAAAGCTCTGCGAAATCGGGTCGCCGAAACATTACACAACGGGCAGTCGGTACCAGGCTTTAAACTGGTGACTGGCAAACAGGGTAATCGCACCTGGGGTGATGAGCGTGAAGCCGAAGCACTGTTAAAAAATGCCAAACTTAAACAGGAGCAAATCTACCACAAGAAAATTATCAGTCCACCACAGGCTGAAAAATTGCTTAAAAAAGACAAGCCGAGCAGATGGGCAAAACTCGAAGCGCTTATTGAGCGAGCAGACGGTAAACCCGTTATCGCACCGGAATCTGACCCAAGACCTGCCATTATTACTAACCCCTTAAACGACTTTGACGATGTGACCGAAGCGTCACTCGTTGACAAATCCATCTAATTAAAAGGTAACGTGATGAAAATCAAATTAAACAACGTACGTCTAGCTTTTCCCGATTTATTTGAACCTTCTCAGTTTAGTGGTCAGAGCGAATTCAAATACCGTGCCACTTTCCTTATCGCTAAAAGTCGTACTGACCTGATTGAGGAAATTAAAACCGGTATCAAACGTGTGATTGGCGAAAAATGGGGCGCAAAGGATATCGAAAAAATCTATAACAGCATTTGCAATAACCCTAACCGTTTTTGCTTACGCGATGGGGATAGTAAAGAGTACGACGGGTACGCCGGAAACCTGTATATCGGTGCTAGCAATAAATCTCGTCCGTTAGTCATTGACCGCAATACCTCACCGTTAACCGCACAGGATGGTCGCCCCTACTCTGGCTGCTACGTTAACGCCACCATTGAGTTTTATGCCTATGACAATAATGGTAAAGGCGTTTCAGCGTCATTAAGAGGCGTTCAGTTTTTCCGGGATGGTGATGCGTTTAGCGGTGGCGGCGTGGCCTCCGTTGACGAGTTCGACGACCTAAGCATGGCTGAGGAAGAAGAGTTATTGGCAAGTTAACACCAGGGAACCACTGCCGCCTTAAGTGGTTAAATAATCAGGCACCGCGCTAAATTCCTTGAGGAGGCTTAAAAATGAAATTAGATAATATTGGTGAAAGCATTACGCTCACTAACCCCAGTAACAACAGCCATTATCTACTCAATCTTGCACAACCTGTTTACGCCGATGAAGAAACCAAAACATTAATTCATATGATTCAGCTACTGGCAGAAGAAAACCAGCACTTGAGAAAAGAGAATAAGCGATTGGCAAAGCGGCATCGGTAAAATGGTGGGCTATGCAGGACTCGAACCTGCGACCGATGGATTAAGAGTCCACTGCTCTACCAACTGAGCTAATAACCCATGATAGTAATTATAGTGCAGGCATCAAAAAGGCTTTTACCACTAGAGAGAGGATACCTAAAATACCCGCGCCTAACATCCAGCGCATTAACTTTTGCTCAGCGCGAATGCCTGACATTTCAAGTTGTAAGTCTTTGCGAACTAGTGATAGTTTAGCATCCGTTTTATCGAAAAGATTAATCATGTCTTTACGAACATCAGCTATTTGAGCGTCAACTTTATCAAATCTTACATCTATATCTTTACGTACGTCTTCTAAATCACGTTTAGTCGCTACATCAGCAACTTCATGCGATCTACGTACGACAAGTGAGATAGCTCTAGCCTGTTCTCTAGAAATACCCGCATTTTCTAGTTCTTCTGATGCTTGTAATGCATCAAATGCAACCTGACCCATAACGATACCTCCTTTTGCTGGAAGTATAACATAATCACGCGCATTGTGAACTCAATGAGAAATAGTCGCTGACTGAAGGGAGTGTGAATCCCAACAGCCAGCTAACCCTAAACCTAATGTAAGTAGGAATAAGTCTAATGAAAAAGTCTATTACTGTTATCGCTGTCTGTAAAGTTTTTGTGGAGGTGATCTAATGCGGCCTCTCACTGAACAACACATCGCACGCTATAACAAAATCTTTCCAGAACTTGCTCCCGAGCAACTTGAAACCGCGGTTTTATACGCAATGGGAATACCTGAAAAGCAAATTGCATATTTCAGATCGGCTACGGATACCACCGTCAGCAAAACACTTGAAAAGATAAAAGAGATATACGAAACGGATTCAGTCAGTCACTTACGCGCCATTTTTCAGGTAAGAATGTTTCATTTTAGTATCGTGGGTAATTGCAGCAGTCAGGCTAAACCGCCTATAGAAAAGACCAAACCCTTTTCCAAGCGTGAAAACGAGGTCATTTACTGGGTGAGTAGGGGGAAAACTTATCCTGAAATATCAATGATACTGGATATAAAAATAGTCACGGTTAAATTTCACATAGGCAACATATTAAAAAAACTCGAGGTATATAATGTCAAACAGGCAATAAGAATCTGCGTTGAGCGCAATCTTATCGAACCCGTGATCACCGAATAAACCTTAATTTCACCAATAAGTAATCCACAAACGTCACTAATTAATCTTAACGCCCCTTTTTATAGGGGCAATCTTTCATCAATTTAACTATTGAGGAATTTTTATATGCAAAATCTAGGGCCTGTCATCAAATAAGCCAGACGGCGGCAGCGGTCAGATGGATAGCACCAAGAAAGTTGATTGCGGTTTTATCGTAACGGATAGCAATAGCGCGATACTGCTTCAGTCGGGCAAAGAAGTTTTCGACTAAATGCCGAGCTTTATGGAGGTGTTCGTCATACGCACGGTGTTGTTTTCGGTTCGAGAGAGATGGGATCACTACCTCCTTGCCTTTGTCTTTCAAGGGCTGGACAAGGCGCTCTTGAGCATCGTAGCCCTTATCGGCAATGATCGTTTGGCCTAGTGTATCCTCAAGCAACACATCGGCACCTTCTAGGTCGTGGGCCTGGCCCAGCGTAAGATGAAAGCCTGTAGGGTTACCGAGAGCATCGACTGTAGCGTGAATTTTGGTGCTCAACCCGCCGCGACTACGACCGATAGCTTGTTTGTCTGGATCCCCCCTTTTGCTCCAGCGCTATGCTGATGGGCCCGCACGATAGTCGAATCAATCATCGCATACTCGTTGTCAGCCTCCTTCGCCAAGGCGTTGAACACGCGCTCCCATACGCCAGTCTTGCTCCAGCGTGAGTGACGTAGGTGCACAACACGAAAGTCGCCAAAACGTTCGGGCAGGTCTCTCCAGGGAATGCCTGTTCGATAACGGTAGATCACCGCCTCTACGAACAGCCGGTTGTCCCGAGCGGTCACGCCTACATGACCTTTCCGTCCAGGAAGCAATGTCTCAATCCGAGCCCATTGATCATCTCGAAGTGCATAGCGACGCGTCATCTCTTTCTCTTTGGCCTAAGTGGATAATCATATATGAGGCATATCATACACGTATATCCCGGCATTTGATGACAGGCCCTAATGAACGCACAAAATATCACATTTTCCAACAGCGAGACTATCGATTCACAACAATTGCTGCTAATGGTCAACGAAACACGAAAAGAACATGGCGAACCACCAATTAGAAACAACAAATTTATTGAAAAAATTAAGGATGAGCTTGAAGGAGAGTACTACACAAAAAGTGTAGTGCAAAAAATGAACAACACGGAATCAGAAGTTATCGAAATGACACTTAAGCAAGCGCTCCGTGTTGCGGCGCGTGAATCGAAAGCCGTTCGCCGTTCACTGATTGATAAACTGGAGCAACAAAGTAGACCACAAAGCGCCAATGAAATTATCGCAGCAATGGCGTTAGCTAACGTTGCACAGGAGCGTCGGTTAAAGAGTATCGAGCATCAGATAGAACAAGTTTCGGAAGAAATCGAACATATAAAACAAGGCACTATCCCCGCGGATTTCCAAGGTTATAGCTATCTTAAAACAAAATATGGCTTAAGCGATGCGAAATGTCGCCAGTTAGTGATGGCGTGGAATGTGCCTTATAAAAAAGTGCCTCATGTAGCGCCAGGTGGTCAGATTACCCAAATGTCGGTAGTTGAGGAAGAAGCATTTAAATACGCGCTGGATACGATGATGCTTGAGTCTGAGAAACGCGGCAGTCAGTGGTATCACCCTAAAATGGGGCGTTTTTCCGTAACCGCCTGATAAGGATGGATTATGCAAAATTTACTATTTTGCGATTTAGAAACCTATAGCGATATTCCGATTAATTGTGGTACGCATCGCTATGCTGAAAATGCAGAAATATTACTTTTTGCATACGCTTATAATCATGGCTCTGTCAAGGTCTGGGATGTGACGCAAGATAAAACGATGCCCACAGATTTGAAAGCCTGTCTTGACGACCCTGCGATCTTAACCGTCTGGCACAATGGCGGTATGTTTGATACGGTAATTTTAAAACACGTGTTAAATATTGACTTACCGTTATCCCGTGTTCACGACACGCTTGTACAAGCACTGGCACATGGCTTACCCGGTGCACTTAGTTCGCTTTGCGATATCTTTAACGTCAATAGCGATAAAACCAAAGATAAAGAAGGTAAAGCGCTCATACAGCTATTTTGCAAACCCCGTCCTAAAAACAGCAAAATACAACGCACCACGGCGTTAACACATTTCGAAGAATGGCAACGTTTTAAGCAATACGCAGGCTCTGATATTTTAGCAATGCGCGAGATTTATCAACATTTACCGCGTTGGAATATGAATTTTAATGAAACAACGTTATGGCAGTTAGACCAAAGAATTAATCGCCGGGGGATGTGTATGGACGTAGAACTGGCGAAAAGCGCTTTAAACGCAGTTGAAAGCGAGCAAAAGCGGCTATCAATCGTCACCCAGCAATTAACGGATAACGCCGTACAAGCCGCGACCCAACGCGATGCGCTGCTACATCATATCGTTTCGGCATTTGGCATTACATTACCGGATATGCAAGCCAGCACGCTACAGCGACGCGTTAATGACCCTGATATTCCACGGGCTTTACGTGAACTGCTGTCAGTCCGTCTGCAATAGTGCACAACCAGCACCAGTAAATATAAAGCGCTGTTGAAATCGGTGAGTGCAGATGGACGACTTCGAGGAACCAAACAGTTTTGTGGTGCTTCACGCACTGGACGATGGGCGGGGCGGATTTTTCAACCGGATAATCTCCCGAGACCCACGCTTGACCAAAAAACCATTGATGAGGGGGTTGAAGCGTTAAAAGCGGGTTGCGCCGAGCTGATTTTCGATGACATTATGCAACTGACCAGTTCTGCGCTTAGAGGATGTATTATTGCCCCGCAGGGTAAGAAGCTGGTTATTTCCGATTTATCCAATATTGAAGGTCGCATGTTGGCATGGCTGGCGGGCGAAAACTGGAAAGTCAAGGCTTTTAGCGAATTTGATAACGGCAAAGGCGATGACCTCTATAAACTCGCCTACGCGCGCGCATTTTATCTTTTACCTGAGAACGTCACTAAAGCTCAACGACAAATCGGTAAGGTGATGGAGCTTGGCTTAGGCTATGGCGGTGGGGTTGCAGCATTTTTGACATTTGCCCTCGCCTATGGCCTGGATTTAGATGAATTGGCGGAAGCCGCATTACCTAATATACCGCATAACGTTAAGCGAGAGGCGATAAGCTGGTATCAAAAATCCGTTGAAACAGATAAAACTTATGGCCTCAGCGAAAAAGTCTTTGTTACCTGCGATTCCCTTAAGCGGATGTGGCGTAATGCCCATCCGCAAACCGTATCATTCTGGTACGACATTGAAGACGCCGTAAAACAGGCCATTCAGTCACCGGGGATAGTGTTTAAGTGCCGTAAACTTGGCGTTCGTCGCGATAAAGGCTGGCTCAGGATTTGTCTACCATCAGGTCGTAGTCTTTGCTACCCTTCTGCGCGAATAGAGAATGGACAGATTACCTATATGGGGACTAACCCCTATAGCCGTAAATGGGAAAGGCTTAAAACCTACGGCGGGAAAATTACAGAAAATATCTGTCAGGCGGCCGCACGCGATGTATTAGCCTATAACATGCTGCCTATTGAAAAGGCGGGGTATGAGATTGTTCTGACCGTCCACGATGAGATTATCAGCGAAGCGCCCGATACCCCACAATTTTCCGCTGAGGGGTTAAGCGCACTGTTAAGTGCCAAGCCTGACTGGGCTTTTGATTTACCGCTTAGTGCAGCGGGATTTGAGACTTATCGCTATCGAAAAGAATAATAACACACAGGATAAAATAAACATCATGGCCTTTATGAAAAACGACAGCCCACTTTATTTTAAGGTGGCGCGCGATGCAGTTCACCTTGAGCAGTCAGGACAATACCATGAAGCCGCACGCGCATGGTCACAGGCAAACCGACTGGCACGCAATCGCAATAACCGTATCTGGAGTGAACACCGCGCCGATTTTTGCCTGATGCAAATTAAAAGAGAACACATAAAAAGGATGTATTCATGCGGTTGATCAGGGAAGATAGTATCGAAAAACATTTGGTGCGTGAAGTGCAAAAAATCGGTGGCATTGCCTATAAATTTGTTTCACCTGGACGACGGGGTGTACCTGACCGATTAGTCGCGCTGCCCAATGGCAAGATTATTTTTGTGGAGTGTAAAGCCCCAGGCGAAAAACCCACCCCCTACCAATTACGCGAACACGCACGGCTTTTTGCCCTAGGCCATCAGGTCATCGTACTGGACAGTCAGGATCTAAGCAGCATCTTACCCGTTGCGGGCTGAGAGCCTTAAAAGCAATTTATCTTCTTGATTTCCCTTATTTAAGCCCCTGCGGGTTACAGATCACTTTTCACACTATCAATTTCATTATTGAGGAATAGCTTTATGCCAAATTTAATAAACATCGAAACAAAAAACATCAACGGTGCATTAAGCCAAACGGTTAATGCGCGCGATTTACATGCGTTTTTGGAAATTACCACGCGATTTAATGATTGGATAAATAGGCGTATAGCAGAATATAGTTTTGAAGAGAACATTGACTATATTATTGTTGAAAATTTGAGCTACTCAAATTTGAGTAGTGCAAAATCTCGCCAACGTCTGATGAAAGACTACTGCATCAGTATCGATATGGCGAAAGAGCTATCCATGGTTGAGCGTAATGAAAAAGGAAAACAGGTAAGGCAGTATTTTATTGAATGTGAACGCCGCGTTTTGCAACCTCAATCATTACTCCCAACAAAAAAAGAACTGGCACTCATGGTTGTTCGTGCCGAGGAAGAGAAAGAAAAGTTATTACTGGAAAATAAAAGCCTATCAACCGAAAACGATTGTCTTAAAAATCTCTTTAAAGAAGGTATGACCCCTACCCAATTTAGCAAAATGCTTAACGGGGTAAACAGTCAACAGATAAATCATTATCTTGCCGCGAAAAACTGGCTCTATAACGAAAGTAAATCCGGCAACAATTTACGCTGGCGTGTTGCCGCTACCGCTCGGGATAAATATTTCACCGAAAAACAAAACGAAATAAGCCCACATGGTGGGAATAGCTTCATTAGTTATCGCCCTGTTTTACTGAGAAAAGGCGCACAGCGACTTTATGGCCAGTATCTGGCTGACAAACTCCCCATGAAAAAGAAGTGGAACGGATTACATACCCATGACAAAACTATCCAGATTGTCGCCTGAACAAAAGACAATCGCTAAAACCTTTACCCCTCGACCTTACCAAAATCTCATTATCAATCACCTACTCGATATAAAACGCTCAAATATCTGGGCGGGAATGGGAATGGGTAAAACGGCAGCAACGCTGACGGCGTTAGAAAATCTCTATCTTGCAGGCAGTGAAACCAAGCCCACCTTGGTGTTAGCCCCTTTACGGGTAGCCCAATCCACCTGGCCTGACGAAGCACTTAAATGGAACCATCTCCATAATATCGAGGTGCAACCGATCATTGGCACCGCCAAAGCAAGGATGGTGGCACTCAAAAATACCCATGCCAGCGTATTTACTATCAATTATGACAATCTCGTCTGGCTGGTTGACATCCTCGGAGACAGTTGGCCTTTTGGCACGATTATCGCAGACGAGAGCACACGCTTAAAATCATTCCGGTTACGCAAAGGGGGTAAACGCACCGCCGCACTCGCCAAAATCGCCCATAAATCTGTCCATAGATGGGTAAATCTGACGGGTACACCTTCACCCAATGGCCTGATGGACTTATGGGGGCAAGCGTGGTTTGTTGACCAGGGCGAACGGCTAGGCAGAACGCATAATGCGTTTACGTCTCGCTGGTTTAACCGTATCCAGTTCCCTGGGCAACAATGGAGCAGGTTTGAGCCTTTAGGATTTGCTCAGCTACAAATTCAGTTAGCCCTTAGTGATGTCACCTTATCCCTTAATGCCACTGACTGGTTTGATATCGATGAACCGATACACAACGTTATCAACATTACGTTACCTGCAAAAGCGCGAGCACACTATCAGGCGATGGAAAAAGAACTGTTTCTTGAGTTGGGCGATAGCGCTATCGAAGCGTTAAATGCCGCTGCCAAAACAATAAAATGTTTGCAAATTGCAGCAGGCGCTATTTATAGCGATGACAATCACAACTGGACAGAAATACACGATGCCAAAATCCAGGCGCTGGAAAGTATTGTCAATGAGGCTGGAGGGATGCCAGTACTGGTTGCTTACCACTGGAAACATGACCTTGAAAGACTGTTAAAAGCATTTCCAAAAGGCAAAATGTTAGACGCTAACCCACAAACCCTTACCAACTGGAATAATGGCAAAATTCCGTTACTTTTTGCACACCCCGCGAGCTGTGGACACGGCTTAAATTTACAGGACGGGGGTAATATTCTGGTCTTTTTCTCCCACTGGTGGGACTTAGAGCAGTACCAGCAAATCATCGAACGTATCGGCCCTACGCGTCAAGCGCAAGCCGGACATAACCGCCCTGTCTTTATCCATCATATCGTCGCTAAAGATACGCTTGATGAAGTGGTGATGGCGCGCCGTAATTCAAAACGGGCGATACAGGATTTATTACTGGAAGCGATGAGAAGGAAATAAAAAAGACCAGCGCTAGGCTGGCCAACACCAAGTAAAAATATTGCTGTTAGCAAACACACAACCAAATAACTATACAAGAGAAATAAAGAATCAACCTTAAATTTATAAATATTTATATATTTAAAATAAATAGTTATCATTATCGTTACTATTCTCATTAACAACGGAGAACTCACCATGTGGATTTTAATTTTAGCCATGTACGCCAGCCCTTATGCATCAAGTAACTTTGCAAGTGTTCATACTCAGGAATTTGACACTGAAAATATGTGCCAATTCGCCACTAAACAGTTTGAGCGTGAGTTTGAAACTTTTAAGGATATCAACGCCAAAGCGATTTGCGTTAAGAAATAAGCCAATTTCAAAAGGTTCAACCATGAAACTTAACATCATCAAATTACTAATCACAACATTACTTTTTATTAGTGCAGCGTTTGCCTTCGAACTCATTGTTGGACATCTTGCGCACGCTGATACCGTCATTGACCCACAAATCAGGTTTAAGCGTGGCGAATTAGGCAATATTCAATTAGGCGGACAAGAGCTACTGGTTATTGGCATCATGCTAGTGCCAGCTCTTATGGTTTATTTGGGGGTATTCCTCGACACATTGAAGAAATAGTTACAGAACAAGAAGTCATTACCCACCCTAATCTATTCCACTTAATTAATACCCATTCATCAATTTTAATATTGAAGGATAACTATATGCGAAATTGGATAAACATCGAATCAAAAAACATCAATGGTGAATTAATCACGATGGTTAATGCACATGATTTACACTACTTTTTGGGAAGTAAGCAAGATTTTAACACATGGATGAAGAAGCGAATTTTAGACTTTAGATTAGTTGAAAATAAAGACTTTATTCGCCTCCACAAAAAATGGAAGCCAACAACGCTACTATAATTGACTACCACATTTCCCTCGATATGGCAAAAGAGTTATCCATGGTTGAGTGCAGTGAAAAAGGTAACCTAACAAGGAAGTACTTGCAACAAATTATCTGTTCTTGTTAATACATCATGCTAAATAAAAAGGATCAGTGCAAGGCTGGCCAACACCAGGGAAATTACGTTGTGAGTTTTTCAATGAGGACATAAACGTGAATAATAATTCTATGTTTATTACAGATGAACAAATGAAAGAGTTAACAGGCTATCAGAAACCATCCAAACAATGCAAAGTTTTGGAAGAAGCGGGAATATTTTTTATTAAGAGGCCTGATGGTCGCCCCAAAACTACATGGGTGCATTTCAATAACCCCTCTTCAAAAAAATTTGATATTAATTTTGCTGAGAAACCAAATTTCGGAGCTATATAGTTATGTCTGGAAAACGAAAAAATCCTGCTGATAATTGGATGCCCCCACGTGTATTTCGTGGGAGATCTGCATACGAGTTTAAACATCCAAATGGTCGTACAATTCGTTTATGTGATCTAAATGTAGATAGATCTGTTGTTTGGAGTCACTATGAACAATACGTTAATGACGAGAAACATATTTTTAATTATGAATCGCTGATTAATCAATTTCTATGTTCAGCAGATTTTATCGAATTATCGAAAGACACGCAGAATGACTATCAAAAATATTCCAAAAAAGTTATTCCTGTTTTTGGCAAAATGAATCCGGATAATATTAAACCTGAACATATTAGAAAATATATGGATAAAAGAGGATTAAAGAGTAGAACACAGGCCAACAGAGAAAAATCGTTTATGTCCAGAGTATTTCGATGGGGATATGAACGAGGATTAGTAAAAAATAATCCGTGTAAAGGCGTTAAACAATACAAAGAAGTAGCCCGTGACCGTTATGTTACAGATACAGAGTATCACGCATTATATTCTATTTCACCGTTGATTGTTCAGGTTGCTATGGAACTAGCCTATCTTTGCTGTGCTCGGCAAGGAGATATTTTAGCATTACGCAAAGATCAACTCATGGAAGCAGGAATTTATATCAAACAAGGGAAAACAGGCAAAAGCCAGATAAAAGGTTGGTCCGAAAGATTAACTAAAGCTATAAAATTAGCTAAACAATTACCATTAAAAGAAGGTGTTAATAGCTTATACGTTTTACATCAAGCAAATGGAAAACTTTATACCAGAGATGGTTTTAATAGTAGATGGTTAAAAGCTAAAGAAGAAGCCACTAAAAAATACCCTGAATTGGATTTCAATTTTACCTTTCATGATTTAAAAGCAAAAGGTATCTCTGATTTAGAAGGAACACTACAAGAAAAGCAAGCCATTTCGGGTCATAAAAATATTGGTCAGACTGCCAGATATGACAGAAAAATAAAAGTCGTACCGGTCGTAGGTAATCAGAAGAAATGAATAAATATTCAAATTTACTCAATTTATCTTCTGAAAGCATCTTCTGAAGATGTTCTGAAAGGTGATTTTAATCACAAAAATAGGATATTTAATATCTCACTTTTTACCGATTAACCTATTGATAATAAAGTAAATTTTATTATGGTGCCCAGGGCGGGAATTGAACCCGCACGGCCTTAAAGCCGAGGGATTTTAAATCCCTTGTGTCTACCGATTTCACCACCTGGGCTAAATTCTGGAGGCGCGTCCCGGAGTCGAACCGAGGTAGACGGATTTGCAATCCGCTGCATGGCCACTCTGCCAGCGCGCCCTATTCAATCTAGCTTATATGTAGGGCTGATATTGGAGCGGGAAACGAGACTCGAACTCGCGACCCCGACCTTGGCAAGGTCGTGCTCTAACAACTGAGCTATTCCCGCATTCTCACAATACTTAGTTAGTTAGTTAGTTAGTTAGTTAGTTAGTTAGTTAGTTAGTTAGTTAGTTAGTTAGTTAGTTAGTTAGTTAGTTAGTTAGTTAGTTAGTTAGTTAGTTAGTTAGTTAGTTAGTTAGTTAGTTAGTTAGTTAGTTAGTTAGTTAGTTAGTTAGTTAGTTAGTTAGTTAGTTAGTTAGTTAGTTAGTTAGTTAGTTAGTTAGTTAGTTAGTTAGTTAGTTAGTTAGTTAGTTAGTTAGTTAGTTAGTTAGTTAGTTAGTTAGTTAGTTAGTTAGTTAGTTAGTTAGTTAGTTAGTTAGTTAGTTAGTTAGTTAGTTAGTTAGTTAGTTAGTTAGTTAGTTAGTTAGTTAGTTAGTTAGTTAGTTAGTTAGTTAGTTAGTTAGTTAGTTAGTTAGTTAGTTAGTTAGTTAGTTAGTTAGTTAGTTAGTTAGTTAGTTAGTTAGTTAGTTAGTTAAACCCCGCATCGTTTGATGCACTGCATTCTACTTGTTTCCTGTATTGAGTCAATACTATTATTAATTAATTCGGTTCGTTCGCTGATTTTTCAATCATTTCGATCAAGCTTCATTCAAATTCTTCCAGGCGTCAGATAAATATTGAAACATAGACCAAAACGTTAAAATAGCCGCAAAATAAAGTAATATGAGAGCAATTACCTCAATTTGAATATTAGGATGCCACAGTAATCCAACTAATGAGAGCATCTGGGCGGCTGTTTTAAATTTTCCAATCCAAGAAACAGCTACACAACTACGTTTTCCTACCTCCGCCATCCATTCCCGTAATGAGGAAATAATGATTTCACGCGCTATCATAGTCACTGTCGGTAATGTAACCCACCAAGTATGATAATATTCGGTCACCAATACTAATGCCGTTACTACCATAATTTTATCAGCGACCGGATCTAAAAATGCACCAAATCTGGTTGTTTGCTGCCACAATCTGGCAAGAAAACCATCAAACCAATCAGTTAACGCAGCAATGACAAAAAGAAACGCACAAACAAAAGGCGCCCAGTGAAAAGGAAGATAAAAAAATAACACAAAAAACGGAATCAATATGATACGAAAAAGTGTTAACCAAGTTGGAATATTTAATTGCATCATGCTCTATAATTGTCTGGCCAAAATAAAATATATATACAATTACACTACGCTTATTGCTTTAACGCATTATAAATTTTTTCTGCTAGTGCATATGAAATCGTTGGCACTTTTGCGATTTCATCAAGACTCGCATTACGTAAAGCTTGTAAGCCCCCCATATATTTAAGTAGCATCTGCCGACGTTTAGGACCTACCCCTTCAATAGACTCTAAGGTGCTGGTATTTCTAACTTTCGCCCTACGCTGACGATGTCCTGTAATCGCGTGATTATGTGATTCATCACTAATATTTTGTATTAAGTGTAGCGCTGGTGAATCAGGCGGTAATGAAAGACCTTCTCCATCAGGTTTAAAAAACAATGTTTCTAAGCCGGCTTTGCGATCATGTCCTTTAGCTATCCCTATCAATTTGGGTCGCGTTATGTCCCAATCAACATTTAATGCCTGGAATACACCGATTGCCTGAGCCAGTTGTCCCTTGCCACCATCAATAAAAATAACATCCGGTACTTTATTTTCATCTACATGTTTACCATAACGTCTCGTTAAAACCTGATACATAGCAGCATAGTCATCACCAGGCGTAATATCAATTATATTATAACGACGATATTCAGAACGTAAGGGCCCATTACTATCAAAAACAACACAAGATGCTACAGTTTGCTGCCCCGATGTATGACTAATGTCAAAACATTCCATGCGATAAATTTTTTCTAGTCCTAGCAAGTCAGCTAATGCCTCTATTCTTTGGTGAATAGTTGATTGTTGTGCAACTTTGGTGGTCAATGCTGTCGCTGCATTAGTACGAGCCAGTTTTAAATATTTAGCTTTTATACCTCGCGGTTTCACTTGAATGTTAATTTTACGTCCCGCTATTTTAGTCAATAAATTAACAAATAGCGCTTTTTCCGGTAATAAAAAATCCAATAATATTTCTGCCGGTAAAGAGCGAATTTCACTACCCTGTAAATAAAATTGACCTAAAAATGTTTGCACAACTTCACTTAATTGCGTATTTGCAGGGATCTTTGGATAATAACTACGGCTACCAAGTACTTTCCCTTGGCGAATAAAGAGCACCTGAACACAAGCAATACCTAAGTGATAAGCAACGCTAATTACATCTAGATCTTGCGTATTACCAGTGACAAATTGTTGCTCTGTAACCGCTCTAACGGCTTGTATTTGATCGCGATAACGCGCTGCACTTTCAAATTTAAGAGCTTGACTGGCCTGCTCCATATTTTGGATTAATTGATTAAGAACTTGCTGATCCTTACCCGATAAGAATAAACGAACATATTCTACTTGTTGATGATATTCTTCATCAGCAACCAGCCCGTTAACACAGGGCCCAAGACAGCGATTAATTTGATATTGGAGGCATGGTCTGGATCGGTTGCGATAGACACTGTCTTCACACTGACGCAATGGAAATAACTTTTGTAATAAAGCCAGCGTTTCTCTGACAGCATGAACACTTGGAAATGGGCCAAAATAGTCCCCCTTTGTCTTCATAGCACCACGATGCATAGCCAAACGTGGATGTTTATCCGCACTTAAAAAAATATAAGGATAGGATTTATCATCCCTTAACAGAACATTATAACGAGGCTGATAAAGTTTAATATAGTTATGTTCAAGTAATAAAGCCTCGGTTTCTGTATGTGTTACAGTAATGTCAATCTGAGCAATATTTTTAACAAGTTGTTCGGTTTTACGGCTCGTTACTTGCCCACTAAAATAACTCGCTAACCGTTTTTTTAAATCCTTAGCTTTGCCGACATAAATAACCACCCCAGATGTATCGTACATACGATATACACCTGGTTGATTGGTTACTGTCTGCAAAAATACTTTCGGTTCAAATAGTTCAGGCACTATAATAAAAACTCTCTGTTTGAATCAATCCATTCGTTATAGCTATATAAGTTAATTCTACATCACTACGCACTTTTAGTTTACTAAACATTCTATATCTATAGCTATTTATTGTTTTTGTGTTTAAGTTGAGCTGTTTTGCTATTTCGCCAACCGGTATACCACGCGTCACCATAAGCATAATTTGTAATTCACGATCAGATAATAGGTTTAAAGGATTGCTCATTTCTGTATCTAATTGATGCAATACCCGCCATTGTGCAATATCCGGCGACAAATATTTTTGCTTTAATTTGACGACACGAATGGCATGCAGTAAATCGCTTTCTTTCGCCTTCACACTCAGTAAACCTCGTGCTCCAGCTTCTAGCGCCTTCATTAAATAGATATTTTTCTTTTCAGTAGAATACATAATTATGCCTATATCAGGGATCATCCTAATTAAACTTTGTAATTTTTTAATTAATTCATAGTCGCTTGCTCTGCCATTTAATAAAATAATTTCCGCCGTATGTTTTCGGCACCATTGTATGGCTTGATTCAAAGAAACAACATGCCCAGCTATTTTCATACCTTTTGTTTTATCAAAAATAGACTGCATTCCCAATCTAATAAACTCATTATCTTCCACTAATAACACACTGATCAAAGAAATCTCCCTCTTCTTATAAGTAATGAAAATGTCATTATCATTAATATATAAATTTATTTATGCTAGACAATCACTATATTTTATAACTAAAAATAGAAAGTTAATAAAATAAAAATAATATTAATTATTCAAGATACTATTTATAATTAATATAAAATAATTTGAAATATAAATTTATACTATTGTTCGCACTTTATTTTTTTCAGTATTTGCAAAACATAAAGCCAAAAACAATAACAACAGCACTCCATCATAAATAATAGTATCGACAGCAGATTTATGAACAATAATAATCAAACTGACAACAAATATAGTGCCAATATAAATAAAATAATGTAAAGAAAAATGATAATCTGATTGGAAATATTTAATGAATAACGAAATAAATACAAAATAAAGAAAATAACTGAAGATAGCTGCAAGTAAACAGTAAGATGATTGTGCTAAATTAATACTAAATAACCTGAGTTCGGGATAAGCATTATCAATTATACTTGAAGATACGTACCTGCAACAGGTATCTTTGGTTTAGATGGCATTAAACAATATGCAACCAGTCCGCCTAATAAATTCACTACAAAGTTAGCCGGAGAGCGATGTCGCGTATGCTCTATTTGACAAAGATTTTTTAACTCATCAAATACCGTTTCAATGACAGAACGATGACGCAAGATGGCTTTGTCGAAACAAGTCTGTTTAATAGGCTTCATTTTCTTCTTGATATTCGTTATAAGGCTAATTCCCATCGTTTTGAGTTGCTGTTTCAGTGAAGCCGATAAATACCCTTTATCTGCGTACAAACAACCAGAAAGATCCTTTGTCAGCTCAGGCAATGGTTTCCGATCATCGGTGTTTCCTGGTGTGAGTCGAAAACTGAGTATTTCCCCCAAATGATTGATAATTACATGAAGCTTGAAACCAAAGAACCAACCTGTTGAATTTTTTCCCCGTTCAGCTATCCCATTGAAGACTTTATGTCTGCGGATCCGTAAGTTATCACACACCGCTATCGGAGTAGAATCGGCAACCGATAGCCCCGTGCATTTTCCCTTAATTGACTCAAACAGTGCCGTTAACGCTAAGGCACTACGCGGAAGTAACTCTACACAGCGTGAATAGGATGGCAAGTTAGGAAATTCCTTCCGGAGATATAAGCGGACATAATAGAGATAAAATACCTTGAATTGCCTGAATCGGAGTTGATGAAACAACACAACCAGTGTCATCATTTCCGCCAACGAAAGCTGAGTAGACCGTCTACGACGCTTAGTACCGTTAGTCAGCAAATATTCATGCATTTTTGGCTCGAAGTCTTTGCAAAAATCATCCATCAGGCAATAAAGTTCAGTAAGATTTTCCATAATTGTTTAACAATGCTCTACTCTTTAACCAGACTGTTAGAGTATTTTAACAAAACAGGCTCATTCAACTATTTGAATATCAAGACTTTCTCTTTATTTCTTATCCCGAACTCAGGTTAAATAATAATAATGCTAACGGATAAGTTTTACTAGCTAAAAAAAATACCAGTAATATTGCTAAGATCAGCGAGCTAAAATTCAAAGTGGGCTGTAACAACCTAGATATATTGATATTATATTCAGTTATTTTCATTGAATCTCCTCAATACCATCAACTAAAATTTTACCAAGATACTGATGATTATAGAATTATAAATCTAACAAAAACTGGTTTAATTTATTTTTAAGTATTAAGGATATGTTGTTCTGTAAACAATGCCGTTTTTTTAGTAAGGTTATAATGCAAAGGATTACAACCAACATAAAATTGAGTAACTAGAAAACCCATTTTACTCTTTTCAAATAAAACAGCATTGGCATAATAACTTTCAGGTTTAAATGTCTTAGAAAAAAGATACGTACCATATTTATGGCAAAATATTCGCATTAGCCATATAGAATAGCGACAATAACTAACATAGTACTTACCTTCGATGGACAAACCATTTTCAACAATAAAGGTCATTAACAGATCACCATTCCATTTTTGACATATCATACAATTACAGACAGAGATTTCATAACAAGGTTGTTCTGTTTTTAATATAACTGGCTGATATAAAGATTGATCCTCATACTGCATAAACATGCCCTTTTATTATTAAAAAACAAATAAAAACATAGCAATTTTTTAAAATCAATAACTATTTTTTAACCAAAAGGTTTGAGTAATATATATGTGATCCGGCTCGTTATTATGCTATTTGACTATCTCAAAAATGATAATTTTTTAACAAAAAATTGCTTAATCAAATCAATGCTGACTTTCCAAAAATTTCTGTTTAAATTGATACGGAAAGGTAAAAGCACTCAATTATTTGAAATTATAATAATAAAAAAGCTATTGAAAATATCTTCAATAGCTTCTTATGTATAAGATATCTAATTTATACTTGAGTCATACGATTAAGTAATGGCGCCGTAAGTAACATAATTAATGCAATAACTGCTGTTACTATACCTATCTTCATGAAAACATGACTATATATGCCCAATGATACTAAAGGACTTAATGATTCACCTTGAGGAGTTGCCGTCATAGAAGCAATAAAACCTGCAATAAAAGCAGCAGCTGAGCTGGTTAAAAACCATGAACCCATAATAAATCCCATCAAGCGTTGAGGTACTAGCTGCGCAACCATTGCTAGTCCCAAGCCAGAAATCATCAACTCACCAATACTTTGCAATCCATAAGAGAGTACTAACCATTTAACAGAAACAATACCTGCTTCATTAGCAAACTTTGCGCCTAATGGTAATATAAGAAATGCAGTCGAACAAAGTACCATTCCGATCGCAAATTTATAAGGCATAGGCAAATTATCACCCATTTTATTATATATCGATGCAAGTATCGGACTAGCAAGCATGATCCAAAGTGGGTTGAAAGCTTGGTATTGGGCGGGCTCAATACTAATACCCAAAATATTATGCTCTACATTGTGTATAGCAAAGAAATTTAATGATGTTGGCATCTGACTATATAGTACAAAAAATACAACTGCCTCTATCATTAAAATAAAAGCCACAATCATTTTTCTGCGAGCGGTACCCTTTAATGCAATAGTTTCCTTAACAAAAATAATTACAATAAAACATGAAATGATTGCCAGGGCGACTCTTGCCACAGCCATATTATGCAATAACCAATTAGACAGTATAATAAGTGCTACTATACCGATAATCGATAATAGTAAATAAATATTTAGACAATTCGATTGATCGAAAATCAGGTTTAGAGCCATAATCTTTAACCCAATTTCTGCATACTAAGAAATTAACTAAAGTAATAATCAGGCCAATTACACTCAATGAAAATGGAATATCCCAGCCATAGTGCTTTGCCAGCCAGGGGGCCGCCAACATGGAAAAGAATGAACCGATATTGACAGCCATGTAGTACATTGTAAACGCACCATCGAGACGCTGATCATTTTTATCATAACAAGTGGAAAGTAACGAAGAAGGATTTGCCTTAAATAAACCATTACCAACAGAAATAGTTGCTAATCCAAGATACACTAATAAAACATCGTGACTAGAATAAGCAATAAAAGCATAACCAAAAATAAGTACGATAGCACCTAGTATAATAACCCTTTTTGTACCTAATACCTTATCACCTAACCATCCACCAATTGCAACAAAACCATAGACCAGTGCAGTAAAAGCAGAAAATAATATAAAAGATTGAGCTTCAGACATTCCTAACATTTGAGTTAAATATATTGTCAAAATCCCCTGCAAACCACTGAAGCCAAATCTTTCCCATAGTTCAATTGAAAAAATGAGATAAAAAGAACGTGGTTGTTTGAAAGCATTCAAACTGATATTCTTGGTATTATTCATTGTGGACACAAGTTACCTCTATACAGCTAATGCGTTTATATGCACATGCATGTAACATTACCGTTTACTTTATAGTTATAAGTTAAAATATCAAATAAAAGCTAAATAATCCCAACTAGTGATCACGGTTAGTTTGTCAATTACGACATAATGATGCGATCACCATCATTTATAACACGTTGTTTTCATGCTTACAACAACGCGGGAAGAAAACCAATATAGCAAATATATTCAATAAGTTAAGATTTTTGAATACATTCCATATTCTGTTTTCAACATCTAACTTTTACATAAGTAAATGAAGCATATATAGCAATATACGCCATTTATGCATAAAAAATAAAGAATTAATTAGTAGTAAAGTATAACAACAGGCAAAATTTAGAAGATATATGACTATCAACTGATATTTTAGTTTCCATTTGAAATTAAAATTTAATGTTAAAAAATCTATATTATGTAATAATAACTTCATATTTTGTAAAAATGTTATTTAATCTAAAACAACACATTGATTAATTGGAATTTAATACCACAAAAAATCAACATAATTATTTCCAGCAAGTTATAAGCCAATAATGCAATTACTAAAAATTTATAATAAACATTTGATAATATAACAAATGAATGGAAAATATCGGATTCAAAAAAAATAAATCAGTATAAATTGGATATCTTATGCTCAAAACAAAACTTAATTGCTAAACCTTATTTTACCCAACTACTCAATTTTAGGCCAAAATCCGATTATGTAATGTTTTAATATTATATGAAAATTAATTATAAAAAGGTGTTGCTGACTAAGTATAGCACGAGTTTCGCACCAATAAAAAAACGCGCTATTTTTAAGTTTAATTCAGCATGATATATAAATAGACAAAACCTTATAAATTAAATACAAATTATTGTAATTTAATAAAATTTATGTGTTTTAGTAACTTACAGATTAACCATTGCTTTTAAGCCATTTCTAGAACTTTATATGCCTGTGCGAAACTCGTGTATAGAAGAGTTATGAATCAATCAAAATACTAGAGTTAATTTTAATGATTGGATATTTTATAAAAAATAGAATTTCAAATAAGTGCTAAATTAGATAAAAACATACCATCTAAAGTAAAATTATTAGTTTAAACTTTAGTAACAAAAATTATATTCATTAATAATAAAATAAGGTAATGCCAGCATGAAAAATATGAATTAATTATTAGCGTTAAAAATTTTATTACAAAGCAGAAAGCATTAAATTTATTTATATTTTAAAAATAATCATAACATTTTATGAAAAAATAAATTTATTGTTATTGTAAAATTTTATCACTTTTCTGCTTTTACGCTTTCTTGCTGAAATCTAATTATTTCTATACACATTGGCAATATTCCAGCCAATTCTGCCAATAAGTCATTAGAATTCCACGAATGAGATGTTTTAGAAACTATTTGAATAGCAAGATCATAAGCCATTGACTCTAATGTATATTCTAGATTTTGATTATGCTTCATTATCAATGATTATCCACTTTAGTTAATTTATTAATTATAAGCATAAGCTATAAATTTCAATTTTAAAAATTTTATTTCAAAAAAAATAGATATACTTTTTTTTAAATTAATATTAACAAAACAAAAACAATCTATATAATATGAAATATTTATCTAAATCTAGCAGAAAAAATTTTTCTAATTCATATTTGCAATAATTTTAAAATTAACAATGGAAAATAATATGGGATTTTTAAAATAGCTAGAATAAATTTAATGTCATTAATTTTTATATTTAACTTAATTTTTATAAAAGCGCTGATTAATCAAAATGATATTAACAGCGCCAAGATATAAAATTAATATGTGCTTTCCTTTAACTCTGACAAACAATACTTAGCATATCTTAACATATCTTAACATATCTTAACATATCTTGCTCAACTTCTGGGGGACTATAACCATTATCCTTTAACTTGTTTATCTAATTGTATAAACTTATTCATACCATATTTTTTAACTATTTTATCAAAGGCACAATTACACACATCAGTAATAGTATTTATTTTATCTTCAGTACCACTTGCAGAATTTATGCAATGCTTAACAAAATTATTTTTGTATGCTTCAATCTTAGACTTCTCATCAGAACATCCTGAGGAGAATAAAACTTGCATCATAATTAAAACCCATAAAAATTTTTTCATAAAATAGTTAAAACTCCAATTTCTTTTTAACGCTAGTGCTATTTTTATAATTAACTAACAAATATTAGTTCTTTTTTTACTTAAGTGCATTTTAATCATATAAGTTATAGTAAATATTCGATATTAACTTTACTTTTTTTATAATAAAAATTTTTATCTTATTTGCTACCAATTATAGCTTTACATTTCCTTTTTTTAACATGTCATCAAAAAAACAACATGACGAAAAAATAGAAAATTATGAATTCAAATGAATGAGTATTAAATAATGAAAGACGATTAAATTGTTTTATTTAACATGACTAGTATTTATATTAAAGTTTACATTTAGCTAACAATAATAATGCAATACAAAAAATTTATTAACAATAATAAAATAATACACATAATATACAATATAGCAAAATTCAATTTATTATTAGCTATAACACTCATGCTGTTATATTCAAGATCAATAAAATATCAATATAGCCAATCAAATAAATTATTTTACAATTGAGTAACTCATAACTTATCATCTTAGTAATAATCAAATAATCATTACATTATTAGCAGCGAAACCCTTACAACTTTCTTGAATATCAAATGCTACCTTCTGACCTGCTATCAGTCACGAGTTTCGCAATCTCCAAAAAAGAAGTATAAATTTAAAAACAAGAAAAAATCAGGGTGTTCATATTTTGTCGGGTTATCCATGTATTAAAGATATCTATAAAACATTCTTACAAGTAAGCAGTTTAAGATACTCTGGTTTAGCGTTATCAGAAGTAAGCCCATCGCCTTTATCTCATGACACTGTTAGCCGATGGCTAAAAAGTAGATGTTTTAGACCTAAAGACCTATGGCGATTAGTTGAACCTTCTATAGACAAAAAAAGCCCTTGCGTACTAATTGCCGATGATACATTGATTGCCAAAACACGTAGTAAAAAAATAGTGATGGTCCATTATCAATATTCAGGTAATGAACATGATGTTATTGCTGGCATAGGTTTAGTTAATTTGCTTTGGCATGATCTGACGAAGGTTGAATCAATTCCTATCAATTATCGTATTTATGATAAAGATTCTGATGGAAAAACAAAAAACACGCACTTTTCCGAAATGCTCACTCTTGCTAAAAAAAGAGGGATCATGCCAGAAGCCGTAGTGATGGATGCTTGGTATTCTAGCCTGGATAACCTGAAATCAATTCGCTCTCATGGTTGGATCTGGGTAACCACGCTGAGGAAAAATAGGATTGTTAACCATAACAAACAACTGAACAAGTTAGACATCTCAGAAGAAGGAACGTCAATACACTTGCGAGGATATGGTTGGGTAACCGTTTTCAAATTTACAGCCAAAAACGGCCGTATTGATTACATAGTAACAAACAAAGAGAATCCCACCCGTCAATACCTCAAATCTATCATGGATGCCCGTTGGTCTGTTGAAGTTTATCATCGAGAAGTTAAACAAAACTGTGGTATTGAACGCTGTCAGGCTCGCACGAGGCGAGCGCAAAGAAATCATATTTTTCTCGCTATTTCTGCGTGGTTTGAACAACATAAACGTCGTATATCTGAAAAAATAACCCTTTATCAACAAAATTGGGACGTAATCAAAAGTGCTATTACTGAGCAAATCCGTGTTTTATTAGCGTACCCAAATTAGTTTTGTGCGAAACTCGTGTCAGTGTTTTATAACCATTACCAAAAATAGCAGTATAATGAACAAAAACATCGTTGCCACCACATTCAGGTGTAATAAAACCAAAACCTTTTTTTTCACTAAACCATTTTACCGTACCTGTGATCTTTGCCATTTTTTTTCCTTTGAGACCATAAATTGATTTTTTAATAACACAAATGGATATTAAGCAATATATTATTACCGCTTATATTTATGCTATTATATACTTTATTTACAATAACAAACTATTTTATATTTTAGTGCTATTAGTCACTTTAAAAAAGTTAACAGCGAAAAACCTTTTTCTCTATTTTCTATCAAGAAAATAAAAAAATTACAATAAAAAATATATAGGCCCCTTAACTATATCAATTACTAATTCAATAATTTTAATAAGTTATACATTATCCATCCTAAAATAGCTTGATATAAAATTATATTTATAAACTTCCTATATCAATCGGTAATAATTAATTCTATTTTTAATATTGAGTAAATTACTTTACTATTTTCATTTTCACTTTATTATTAGTTATAATACTAAAATAAAAAAATTTAATTATATCTAATCAATTCTACACTTTTAACCATATTAGAGGAATATGGATATTATCACACAATAACTGAATTTTGGACCTTAGAATGAATCAAAAACTATTTATTAATATTATCAAAGTTAGTATATTAGTTTCCTGCTGCATATTTACAGCTTATACAATAGCAATATCTAAATATTCTAACCCCATTGATACAAAAAGTGTCAACGATCACCGAAAACTGATCCACTTTTTATCTAAATACGATCAATCAAAATTGATCCACTGTTTTACTCGGTTATTGCTCCTGATCGCCGCTTATCTTTCAATCGATAGCTTTCACCGCTTAATTGCAGTACATGCGAATGATGAAGTAAACGATCAAGCATAGCGGCGGTTAATGTTGCGTCATCAGCAAAAGTACCAGGCCATTGCCCAAATGATAAGTTACTCGTCAATATGACACTACCATGCTCATAACGCTTGGCAATCACATTAAAAAATAGGGTTGCTTCCTCTCGCCCAAACGGCAAGTATCCAATCTCATCTATGATCAACAACTTCGGGGCCATCACCGAACGTGATAGATATTGTTTGAGCTTATTTTGTCGTTTGGCAGTTGAGAGTTGCAACATCAGTTCAGCCGCTGTTGTAAAGCGAGTTTTCTTCCTAGCCTGTACTGCTTTTAATCCTAATCCAATAGCTAAATGCGTTTTACCTACACCACTTGGGCCAAGCAATACGACATTTTCATTACGTTCAATAAATGTTAATGCGCTTAATTCCTGTATTTGTTGTTTAGGAACACTCGTTGCAAACTTAAAATCGAACGTATTAAGTTCTTTGTGTACTGGGAATCCTGCCATCCGACTCAAGAGATTACGAGTTCGTTCATCTCGTTGTTGTTGCTCACATTTTAATAGGGACAGTAAAAACTCTCCGTAGCTTTTGTCTTGGGCAATGCATTGTTCTGCAAGTGATGACCAATGACTGGGAACAGAATTTAATTTCAATGACTCACACAGGTGTTCAATTTGTTCATGCAATAACATGTTCACCTCCCAGCAATGCTTCGTATACGCTGATTGAGTGTTGCAAACTGACAGATTCAAGGGGCGGTACGATACGGATATTAAGCGTATCAGTCTGCGGGATAGATTGGCAAACCCTTGCTGGTAAGGGTAGAAGATACTTAACTTCCTTAGCTAGTCTATCTGCTGGCTTCTCTAACGTTGTTCCATGAATCCGCTGATGGGCAACGCGTTGTAACCAGGGCCCCACTCTTGCATTAGCTATCTCAATATCCAGTTCAAGATTATGAGCACGAAGGTCGGTATTTAATGGTACGATAAAGCTGTTTTTTAAATAGTGCACGAGTTTCGCACCAATAAAAAAGCGTTCTATTTTTAAGTTTAATTCAGCATAATATATAAATAGAAAAAATCTCATAAATTAAAAATAACTTATTGTAATTTAAGTAAATTTATACGTCTTAGCAAGTTACAGATTAATTATTGTTCTGAAGCCATTTCTAGAATTTTATATGCCCGTGCGAAACTCGTGTAGTGGTTAAAGCGCTCTACTTTCCCTTTAGTTTTTGCCCTGTAGGGCTTGCAAGCACACAATTTAAACCCGTAATCTTTCGACATTTGAAGCATTTCGACATGTAATTTATGTTCACCTTCTGCATAAGCATCCCGTTCGATGATGAGGGATTTTGCGTTATCACACAATATTTCCTGTGGTACACCACCAAAATAGTCGAAAGCTTCTCGTAAACCTTGTTGCCAGGATTCTGCTCGTTCATTATCAAAGAACTTTACATAACTCGCACGCGAATAGCCTAGCGTTGCACCAAACGCTTTTAGTGATTTTTTACCTCGCCGGATGCTGGTGAAGTCGATTTGCATTTGTTGACCTGGCTGTGTTTCAAAACGGACGACAGCTTCGGGAACAATGCTTGGTTTAAATTGACAAACAAATCGGCGTAACTGAGCAATACCGCCTTGATAACCTCTTTCAGCTACCTCATCAAATAACACTGTTGCAGGGATCCAATCAGGTTTAGCCAATTCAATTCGCTGAAGCAAATAAGGTTTACACGAGTTTCGCACCAATAAAAAAACGCTCTATTTTTAAGTTTAATTCAGCATAATATGTAAATAGATAAAACCTTATAAATTAAATATAACTTATTGTAAATTAAGTGAATTTATGCATTTCAGTAACTTGCAGATTAATCATTACTTTTAAGCCATTTCTAGAATTTTATAGGCCTGTGCGAAACTCGTGGTTTAAAGGGTGCCAGTTTACTCGGTTGTTTACTTCTTTTAGCATAAGTTGGCATTGCCTGTTGTTGTAAATGATGTTTTACGGTGTTACGGGAAATGCCTAATTCACGGGCAATTTTTCGAAGGCTTTGTCCTTGTGTAAAGCGAACATGAATATCCACAAATATCTCCTTGGTTAACATAAATTACCCGTACAAAAATGTACGAATAATACCAAGTGGATCAGTTTTAGATGATCGTTAGTGGATCAGTTTTGCATGATCGGTGACAAAAAAGTAATAAACCTTTCTCTCTTAGCGAAAGATTCACTTATAATATTAATAAAACTTGGAATTCTAATCAGTACGAAATTTATCTACCTTTTTTAATTTGGCATAATCGATTAACTTATGATAATAAAAAAATTTCTGGACATAATGAAACTCCTTGGGGATTAGGTATTGGAAAATACCGCTTTGATCAAAATAGAAATTGGCATTCTATCTATGCTATGGCTTTTGCTGATTCCCATAATAAAGTACAACCCATAGTCGGATATGGATTTCAAAAAATTTGGCGACCAAGTGAGCTTGATGAATTTCGTATAGGAGCAGGTTTTACACTAAGCGTTACGACCAGAAATGAATATTGGTATATACCGATCCCATTACCACTTCCGATTGCTTCTATTGAATATAAACAATTCTCAATCCAAGCAACATATGTTCCTGGAACATATAATAACGGTAATGTATTTTTTGCTTGGATACGCTGGCAATGGCAATAAATTTTTAAGTGTTATACTTATACCCTGGTTTAAACCAGGGTAATTAGTTACTATTTTATCAATTTGCTCTATTTTGTTTTCTAAATTTTGTGAGTAAAAATCCTATCCATAAAAACAGAACCCAAAATGGCATAAGAATAACTGAAATACGAATTCCAACAGTCAGTAAAATGATAACCAAAATAAGAAACAAAAAAATTAAACAGAGATAATTACCAAATGGATACCATAATGCTTTGAATTTAGGTTCAATACCTTCTTTTATTTTTACCGCTCTAAATTTTAAATTAGATATACAAATCATAATCCAATTAATTACTAAGGCTGTCACAACCAATGACATTAGTAATTCTAGCGCTTTACCATCTAATAAATAATTAATTAAAATACCACCTGATGTTGCTAAAGCTGAAATAGCAATTGAGACAATAGGCACACCACGCTTAGTCACGATATTCAAAAAATGCGGGGCGTTACCTTGTTTTGCTAAACCATAAAGCATACGACTATTACTATATACTCCACTGTTATAAACTGATAATGCTGCAATTAAAACGACAATATTCAAAGAATTAGAAACAAATTTATCGCCTATGTCATGAAAAATAAGCACAAACGGGCTTTCACCACTAACTACATTTATCCAACGATACAGTGAGAGCAATACAAATAAAGAACCAATATAAAAAATTAAAATACGATAAACAACTTGATTAGTCGCTTTAGGAATACTTTGTGTTGGATTTTCCGCTTCCGCCGCTGTTATGCCAACGAGCTCTAATCCACCAAAAGAAAACATAATAACTGCCATCGCCATTACCAATCCAGCAATCCCATTAGGAAAGAATCCTCCATATTGCCAAAGATTTGATACCGATGCTTGTGGGCCACCTTTTCCACTGATTAACAGATAGCAGCCAAAAATAATCATCGCAATAATTGCGAACACCTTGATTATTGCAAACCAAAATTCTGTTTCACCATATAAACGTACATTGGTCAAATTGATAAGATTGATAGCGATAAAAAAGATTGCAGCTGAAATCCAGGTTGGGATATCCCACCAATATTGCACATAAATACCTGCTGCAGTCAGCTCAGCCATACCAACCAAGATAAACATTGCCCAATAGTTCCAGCCAGATAAAAAACCAGCAAAAGGGCCCCAATATTTATAAGCAAAGTGACTAAAAGAACCAGCTACAGGTTCTTCGACAATCATCTCTCCTAATTGACGCATAATCAGGAAAGCAATAAATCCACCAATTGCATAACCTAATAAAACAGATGGCCCTGCCATGTTTATAGTTTGTGCAATTCCTAAAAAAAGGCCTGTTCCAACAGCCCCACCAAGTGCAATCAATTGAATATGTCTGTTTTTTAACCCGCGCTTAAGCGTTTGCCCAACTTCTTCCGCCATAATTAACCTTCATTTTATTCTAATTTCCTAATATTTTTATCGATGCAAGCCTTAATTAAAGCGCATGTCAAAACTGTTAATTAAAACATTAATTTTTCTTTAAGCCTATATTAAATCATCAAATAAGATTAAAACCCTATTAATTTTAGTTAAAATGGCAAATAACCAGTTATTTTACAGATGCCGATGGTGAAATTCCCACCATTTTGATCCTGGTCACAAAAACTGTCTAATGCGACTAAATATAAAAATAAGCAGAGTAAAACGATCAGTGTCGCAATTACTATTTTTTTTATTTTCAATATCTAACCCTTTTCATATTTTTAATACCACATGATAAAAAACAATTAATATGTCACTGTATAAAAATCAAGTCACTTACTAAAGTAACCATAGCGTCATTGCTGAAATCAATAAAATCTTTTTATTAATTTATGCTACATGCTGTTTGTCAGTTAGCTGTAAAAGTTAAAAAAAATTATTATAGATAAAAAATGGCTTAAATACCCACTTATAAAGAGATAAACTGATCTTTTTTAAAGATTAACATAAATTTTTATATAAATTATTTAAACATTAAGCTTTAGGACTTTGTCATCCCTAAAAAAAGTTGTGTATACTTCTTTAACCAATAACTAGTATGATATCACAATGCTACAAGATACCCACTTAGCACTTGTTTACGAATTAAGTAAATGGATCGAAGAACACATAGGAAGAATAATCTACCTGGAAGAGCTTGCCGCCTACTCAGGTTATTCTCTTTGGCATATGCAAAAAATTTTTAAAGAGATCACCGGAATTTCACTTGGTAAATACATTCGACAACGTCGACTTGCCAAGGCCGTTAATCTTCTGAGAAATAGTTCCAAAGCCATTTTTGATATTGCGTTGGATTTTGGCTTTGGCTCGCAATCTCATTTCACCTATATGTTTCGTAAAGAATTTGGTATCACACCTTACGATTTTCGGCAAAACCCTAATATTAAATTAGAAATCAAGGAACCACTACATTTAATTTACCAAAAGTCATCAAATAGTTAACCAGTGGAAATAATATGTTAATCAAACTGGTGTTAACTAACCAAAACTGTAATCAATAATCCATTAAAAAGGAAGGTAATTTTAGATGCTAAGGTAAAATGACATAAATCTACAGCTACTTTATTTTAATTTAGCATCTTTTATTAATGCTCAATATGAGCTCTCTCTTAAGTACAAATAATTAGCATACTATTTATAATAATAAATATGTAATAAACTATAAATATATAAAATTCGAACAAAAATATACCAATTCTTGGACAATAATAAATCGACACTAATATTATAAAATTAACTATAATACAATACGGAATAAACCAGCGTTTGACAGATAATGATATTATAAAAAATATACTATTTTATTTTATCAAACTACTGCATTAGATTATTCCATTTTAATTCTTACTCAAATAGATTTATTAATAAAAAAGTAAATAAAGATTTAGATGGATATAGCGATAAAAACCTTCTTATACGAAGGTTTTTATTATATTAACTAACTGTTAATTTCTCGTTCATTCCATTGCTTTAAATTGTCCTTTTCCCAAATACCATCTTCTACCTGTTTTTTAATCTCAGGATAAGCATCTATATCAAATGTGGGTAATTTGCCAGCTTTGCGTTGTTGATTGTAATCTTTAGTAAGTCTAAACGCGATACCTGAAAGCATCAATATTGCAATTAGATTTGTTAACGCCATCAAACCCATCGAGAGATCAGCTAATTTCCAAACTAAGGGCATTTCTGCCATTGAGCCAAAAATAACCATTCCCAAAGTAGCAAGTCTGAGAATATACAATCCAGCAGTATGGTTATTTTCTAAAAATACCATATTACTTTCTGCATATGCATAATTTGCAATAATTGAAGTAAAAGCAAAGAAGAAAATAGCTATTGCAATGAAAATTGCACCCCAATCGCCAACAGCTGAAGAAAGAGCTCGCTGTGTTAATTCAATTCCACTAATAGTGGCATCAGCGCTATCTAATGCACCAGAAGAGATAATAATAATTGCTGTTGCGCTACAGATCACTAAAGTGTCCATAAAAACACCTAGCATTTGTACATATCCTTGCGATGCCGGATGAGGTGGATAAGGTGAAGCAGCAGCTGCAGCATTCGGCGCTGAGCCCATACCTGCCTCATTTGAAAATAGGCCGCGCTGTATCCCTTGTGTCATCGCTTGCGCAACCCCATAACCAACTACGCCGCCAACTGCTTCCTGTAAACCAAAAGCATGTTTAATAATTAGTAAAAAAACATCTGGTAAACGTTCAATATTATTGCTCATTACCCAAAATGCTAATATCAAATAAGCGATTGCCATTATAGGAACAACGAATTCTGCCACTCGAGCAATTGAACGTAGACCACCAAAAATAATAATGCAACAAATTATTGCAAGCACAATTCCTACGTAAAGAGGGTTAAAACCAAAAGCTACTGCTGTTGCCTGTGCAATTGAATTAGCTTGAACAGAATTGAATACTAGGCCAAAAGCGATAATGAGAAAGATAGAAAAAAGTACCCCCATCCAACGCATTTTAAGGCCCTTTTCCATATAGTAGGCGGGGCCGCCACGATAATTCCCTTGATCATCTTTTGTCTTATATAATTGTGCCAAGGTGCTCTCAGCAAAAGAGGTTGCCATACCAATTAAAGCAACAAGCCACATCCAAAAAATAGCACCTGGTCCTCCAGCAGTTAATGCAATAGCAACACCCGTTAGATTTCCAGTTCCAACTCTGGCTGCAAGACTTGTACATAAAGCTTGAAAGGAAGATATACCTGAACTATCCGATTTATTACTATTCTTCAGTATAGTAAACATATGCCCAAAATGGCGGAATTGAATAAGACCAGTGCCTAACGTAAAATAGATACCTACTCCAAGCAATAAATAGATTAATACACCACTCCAGAGAATATTATTAAAATTGTCTATCAGTTCCGTCAAAACATTTCCCCTTATCTGTATTAATAAAAACTGTCCAATAAATAAAATACACTAATAAATAATACTAAACCTTTTTTAAAAACAACCCTTTTATTTGTATAAATTTCACTCTTTCACTAAAAAATAATAACATTACTAAGCAGCAAAACTCCTTAAAATGTAACATAAACATCCTGTTTAGGTAACCTTTTTATTTTAAAAGTGAGAATTATGATTAGCTATAAACTGCAATATAGCAAAGAGATAAAAAGATATTTGTCAATTCACTGAGTTTTAATGCACATGATCAATTATGTCAGTATCCAGTAAATCTTAACGATAATAACTACTAATAATTAATAATCAAACTATCTTTATATTTTGATAGATGATAGTCGTTATATTTAATATTAACTTTATAACTGTAGAAATCATTTACCCTAAGTTTCAGCTCAAGAAAAATCATATAGAATAATCAACTAATTAATTATAATTACTAATATAACTTGATATGTTAGCTAAAATAAATATAATGCTTAACTGTAATATAAATTTCACTTTCCGCAACTTCTGCTTCAAGTTTATTTTTATACTTTTATTTTCTAAATGTATTTTTATATTTAGCTGTATAAAACCATTAATTATATATTTAAATTTATTATAACTACTTTATTAAATTATTAATTTATTTTTTTATAGAAAAACCGTTAAATATTTATTATTTTATTAATAAGTTTTTAATTTATATTATCAATACATTATTTATTTAATATTATTTTAGTATTAGTAATAAATTTCTAGAATATCAGGAAAAGATATAATCCTTTTGGTAATCTTTTATAAACTAGTTTTATCTATTGTAACTATTATTTCTAGCGCAATTTAATTTAGTTACCCACCACACAACATGATATTACTTCGATAACAAGAATAAACAGTATTTATCACTAAAAGCACCTAATTAATCACATAAAGAGGGTGGCTCTGAAATTTTGTACCACCAAATTCTTTGTTAAAACGAAAAAAATTAAATGAAACCTCAACAAAGTCAAATAACTTATGTTTTAAATACAATACTACTTTTTATCTTGTCACTATTTGACTAGAATTACTCGGCCAAATAATGGCATTTAACTTTCATTCTAGCGAGGTATTTCTATCGAAATGCATTAACTAAAAATAAGGAGAATATCATGTTTTTACTAATTCTCGGCCTGATTTGCGCATCTGGCATTTTCGCCGCAATGATGAGCCCAAAATGGGATGATTAAATGAATACTGAAGAGTATCCACCGAGTAATACGCCCCTTTATTAGATTATGATCTGAAAAAGGGGCGTTATCTTATATCTAAAAATCAAATTTAAAATATTCTATAAAATCCTCAATCCAAAAAATCTAATTTTATTCAAACCAAACGTCTATTATTTCAATATTTATAGAAAAAAATTAATATCAAGCCTAATTCAATTTTTTGTTAATAGTATCATTTTTTATAAGGCGTGAATCGTGGTTTTAATGGCATTCTTTCATCTATCCGAGCCTTATTAATCATAATGTCTAGCTCAGTAATTTGATAATTTCTCCATAAATGAGAATAGTTTTTCACCTCTTCAGGCCATTTATTGATAACAGAAAATCCCCGCTTAAGACATTCCTGATGTAGTGATGTATATCGCCAATGCAAAAATAGCAATTTATCCCTAAAAAATATGACATGTCCCTTTCCTAAGGTATATGAAGTTAACGTAGACAATGTAACATTGCCTTCTTTTTTAACAATATAATTTGGTATACGAGTTAATTCTCTATGTTCAGCTAACAAGTGCTGATCGCATAATTCACTAGGTGGGATTACATTTATTCTCGTCATAATTAGCTAATAATCAAAATTTTTATGTTAAAAATCTTATTATATCTCTATTTACTAAATTTATATTAAAAATTATTTTATCTTATATTTTTACTATGCATAACCAATAAATTACCTGAACCTGTAGGTGTATTTTTGTTATGGGAGAATTTATTATTAAGTTTGATTATGGCGATATTATTTGCTGTAATAAATCAACTCCAGCTATCGCAAACAATTTTACAGCTTAAATATCAACCTTGTACGCATTAGCTACTTCAAAATTAGCCATGTTTTTTATCAGCCAAAGACATTATCATATTTAGCATTACAGAATACTCACTATGCGATTTAATTTAGATAAATTTTAAGTATTTTGACAGTCATATATACACGAGTTTCGCACAAAACTAATTTGGGTACGCTAATAAAACACGGATTTGCTCAGTAATAGCACTTTTGATTACGTCCCAATTTTGTTGATAAAGGGTTATTTTTTCAGATATACGACGTTTATGTTGTTCAAACCACGCAGAAATAGCGAGAAAAATATGATTTCTTTGCGCTCGGCTCGTGCGAGCCTGACAGCGTTCAATACCACAGTTTTGTTTAACTTCTCGATGATAAACTTCAACAGACCAACGGGCATCCATGATAGATTTGAGGTATTGACGGGTGGGATTCTCTTTGTTTGTTACTATGTAATCAATACGGCCGTTTTTGGCTGTAAATTTGAAAACGGTTACCCAACCATATCCTCGCAAGTGTATTGACGTTCCTTCTTCTGAGATGTCTAACTTGTTCAGTTGTTTGTTATGGTTAACAATCCTATTTTTCCTCAGCGTGGTTACCCAGATCCAACCATGAGAGCGAATTGATTTCAGGTTATCCAGGCTAGAATACCAAGCATCCATCACTACCGCTTCTGGCATGATCCCTCTTTTTTTAGCAAGAGTGAGCATTTCGGAAAAATGCGTGTTTTTTGTTTTTCCATCAGAATCTTTATCATAAATAAGATAATTGATAGGAATTGATTCAACCTTCGTCAGATCATGCCAAAACAAATTAACTAAACCTATGCCAGCAATAACATCATGTTCATTACCTGAATATTGATAATGGACCATCTCTATTTTTTTACTACGGGTTTTGGCAATCAATGTATCATCGGCAATTAGTACGCAAGGGCTTTTTTTGTCTATAGAAGGTTCAACTAATCGCCATAGGTCTTTAGGTCTAAAACATCTACTTTTTAGCCATTGGCTAACAGTGTCATGAGATAAAGGCGATGGGCTTACTTCTGATAACGCTAAACCAGAGTATCTTAAACTGCTTACTTGTAAGAATGTTTTATAGATATCTTTAATACATGGATAACCCGACAAAATATGAACACCCTGATTTTTTCTTGTTTTTAAATTTATACTTCTTTTTTGGAGATTGCGAAACTCGTGATATAGTAAAAGATGATATAAAATTCTAATAAGACAACTCAATAAATAAATTGGTCATTATTTCATAAAATATATTTTAATATCATTTGGTTAATTTAAAATTGCGGTTTTATATCTACTAAAAATAACCATGAAATATTTATTTAAAATTTTGACTATTATATCCGTTTTAAAATTTAATCTAGTTAATATTTGCCATGCGATGACCAGTCCTACTGCCATATATGCTTGCGAGAAAATTGTCGTGGGAGTTGAAGATGGCAAACGCCATTGCTTAACACATGACGTTGAAGGTAATACACATAATATTATATTAAATGATTGACTTGACCATTAATTGTTTCATTTATTGCCAGTCTCATTTAGTTAATTATTATTAACCATATTAGTAAAAAATAATCACTCTATTTTAATGGTGAGATGCAGATTAAATTCATAAAATCAGCTAAATGTTAATTAGTTGTCAAAAATAAACTATATTTGATAATGATTTTCATTCTCGAGGATCTAAACTATGAAATCATTATTAAAAACATCTACTATTATCACAATACTAATCGGACTTAATTCTACCGCTACTATAGCTGACGTTACCTCACAAAGAAACCCAGTGCCTAACAATAATGAGCATCTTGTAAACCCAGTTCTTCAAACTGGTTCAAATGTTGCCAATAATGCGGTAAAAGCAAGTTATAACACAGTTCAAAAAGCAAATACCGCTGCCAATCAGTTCAGTCAGTCGTCAATAATGGCACCAAACTTATAGACAATATCGCTAAATCAGGTTTAAGTGCTAATCAAACAACAACCGAAAGCGGTTTGAATTTGGTCCAAAAAACTACGCAAAATGGGCTAGAAATGGCGGCAGATATCACCTATAAAACACTTAATATGGTTGAATCTGCTGCTAATGGCGGTTTAAAATTTGCTAGTGATGTTCTTGATAAAACAACCGAATTCTCTACTAAAGTTTCAAAAGTACAATATGGAACTAACACTCGTCCTCAAGGGTTAATCGTGGCTACCAATGCTCTTGACGCTGGGTTAAATTCTGCCAATAAAATGATGGATAAAACCTTAGGAGTGGTGAAGAACACCGCTGACGGTAGCTTAAATACGGCTAATCGTATTCTCGACACAGCATTTCAGGCAGCGGACACAGTGCTTAACGAGACTTTTGATTCAAACAGGACTATTTCCCAAGCAACGATAAATGCAGTTAAAGATACTGTTAATAATGGTATAAATATAGCTGGTAATACCGCCAATACCAGTTCAGAGCTTGTGAATTCTACTACTAATCAAGGTCTAAATTTGGCAAATTCTGCTACTAATCATGCTCTTACGATTGCTGATCCAGCCAATAATGCTGGAGCTATTATTAACAATACTGCTGGTACAACTTCCACCAATAATAATCGTAATATTGATAGTGTTACAGAAGATGAAATTGCAAATGGATACCAAGGATAGCCATTATTATTAAGCACTATTTATCGATTTATAACAAATGTGCATCATATATCTCTTTCATATTGCTGGTTATGAAAGAGAGATATTATTATGAATATGGTTATCTTTAGTTAGCTAACTCTATTTAAATAAAGTGTTTTATTAACCATAAAATCCAATAGCCAAAATTTGTTACAAAATTTTTTGTCTATTAATTGGTTACATTATTCTATTCAGGGTAAAAATCAAGTAGCCCGACTGTTTTTTGAATAATAGGTCAAAATGTTAAATTAAAATATACTTAATAATAATTTCTATCGTGAGGAGCTAGTTTATGAAATTATTATATAAATCATCCATTATTATCTTATTTGCTTGTCATTTGATGACGGCAATAGCCAACAATAGACAGTTCAATCCCTCGACTGAAATTACTGGTATTTATAGTCACAATAACGATCAATTCCATAATTACGAGGGGATAAACTCGATTGTGGACAAAAATTATTTTTAAGGTTATGTTATGGCACAACAAAATATTGACTTCGCTAAATACGCTTTTAACGAAAGTATGGATTTAATGAAAAATACTGTCCAAGAAAGTTTTAAACTTGCGCATAGCGCTCTTAATAGCAGTACAATAACACATAATGAGCAATTGCTAACACCCACCCTGAATTTTGCTAATAATATAACCAATAAAACCTTAGAAACCGGGGTTACTAACATTGATAAAATTTTGACTACTACACGAGTTTCGCACCAATAAAAAAACGCTCTATTTTTAAGTTTAATTCAGCATAATATATAAATAGAAAAAATCTCATAAATTAAAAATAACTTATTGTAATTTAAGTAAATTTATACGTCTTAGCAAGTTACAGATTAATTATTGTTCTGAAGCCATTTCTAGAATTTTATATGCCCGTGCGAAACTCGTGTACTACACAAAGTGCTAACAACGAGGCTTACAAAACAACAAATATGGCAATCAAAAAAAGTTTAGATATTTATGCCGCAACAAATGTCCATAATAGTACCAACCTCACTGATCCTACAGCTATACCTAACACTGACATTACCCCAAAACCTATAATTCAGGCAGTCCAGTTTATAGCAATAATGATACCAACTTAGAAATTGATGATGAAAATCTGAACGATTTAAATGGAGATTATCCATAATATAAAGTAATAATTGAGCCGACTTGGTAACCAAAAGCATAATCATAATACAAAAAAACCAGCCGCTAGGGCTGGTTATAAAAATAAAGTAACAACTTAAATCATAAAATATAAGAGCATATTATTACGGTGGCTAATTAGCATACATTTTATTGAGTACAAGAATGAAAGTTTAATGAATTTACCGGTAAATATAGTTTAATAAACGGTATTTTACAGATAAAATATTAATAGTTAGTTCTAAAAAATAATTATTATAGTAAAAGAATATTTATATTAAATATCCAATCAGAACTTAACTGACCTATATCGGTTCAGCCATATTTTAAAACTCTCAAAATTAACACAGCATTTGTTTTAATAAAAATTTTCACTTACTTTCAATGGATTATTATATTTAAATATAAAAAACCATCAGATTTAAATGATAGTTTTTTATAAGCTAAATCTTAATAAACGATTAAGGAAAATACTTTTCTACTAAAGCATAAAGAATAGCCACGGTTTCAACGTCTATTATGCCTTCATAATTTGATTGCCGAAAATGTAGCTGAAAAGCTCTGATCAATTTTATATAGTCATTATTATTGGCTGCCTGAGATACATCATAGCCATAGGACTTTAGTTTTTTAACAATCTCCGCCTTTGCCGGTATTTTATTTTTGAATTGCTCCATATACTTCTGTTTTATTTCTTCTTCATACCAGGCACCAATTCCGGCGTCATAAAGTTTTTTCCATGGAAAGGCAGCGCCAGGATCACTTTTACGACCAATGGCAATGTCTGAATGCCCAACAATATTCGTTGGTGACATATCTGGATAACGTTGAACAATATTTAATGCTAATTCTTTTACTGCATCAATTTGTTTATCATTAAACGGCGGAAAAATCATTTTTCCATTAGCATAACCCGCTTCATTGACGATTTCGATTCCTATCGCCGTATCATTTAAATTTGATCGTCCAGCCCATAAGCTAACACCCGCATGCCATGCTCGCTCATTTTCATCTACCAAATTAAAAATTCTGACATCATTAAAACCAGCAGCCTGATAAGTTTTATCAGTTGGATCTGGTACTAAATAATGCGCACTAACACTATTACCCGTTAATGCAGTAACTGAAGCTTGAAAATTTAAAGCCGTATAATGCATAACAAGAAAACGAATCCTACGGTTAAAACTTTTGACTGAACGATATGAGTTATAATCGATGAAGTACATGTTTTTTTCCTCTGTTCGTTTAACTATTTTCAACAATAAATGAAACGGTTTTTCAACTCCTTATTTAATATGTAACAATTAATTTCAAAGCAATATTAATCACAAACGATGCAATCATGATTGAGCACATGAATAACAAATTTATCACTGTTTATAAATTTCCTGCACTCTTGACCGCAATCCCAAAAATTGGGCTTCTAATGTTTCAAGTTGACGTCTGAGACGAAGATAATTTCGTCCAGCGTCTGGCGCCAATTCGGTGGATCTGATAGCATCCAAACCGGTGGTGGTGGTAGCAACATTTTGATCTGGGGGACACACTGCTTTGACGAACAAGCGCTTATGGTTATTACGCAAATCATCACTAAGCTTATGTATTTCCATTTTCGCATTATTAAGTTCCTGAGTACGTTTAACATCAATTTGTTGCAACGATTCTATTTCGTATAAATAATTATTTTTAAGTTCTATCTGTTGTTGTAATTCATCTTTAAGTTTTTTGTATTGATACTTTAGATGAGTGTAATTGTTATAAACCACCGCAAATATCGCGGATATTAAAGTTGCTATAATTATTATGATAGAATTTAATTTCATAATAAAAGACGCTTTTTCAAACGTTTCCTCGTATGTTAACTGCCGTGTTCTTTACCAATAAAAGCGGTTTTTATTATTCGACTTATTAATCAATAAACCATTAACTATCAATGAAAATACAAATTTAGATTAAGTTTTAAAACAACCTAACTATCGCTAATTTGTAATAAAAAATCAAAATAAAAAAGATAACAAATGATTATTTTTCTTTTTAGAAAATTAAATTTAATTAAAATTAAAAAAAATATTTAATTTATTTCTTATAATATTTATTATTTTAAATATAATAACCGTTGTTTAAAAATAGTCGCGAAGCTCCTGCTTTACTTGTTATAGCGACCACAAATTGCCGAACACAGTTCAAAGTCACAAACTACAATCAAATAGCCAGCAGCAAAAACAGCCGTCATGTGCGCCTCATAAAAAAGAGCGGCTTATTACCACCCGTAATGATTGGGATAATCTTGTTATCCTATTTTAATTTCTCATATAAACTGTAAATTTTATAACTTCGGGTAAAATTCTGGTTGTTATATTTTAGAAGTTCCTTAAGTCACGATATCCGCTATCGGATTAATTTCTCCGATAATTTCGATTGGAAAGTCCGCTTTTCCATCTCCATTATAATCAAGCATTAGGCTGGTTAAATTTTCTGATTGATTATAATCAACTATCATTTCATTTTTTTGGTTAGAAAAGTGATTTACTTGCTTAATTTCGATAGTATTACCTTTAATTTTACTAACTGCAGAAATATCAATTGTATCGCTACCAGTCTCAAAATCGATTATTTTATCTGGCGAATCGAACATCGAATCATCTATTTGATAATAAAGAAAAACATCCTTTCCGCTGCCCCCTGACAGGTTATCGCCTCCTTCATTACCATTAATGACATCATTTCCATCATCACCATATATGCTATCGTCTCCTTTACCACCTGATATGTAATCATCTCCTTCATTACCATTAATGACATCATTTCCATCATCACCATATATGGTATCGCCTCTTTCACCACCTGATATGCAATCGTTTCCTTCATGACCACTAATGACATCATTTCCATCATTACCATATATGTTATCGTCTCCTTTACCACCTGATATGTAATCATCTCCTTCATTACCATTAATGACATCATTACCATATATGATATCGTCTCCTTTACCACCAGATATGTTATCATTTCCATTTCCACCATAAATGGTTTCTCCTTTTTCAGTACCAGAAATGACATCATCTTCTTGGACACCTAATATCGCATCATTTCTTAAAGTACAAAGGGCACCAGCTTCTCTATTATTAATAACAATTCTCATGTGATCTTCTAAACAACTATCAAATATGTCGTTTGTTATTGTTCTACCTAACAAGGTCACATTGCTAACATTATGTTTATTTTCTGAATTAAATGTCATTGAATATTCTTCCTATTTATCGATAAAATTTAAATTACATAAGTAATATTAAGTCAAAATTAAAATTTGGCATGTTGGAAAAATTGTTAATAACCAATGATTAAAAATTCAACAATAAGAGTGTGTGCTGCACAAAAAAACCGATCATTTTTTGCGCGCCATTGCAAAATCTGATAATGGTAGATTAGCTATTATTTTTTACCGAAGGAATAAGCAAGAATATCGTGGAAAAGAGTGGCAAATCATTACCGTCTAATTGTTCGGTTTTAGGGAACAAAACAATAGCTCACAAATTAAATGGGAACCGTTAAGTTCCCGTGATTAATTCAGCAAAGCATAAAATTACATATGATTGATCACTGTATCACCAACCTCACTGCATTTCAATAGTTTAGCACCTGGCATTAAACGCTCAAAATCATAGGTGACGGTTTTGGCAGCAATCGCCCCTTGCATGCCTTTAATAATTAAGTCAGCGGCTTCTGTCCAACCCATATGGCGTAACAGTAGATAGGTAAAAAACAAATAAATTATTGATTTATATTATTATTTTATCATTTTCCATAATTTAAAATATTAAAAATAAACAATATCTAACTAATTGAATATACATTTATTTTATTTAGTTTTGATAACCACAAAATACCCATTGACGAAAGAAGAAATCATGCGCTATAGTTTATCTGCATCTGATAAATCAGATGTCGGGATTAGAACACCGAACTATGTTAACCGCGTCAATGACACGCCGCGAGCGTGTTTTTTGTTGTATAACTTCCGCACATCATAATCAATGGTGAGTTGGATGGGGCAGCCGTAGGCTGGCCGTTCGGTTAACACGGTAGTTCTAACCCTGTTCAGCTCACCACCAATATAGAGATTAGAAGCTCTTGGTGGTGATTAACTCAGTTAACCACTGGAGGTCATATGACACTTCAATTATCTACTATCACTCCTAAAGTAACTGTTCATAACGGCAAAACTATTACCACATCTCAAGATGTAGCTGATTATTTTGGTAAATTGCATAAAGATGTACTTAGAAAAATAGAATCACTGGAATATTCGATTGAATTTACATCAGCGAACTTTTACGCTCATGTTCAAAAAATAGACATTGGTAATGGAGCAACTCGTGAATCAAAGACACGAGTTTCGCACCAATAAAAAAACGCTCTATTTTTAAGTTTAATTCAGCATAATATGTAAATAGATAAAACCTTATAAATTAAATATAACTTATTGTAAATTAAGTAAATTTATGCATTTCAGTAACTTGCAGATTAATCATTACTTTTAAGCCATTTCTAGAATTTTATAGGCCTGTGCGAAACTCGTGAAAGATTTATCACATGACCAAAGATGGCTTCGTATTCTTGGTGATGGGATTTACTGGTAAAAAAGCGGCGCAATTCAAGGAAGCCTACATTGCTGAATTTAATCGTATGGAAGCAGAGCTACATTCAATCCCTAAACGTAGACCAGAAGCACCCTAACTCTTAACCGATAACGACACACGCAATCTGGCTCATCTTGTCTGGAGCATGGCGAATGGATTTAGATTTGAGAGAGCATGGACACAAGGTATCTGGTATGCGCTCCGTAATGCGACAGGAGTCGCATCCCCTCAACATTTTGAAGTTAATCAAATATCGATAATCGCAGAAGAATGCCGACGAATTTACGGCATGACCAGTACACTGAAATCCGCTATTTTTGACGCTGAAAAACAAGTTATCCGCCGTCTACTCCGCCATCAGGAAGATGTTGAGACGGTACTTCGTGAAATGCAGCAACTGTTAGAGGTCAGTACTCACGAACACGATAGCGTCATGATACAATCCCTTGAAAGATGGCAACAAACGAACGTTAATCGTTTCCTCCAACGCTCCTAATAGGATGCCCCTTGAATGGGGTAATTGAGAAAAGATAAAAGTCCCCAGCGTTTTTCTGGGGACTGTTGTAAAACTTAACAGGATTACCACTCAAAATTAAATGACGCGTTATACATCACATGATTACCGCCAGAATAAGCAACCCCCGCTTTAACGACCGCATTTTCAGTGATACGGTAGCTGTACCAACCGCCAGGGCCTGAGAAGCACCATATCCCCCAATACTTGCCGTGAAATTCACTTTACCGACCCCATAAGGCTGGAAAAGTCCGGTCAGCGCCGCAGAGGTCGCGAGTCCTCGTTCAATTTTCGTGTTAGTTTTCGATAACTTATCCTCAAGATGATTTATCCGTGAGCTGTTTTTTTGCGCCAGTTGGCTTGCATAATTGGCAGTGGTTCTGACCGTGTTTAATTGAGAAACATTCACTGCATCACTGTTTCTTGCACCACTAGCCACACCGCTTATCACTCTGTCACCCTGCTTGCCAGAGACAAAAATTTGACTGCCTTCTAACTCCTTGCCAATATACATTGTCCCATCGGAACTCTGAGTAATTTCCCCGTCTACCAATGATGCCTCTCTTTTTATTAGTCGTTTAACGAGTAAATCAGCGCTATTTTCATGCATTTTTACACTTGTCAAGGCACCATAAACATTATCACGGTGTTTCTCAGTTTCCTTTAGCGCTAGATTAGCATTATCACGGTGTTGAGTTGTTACATCCAATGCATCCTTAGCACCATTTTCGAATTGTTCTACCTTATTTTTGGTCGTTTTGATTTTGTCTACTTCGCCGATTCTCTCATCAACGTCCCGTTTTACTTTATTTAATTGATAAAGATTAACCGCATCAGTGTCTTCAGTACCTGGTACAACATGAGTAATTTGACTCAACATTACATTCGTGCCAGCAGTGCTACTCTTATTATCTTGAACAACAGAACCCATAGAGAACTCTCTAATTAATGCATCTTTATAAGGAAGTTGTTTTCTTAATGTATCAGTTATATCTTTGGTATATTCTCTTTGTGCTATTGATTTTGAGCCAACTGCAATTGAGTCTTTACCAGTTACTTTACTGTTTACGGCAATACTGGTGCTTTCTTTACCGGAAGCTTCGGAGTTGAAACCTAATGCAGATGAAAGCTCATTGGTTGCTTTACTGTTTACGCCAATGCTGGTGCTTTCTTTACCGAAAGCTTCGGAGTTGAAACCTAATGCAGATGAAAGCTCATTGGTTGCTTTACTGTTTACGCCAAGACTGATGCTTCCTTGACCAGCAGCTTCGGCTCTTGAACCTAATGCAGATGAATACTCACCGGTTGCTTTACTTTGTACTCCAAGACTGGTACTTCCTTGACCAGTAGCTTTGGCTAGTGAACCTAATGCAGATGAATACTTACTGGTTGCTTTACTTTGTGCGCCAATACTGGTGCTTGCTTGACCAGCAGCTTCGGCTCTTGAACCTAATGTAGATGAATACTCATCGGTTGCTTTACTATTTACGCCAATGCTGGTACTTTCTTCACCGTAAGCTTCGGCTCCTTCACCTAATGCAGTTGCAAACTTAACATTTTCTTTAGGTTGAGCCTTAGTATTTAACAGCATTCCCATAGGTGCACAAGCTAATAGAATTATAACTTTTTTATTCATTTTATCTCCATTTTTTGATTAATTTAACTAAATAAAACTGACATTTAGAATTAAATGCCGCATGGGTATTTAGTTTTCCATGAATCCAAAAATAAAATGAATTATCTTGATCGATTCGATCGATTTTTTAATGTGAAAAGTTGTTTACCACACCCGCTATCCCATGATAGGGTTTAATCAACTAACGAAATTTTCGAGTAAGAAGGAAAGTCTTTTGATGTTCAATGTATCCGATTTTCAGATAAAAATTTTTGTGAAGTGCTATTTCGCTTTCAATCTTTGCTGCTGACCCCAAATTGAATCAACGGGCATTTGCACCCGCACGTCTAACCATGTCGAGGGTGGGATATCAACTTGCTCACCGTCAGCGTAATAAACTGGTTTGCCGTCAATAATTTCTTTAATTCGCCAATTTTGAAAATCTCTAGGCAAATGGGTGTGTTGTCGGTGAAATGTTTGAATCTCAATATCACCATTGGATAAGATTTTGTCTCTGACGTAGATAAGTTCTAATCCATTAATATCTTTAGGGATTGATATTCCGCCATTCACACCCCATGCTCCATCAGCGTTATAACCCATGACGCCGGAAATAAAATAGCTGCCAATTCCAGTTCGTTGGACTCTTGCCCCTTCTGATTCTTCGTTGGTTTCAAAACTACCATCGGGATGGATTTTTACTATCGGCGAGGCTCTTTTAAAAAAACCGTTAGCATCCGCTATCATTTTTGGAATGTCTGACAATAAAGCAAATGTTCCATCTTTATCTGGAAAATAAGTTGCTACGCTAAGCCTATTATTACGTATAAAACCACGTTTAGATGAACGTACATAGACTAAATCATAACCCTCTTTAGGATCTCCTAACCATATAACTGAGTCACCGGTAGAATGTGAGGCACTTATTTTTCCAGCTCTAAGTTGTTCATTTGAATCTTTTTTCGCAAGAATATCAGTAGATGCTTTTTGACTCATGACTTTATCAGTAGCGCTACCGATTTCCTGAACTACGCTTTCCTTATCAAACTTACCGGTCACCGTTTCACTTATGTCTTCAACAGTTTTTGTATCAGCTTTACTTTCTAGTGCAGTTTTTATCTCTTCAATGCTACTAGCATCTGCTTTGCTTTCTACTAGCTCTTGCAGTGCTTTAATCGACGCTAACTTAACTGTTTTACCACTCGGTAACGTGATTTCAACCACACCATTTTCAGTCATCCATGTGTTCATGTTTTGCAGAAAATAGATAATGTAAGTGTTGGCTGCAACAAGTGCTCTTGCTGCATCAGAATTATTATTGTCACCGATCATGCAAAACTGATCCACTAACGATCATCTAAAACTGATCCACTTGGTATTATTCGTACATTTTTGTACGGGTAATTTATGTTAACCAAGGAGATATTTGTGGATATTCATGTTCGCTTTACACAAGGACAAAGCCTTCGAAAAATTGCCCGTGAATTAGGCATTTCCCGTAACACCGTAAAACATCATTTACAACAACAGGCAATGCCAACTTATGCTAAAAGAAGTAAACAACCGAGTAAACTGGCACCCTTTAAACCTTATTTGCTTCAGCGAATTGAATTGGCTAAACCTGATTGGATCCCTGCAACAGTGTTATTTGATGAGGTAGCTGAAAGAGGTTATCAAGGCGGTATTGCTCAGTTACGCCGATTTGTTTGTCAATTTAAACCAAGCATTGTTCCCGAAGCTGTCGTCCGTTTTGAAACACAGCCAGGTCAACAAATGCAAATCGACTTCACCAGCATCCGGCGAGGTAAAAAATCACTAAAAGCGTTTGGTGCAACGCTAGGCTATTCGCGTGCGAGTTATGTAAAGTTCTTTGATAATGAACGAGCAGAATCCTGGCAACAAGGTTTACGAGAAGCTTTCGACTATTTTGGTGGTGTACCACAGGAAATATTGTGTGATAACGCAAAATCCCTCATCATCGAACGGGATGCTTATGCAGAAGGTAAACATAAATTGCATGTCGAAATGCTTCAAATGTCGAAAGATTACGGGTTTAAATTGTGTGCTTGCAAGCCCTACAGGGCAAAAACTAAAGGGAAAGTAGAGCGCTTTAACCACTATTTAAAAAACAGCTTTATCGTACCATTAAATACCGACCTTCGTGCTCATAATCTTGAACTGGATATTGAGATAGCTAATGCAAGAGTGGGGCCCTGGTTACAACGCGTTGCCCATCAGCGGATTCATGGAACAACGTTAGAGAAGCCAGCAGATAGACTAGCTAAGGAAGTTAAGTATCTTCTACCCTTACCAGCAAGGGTTTGCCAATCTATCCCGCAGACTGATACGCTTAATATCCGTATCGTACCGCCCCTTGAATCTGTCAGTTTGCAACACTCAATCAGCGTATACGAAGCATTGCTGGGAGGTGAACATGTTATTGCATGAACAAATTGAACACCTGTGTGAGTCATTGAAATTAAATTCTATTCCGACTCATTGGTCATCACTTGCCGAACAATGCATTGCCCAAGACAAAAGCTACGGAGAGTTTTTACTGTCCCTATTAAAATGCGAGCAACAACAACGAGATGAACGAACTCGTAATCTCTTGAGTCGGATGGCAGGATTCCCAGTACACAAAGAACTTAATACGTTCGATTTTAAGTTTGCAACGAGTGTTCCTAAACAACAAATACAGGAATTAAGCGCATTAACATTTATTGAACGTAATGAAAATGTCGTATTGCTTGGCCCAAGTGGTGTAGGTAAAACGCATTTAGCTATTGGATTAGGATTAAAAGCAGTACAGGCTAGGAAGAAAACTCGCTTTACAACAGCGGCTGAACTGATGTTGCAACTCTCAACTGCCAAACGACAAAATAAGCTCAAACAATATCTATCACGTTCGGTGATGGCCCCGAAGTTGTTGATCATAGATGAGATTGGATACTTGCCGTTTGGGCGAGAGGAAGCAACCCTATTTTTTAATGTGATTGCCAAGCATTATGAGCATGGTAGTGTCATATTGACGAGTAACTTATCATTTGGGCAATGGCCTGGTACTTTTGCTGATGACGCAACATTAACCGCCGCTATGCTTGATCGTTTACTTCATCATTCGCATGTACTGCAATTAAGCGGTGAAAGCTATCGATTGAAAGATAAGCGGCGATCAGGAGCAATAACCGAGTAAAACAGTGGATCAATTTTGATTGATCGTATTTAGATAAAAAGTGGATCAGTTTTCGGTGATCGTTGACAAGCAGATAGTGTTACCGGGCAAATTGATGCGCTTTATTGCGCCTTAAAATCAAAACCTTCGACGTATGCCTAAAAATACTGGCTAACTGGAATAATCTCTTTGGCATTACCGATCCTCGCGAATTTGCCTTGTCATTATTGCGTGAATTGCCTACCCCAGCAGAAGTCAAACCGATTGATTTTAAGGCACTTCGCAGTGAGGCTTCGGCCTGCATTACTCAACTGATCAAAGGCGGATATCGCAATGAAGTGCTGGATATCCTCGCCTCATTCAACGCTAAAAAGATGGGTGACGTAACCGATGACAATCTGGTTCAGTTTATCGAGAAAGCCCAACGCGTTTTAGCCGAGGGTAGCGATGGCTGAACATGCAAAACTTGCCCCCTCCTCAGCGCATAGATGGATTAGATGTAGCGCCAGTCTCGCAGTAAAAGCCACCTTACCCGATAAAACATCACCGTTTGCGGAAGAAGGCAGCGCGGCGCACGCCTTGGCGGAAAGTATCTTAACAATGCGTCAAAACCCCTTTAGTGAACCTGAGTTCGGGATAAGAAATAAAGAGAAAGTCTTGATATTCAAATAGTTGAATGAGCCTGTTTTGTTAAAATACTCTAACAGTCTGGTTAAAGAGTAGAGCATTGTTAAACAATTATGGAAAATCTTACTGAACTTTATTGCCTGATGGATGATTTTTGCAAAGACTTCGAGCCAAAAATGCATGAATATTTGCTGACTAACGGTACTAAGCGTCGTAGACGGTCTACTCAGCTTTCGTTGGCGGAAATGATGACACTGGTTGTGTTGTTTCATCAACTCCGATTCAGGCAATTCAAGGTATTTTATCTCTATTATGTCCGCTTATATCTCCGGAAGGAATTTCCTAACTTGCCATCCTATTCACGCTGTGTAGAGTTACTTCCGCGTAGTGCCTTAGCGTTAACGGCACTGTTTGAGTCAATTAAGGGAAAATGCACGGGGCTATCGGTTGCCGATTCTACTCCGATAGCGGTGTGTGATAACTTACGGATCCGCAGACATAAAGTCTTCAATGGGATAGCTGAACGGGGAAAAAATTCAACAGGTTGGTTCTTTGGTTTCAAGCTTCATGTAATTAACCTGAGTTCGGGATAAGAAATAAAGAGAAAGTCTTGATATTCAAATAGTTGAATGAGCCTGTTTTGTTAAAATACTCTAACAGTCTGGTTAAAGAGTAGAGCATTGTTAAACAATTATGGAAAATCTTACTGAACTTTATTGCCTGATGGATGATTTTTGCAAAGACTTCGAGCCAAAAATGCATGAATATTTGCTGACTAACGGTACTAAGCGTCGTAGACGGTCTACTCAGCTTTCGTTGGCGGAAATGATGACACTGGTTGTGTTGTTTCATCAACTCCGATTCAGGCAATTCAAGGTATTTTATCTCTATTATGTCCGCTTATATCTCCGGAAGGAATTTCCTAACTTGCCATCCTATTCACGCTGTGTAGAGTTACTTCCGCGTAGTGCCTTAGCGTTAACGGCACTGTTTGAGTCAATTAAGGGAAAATGCACGGGGCTATCGGTTGCCGATTCTACTCCGATAGCGGTGTGTGATAACTTACGGATCCGCAGACATAAAGTCTTCAATGGGATAGCTGAACGGGGAAAAAATTCAACAGGTTGGTTCTTTGGTTTCAAGCTTCATGTAATTATCAATCATTTGGGGGAAATACTCAGTTTTCGACTCACACCAGGAAACACCGATGATCGGAAACCATTGCCTGAGCTGACAAAGGATCTTTCTGGTTGTTTGTACGCAGATAAAGGGTATTTATCGGCTTCACTGAAACAGCAACTCAAAACGATGGGAATTAGCCTTATAACGAATATCAAGAAGAAAATGAAGCCTATTAAACAGACTTGTTTCGACAAAGCCATCTTGCGTCATCGTTCTGTCATTGAAACGGTATTTGATGAGTTAAAAAATCTTTGTCAAATAGAGCATACGCGACATCGCTCTCCGGCTAACTTTGTAGTGAATTTATTAGGCGGACTGGTTGCATATTGTTTAATGCCATCTAAACCAAAGATACCTGTTGCAGGTACGTATCTTCAAGTATAATTGATAATGCTTATCCCGAACTCAGGTTAGTGAAGGGCGTAGACGAACATCTGGTTTTGATGCAAAAGATTATATCGGTACATATCCGTTGTTAAAAGCCAACTCGCCACAAGTGGATGAAGAGATGATTGAGCACGTCCAGACCTATGTTGATACTATCTGGCAACTGGCGGACGGGAAAATCTTACAGGTTGAGGAGCAAGTTGACTTTTCAGCGGTCATTGGCGTAGAGAATTCATTTGGTACCGCCGATGCGATTATTATCAGCGAGGATGAGCTACAAATCCATGACCTGAAATACGGTAAAGGCGTTAAAGTATATGCCCCGAGCAATGAGCAACTTATGCTCTATGCGCTGGGAGCCTTAAATCTGTTTGACCTTGTCTATGATTTTAACACGGTGCGTCTTTTTATTCATCAACCCAGACTTAACCATCTGTCCGAATGGGCAGTATCAGTTGCGGACTTAAAAAACTTTAGGGATTTGGCCAGATTGCGGGCGCAAAAAGCCATGGAGATGGCAACCCTCGCCGTGCGCAACGGGCTTGATGCGCTACCCGATAGTGCCTTTTCACCAGGTATCAAGCAATGCCAGTTCTGCAAAGCTAAAGGCGGATTGTGTTTTGCCCAGGCGCAATTTGTCCATAATGAAGTCAGAGGCGATTTTGTCGATTTAACCCAACCCTTGAACCCCCAACTAAGTGATGCATCAAAACGCATTACACTACTACCCCCTGAGCAAATGGCAACACTCTACCCGCATGTCGATTTGATAGAGAGCTTTTGTAAAGCCTTACGAAATCGGGTAGCCGAGGCATTACATAACGGGCAATCGGTACCTGGCTTTAAACTGGTTACGGGCAAACAGGGGAATCGCTTATGGGGTGATGAACGTGAAGCCGAAACGCTGTTAAAAAATGCCAAACTTAAACAGGAGCAAATCTACCACAAGAAAATTATCAGCCCACCACAGGCTGAAAAATTGCTTAAAAAAGACAAACCGAGTCGCTGGGCAAAACTGGAAGCGCTTATTGAGCGAGCAGACGGTAAACCCGTCATCGCACCGGAATCAGACCCAAGACCTGCCATTGTTATTAATCCCCTAAACGACTTCGACGATGTGACCGAAGCGGCACTCGTCGATAAATCCATCTAATCAAAAGGTAACGTGATGAAAATCAAACACGAGTTTCGCACCAATAAATAAACGCTCTATCTTTAAGTTTAATCCAGCATAGTATATAAATAGACAGAATCTTATAAATCAAAAACAACTTATTGTAATTTAATAAAATTTATGTGTTTTAGTAACTTGAAGATTAATCATCGATTTTAAGCCATTTCTAGTATTTTATACGCCTGTGCGAAACTCGTGTCAAATTAAACAACGTACGTCTGGCTTTTCCTGATTTATTTGAACCTACACAAGTCAGTGGCCAGGGCGCCTTCAAATACCGAGCAAATTTCCTTATCGCCAAAAATCGTACTGACCTGATTGAGGAAATCAAAAAGGGGATTAAGGCGGTCATTAAGGAAAAATGGGGAGCCAAAGAGGTAGAAAAAATTTATAACAGCATCTGCCACTCCAACAACCGTTTTTGCTTCCGCGACGGGGACAATAAGGAATACGACGGCTATGCCGGAAATATGTACATCAGTGCCAGTAATAAAGATCGTCCGTCAGTCTTCGATCGTAATCTCTCACCCCTAACAGCACAGGACGGTCGCCCCTATTCTGGCTGCTACGTTAACGCCACTATTGAGTTTTACGCCTATGACAATAATGGTAAAGGTATTTCAGCGTCATTAAGAGGCGTTCAGTTTTTCCGCGATGGTGATGCGTTTAGCGGTGGAAGCGTAGCTTCTGTTGAAGAGTTTGACGACCTGAGCATGGCTGAGGAAGAAGAATTATTGGCAAGTTAACACCAGGGAACTACCGCCGCCTGAGGTAGTGAAATAATCAGGCTCCGTTCAAAAATATGAGTAAATTTTACTCTATTTAATTTAAGGAAAATTTGATATGTAAAGTGTAAATACCCTGAGGAGGCTTAAAAATGAAATTAGATAATATGACTGAAGTCCTTACGCTCACTAATCCCAGTGATAACAGCCATTATTTGCTTAACTTAGCGCAACTCGTTTATGCTGATGAAGAAACCAAAACATTAATCAATATAATTCAACTACTGGCAGAAGAAAACCAGTACCTGACAAAAGAGAATAAACGACTGGCAAAAAGCCATCGGTAAAATGGTGGGCTATGCAGGACTCGAACCTGCAACCGATGGGCCAAAAGCCCTCTGCTCTATCATTAAGCTAATAGCCCATAATATTTTTTATAACAATCCCTTTAACAAAAATGGCGGGAAGTAATTATCAAATCCTTCCGCTATCGCGTAGTCTCTTAGTTGTTTTCGGGTGTAAATATCAATCTTTTTATATATTTGTTGTATTATTTGCTCTACAACACAACAATAGGTACCTAACCGCAATGCGATTTCTTGATTACTCATAAGTTTCATCGCAAAAAATAGCACATTCAGTTCTTCAGTCGTAAATAAATTATTCGGTGGGTGATTGGTTAAAAGGGAAGGCGTGGTTGGATTTTTAAAGAAATGTTTTGATAGTACTAGAGCCGGTATTTTTCTTCCATGACAAATAGTACCCATAATCTTATTTTTATTATGATAGGGTATTTTTTCTATAATAAAAGATTGCACTACCTGCTCTTTCTCTACAAAGTGTGTGTTAATAATAAATATTGGCTTCTCAGATTGAATAACAATTTGTTCATATGCATGCGTTGCCTCGACATATTCAGTCCATGATACAGGACATTCAGAAATTTTCTTCCCTTCAATATTGAAGTTCATTGGTAAACCAGAAGTGTTTAAAACTGTTTTATTGGCATAGAGAATACGTGAGTCAGTATCTTTAATGTCCCAAATATCTTCTTGTTTTTCCATAAACGAGATAAGGTGATTAGCTAGTACGTCACTGGTTTTCATAAATATCACCATTAACTTTATTTTTATAGTTAAGCGTAGTTTTTTTTTTATAAAAAACAAAAATAAATACCGCTTTTTTATTAAATTATCTCGTGTACTAGCAACCACTGGTACGAAGGTGAATTTACCCACTTTCTAGAACGTCATTTATTTAATCTTAAAGCCCCTTTTTACAGGGATAATCATTCATCAATTTCATTATTGAGGAATTTTTACATGCAAAATTTACTATTTTGTGATTTAGAAACCTATAGCGATATTCCGATTAATTGTGGCACTTATCGCTACGCTGAAAATGCAGAAATATTACTTTTTGCGTATGCTTATAATCATGAACCCGTAAAGGTTTGGGATGTGACTGAAGATAAAACGATGCCCACAGATTTAAAAGCCTATCTTGATGATCCTGCGATCTTAACCGTCTGGCATAATGGCGGTATGTTTGATACGGTAATTTTAAAACACGCGTTAAATATTGACTTACCGCTATCCCGCGTTCACGACCCCCTTGTACAAGCACTGGCACATGGCTTACCCGGTGCGCTTGGTTCGCTTTGCGATATCTTTAACGTCAATAGCGATAAAACCAAAGATAAAGAAGGTAAAGCGCTCATACAGCTATTTTGCAAACCGCGCCCTAAAAACAGCAAAATACAACGCGCCACGGCGGTAACACATTTTGAAGAGTGGCAACGTTTTAAACAATACGCAGGCTCTGATATTTTAGCTATGCGCGAGATTTATCAACATTTACCCCGCTGGAATATGAATTATAATGAAACAACGTTATGGCAGTTAGACCAAAAATTAATCGCCGTGGGATGTGTATGGATGTTGAACTGGCGAAAAGTGCCTTAACTGCGGTTGAAAACGAGCAAAAACGGTTATCAACCGTCACCCAGCAATTAACAGATAATGCCGTACAGGCCGCGACTCAACGTGATGCACTGTTACAGCATATTACCTCGGCATTTGGCATCACATTACCGGATATGCAAGCCAGCACGCTACAGCGACGCGTTAATGCCCCTGATATTCCACCTGCTTTACGCGAACTGTTGTCAGTCCGTCTGCAATCCTGCACAACCAGCACCAGTAAATACAAAGCGCTGTTAAAATCGGTCAGCGCAGATGCACGACTTCGAGGGACTAAGCAATTCTGTGGCGCCTCACGCACAGGACGATGGGCTGGGCGGATTTTTCAGCCGGATAATCTTCCAAGACCTTCGCTTGACCAGGAAGCCATTGATAACGGTATTGACGCATTAAAAGCTGGTTGCGCCGAGTTAATTTGTGATGACATTATGCAACTGACTAGTTCTGCGTTAAGAGGGTGTATTATCGCTCCACGGGGTAAAAAACTGGTTATCTCAGATTTGTCGAATATTGAAGGCCGCATGCTGGCATGGCTAGCGGGGGAAAAATGGAAAGTCAACGCTTTTAGCGAGTTTGATAACGGCAAAGGCGATGACCTCTATAAACTCGCTTACGCAAGGGCATTTAATCTTTTACCTGAGAACGTCACTAAAGCTCAACGACAAATCGGTAAGGTAATGGAACTCGGCTTAGGCTATGGCGGAGGCGTTGCGGCATTTCTAACGTTCGCCCTCGCCTACGGTCTGGATTTAGATGAGCTGGCGGAAGCCGCATTACCTAACATTCCCACTAACGTTAAGCAAGAGGCGATGCGCTGGTATCAAAAATCCGTTGAAACGGATAAAACTTATGACCTCAGCGAAAAAGTATTTGTTACCTGCGATTCCCTTAAGCGCATATGGCGCAATGCCCATCCGCAAACCGTATCATTCTGGTACGACATTGAAGAGGCAGTAAAACAGGCCATTCAGGCACCAGGGATAGTGTTTAAGTGCCGTAAACTTAGCGTCCGGCGCGATAAAGGCTGGCTCAGGATTTGTCTACCATCAGGTCGTAGTCTTTGCTACCCTTCTGCACGAACAGAGAATGGACAAATTACCTATATGGGGACTAACCCCTATAGTCGTAAATGGGAAAGGCTAAAAACCTACGGGGGGAAAATTACTGAAAATATCTGTCAGGCTACCGCTCGGGATGTATTAGCCTATAGCATGCCGTCTATTGAAAAGGCCGGTTATGCTATTGTCTTAACCGTCCATGATGAGATTATCAGCGAAGCGCCGGATACCCCACAATTCTCAGCCGAGGGGTTAAGTACACTGTTAAGTGCCAAGCCTGACTGGGCTTTTGATTTACCGCTTAGCGCAGCCGGCTTTGAGACTTATCGCTATCGAAAAGAATAAAAAAGTATTCACAATGATTAACAGGGAAATCATAAGGTTTATTCACTATACAAGACCCACTCAATATATTACCGCTGAAAAAGTACCCTTACCAGATAGCTACGTTTTCCAGTTTCTTGGAAAAATGCGGATTAGGTAAAATTATGCCGAAAATGAAAGGGAATTTTATATGCTATGAATTAGCCTGTGGGGTGTACATCAATCTATACCGCAATAAGACCATTCAACTACAAGGTAATCCGTCAGCAACCTCAACGATTGAAAAAATACTTAAAACACATTTACCCCACTATTCACCCCCCTAAGAGCGATATCCTTCCCACAGACTAGGAAGGAGTTTATTTTTGGAGCTATCATGGCCTTTAGAAAAAACGACAGCCCACTTTATTTTAAGGCGGCGCGCGATGCAGTTCACCTTGAACAGTCAGGGCAATACCATGACGCCGCGCGCGCATGGTCACAGGCAAACCGGCTGGCGCGCAATCGCAATAATCGTATCTGGAGTGAGAACCGCGCCGATTTTTGCATTATGCAAATAAAACGGGAAGACATAAAAAGGAAGTATCCATGCGGTTAATCAGGGAAAAGAGTATCGAAAAACATTTAGTGCGTGAGGTGCAAAAAATCGGCGGCATTGCCTATAAATTTGTTTCACCCGGACGACGGGGCGTACCTGACCGATTAGTCGCCCTACCCAATGGCAAGATTATTTTCGTCGAATGTAAAGCCCCAGGCGAAAAACCTACCCCCTACCAATTACGCGAACACGCAAGGCTTTTTGCCTTAGGCCATCAGGTCATCCTATTGGACAGTCACGATTTAAGTAACATCTTACCTGTTGTGGGTTAAAAATTAACTTATTGACGAAAGAAGAAATCATGCGCTATAGTTTGCTTGCATCTGATAAATCAGATGTCGGGATTATCAACCTGAACCTGGTAGAATCATCGCGACATATGCACGCCGCGAGCGTGTTTTTTAATGTCGTAATCTAGCCTTAATTCAATGGTGGGCTGGATAGGGCAGCCGAAAGGTTGGCCGGTCGGTGATTCCGGTGTTGATAACCCTGTTCAGCTCATCGCCAATGAGATTATCAACTCTAACGATGGGATACCTCAAATCACTATCGGAGGTCATATTATGACTACCGCACAAGCTATCTCATTTTCTTTCCAAGAAGCAAATGATGTACGAATTCAAATAATAGATAGGGAACCTTGGTTTTGTTTGAAAGATATTTGCTCAATTTTAGAAATAAAAAATGTTAGCCAATTAGCAGCACAACTTGATGAAAAGGGTATATGTAAAACATACCCCCCTACTATAGGCGGCAATCAACTACTTGTTTATGTGAATGAACCTAATCTTTATCGTGTAATTTTTCGTAGTAATAAGCCCGAAGCAAAACAATTTCAGGATTGGGTGTTTAATGAAGTCCTCCCATCAATCCGCAAAACTGGCAGATATGATCACCCCAAACAACAGTACCAACCGAAAGCCCTAGAGCGTTTTAACCATTCAGACACCCGTAATCTGACGCATTTAGTTTGGTGCATGACTAATGGCTTCCTTTTTGAGCGTTCTTGGAGTAACGCGGTCTGGCTGGCTTTGTGCGAAGTGACAGGCACGCCATCACCCGAGCGTTTTCAGGTAGCACATATACCGTTAATGGCTGACGAATGCAGAAGTATTTACTACATCACCGAGTCGCTACGCCAGATTATCAATGACGCTGAAAAACAGGTTATCAAACGACTTTTACGTAAGCGTGAGAATATTGATACCGTATTAGCGGAAATAAAACAGCTTTTTGAACAATTCCACCATCAACAAATCGGGATAATCACAGCACGCACCGATCAGTGGTATGAAGGTGAATTGACCCACTTCTTAGAACGCCACTAATTAATCTTAACGCCCCTTTTTATAGGAGCAATTTTTCATCAATTTAACTATTGAGGAATATCCTTATGTCAAATTTAATCAACATCGAAACAAAAAACATCAATGACTCATTAATCCAAACGGTTAATGCACGTGATTTACATGAGTTTTTAGAAAGCAAGCAGAAATTTGCTGATTGGATAAAAGATCGCATTCAACAATACGGATTTATTGAGAGTCAGGACTTTATCGTAATTTTAGGAAAAACCCCAAATGGTGGGCGTCCTACAAAGGAATACGCAATTTCCCTCGATATGGCGAAAGAACTATCCATGGTTGAGCGTAACGAAAAAGGGAAACAGGCAAGGCAGTATTTTACACGAGTTTCGCAATCTCCAAAAAAGAAGTATAAATTTAAAAACAAGAAAAAATCAGGGTGTTCATATTTTGTCGGGTTATCCATGTATTAAAGATATCTATAAAACATTCTTACAAGTAAGCAGTTTAAGATACTCTGGTTTAGCGTTATCAGAAGTAAGCCCATCGCCTTTATCTCATGACACTGTTAGCCAATGGCTAAAAAGTAGATGTTTTAGACCTAAAGACCTATGGCGATTAGTTGAACCTTCTATAGACAAAAAAAGCCCTTGCGTACTAGGGCCTGTCATCAAATGTCGGGATAAACGTGTATGATATGCCCCATATATGATTATCCACTTCGGCCAAAGAGAAAGAGATGACGCGTCGCTATGCACTTCAAGATGATCAATGGGCTCGGATTGAGACATTCCTTCCTGGACGGAAAGGCCATGTGGGCATGACCGCACGTAACAACCGGTTGTTCGTAGAGGCGGTGATCTACCGTTATCGAACAGGTATTCCTTGGAGAGACCTGCCCGAACGTTTTGGCGACTTTCGTATTGTGCACTTACGTCACTCACGCTGGAGCAAGACTGGCGTATGGGAGCGCATTTTCAACGCCCTGGCGCAGGATGCTGACAACGAGTATGCGATGATTGACTCGACTATAGTGCGGGCCCATCAGCATAGCGCTGGAGCAAAAGGGGGGATACAGACAAACAAGCTATCGGGCGTAGTCGCGGTGGGTTAAGCACCAAAATTCATGTCACAGTCGATGCTCTCGGTAACCCTACAGGCTTTCATCTTACGCCGGGCCAGGCCCACGACCTAGAAGGTGCCGATGTGTTGCTTGAGGATACACAAGGCCAAACGATTATTGCCGATAAAGGCTACGATGCTCAAGAGCGCCTTGTCCAGCCATTGAAAGACAAAGGCAAGGCGGTAGTGATCCCATCTCGCTCGAACCGAAAACAACACCGCACGTATGACAAACACCTCTACAAAGCTCGCCATTTAGTCGAAAACTTCTTTGCTCGACTGAAGCAGTATCGCGCTATTGCTACCCGTTACGATAAAACCGCCATCAACTTTCTTGGCGCTATCCATCTGGCCGCTGCCGTCGTCTGGCTTATTTGATGACAGGCCCTAATTGCCGATGATACATTGATTGCCAAAACACGTAGTAAAAAAATAGAGATGGTCCATTATCAATATTCAGGTAATGAACATGAGGTTATTGCTGGCATAGGTTTAGTTAATTTGCTTTGGCATGATCTGACGAAGGTTGAATCAATTCCTATCAATTATCGTATTTATGATAAAGATTCTGATGGAAAAATAAAAAACACGCACTTTTCCGAAATGCTCACTCTTGCTAAAAAAAGAGGGATCATGCCAGAAGCCGTAGTGATGGATGCTTGGTATTCTAGCCTGGATAACCTGAAATCAATTCGCTCTCATGGTTGGATCTGGGTAACCACGCTGAGGAAAAATAGGATTGTTAACCATAACAAACAACTGAACAAGTTAGACATCTCAGAAGAAGGAACGTCAATACACTTGCGAGGATATGGTTGGGTAACCGTTTTCAAATTTACAGCCAAAAACGGCCGTATTGATTACATAGTAACAAACAAAGAGAATCCCACCCGTCAATACCTCAAATCTATCATGGATGCCCGTTGGTCTGTTGAAGTTTATCATCGAGAAGTTAAACAAAACTCTGGTATTGAACGCTGTCAGGCTCGCACGAGCCGAGCGCAAAGAAATCATATTTTTCTCGCTATTTCTGCGTGGTTTGAACAACATAAACGTCGTATATCTGAAAAAATAACCCTTATATCAACAAAATTGGGACGTAATCAAAAGTGCTATTACTGAGCAAATCCCTGTTTTATTAGCGTACCCAAATTAGTTTTGTGCGAAACTCGTGTTTTATTGAATGCGAAAGGCGTGTTTTACAACCTCAAGCATTACTACCGACGGCAAAAGAACTGGCACTCATGGTTGTTCGTGCTGAGGAGGAGAAAGAAAAGTTATTACTGGAAAATAAAAGCCTATCAACCGAAAACGATTGTCTTAAAAATCTCTTCAAAGAAGGCATGACCCCTACCCAATTTAGCAAAATGCTTAACGGCGTGAATAGTCAACAGATAAATCATTATCTTGCAGCGAAAAACTGGCTCTATAACGAAAGTAAGTCCGGCAACAATTTACGCTGGCGTGTTGCCGCTACCGCTCGGGATAAATATTTAACCGAAAAACAAAACGAAATAAGCCCACATGGTGCGAATAGCTTCATTAGTTATCGCCCTGTTTTACTTAGAAAAGGCGCACAGCGACTTTATGACCAGTATTTGGCTGACAAACTCCCCATGAAAAAGAACTGGAACGGATTACATACCCATGACAAAATTATCCAGATTGTCGCCTGAACAAAAGACAATCGCTAAAACCTTCACCCCTCGCCCTTACCAAAATCTCATTATCAATCACCTACTCGATATCAAACGCTCAAATGTCTGGGCGGGAATGGGAATGGGTAAAACAGCAGCAACGCTGACGGCGTTAGAAAATCTCTATCTTGCAGGCAGTGAAACCAAACCCACATTGGTGTTAGCCCCTTTACGGGTAGCCCAATCCACCTGGCCGGATGAAGCACTTAAATGGAACCACCTCCATAATATCGAGGTGCAACCCATCATTGGCACTGCCAAATCACGGATGGCAGCACTCAAAAATACCTATGCCAGCGTATTTACGGTCAATTATGACAATCTCGTTTGGCTGGTTGACATCCTCGGAGACAGTTGGCCTTTTGGCACGATTATCGCAGACGAGAGCACCCGATTAAAATCATTCCGGTTACGCAAAGGGGGTAAACGCACCGCAGCCCTAGCCAAAATCGCCCATAAATCTGTCCATAGATGGGTAAATCTAACCGGTACGCCTTCACCGAATGGCCTAATGGACTTATGGGGGCAAGCGTGGTTTGTTGACCAGGGCGAACGCTTAGGCAGAACGCATAATGCGTTTATGTCCCGTTGGTTTAATCGTATCCAGCTCCCTGGGCAACAGTGGAGCAGGTTTGAGCCTTTAGGATTTGCTAATCTACAAATTCAGTTAGCCCTTAGTGATGTCACCTTAGCCCTTAATGCCGCCGATTGGTTTAATATCGAAGAGCCAATACATAACGTTATCAACGTTGAACTGCCTGCAAAAGCGCGAGCACACTATCAGGCCATGGAAAAAGAACTATTTCTTGAATTGGGCGATAGTGAGATCGAAGCGTTAAATGCCGCTGCAAAAACAATAAAATGTTTGCAAATTGCAGCAGGCGCTATTTATAGTGATGACAATCACAACTGGACTGTGATCCATGATGCCAAAATCCAGGCGCTGGAAAGTATTGTCAATGAAGCCGGAGGGATGCCAGTTATGGTTGCTTATCACTGGAAACATGACCTTGAAAGACTGTTAAAAGCATTTCCAAAAGGCAAAATGTTAGACGCTAGCCCACAAACCCTTACCGACTGGAATAATGGCAAAATCCCGTTACTTTTTGCACACCCCGCAAGCTGTGGACACGGCTTAAATTTACAGGACGGCGGTAATATTCTGGTCTTTTTCTCCCACTGGTGGGATTTAGAGCAGTACCAGCAAATTATCGAACGTATCGGCCCCACCCGTCAAGCGCAAGCAGGACACAATCGCCCTGTCTTTATCCATCATATCGTCGCTAAAGATACACTCGATGAAGTGGTCATGGTACGTCGTAATTCAAAACGGGCGATACAGGATTTATTACTGGAAGCGATGAGAAGGAAATAAAAAAGACCAGCGCTAGGCTGGCCAACACCAGGTAAAAATATTGCTGTTAGCAAACACACAACCAAATAACTATACCATAGCATAGTAAAGCTGTATATATAAACAGTTTAATTATATGTATAGAAAATTAATTAACCTTAAATTTATGAATATTTTCTCAATTAAAGGAGTTCCCACTATGTGGATTTTAATCTTGTCCATGTACGCCAGTCCTTATGCATCCAGTAACTTTGCAAGTGTTCATACTCAGGAATTTGACACTGAAAATATGTGCCAATTCGCCGCTAAACAGTTTGAGCGTGAGTTTGAAACTTTCAAGGATATCAACGCCAAAGCGATTTGCGTTAAGAAATAAGCTAATTTTACAAAGGTTCAACCATGAAACTTAACATCATCAAATTACTAATCACGACATTACTTTTTATCAGCGCAGCGCTAGCCTTTGAAATGCTAGTTGGACATCTCGCGCACGCCGATACTGTCATTGACCCACAAATCAGGTTTAAACGTGGTGAATTAGGCAACATCCATTTAGGCGGGCAAGAGTTAATGGTTATCGGAGTCATGATAGTGCCAGCTCTTATGGTTTATTTGGGGGTGTTTCTCGATACATTGAAGAAATAGTTATAAAACAAGAAGTCATTACCCACCCTAATCTATTCCACACGAGTTTCGCACCAATAAAAAAACGCTCTATTTTTAAGTTTAATTCAGCATAATATATAAATAGAAAAAACCTCATAAATTGAAAATAACTTATTGTAATTTAAGTAAATTTATACGTCTTAGCAAGTTACAGATTAATTATTGTTCTGAAGCCATTTCTAGAATTTTATATGCCCGTGCGAAACTCGTGTTCCACTTAAACTACCCATAACGAAAAGATATAATAAGGAGAAAAATCCTATGAATGAATCCCCTTTTGTCAAAACCAGTGAACTGGCAAAAAGGTACAGAGTGTCAACTCACACTATCAGACTCTGAGCGGGTAATGGATGCCAACGGCGGGAAGGTTTTCCACGCCCTCGGTTTACATCTGATGAGCTTAATTTTGCCCTGCAGGATATTCTTGATTGGGAGATGGGTAAACGATTTGATTAACTTTATTCCACCAGCGCTCATAAGCTTCTCGCTGTTCCTCTAGGTAGGTATGCTTGTCGTATACCTGCCAAACCCCCGGTAATTTATGCCCTAACATGATTTCAGCAACATGAGGCTGGGTTAACTCCGCAACCCCCGTGCGCATGGTTTTACGCAAATCGTGAATTGACCAGTGAGTATAATTCTCAAATCTGTGAGCCATTTTTTTGTTCAAGCCGTTGACAAAACCAAGGTGGCCACCCATACATAAAGCTTTACCCTCTGATACTGTAAACAAATAATCACTGCCATGACTCAATTTTTTAGGCACTTTTATCAATTCCTCTGCCGCTGGAATAATAGGCCGGATAATGGGCTTTTTGCTTTTTCGCCCTGTTTTATGATTATCTGGCGGCACTGTCCATATTCTTTTAGTAAAATCGAAATCGGTCATTTTCGCTTTTAGCAATTCCCCTATCCGGCAGCCAAATAATAACGCTAGTTTGATTATCAAGGTATTTCTAGGGTTATAGTCTGGCGCATCAATTAACGCAAATAATACTCTGAGTTCATCTTCACTTAATACCCTCTCGCCCTGTTGTGCTTTCACCCCTAAGTCCTGTGATGTTACATCGATAAGTGGATTTAAACTGATGGCCCCCCTACGTATCCCCCACCGATGGGCGGTTTTGGCATAACGTAAAATCCGCGCACCTATCGCCGGTTTCGCTTTTACCACCTCTTCAATTAGCGATAACCAGACATGCAAGTGAGTTTTGTCGTGGGGTAAATTGCCGATCTTGGGAAAAACATAAATTTCAAATGACCGTAATATTTCACCCGCTTTTACCTGTGCATTTTTAAGTGATTTTTCCCACCAGTCGCGAATAACGGATTCAACCGTTTGTACATCAACTGATTGTTGTTTACGAGTGCGTTTAACCACTTTCGGGTTTCTATGCTGTTCCAGTTCACCACGGTAAAAAAGCCCACTATCACGAGCATCTTTTAAACTTATTGCCGGATACGTTCCAATGTCTATCCGATCACCTTTCCCCTGCCAACGATAGCGATATTGAAAAATGACTTTACCTTTTGGTGTCACGCGAACTGATAAACCCTCTCTGTCTGATTTAGTCACTATTTTAGCTTGTGGCTTACCATTTACCGCTCTTAACTATGAATCACTCACCGCCATCTTTTTTCTCCTTACGTCTTTTTTATATAATATTTTATGTACACCAATATGTACATAAATTTCATGACACAAGGGTTATGATAGGTGACTAAAAACAGCTATTATATATTAAAGTAAAAAATAAAATTATTATAAAACAGTCTATTAATGATAAAGCCTCGTCTATTGATGACTGTTTAAGGCTATTGCTGATGGGCGAGACTTATTTACTTAAGTAATATGATTGATTTTAAGTATTTAATTAATTCAACTTAAGAAGGATTAGCCATTTTCATTTTTAGTACAATTACTGATGGTAATTTTTTTTCATTCTTCTAATTCTCATCTATGCTTAATGGATAACGGACATAAGCTACAGAGTTATACATATCAAGTTGTTATGTTGTTAAAATCTTATACCCAGTCTTATGTCTTTATCTAATAGATGTATCTATAATGTTAAAATCTTTTTTATTGATTATACACTTATTTATGATCGTCCGTGAATATAGAGAAAGTAACTTATCAATGAACAAAAAAATTCTAAGTATGCTAATCTTGGCGGGTATAATGACTGCTGTTACCGCTTGTGATGAATCACCTAAAGTAGACGATGCCATCCAACAGACCAAGGAAAGCGCTGAACAAATAAAACAGGCTGGGGCAAAAAAAGCTAAACAAGTGGTTGATGATGCGAAAGAAGCTGCAACCGATATAAAAAATAAAGCTGCTGAAGAAGCTGATAAACTATCAACAAAAGCAGATCAATTAAAAGAAACAACCAAACAAAAAACATCAGAGTTGCAACAAAATATTTCAGATAAAGCCGCTGAAGCCACAAATCAAGCCAAAGAAAAAGCAACCCAAGTTAAAGAAGGGTTTAATTCTGAAGTCCAGACATTATCTGATAAAGCAGCAGCTAAAGAGGATCTAACCAATAAGGCAAACACTTTAAGTGAAAGCGCTGAAGAAAAAGCGGCAACCATGCAACAAAATTCTCAACCACAAAAACAATAAAATTGAATTAGTTTAATGAATTAAAAGAAAATATTGTTAAAAAGTTAATTGTAGTTAGAACCATCGAAATAAGAATAATATTGTTTTACACTTCCTTCTAACCTGATAAGGCCAGTATTTCTGGCCTCTTTTTTTAATCTGGCAAGATTGATCATATAAAATTTATAATAATTTGAAATTAATGCTGTGACATATTGATTAAAATAGTTGCCAGATTTATTACACCAAAAACAGTTTACCAAAATAGTATATTCGCAATGTCTTTACCCAGAGCCCAAATTGGCGGTAATAGCTGCGACATAAATAACATGATATTTTCACTAGTCATGATAAGCTATTAGATAAATATTGAATTAACAGAAAAATAAAAATTCATTTTTATACTTTTTAAAACAAATAGTTATTAGAGTATTTATTTTACTATTGTTTATATTGGTAACCGCTAAGCAAATAAAACTGATTCAATTTTACTAAATTAATGAGCCTGTACATAAATTTGTGTAATTGCCTGATTTTGATATGTTCAATCCAGCATCAAATGAAGGTTAATTTATGGACGAAAAACAATTGCAGGCTCTGGCTAATAAATTGGCCAAAAATCTCAAAACCCCTGACGATCTCAGCCAGTTCGATCGTCTGCTGAAGAAAATCAGCATTGAGGCGACTCTCAACGCCGAAATGTCCCACCATCTGGGCTACGATAAAAATCAGCCCAAACCGGGTGCCAACTCCCGCAACAGCTATTCCACAAAGACCGTTACCACCGGCGATGGTCCTCTGGAACTACGCACTCCGCGCGATCGTGACGGTTCTTTCGAACCGCAACTGGTGAAGAAAAACCAGACCCGGATCTCCGGGATGGATAACCAGATTTTATCGTTGTACGCCAAAGGGATGACCACCCGCGAGATAGCGGCTGCGTTCAAAGAACTGTATGACGCGGATGTCTCACCGGCGCTGGTCTCGAAGGTCACCGATTCCGTGATGGAGCAGGTTACCGAATGGCAAAATCGCCCACTGGATGCAGTCTATCCTATTGTTTATCTTGACTGTATCGTCCTGAAGGTCCGGCAAGACAGTCGCGTCATCAATAAATCCGTGTTTCTGGCCCTGGGTATCAACATCGAAGGTCAGAAAGAACTGTTGGGTATGTGGCTGGCCGAAAACGAGGGCGCGAAGTTCTGGCTCAGTGTGCTGACAGAACTAAAAAACCGTGGTCTGAACGATATCCTCATCGCCTGTGTCGACGGTCTGAAAGGCTTTCCGGACGCCATCAACACCGTGTATCCGGAAGCCCGCATTCAGCTGTGCATCGTGCATATGGTGCGTAACAGCCTGCGGTTCGTCTCCTGGAAGGACTACAAAGCCGTCACTCGCGACCTGAAAGCCATCTATCAGGCTTCCACGGGAGAAGCAGGCCAGCAGGCGCTGGAAGCGTTCGCCAGCGCATGGGACAGCCGCTACCCGCAGATAAGCCGGAGCTGGCAGACAAACTGGGCCAACCTGGCGACGTTCTTCGCTTACCCGGCAGACATCCGCAAGGTGATCTACACAACGAATGCCATAGAGTCGCTGAACAGCGTGATCCGGCATGCCATCAAAAAGCGTAAGGTGTTCCCGACGGATGACGCAGTGAAAAAGGTGGTGTGGCTGGCAATCCAGGCGGCGTCACAGAAATGGACAATGCCGCTGAGGGACTGGCGTATGGCGATGAGCCGCTTTATTATCGAGTTCGGTGACCGCCTGGACGGTCACTACTGAGAAAAGGCATTTACACAGAATCGTGTACAGGGTCGGGTAAATGTTAACCTGATAAAATTAGTTGCATTGACCCTCTGTGTTTTAAAACTCTATAGAATTTTAATTTAACACTAGATGATCTTGCATTGGATTGCTTTTTGCTAATAAATGCAGTTTATTAACAACTTTTGACAACAATTAGTTAACACCTATAATTTATAATTAAAAATATCACTTTAATATATTATTATAAAATATATTATTTATATTGATAATATTATTGTGCATATAAAATCGAATAGTTAATGTTATGCTAATAGGATCTTATGATGTTTTTACCTTTTTTCATCGCTTTTCTGGTCACTATCTCACTTATTCTCAAACAGAGAAAACTAAGTTATATCCTTTTATTAATGCTGTTTATTATAACTATCTTATTATTTAAATATCATACAAGCGATAATATCAACCTATCGTTTTAGTTAGAGAATTATGATGAAAACACTATCTTCAACAAAAGTTATTTCTAATCTGAATATTCTAGGGCTATTAGGAATATCTGTAACATTAATCGTTGCATTCTATTATCAAATTATATTACATGAAATACCCTGCCCACTATGCTTATTACAACGAGTGGGTATTATAATGATAGGTATCGGTTTTCTATTTAATCTTATCTTTGGTATTAATCAGCGTCATTATAGTATAATTATTCTTAGTTCTATCACCACATGTATCACTGCAACCCGCCAAGTATTAATTCATATTCTGCCAGGTGATCCTGGATATTATTCCACAGTCTTCGGTTTGCATCTTTATACTTGGTCGCTACTTTTCTCCTTAGCCATCATTCTGTTGTTTGTGTATTAATGTTATTCAATAGCGCTGAAATACAAGTAGCAAAATCCCCTGCCAGAGAAATAGCGATTTATCTATTTGTATTTTTAATACTCGCTAACCTTATATCCACAATATTGGAGTGTGGGCTGACACAATGTGTTGATAACTCAATATTTTATAAATTATTAAATTAAAAATCTAATTTATTATCAATTGAAAATTCGCAGTTATAGTATAAATTTTAGACAGTTAAAAATGTCTGCCCTAAAATGTCTATTAAATCGTTTTAAAAATATTCGTTGTGTTTAAATCGATTAAACAGATATTTAATGCGGTTTGCTATTGCCTATGCTCACGCTAACAAAGCCCTATCTGCGTCATGTCCAGCGCGTCAAGGATGTATTTATTCATCATAAGTATCACACCCTGCCTGACGTTGTCTGGTGACGCTACCGTCACGATTACGTCGTGCAAGTTTGCCGGCGCGTCAGAAATAAATGCAGTCACCGGACACATCACACCCACCAGCACAACAGCTTTCTCACCCTTTACCGTCAAGTTTAGCAAATAGGCGATTTCCTCATTAGTATCGCTACCATGGGTTATTCTAAATTAAAAGTCTTGTTTTGTTAGCAACGGCAAATTAGGCAAAAAACACCTTGGCTAAACATACCGCAGGCAGCCTCTATAGAATTTACCTATCGTCACTCCATTAATCTGGATGATACCCACTCAAGTCTTGTTGATAATAACAACGGCAATATAGGATCCTGCGTCAATAAAGTGGCTGACTATCCGATCAAATTTGGATTACTACAATAATTATTTTTCTTCTATGCTTGATTCTTTATTTATCACGAGTTTCGCACCAATAAAAAAACGCGCTATTTTTAAGTTTAATTCAGCATAATATATAAATAGAAAAAATCTCATAAATTAAAAATAACTTATTGTAATTTAAGTAAATTTATACGTCTTAGCAAGTTACAGATTAATTATTGTTCTGAAGCCATTTCTAGAATTTTATATGCCGGTGCGAAACTCGTGTTTATATTCTATTTTTTATGGAGTTCGTGACGTGTTTCCAATAAGTAATTTATCAACGGTTGCTCATGTTGCTTTGCCCAATAAAAATGATCCACCCAACATGCTGTTGCAGCAATTAATATCATCTTCTGCTCATATTCAAGGGGAAACTCGCTTGCTTCCTAACGGACTAACTGCTCGCGATAATTTTCCGTTACTATTTCAGGTTGTCCTCGATCCGGTAAATGAACAGCCTGAAATAAATGGATTTCAACCTTCACATGACTTTAATTCCTTATACCCAATGATTGGAAAACAAGCACGAGTTTCGCACCAATAAAAAAACGCTCTATTTTTAAGTTTAATTCAGCATAATATGTAAATAGATAAAACCTTATAAATTAAATATAACTTATTGTAAATTAAGTGAATTTATGCATTTCAGTAACTTGCAGATTAATCATTACTTTTAAGCCATTTCTAGAATTTTATAGGCCTGTGCGAAACTCGTGACAAGGAGAAACAACCATTGTTGCCGGAAATTATGATGAAATTGTACGATATGTATCCCGCAATCAAGCCTATGCGGTTTTTGCTATTGCCGCGCTTGGATTACCAGCGGTTTCATTGAAACAGAATTTTGATGATCCTGACACTAGTGCTATAGCGTTGCTATTCTCTGTAACAGGGAGTTTAGAAAGAGCAATAAGTTTTGATGAAACACATATCTTAGGCCCGTTAGATCCAGAGCGGGTGGTTTTATTGCATGCACCCTATAGTAATCTTAATACTTTACAACCAGAAGTGGCTGAAAATCTTTCACGAACTTATCAACAAGTAGTAAATAAATATATGAATTCCTCTAACCACAGTACTTTTGATATCTGGTTCAGTCTCTATCCCCAATATGAGGTTTTATCTTCATATTTTCACGAGTTTCGCAATCTCCAAAAAAGAAGTATAAATTTAAAAACAAGAAAAAATCAGGGTGTTCATATTTTGTCGGGTTATCCATGTATTAAAGATATCTATAAAACATTCTTACAAGTAAGCAGTTTAAGATACTCTGGTTTAGCGTTATCAGAAGTAAGCCCATCGCCTTTATCTCATGACACTGTTAGCCGATGGCTAAAAAGTAGATGTTTTAGACCTAAAGACCTATGGCGATTAGTTGAACCTTCTATAGACAAAAAAAGCCCTTGCGTACTAATTGCCGATGATACATTGATTGCCAAAACACGTACACGAGTTTCGCACAAAACTAATTTGGGTACGCTAATAAAACACGGATTTGCTCAGTAATAGCACTTTTGATTACGTCCCAATTTTGTTGATAAAGGGTTATTTTTTCAGATATACGACGTTTATGTTGTTCAAACCACGCAGAAATAGCGAGAAAAATATGATTTCTTTGCGCTCGGCTCGTGCGAGCCTGACAGCGTTCAATACCACAGTTTTGTTTAACTTCTCGATGATAAACTTCAACAGACCAACGGGCATCCATGATAGATTTGACGTATTGACGGGTGGGATTCTCTTTGTTTGTTACTATGTAATCAATACGGCCGTTTTTGGCTGTAAATTTGAAAACGGTTACCCAACCATATCCTCGCAAGTGTATTGACGTTCCTTCTTCTGAGATGTCTAACTTGTTCAGTTGTTTGTTATGGTTAACAATCCTATTTTTCCTCAGCGTGGTTACCCAGGTCCAACCATGAGAGCGAATTGATTTCAGGTTATCCAGGCTAGAATACCAAGCATCCATCACTACCGCTTCTGGCATGATCCCTCTTTTTTTAGCAAGAGTGAGCATTTCGGAAAAGTGCGTGTTTTTTGTTTTTCCATCAGAATCTTTATCATAAATACGATAATCGATAGGAATTGATTCAACCTTCGTCAGATCATGCCAAAGCAAATTAACTAAACCTATGCCAGCAATAACATCATGTTCATTACCTGAATATTGATAATGGACCATCTCTATTTTTTTACTACGTGTTTTGGCAATCAATGTATCATCGGCAATTAGTACGCAAGGGCTTTTTTTGTCTATAGAAGGTTCAACTAATCGCCATAGGTCTTTAGGTCTAAAACATCTACTTTTTAGCCATCGGCTAACAGTGTCATGAGATAAAGGCGATGGGCTTACTTCTGATAACGCTAAACCAGAGTATCTTAAACTGCTTACTTGTAAGAATGTTTTATAGATATCTTTAATAAATGGATAACCCGACAAAATATGAACACCCTGATTTTTTCTTGTTTTTAAATTTATACTTCTTTTTTGGAGATTGCGAAACTCGTGACGTAGTAAAAAATAGAGATGGTCCATTATCAATATTCAGGTAATGAACATGAGGTTATTGCTGGCATAGGTTTAGTTAATTTGCTTTGGCATGATCTGACGAAGGTTGAATCAATTCCTATCAATTATCGTATTTATGATAAAGATTCTGATGGAAAAACAAAAAACACGCACTTTTCCGAAATGCTCACTCTTGCTAAAAAAAGAGGGATCATGCCAGAAGCGGTAGTGATGGATGCTTGGTATTCTAGCCTGGATAACCTGAAATCAATTCGCTCTCATGGTTGGATCTGGGTAACCACGCTGAGGAAAAATAGGATTGTTAACCATAACAAACAACTGAACAAGTTAGACATCTCAGAAGAAGGAACGTCAATACACTTGCGAGGATATGGTTGGGTAACCGTTTTCAAATTTACAGCCAAAAACGGCCGTATTGATTACATAGTAACAAACAAAGAGAATCCCACCCGTCAATACCTCAAATCTATCATGGATGCCCGTTGGTCTGTTGAAGTTTATCATCGAGAAGTTAAACAAAACTGTGGTATTGAACGCTGTCAGGCTCGCACGAGCCGAGCGCAAAGAAATCATATTTTTCTCGCTATTTCTGCGTGGTTTGAACAACATAAACGTCGTATATCTGAAAAAATAACCCTTATATCAACAAAATTGGGACGTAATCAAAAGTGCTATTACTGAGCAAATCCGTGTTTTATTAGCGTACCCAAATTAGTTTTGTGCGAAACTCGTGATTTTATAGGCAATGAACTTACACAACAGCAGATAACTAATGGTAACTTAGAAAGAAAAGTCGAGTCCAATAATATTCCTCATAATTCACTCACTGAAAATACTCATCTAGCTCACACTATGGTAAATGGAGAAAAAATAAGATCAGTAACCCCTGAGATATTAAAAGAGATAGTGTTATTAGGTGCAAAAGGGATCGCAAAAACTGGTGGACTAACAAGGCTCAGTGAAAAATATAATGTCAATTTGAGTACTTTAAATAATTACCTCCATGCGGATGGCACACTGACGGTTAGAGGGAAAGTTTTTTTAGGTGGTAAATCCAATAAATTAACCCCTGAACTACTAAAAGAGATAGTGTCATTAGGTGCAGAAGGGATCGCAAAGGCAGGTGGGTTAAGAGGGATCAGTGAACAATATAACATCAATTTGACTACATTAAACAATTACCTTGATAAAAATGGCATTCTCACGGCTCGAGGAAAATATTTTTTATATGGCATATCCAATCGCATAACCCATGAGATGTTAACAAAAATAGTGTCATTAGGTACCGAAGGGTTTGCAAAGGCTGGTGGGTTAATAGGGATCAGTGAACAATATAACATCAATTTGACCTCATTAAATAATTACCTTGATAAAAATGGCATGCTCACAATGAGGGGGATGCGTTTTTGGAAACCCGCTAGCATTTCAGTAAAAGTTGCTCTGTTATTTTTAGCTGGCTAACAGATAAAATTGGTTGGCCAGCAACAAGTCATCCCTTTTCGGATGTTGAAGCTGCTGCTTATTTAACATATGTATCAATTCGATATTTGTAAACAAAGTTTGGGTACACTGCAATGATTTGAATACCAGTATAGCTGGTATTCGTCGCTTAATATGTCGATGTTCCGTTTTTACCCGAATGGTTAATTATTTATTCTATTCAACAGTAATATCTTTAACCGTATAATATTCTAACCTGAGTTCGGGATAAGCGGTAGTTATGAGAAAATAAAAATAACTTACTTATCAATAAAACCTTTTTAAAATCAATAAAATGAGGAAAAACGGAAAGTTCTTCAGTGATCGCAGGTTAAAAAATAAGCTATTTTCTCTGCTAAAATCATGAAAAAAACTAAGATTAAGCACTACTTTATGTAATTATTTTAAGTTAACTACTTGAATATATAATGAAAAAGTTTATATTCCTTATCCCGAACTCAGGTTATTCTATTAGTTTTGTTAAAATTGATATCTCACTTATACCTAAAACATCTTTTTTGTCAAAACTTACGTCGGATAATAAAAAACCCTATGGTGAACCATAGGGTTGAGAACTAGGAAAATAAAATAGCGTTTAATTACAGCACATTGATACAGTTTAACTCTTTATATGCAAGTTCTAAACGCTCAATCATGGAAGTCTGACCCGCACGCAGCCAAACACGAGGGTCATAATATTTTTTATTAGGTTTATCTTCACCTTCTGGATTACCCAGTTGGCTTTGTAGATAACCTTCATTTTTCTTATAATAATTCAAAATGCCTTCCCAGGTCGCCCACTGGGTGTCAGTATCAATATTCATTTTTACCACACCATAACTGACCGCTTCTTTAATTTCTTCAGCAGTAGAGCCTGAACCTCCATGGAAAACAAAATTCAGATTATTTTCCGCTGGCAAATTAAATTTCTGCGCAACGTACTGTTGTGAGTTGTGTAGAATTTTTGGTGTTAATTGAACGTTGCCTGGCTTATAAACACCATGCACATTACCGAAAGATGCCGCAATAGTAAATCGATGACTAATTTTACTCAATTGCTCATAAGCATAAGCGACATCTTCAGGCTGTGTATAAAGCGATGAGCTATCTAAGCCAGTGTTATCGACACCATCTTCCTCACCACCAGTGCAACCTAACTCAATTTCTAATGTCATGCCCATTTTGCTCATCGGTTGCAAATATTGAGAGCAAATTTCAATATTTTCCGCTAATGACTCTTCAGACAAATCGATCATATGCGATGAAAACAGTGGCTTACCGGTGGTTTTATAATATTCCTCGCCAGCATCTAGCAAGCCATCAATCCATGGCAGTAGTTTACGTGCACAATGATCAGTGTGTAAGATAACAGCGACACCATAATGTTTTGCCATTTGATGCACATGATGAGCCCCTGATATTGCGCCTAAAATCGCAGCTTGCTGACCTTCTGCTTTTAGACCTTTACCAGCGATAAACGCAGCACCACCGTTAGAAAATTGGACAATTACCGGAGAACGAACTTTAGCAGCGGTTTCCAAAACAGCATTAATCGAATCTGTACCGACACAATTGACTGCCGGCAACGCAAATTTATGTTCTTTTGCAACGGCAAAAACTTTTTGCACATCATCGCCGGTAATAACATCTGGTTTTACAAAATCAAAAATCTTAGACATGAGATAAAATCCTATTATTGGACAGGTGAACAGTGCTACCTGTCATTTTCTTCAGATATAATTACTGTTTTGCTCGTTCTTCTAACACAACAACTGCAGGTAATTTTTTACCTTCCACAAATTCAAGAAAAGCACCACCGCCAGTAGAAATATAAGAAATTTTATCCGCAATACCAAACAGATCAATCGCCGCTAATGTATCACCACCACCTGCTATAGAAAAAGCTTCACTTTCTGCAATTGCTTGGGCAATCACTGCGGTGCCGTGGCGAAAATTAGGGAACTCGAAAACCCCAACTGGACCATTCCATAAAATCGTTTTTGCTTTTTTAAGAATACCCGCCAAACGTTCAGCCGTTTCATCGCCTAAGTCCAAAATCTGCTCATCATCTTTAACATCATTGACAGATTTCATTACCGCCTCGGCTGTTTCAGAAAATTCAGTCGCTACACGAACATCAGTAGGTACAGGAATATCGCAAGTAGATAATAATTTTTCTGCTTCTGGGATCAAGTCATCTTCATATAAAGAACGGCCGACTTTATGACCTTCAGCTGCGATAAAGGTATTGGCAATACCGCCTCCCACAATAATTTGGTCGGCAATTTTTGCTAAAGAATCCAAAACAGTTAATTTAGTCGAAACTTTTGAACCACCAACGATTGCAACCATTGGCCGAGCAGGCTCTTTCAATGCTTTACCTAATGCGTCCAACTCAGCAAATAACAGCGGCCCTGCGCATGCTATAGGAGCAAATTTTGCCACACCATGGGTTGATGCCTGAGCACGGTGCGCCGTACCAAATGCATCCATTACATAGATGTCACAAAGTGCAGCATATTGCTTAGATAAATTTTCATCATCCTTTTTTTCACCCCGGTTGAAGCGTACATTCTCAAGAACCACCAGCTCGCCATTAGCAACTTCAACTCCATTTAAATAATCTTTTACTAAACGAACAGGATAGTCGAGCTTATCTGCTAAATAGTCTACAACGGGTTTCAATGAAAATTCCTCATTATACTCACCTTCAATCGGGCGACCTAAATGAAACGTTACCATTACCTTTGCGCCTTGCTTTAAAGCGGTTTCAATCGTCGGTAAAGAAGCACGGATTCGTGCATCAGAGGTAACTTTGCCATCTTTGACAGGAACGTTTAGGTCAGCCCGGATGAATACTTTTTTACCCGCCAGATCTAAATCGGTCATCTTAATTACAGACATGGTGAATCCTCTCGTTGATTCTCTAAATTATTAATCTTCTGCTGTGTATGGAGAGCAATATTCCCCATACTGTCTGTCAACAGATAGATTTGTTGAAACCAGTAGCAGCCATTGCTAATGTCGTATCAAGCATACGATTGGCAAAACCCCACTCATTATCGCACCAAACTAAAATCTTAATTAGGTGTTGCCCACTAACTCGTGTTTGCGTTCCATCTACGATAGCACTATGTGGGTCATGATTAAAATCTGTTGATACTAACGGCAATTCAGTATAATCAACTATACCACGAAATGAACCTTCTGCTGCTTGTTGCAACAGCTGATTGACTTTAGCTACCGTTACTTTAGATCTTACCGTCACACTGAGGTCGATCGCCGTTACATTGATAGTTGGTACGCGAACCGATATCGCTTCAAAATGATCTTTGAATTTTGGAAATATTCGTGTGATCCCAGCAGCCAATTTGGTATCAACAGGAATAATAGATTGGCTAGCGGCCCGTGTACGACGTAGATCTTGATGATAAGCATCAATAACCGGCTGATCATTCATTGCAGCGTGAATCGTAGTCACTGTACCAGACTCAATATCCAAAGCATCATCTAATATTTTAATCACAGGAATAATACAATTTGTGGTACAAGATGCGTTTGATACCAGTTGATCGCTATTTTTCAAACTGGTTTCATTAACCCCATAAACAATAGTTGCATCAAGATCAGTACTTCCCGGATGAGAAAATAGCACCTTTTTTGCGCCACTTGATAAATGCGCAGAGCCATCGACCTTTGAACCATAAACACCGGTACAATCGAGTACTACATCAATATCCAATGCTCGCCATGGTAGTTTTTCAATCTCAGATTGATGAAAAAGATGCATACTGTCATTACCTACAACTAACAAATCGTTATTCAGGCGCACATCATAAGCAAATCGGCCATGACTAGAATCATACTTTAATAAATGCGCTATTCCTTCCGAAGTAGCAATTTCATTAATTGCAACAACAGCAATTTGAGCTCGGTGATCTGATTCATAAAGCGCTCTTAATATGCTACGCCCTATTCGCCCAAAACCATTAATTGCCACTCTAACTACCATACTCTTCCTTCAATATAACAACTGATTTGTTAATGGCTAAGAATACCGATAATTACAGCTTTTGTACTGAGGATTTTTGTCGTCAATCATAAAAAGTGTGCTTTTGATCAATAAATCTAGCAATTTTGCCAAAATGAAAGCTTTCAGCTTAATTTAAATGCACTACAACATAAAAAAAAGATCGCAATAGCGCATGATTATCTGCTGAAATAAAAAGAGCGTATCTAATCATATAAAGCTGATCAATACGCTCATATCATTTTCATCAATTACGGCAATAAAGCTTTAGCCTTCTCTATCACATTTTCCACACTAAAACCAAACTCTTTAAATAAAGCCTCTGCCGGTGCTGACTCACCAAAAGTATGCATACCAACAACCCCACCGGTTGTGCCAACATATTTGTACCAATAATCAGCAATACCCGCCTCAACAGCTAATCGTGCAGTAACTGAAGAGGGTAATACAGACTCACGATAAGCGGCATCCTGTTTATCAAAAGTATCCGTTGATGGCATAGAAACCACTCGTACTTGATAGCCTTCGGCAGTCAATTTTTCATAAGCATTAACCGCTAATCCAACCTCAGAGCCAGTTGCAATCAAAATAAGCGCGGGTGTTTTTTCGCTATCTTTGAGCACATAAGCCCCTTTAATAATATTGGCTAACTGTTTAGTATCACGTGGTTGCTGTTCAAGATTTTGACGGGAAAAAATCAACGCACTTGGCCCCTCATTACGCTCAATCGCATACTGCCAGGCAATGGCCGATTCAACCTGATCACAAGGACGCCAAGTACTTATATTAGGCGTCAGGCGCAAACTGGCTAATTGCTCAACAGGTTGATGGGTTGGACCATCCTCACCCAGACCAATAGAATCATGAGTATAGACAAAAATACTGCGAATTTTCATTAACCCAGCCATGCGTACTGCATTACGCGCATACTCAACAAACATTAAAAAGGTTGCACCATAGGGTATAAAACCACCATGCAAGGCAATACCATTCATAATAGCCGACATACCAAATTCACGTACACCATAGTGAATATAATTACCTGCTGGAGAATCTTTTATTGACTTAGACGCTGACCACATAGTTAAATTACTGGGAGCTAAATCAGCGGAGCCGCCTAAAAGTTCAGGCAATATCTTACCGAAAACCTCCAACGTATTTTGTGAGGCTTTACGGCTGGCAATATTAGCAGGATTGCGTTGTAATTCCGTCACCAAATTATTTGCAACAGCTTGCCAATTAGTCGGTAATTCACCTTTGGTCCGACGGATAAACTCTTCGGCAAGTTGCGGGAAAGCCCGTTGATACTCAGCAAATTTTTCACGCCAGGTAGCTTCTTTTTGCTGACCAATTTCGCGTGCATCCCAGGCTTGATAAATATCTGCTGGTATTTCAAAAGGTGGATATGACCAATCTAGTGCTGCCCGGGTTTCAGCGATCTCAGTTTCACCTAATGGTGAACCATGCGCTTCTTCGGAACCAGCCTTATGTGGCGAGCCATAACCAATTATCGTTTTGCAGATTAATAGAGAGGGCTTATCGGTAACCTTACGGGCTTGTTCTATTGCTGACTTGATTTGTTCAGGATCATGTCCATCAATACCTTTGATAACATGCCAATGATAAGCGGCAAAACGTTCAGCAGTATTATCTGTAAACCAACCTTCCACCTCACCATCGATTGAAATGCCATTATCATCATAAAAAGCAATCAATTTACCTAATTTCAATGTTCCAGCCAACGAACAAGCTTCATGTGAAATGCCTTCCATCATGCAACCATCACCCATAAATACATAGGTATAATGATCAACAATAGTATGGTCTGGACGATTAAATTGAGCAGCTAACGTTCGTTCGGCAATAGCAAAACCTACAGCATTTGCAATTCCTTGTCCCAGCGGGCCAGTCGTGGTTTCAACACCTGGCGTATAACCATATTCGGGATGTCCTGGTGTTTTGGAATGAAGTTGGCGAAAATTTTTTAATTCTTTGATCGGTAAATCATAACCGGTAAGATGCAGCAAGCTATAAAGTAGCATAGAACCATGGCCATTAGATAATACAAAACGGTCACGATCTACCCAGTCAGGATCAGCAGGATTATGATCCAGATAGTCACGCCAGAGTACTTCAGCAATATCCGCCATTCCCATTGGCGCACCTGGATGCCCTGACTTTGCTTTCTGTACCGCATCTATACTGAGGAAACGGATAGCATTAGCAAGGATTTTACGAGTGATCATTGTTTACTCCAAATCGAATAAATAGCAAATTTGATACTGATTTTCTCAAGGTCGTTTTGCCATCTTAACAGTTAAAATCTAATCTAGGTATCTGCCCTAAATAATCAGCGGTAACAAAATTTTAATCAATAGCAAAAGAATTAAAAATAAGTGAATGAAACAATAATAACAATCACTGTTTGTGCTATAGCGAAAATCAAAACACGAATATCATAATTTTTTCTAAGCAAAAAGGCTGTGAGATTGGATATGATTTTCTGGCAAAAAGAATGATTATTATCTTAAAATACAGAAAGCCCCGAGGCTTATACTCAGGGTTTTATAATATTGGCGGTGCGGACGGGACTTGAAGCCGCTACCCCCGGCGTGACAGGCCGGTATTCTAACCAACTGAACTACCGCACCACGGTATAATCGATTTAAGAACGGCCATGATATTACGAATCAGCAATCTATACGTCAATATTTTTTAGAAAAAAAATCACTATTTGCGCATTTTTTCAGCTAAAAGTGTAACAATGATTAATGTTTAACCTGATCCTTTTCGCAATCATCGGAACGCCAAAGTGAAATCTTTCCACTTTTCTTTTCAATCAGATCCAGTTTTGCTTCATGGCCAGTAATTTCTTCTTGATTAGCATAAATCACGGTTAATCCCATTGCTGAGCGTTCTATTCGTTTAATATCATCGGTATAGGTTTCACTACCTGGCTCTGAATCAACTGAAAAAGCTAACGAGGTTTGTCCTCCGGTCATTGCCATATAGACTTCGGCCAAGATCTCTGCATCGAGCAAGGCGCCATGGAGTGTACGCTTTGAATTATCGATATGATAGCGATCACATAAAGCATCAAGATTATTCCGTTTTCCGGGAAACAGCTTTCTGGCCAATACCAAGCTATCAGTGATCTGACAAAAGTTTGCTGTCGGTGGAATATCTCTATTTAACTTGGAAAACTCATAATCCATAAACCCAATATCAAAAGGGGCATTGTGGATGATTAACTCAGCGCCGCGAATAAAATCTAAAAATTGATCGGCTATTTCAGCAAAAGTTGGTTTATCTTGTAAAAACTCATCACTAATCCCATGAACTTCGAAAGCTTCAGGATCAACTAATCGTGCTGGTTTTATATAAACATGGAAATGACGACCAGTTAAGCGGCGATTGATCACTTCTACCGCGCCAATTTCAATAATATTATGTCCTTCATAATGGATCCCTAGCTTATTCATACCAGTAGTTTCCGTATCAAGAACAATTTGTCTTGTAATCACAGTGCTCATAGTGCCTTTTTATGTCAGACTTAGGGTTATAAATCACAAATAAAATGAGTTTATCAGAAATGACGAAACAGGTAGAAATTTTCACCGATGGTTCTTGCTTAGGCAATCCAGGCCCAGGCGGTTATGGTATTTTACTGCGTTATAATAAACATGAAAAAACATTAAGCAAAGGGTATTTTCGTACCACCAATAATCGTATGGAATTAATGGCTGCCATTATTGGTTTGGAAACGCTTAAACAACCCTGCCAGGTTATTCTAACGACTGATAGTCAATATGTCCGTCAGGGTATCACCCAATGGATCCACAACTGGAAAAATCGCCAATGGCGACGCGCAGATAAATCACCTGTTTTGAATGTTGATTTATGGCAACGATTAGACGCAGCAATTTCTCGACACCAAATAGAATGGCACTGGGTCAAAGGCCATGCTGGACATGCAGAAAATGAGCGATGCGATGAATTAGCAAGAAATGCGGCAAATTCACCAACAGAAGAGGATAGCAGCTACCAAACGGAACAAAATTAATGACGTTTGCGCCAACACTTAACAACCCCCATTGTATTACCTATTTTCATGCGGGTTCGCATAAATTTTATGGGTGTTGGCGTCAACGGTAATGTTCTTTTACGGGCAATGATAAGATTGATACAACCGGCAAATTGCAAATTTCTATTGATAAAATGATCAGGGTTTATCCAGGGTATAATTTGAAAACTTTGTCGCTGCAGTACTTCGTAATTCAATAAGCTCAACCAATCAAGTTGACGCCAGGTCGAAAACATATGACTACGATAGGGTTGCCGCTTACGTAAAAGAGGAATACATTTCCCTAACCCTAGCAAACTAAAAGGATTAAAATTAGATAAAATTAGCCAACCATCATCAACCAAAACCCTATCAGCTTCACGCAATAACCAATGTGGGTTAGTACTGTAAGATAGTTGTTGTATTAAAAGACAGGCATCGATCGATTTGTCCTCGAAAGGCATTTCATTAGGATCACCTAATAATTGACAGTTACTTCCAGCTATATTCATGCTAAATTGATGGGTAATCAGCGATGCTTGGGTATCAATCTGTAAACTCAATTGGCCAATTTTTAATAAATGGAAACCAAATATTTTTGGCCACCATGGTTGTAGCTGCTGGTTCAATGCAATACGATAATACTCTCCCCATGGAATGTCTTCCCAGGAGTCAGGCATTTTAGATCGTTGAGCAATACGAGCTGACTTCATTGTAATATCCTTCTAACCCTTTAGCTATGAGGCATTATTATATTATGGAGCTTATCAGAATTCCTTCCTTAGTTGATAATTATATATGGCTATTAATCTATCAAGGTAACTGTATTATTGTCGATCCTGGTACTGCTAAGCCAGTGCAGCAATTTTTGCAACAAAATGCTATAAAACCGGTCGCTATTTTACTTACTCACCACCATCATGATCACGTCGATGGCGTCAAAGAATTACAAAAATATTATCCCGAATTAGTCGTCTATGGTCCAATGGAAACCAGTAGCAAAGGAGCAACATGTATCATAAAAGGTGGAGAGCAGCTAAATTTTGCCGGCTTTTCATGGCAAATTTTTGCCGTACCTGGACATACTTTAGGACATGTTGCTTACTATCAAAAACCATATCTATTTTGCGGTGATACCCTATTTTCTGGTGGTTGTGGCCGTATTTTTGAAGGAACAGCTGAACAAATGTATCATTCGCTTGAAACGCTTAAAGCTTTACCTGATGAGACGTTAGTCTGTTGCGCACATGAATATACCGCTGCGAATATGGTATTTGCCAGTTATTTGCTACCCCACGATGAAGCAATAAAAGCTTATACTTTAGCCGTGAATCAAAAACGAGCCCAAAAACAATCCACACTGCCATCACAACTTAAAGTAGAAAAAAAGATCAATATCTTCTTAAAATATGACGATCCTTACTTACAAAAAGTATTGGGGTTTTCTCCTGCTACTTGTTCAAATTGTGATGTATTTGCCAAAATTCGCAAACTAAAAGATCGCTTTTAAATTGATGGTTGTCATTAGCTAACGAGATCAGTATCATTCCCTCTTTATTAAACAATTGAATAAATAACAACCTAGGATAGGTTACATTAATGAAGACAAAAGCGATACTATTCGCCTCTGTTCTGCTTGTTGGTTGTCAAATGACACCCAATGAGCAAACGCCAGATCGGTCTTCAGCCAATCAAGATATTGAAACTACCACTTGGGAATCAACCTATTTAATAGAAAATGATTTGTGGGGTTATATTAGTAATGAGCTGAAAATGGATATTCCTGATAATGCCAGGATCAGAAATCAAATCAAATCTTATTTGGCCAAAGAAAGCTATTTGCGGAATGTGACATTACGGGCAGAACCTTACATGTACTGGATTGTTGAAAAAATTGATCAACGCCACCTGCCAATGGAGCTTGCCCTGGTTCCTATCGTTGAAAGTGCTTTTAATTCCCATGCGACCTCACAGGCTCAGGCTACAGGTTTATGGCAGATTATTCCATTGACTGGTCAGTCATATGGATTAAAACAAAATAAATGGGTTGATGAACGCAGAGATGTCGCTGCCTCGACTAGTGCAGCACTAAATTTACTTGAACGATTAAATAACCTATTCGACGGTGATTGGCCTCTAACACTTGCTGCTTATAATTGTGGCGAAGGTTGTGTTCTTAATGCCATCAAGAAAAATGAAGAGCTGGGATTACCTACTAATTATTGGTCATTATCACTCCCCAAAGAAACAATGAATTATGTACCAAAAATTTTGGCTCTCAGTAATATATTACGCAATAGCGAACAATATGCATTGCAATTACCAACAACCAATAAAAATAATGCACTTACCCAGGTTAATATAGGCGAACAAATTACCTTACCTCAAGCAGCTAGACTTTCTGGACTGCCATTAACCGCTCTTAAAGCCTATAATCCAAATTTAAAACATAATATAACACCTCCAGCCGGTCCCTATACTATTATGCTACCAACAGATAAAGCTGATCTGCTTAAGGATGCGCTTTCTGATCAAGACGTATTAAATAGTATTCGCCTTGCTGTTGCCAACAATAATAAACAGATATTAGCTAGACAGCGTGCTATCACTAATTACAAAGTTAAACGCGGTGACTCCTTATCAATTATTGCCAAACGTTTTAATACCACAACCGATAAGCTTAAGTCACTCAATGGCATGAAAACAGCCAACTTGCGGATCGGGCAAACATTAAAAATTAGCGGTAAAAGTAGTTATCGTGCAGCAACTATGATTGCTAAAAATAGCACTTCATCAGGCAAGAAAGGTAAAGTAAATATCAAGACCTACAAAGTCCGTCAAGGTGATTCCTATTACAGTATTGCTAAACGCCACGGCATCGATCTTAAAGATCTGATGAATTGGAACTCTAGCGTTAGAATAGCAGATTTAAAACCGGGCATAACGCTGACTATTCACAATAATATTATGGTAAAATAGCCCTTCGCGCGAAGGGTTATTTTTGCGCATTAATAAAAATTGACGATTATTTCTTTTTATCATTAGATATCGAGATAATAATTTATCCCACTTGAACTTGTCCGTAGTCTGGTAAAATAAAAAATAGAGAATAATAAAAATCAAACTAATAATAAATGCAGCCAATCCAGCTCTATTCCAGGTATCTTGTACAAGTTTAAAGGTTTTTACATCACTATAATTACCATTACGCCATGCCCACTCATTCCCTTTAATACCACATACAAACATCCAAATAAAATTAAATAATGGAATAATACACAGCAACGGCCAGTAAGTTCGATTGCCAAATCCCCAAAAAATACTAAACATAAAAGCGCCCCAATTCCACTGCTTAACACCTTCCGGTATTGTTTTTGTTTGGACCTGATTTTCCATAATTTTCTCCTAAAAATAACAAGTAAAAAGCAACTGAAATATAGTTTATTTTATTATCAAATCAAATTTTCTTTTTTATTGTATTTAATATTTTATTATAAATAAAAAAATAAATAATTATTTAATTAACTTAAAAAGAATAAAAATACCAATTTATAAAATAATATTTATAATTAAAAATAATTTAACATTCATTATCTAAAGCAACTTTAAATAAGATTATTGGTGAAATAAAAATCTACTATTTAATATATAATAAATCCGACATAAATTTTTCATCATAAATTATATTAATACTAAAAGGAACAATAATGGACTATTGCTCAATTTTATTCAAATTAGGTTTAAAAATTCTATTGTTTACTTTAATTACTGCTAATAAATTTATTTATGCCAATACTTCTACTGTTGATATTGCAAAACCACTAGAAAATGGCATTTCATACAATACATTTTCTGAACTTCCTTTCACTCAAAGTGGCATTAGCTTTAATAATGATATCCAATCAAATCCAATACTAGACAATACAGCGGCTAAGATTATTATCGCAGAAATTACTAGCGATAAGCACTCTAATCTACAAGGCACTATCGGCATTAAAGGAACTATTGCAGATTTGATTATTGCCAATCCTAATGGGATCAGTTGGAAAAATGGTAAAATAGATAATGTCAAAAGTCTGTCGCTTATCGCAGGTAAACTGGAAATCCCAGCGAAAAAACGTTACAACAGCTGAAAAGTCTAAAATTCATTACCACAATAGGTAGCAGCATTAATTTAACTGATGATAGAGAAAATTCCTTGTCCATCAACAATCTGGCAAATATTGAGGCTAAAATTAATATTGCTTAAGTTAATCTTTTTGCTGATAAAATTATCATCAACAATAATATAACCCTGGAGGCTGCACAACAACACTACCTTGCCGCAACTGGCGCAATATCTTATAGCCTGCGCCAAGCTAACATTAAACTTAAGCACCTAATCAAACCGGATACTAATCTAACTTATTTACACCATAGTCAGCTTAAACTTAGCCAGCAGACTACTGTCAAAGGGCAAAATATTATTCTGGAAAGCCACCCTTATCACTGTAGTAATAGTTATTCATGCAAAAATAATAATATCCAATTAAACGGCTCGCTGATCGCACAAAATTTTTCCCTACGCGGTGATAGTCTATTTGAAAATTCAGGATCGCTAATTCTTGGCCGGCAACCATGATCGATAAATTGATAATATTAATAAACAGTTGCCTTATTAAGCCATAATAAAAGCATAAAAGAAATCCAAGGACTATTAATAAAAAAGGCGAGATAACAATAAGTCTCTCGCCTTTAATATATGATTAATCAATAACAGTAAATTTAAGCCTGGCCTTTAACTTCTTTTAGACCATTAAAAGGCGCTTTTTCACCTAACACTTCTTCAATACGGATTAATTGATTATATTTAGCAACTCGATCAGAACGGCTCATTGAACCTGTTTTGATCTGGCCCGCTGCTGTTCCTACTGCCAAATCTGCAATTGTAGCGTCTTCAGTTTCACCTGAACGATGTGAGATAACCGCAGTGTAGCCGGCATCTTTTGCCATCTTAATTGCTGCTAAAGTTTCGGTTAAGCTACCAATCTGATTGAATTTAATTAAAATAGAATTAGCAATTCCTTTTTCAATGCCTTCTTGCAAAATCTTGGTATTAGTAACGAATAAATCATCACCAACTAACTGAATTTTGTCTCCTAACACTTTAGTCTGGTAGGCGAAACCATCCCAATCTGACTCATTAAGACCATCTTCAATAGAAACGATAGGATATTGTTTGGTTAATTCTTCTAGATAGTGGGTAAATTCTTGTGAAGTAAAAGTTTTACCTTCACCTTTCAGCTCATAATTACCCGTTTCCTGGTTGTAAAATTCTGAGGCGGCACAATCCATTGCTAAAGTAATATCTTTACCTAACTCATAGCCTGCTGCTTCAACGGCGTCTTTAATTGCGGCTAAAGCTGCGGCATTAGATTCTAAATTTGGCGCATAGCCACCTTCATCGCCGACCGCTGTATTCATCCCTTTGGCTTTTAACACTTTTGCCAAGAGGTGAAAAACCTCTGATCCCATCCGAACTGCTTCTTTCAAGCTTTTTGCGCCCACTGGCTGGATCATAAACTCTTGAATATCAACATTGTTATCTGCATGTTCACCACCATTGATAATATTCATCATTGGTAAAGGCATAGAGAATTTACCCGGAGTGCCATTCAATTCAGCAATATGCTCATACAAAGGCATACCTTTCGCTGCCGCAGCCGCTTTTGCATTAGCCAGTGAAACAGCCAAAATCGCATTAGCACCGAATTTAGATTTATTTTCTGTACCGTCTAATTCGATCATGATTTTATCGATATTAGCCTGATTTTTGGCATCCTGGTCGATCAATGCATCAGCAATTGGGCCATTTACTGCTGCAACTGCCTTCAAAATACCTTTACCTAAAAAGCGATCTTTATCACCATCACGTAGCTCTAATGCTTCTCGTGAACCGGTCGATGCACCAGATGGTGCCGCTGCTAAACCAACAAATCCGCCTTCTAAATGAACCTCTGCTTCAACAGTCGGATTACCACGGGAGTCAATGATTTCACGCCCGATGACTTTAACGATTTTGGACATTAAATTTTCCTCAGTACAAGTTAAATTTCAGCCAATGGTAACAAATTAATACCATTAGCCCATATCTCTTTTCAGCTGGCCTTGCTGATATTCCTTTGCGGCTTTAATAAAACCAGCAAATAACGGATGGCCATCCCTTGGTGTCGAAGTAAATTCAGGATGAAACTGACAAGCGACAAACCAAGGATGGTTAGGATCCTCGATAATTTCCACCAGCTTATTGTCCGCTGAGCGTCCTGCAATACGTAAACCCGCTTCTTCAATACGCGCCAAAAGCTTACCATTGACTTCATAACGGTGGCGATGCCGCTCCATAATTGTGTCGCTATTGTACAACTCACGGACTTTACTACCTTTCTCTAAACGGCATAATTGGCTACCTACTCGCATCGTACCGCCAAGATCACTCTTCTCATTACGAACTTTAATACTACCACTGTCATCAGACCATTCCGTAATTAAGGCAACAACCGGATATGGACAATCTGGCGCAAATTCTGTTGAGTTTGCCCCTTTCATACCAGCAACATGACGGGCATATTCAATCAGAGAAACTTGCATTCCCAGGCAAATACCCAAATAAGGAATATTATTTTCACGTGCATAACGAGCTGCCATAATTTTCCCTTCGACACCCCGTTCACCAAAACCACCTGGAACCAAGATAGCATCAAGTTCTTTTAATAGTTCGGTACCACGCGCTTCAATATCTTCAGAATCAATCAGCTTGATGTTCACTGTTAAACGATTTTTTAAACCGCCATGTTTTAACGCTTCAATAACCGATTTATAAGCATCAGGTAACTCTATATATTTACCTACCATGCCAATAGTTACCTTACCTACCGGATTGGCTTGCGCATCAATAACCTGTTCCCATTCAGACAAATCAGCTGCTGGGCATGTAAGCTCAAATTTCTTACAAATATAATCATCTAGCTGCTGGGATTTCAATAACGCAGGAATTTTATAAATTGAATCAACATCTTCTAATGAAATAACTGCTTCTTTCGGTACATTGCAGAAAAGCGCAATTTTTGCCCGTTCATTAACTGGAATAACCCGATCTGAACGGCAAATTAGCACGTCTGGCTGAATACCAATAGAAAGAAGTTCTTTTACTGAATGTTGAGTTGGTTTGGTTTTAACTTCACCTGCAGCAGGTAAATAAGGCACTAAAGTAAGATGCAGGAAAAGAGTGTGTTTACGACCAACATCAACCGCTAATTGACGAATTGCTTCCAAAAAAGGTAAAGATTCAATATCGCCCACTGTGCCACCAACTTCAACCAAAACGATATCGTGGCCTTCTCCGCCACGAATAATCCGGTTTTTGATCTCATCAGTAATATGAGGAATAACTTGAATAGTTTCGCCCAAATAATCACCACGACGCTCTTTACGCAATACTTCAGAATATACGCGACCGGTTGTGAAATTATTACGGCGTGTCATTTTAGTACGAATAAAACGTTCATAATGGCCCAGATCAAGATCAGTTTCTGCACCATCTTCGGTAACATAAACTTCTCCATGTTGGATTGGGCTCATCGTGCCTGGATCAACATTAATATAAGGATCCAGTTTCATAATAGTAACATTCAGTCCACGCGCTTCAAGTATAGCAGCCAAAGAAGCTGCGGCAATGCCTTTGCCCAGAGAGGATACTACCCCGCCGGTTACAAAAATATAATTTGTTTTCATGCTAAACCTGAAAATTTAGGTGTAAAAGACGATGAATATAACAGGACGGGAAAGCAGTATACCCTAACCTTAAATCTGCTACAAATGTTCTAAACCTATTAAGGTTAACTTTCATCAATAATCTTTCAATATCAAGAATTAGCTTATGCAAATTCCTGTCAATAAATAGCTGCTCGATTATAACATCCTAACTAATACTTAATCCATTCAGCTAAAAATAATAATCACTCTTTTTTAATTTGTTGCCAAAGTTTTTCCATTTCATCTAGTGTAGCATTTTCTAATGAACCGCCTTTGTTTACAGTTTTTCTACTCGGCGAAAACGGTGTTCAAATTTACGACACGCTTTTTGTAATGCTAATTCAGGTTCATGGCCAAGATGGCGCGATAAATTAACCACCGCAAAAAGTAAATCACCAATTTCTTCTTCAATATGTGATTGGCTCGGTTCAGGCTTATTTATTTCTGCCAAAACCTCTTCAATTTCTTCATGAACTTTGGCTAATACCGGGGCAAATTTGTCCCAATCAAAACCGAGAGCCGCACAGCGTTTTTGCATTTTGTTGGCTTTCATTAATGCCGGCAGTACTTGTGGAATATCATCTAAAACTGAATGCTGATTTTTTGCGGCCCGTTCTTTGACTTTATTTTTTTCCCAATCATATATTGCTTTATCGCTATTAATAATCGATTGTCCAGCAAAAATATGAGGATGACGTGATATTAATTTTTGACTGACGATTTGGCAGATTTCATTAAAATCGAATAATTTTTGTTCTTTTGCAATCTGGGCATAAAAGACAATATGAAACAGTAAATCACCCAATTCTTCTTTTAAAGCAGCAAAATCTTGTCGTTCAATAGCATCAACAACTTCATAAGTTTCCTCCAGCGTATAAGGCGCTATTGTGGCAAAAGATTGCACTTTATCCCATGTACAACCATGTTCAGGATCACGTAACTCAGTCATAATCAATAACAATTGTTCTATTGCAGCTGAGTCCGTTTGCATATTATTTCCATCCAAAGTTAATAAAGTTCAAAAACCTATCAATGCGCCGCTTGCTAAAACATGATGTTATAGTTACGACTTAATATAACGTTTAGCCTCAAATACATCAGGGAGTTGATTTAATTTCGCTAAAATACGACCTAAAACAGGTAACTGATTGATTTCAATATTTAAATCGATAGTCGCCAATTGTTGTTTAACATCACTACGACTACTAACACTTAAAACATTTACTTTTTCATTAGCAAGAATAGTCGTAATATCTCTTAATAACCCACTACGATCATTAGCAATAATTCTCAATCCTAATGAATAACCACTAGCGTAGTTTTCACCCCAAATAGCATCGACAATTCTTTCTGGTGCATGCAATTGTAGCTCGATCAGTTGCTCACAATCGATACAATGGATCGAAATACCTCGACCTTTAGTAATAAAACCAACAATATCATCACCAGGAATTGGCTGACAGCAACGAGCAATGTGGTGCATCAAGTTGCCAACCCCTTCTACCACAATTCTACCGCTATCTTTCACTGGCAAGCGGATAGAGGATATTTTAGACCCAAGTGTTTTTAACGCGGCGCGGTCTGCTTCTTCGGCAGTGGTTTGGCTAAACTTATTCTGTAAAAAATTTACTAGTTGATTAATACGAATATCACCAACACCAATACCTGCCAGCACTTCATCCAATGAGTTAACGTTGTAGCGGGTTAATAACAACTTTTCCGCCTCTTTTATACTTATCGCCAGTTGATTAAGTTCGTTATCTAATATTTGTCGCCCTGCCTGGATATTCTTATCACGATCCTGCTGACGAAACCAATTGTGGATCTTAGCGCGACCGCGGTTTGTCGTAACATAGCCTAAATTTGGATTGAGCCAGTCACGGCTGGGATTGGGATATTTTTGCGTAATAATTTCAATTTGATCTCCCATCTGTAAGTGATAACTAAAAGGAACAATCCGGCCGCTGATCTTAGCGCCAATACAGCGATGACCGACATCACTATGAATATGGTAGGCAAAATCAAGTGGGGTTGAGCCAGCAGGCAAATCAATGACATCACCTTTAGGTGTAAAAACATACACGCGATCATCAAAAACTTGGCTACGAACCTCATCAAGCATTTCCCCTGAATCAGCCATCTCTTCCTGCCAGGCTATCAATTTTCTTAACCAAACAATACGATTTTCATGGCTACTGCCTTTGCCTGTTATTACCGCACCTTCTTTATATTTCCAATGGGCGGCAATACCTAATTCAGCATTTTCGTGCATTTGGCTGGTCCGGATTTGTACTTCAATCGCTTTACCATTTGGCCCTAACACCACAGTATGAATAGATTGATAGCCATTCGGTTTAGGATTAGCAACATAATCATCAAATTCATCAGGTAAATGGCGAAAATGAGTGTGCACAATACCTAATGCAGCGTAACAATCCTGTAAACGTTCAACGATAATACGCACAGCGCGCACATCAAACAGTTCATCAAAGGCCAGGTATTTTTTTTGCATCTTCCGCCAGATGCTATATATATGTTTCGGGCGGCCATAAATTTCTGCGGTAATACTTTCCTGTAGCATAAAATGTCGCAGTGACGAAACAAAATCATCAATATAGCGTTCACGATCGATACGACGTTCATGGAGTAATTCAGCAATCTTTTTATATTCATCTGGGTGTAAATAATGAAAACAGAAATCTTCTAGCTCCCATTTCAATTGCCCAATGCCTAAACGGTTGGCCAAAGGCGCATATATATTTAAGCACTCTTTTGCTGCTAAGACTCTTTCTTCTTCAGAGCGTTCCCTTACCTCGCGTAAATGGGCAATACGTTCTGCGATCTTAATCACCACGCAACGAAAATCTTCCACCATAGCGAGCAACATCCGACGAATATTATCCACCTGAGTAGAACTTTTTTCGCCTAATTTGCTAGCATTCAATTGGCGAATGGCGTCCATCTCCATCACACCTTTAACCAATCCGTGAATCGATTTACCAAATTCAATATTAATAATTTCCTCAGTGACAATTTTGGCATCAACTAAAGGAAACAGCATTGCCGCACGCAGACTATCGAGATCCATGCTTAATGTTGACAGGATTTCTCCCATCTCGATGCCACGCCATAGCAGTAATTGACGATGTTCATGTTGCTGAACTTTGCTATAGCAGTAATGCCAAAGTTCAATTAACTTTTGTTCTGAGTCATTGTTGGTAAGTTTGAGACTGGCAACCCACTTATCAACGACAAATTCTCCTGCAGATGTCAAATGAGCGCTTCTAATTGCAACCATAATCTTTCCTTGCCTATTTGCTTAAATCGCGACAAAAAAGTGCCATAGACTCTAGATGACTAGTATGCGGGAACATATCTAACATCCTGACACTCATAAGTTGATAACCGGCTGTAAGTAATTGTTGACTATCTTTTACTAATGTCGTTGGGTTACAGGAGATATAGACCACCCGTTCTGGTTTAAATTTGATAATATGTGGCATTACGCCCATAGCACCGGCGCGTGCAGGATCTAATAAGATTTTGTTAAAGCCCATTTTTGCCCAAAGTTGACAGTCTATGTCAAACTCCACAACGTTGGTTAATTGATTTAAACTAGCGTTAAACCGTCCTTGCGCCACCAATTCAGCGACGCCTTCAACACCAACAACAGCATTAACATGACGTGCAATAGGTAAGGTAAAATTACCCATGCCACAAAATAGATCCAAAACCCTATCTTGCGGCTCAAGCGCTAACCAATCCAACGCTTGAGCAACCATTTTTTTATTAATTTCAGGATTTACTTGAATAAAATTCTGTGGATCAAATGTCAATTTCACATTCTCAATAGAATAATAAGGCTCACTATCATTACTTGCCAAACTAACAAGTTTAAGCCGATTGGCACTATTATCAACCAAATAAACATTGAGATTATAGCGCCTGGCAAAAGCAGTTAATAATATTTTATCATTAGTAGTTAACGGCTTAAGATGACGCAAAATAACACTCACGCCGTTATCTGCATTAACAAGCTCAACATGACCTAAATGTTTAACTGCTGCCAATTTGTTTAAACAGTCAGCAACAGGAAGTAATAATTTTTCTAGTTCTGGCTGTAACACAGGACACATTTTCAGTTCCACTAACACATTTGATTGGCTCTGACGAAAACCCATGTGTAAACGACGCTCTGCATGCTGGTATTGAAGACCAAAGCGCGCTCTACGGCGATATCCATACTCACTACCGGTAATAACTGGCAATGATTTTACCGCACTGCCCGTTTCACGTTGAAATAAATATTCTAACCTACTGATTTTTGCAGCACGTTGAAGAGCCGGCGTCACATGTTGTTGTTGACAACCACCACAGATGCCAAAATGACGACAAAAAGGCGCCACCCGATCAAGACTATCAGTCAATCGTTTGCTCACTTTTGCCTTGGCAAATTGCCTTTTCTCTTCTGTAAATTGAATCTGTGCTTGCTCACCAGGAAATAAATCAGTAATAAAAATTATTTTTCCTTGATAATGCGCAACACCTTGACCCTTAACATCAAGACTTTCAGCTATTACTGCCAAATTATCGGATTTAACTTTACGCTGCTTTGAAGAATAAAATTGTACCATATCATTAAAGGTATAAAATTTTGTTAGTCTATTAATAAAGAAACTGTCATCTCATATATTATCGGAAAATTAAGTTCATTTTATTCATTTTATCAATGAGGATGAAGAATAGTATCACATCTCGAAGCAATTGATGTAGATTATCCACCATTAAATTATTAATTATTTGTAATTTAAAGAAATAAAGCAATAGATTTATTTATTTTTGTAAAAAAATAAAAACAATGAAATAAATTCTCAAAATCAAATAAACCAATATAATATTGCTAAATAATGTTATAACTAAATTGTTATCTAATTTCTAATAATAAATGTTATCAAAATCACTTTAATTATATAAATAGAGTAATTTAGATTACAATGGTTTTTAAATTCAAAACATTTTTCACTTATCAGACCTTAACTCGATATTTAATTAATATGTTTATTCTAAAGCATTACTTAAAATATTTTCCAATCTATATATTTAAGTATATGCTTATTTTCGTTATTTAATTTAATAACATAACATTTTTTAATTTTTCACAGTAAATTTTCGATATTCCTGATAAGCATAATGATCTGTCATACCACTAATATAGTCTTGTATAAGACGAGCGCGGTAATAAAATTCTAATATATCTTTTTCTGTCTCATCAGTAGTGCAAATTCCTTCAATAGCTTCACCATAAGCTAAACAATGTTTAGTAGATAATTTATGCAATAGACGTGTTTCAATGAAATACTTCTTGTGATACTTATCTTGATAAAGCTGGGTAAAATCAGCACGTGGCATTAATAATAATGGGCGATAAAAGTTTAACAAACCGCTAATTATTCGATAACCTTGTAATTCTAATTGTTCAACTTCCGGGTGCGTAAATACATGTTTATAGGCAACTCCTTTCAATACCTCCAAGAGATGATGTTCATCACTTTTATCTTCTAATAAGGCACTATTAAAACTTCCGGCATAAATTTCAGCTAAATGTTTAATAAAACGATGAGCACTATACGACGCCAATTTACTAATAATATTAACTCTAAGATACATAAAAAATTGATCTTGCTTGCTACGTCTTGTTTCATTGTGATTAATACTTTTGTAAGCTTTTTCTACTGTCTGTTCAAATAAATCACCTTTTGCTTTTTTACCTGTTTCCAACCAACCTTGCCGTAAATACTCCAACAGCTTATCAACACTGAAAATACCTTTTTCTACCGCATCATCCAAATCGGCAATGCAATAAGAGATATCATCTGCCGCTTCCATAATGTAGGAAAGCGGGAAACGACAATATGGCTTCATATTCAATCGACGATACAACTCTTTGATAAAACTATCTTCTGACCAATAATAGCCCGGTTTTTTAGTTAAATAATCAAAATCTTTAGGGATTTTATCCAGTTGATAAGCACCTTTAGTATATTTTAAGATTGAGCCAATTTGAGCATAAGTCAGGTTCAATTTTAATAATTGATGGATCATTCTGAGTCCCTGAGCATTACCTTCAAATTGACAAAGATCTATACGTAATTGGCGACGAAGCAAATCCTTGTTAGATTCATTTGTTAGTTGTAGAAAATTAATTTGGCATTGATCTATAGCCTTTGATTTAGTAGAAACAAATTCAGCGTCAAGTAATGTTGAAAACCAGCTCTTAATGGCGGCTTCACCAAAATGACCAAAAGGTGGGTTGCCAATATCATGCATTAAACATGCCATTTCAATCAAACTTTCAAACGCATCAAGGCGCTCAGAGAGACCATAAGTTGCCAGCAATTTCTTTTTTTTCAATTGGCTTATCACAGTCTTTGCAATAAAACGGCCAATTTGCTGCACTTCTAACGAATGCGTCAAACGACTTCGAACCGCCGCATTTTGTTCTAAAGGAAAGACTTGAGTCTTCTGTTGTAATCGGCGTATTGCGGCAGAATTAATAATGCGCCCTCGATCACTTTCAAATTGACGATTAACTTGTTCCTCATTCTTTGCATCAACATTGTAATCACTATATTTACGAAGAAAATTGAGCTTTTGCCTAAAATCAATCTTGGACATTTCCCCTCCCGATGATGAAATATCCCCAGCTAATGGATCACAGTTAACTTTTTTTCTCTTTTCAATGTTACAATGGCACGGATCTGACAACATGTCTAATTAATCAACTATGAGTATGACACAATGAAAGTTGCAATAATAGGTGCAATGGAGCAAGAGGTGGCATTATTGCGCGAGCAAATCAATGCTCAGTTGACATTATCACGGGCTGGCTGCGAAATTTACTGCGGAAAATTTGATGATCTTGATATCGCATTATTAAAATCAGGCATTGGTAAAGTTTCTGCGGCAATGGGGACAACATTACTAATAGAACATTTGGCCCCTGAATTTATTATTAACACTGGCTCCGCCGGTGGGTTAGTACCTGTTTTGCAGGTTGGTGATATCGTGATTTCAACTGAAGTTTGCTATCATGATGTCAATATCACCGCCTTTGGTTACCAACCAGGCCAAATGGCACAATGTCCAGCCACATTTAAAGCGGATAAAAAATTACAAGAACTGGCCGAAAAGTGTATTGAAAAATTAGATTTACATGCTGTTCGCGGTTTGATTTGTAGTGGTGATAGCTTTATTAATGGAGCGAAAGAGCTAACCTATATTCGCCAAACTTTTCCTACTGCCATCGCTGTTGAAATGGAAAGCGCCGCAATTGGTCATGTATGTTATCAATTTGATATCCCATTCGTTGTTGTGCGTGCAATTTCTGATGTCGCTGATAAAGAGTCCCATCTCTCTTTTGAGGAGTTTTTGCCTGTCGCGGCTCGTCAGTCAAGCCTATTGGTGCAAACTATGCTGGCTAATTTAGCTAACTCAAGCCAAAGCCGTAAATGAGGTATTAACAACCACTTAGGCTAGATCCCTATACTAAGGGTTATTAATTACCCTTAGTAAGTTAAGCGATTAAATACTAAATGAAGAACCGCAACCACAAGTTGTTTTCGCATTTGGATTGGTTACCACAAACCGTGACCCTTCTAATCCTTCAATATAATCAACACAACCGCCAACCAGGTACTGTAAACTCATAGGATCAACGATTAGTTCGACGCCTTGCTTTTCAATCGTTAAATCACCTTCATTCATTTTATCATCAAAGGTGAAACCATATTGAAAACCACTACAGCCTCCACCAGTAATATAGACGCGCAAACGCAAATTGGGATTTTCTTCATCCGCAATCAACGCTTTAACTTTATTCGCTGCAGCATCAGTAAACTGTATAGGCAGTGCAGTATCATTACTCATTTCTAACTCCAGGCCGACATGCCAATCAATAGACCCAGGAAGCATCAATACTTCACTGGACAATGGATGATTATCTAACAGCCGGCCAATTGATTCAAGATCCAGCCGAAATTAACTGATTTAAAAAAATTCTCGCTACATTTGCTATTTGGTTTACTGCCAATACTGCTTTAAGATATGCGCAAAATTTCTGCTGGACCAATGCTTGGAGTTATTTAATGAGTCAATCTGAAACACTTTACCTAAAAGCCAAAAATTTTATTCCTGGCGGTGTCAATTCACCGGTTCGGGCGTTTAATGGTGTTGGCTGCTATCCATTATTTATTCAGCGAGCTGATGGTGCTTATATTTATGATGTTGATGGCAAAGCTTATATCGATTACGTTGGTTCTTGGGGGCCGATGATTTTAGGTCATAATCACTCCACAATTAAGAAAGCAGTCATCCAAGCGGCAGAAAATGGCCTGAGTTTTGGTGCCCCAACCGCCATTGAAGTAACAATGGCAGAAACAATTAGTCAACTTATTCCATCCATCGAAATGGTTCGTATGGTAAATTCAGGCACAGAAGCCACAATGAGTGCCATACGGCTTGCACGCGGTTATACAGGGCGTGACAAGATTATTAAATTTGAAGGCTGTTATCATGGACATGCCGACTGCCTATTAGTTAAAGCAGGCTCAGGCGCTCTAACCTTTGGTCAACCTAATTCTCCTGGCGTTCCCGCTGATGTTGCCAAACATACTCTTACCTGTACATTTAATGATTTAGATTCAGTTCGGCATACTTTTGCCCAATATCCGCAAGAAATCGCTGCTATCATTGTAGAGCCAGTAGCGGGCAATATGAATTGTATTCTACCCGAGGCTGAATTCCTGCCTGGACTACGTACATTATGCGATCAATTTGGCGCGTTATTAATTATCGACGAAGTGATGACCGGCTTTCGGGTTGCCTTAGGTGGAGCACAAGCACATTATCAAGTTAAACCTGATTTGACCTGTTTAGGTAAAATAATCGGCGGTGGTATGCCTGTTGGCGCATTCGGTGGCCGCCGCGAATTGATGGAAAAACTCGCTCCAATAGGGCCAATTTATCAAGCCGGTACCTTATCAGGCAACCCATTAGCGATGGCAGCAGGCCTTGCTTGCCTAACAGAAGTTGCTAAACCCAATACCCATAAACGCTTAGCAGAACTGACGAAAAAACTTGTTACAGGCTTACAAGAAAAAGCGCAACAAGCTGCTATTCCGTTGGTTGTTAATCATGTTGGCGGTATGTTTGGTCTATTTTTTACAGCGGCACCACAAGTTAACTGCTATCAGGATGTCATGCAATGTGATATTGAGAAATTTAAGCAATTCTTCCATTTCATGTTAGACGAAGGCGTTTATTTGGCACCTTCTGCCTTTGAGGCGGGTTTCATGTCCATTGCGCATAGTGATGAAGATATTGATCGCACAATTAAAGCAGCAGAAAATGCTTTTAATAAGATGAACTGATCATTTATTAAGCCATAAAAAAACCGGCGCTAATTTTTTACCATAGCGCTGGTTTACTAGATTTTTATTACTGTCCAAACATCTCTTTCACCCAAGCAGGTGCATCATTACTTTTGCTCTGCTGTTCATTTAAGTTCAGGTTTGGCTTCAATACTTGTACCCCTTGCTGACATAATGCTTGGGGATCCTCTGTCCATACTGGCAAAATACGATCTCCACCACCTGCACAGTTAAAACTGCCATCGATATTCACTCGCATCTCCATAATTCCATCGGGAGAGCGATTATCCAATGCCAATGGAGTCTGATTTTCTAAATAACGACGATATAGATGTAATGTACCACTTGCACCAGTAAGATTTGTCGGACCATTATTATCACGACCAACCCAAGCAATTGCCACTTCCTTACCATCGATACCAGCAAACCAACTATCGCGTAGATCATTTGTTGTTCCGGTCTTACCGGCTAAGTGATATTGAGCAAATTTATTCATTAATGAACGAGATGTTCCGCGCTCAACCACTTGTTGCATACCATAAAGTGTTAGATAAGCTGCCTGCGGAGATACTGCCCGCTCTGCAGATGGATAACTTTGATAAAGTTCATTGCCATCACCATCAATCACGGAGCGTAATGCCGATAATGCCGCTCGATTGCCGCCGCCACTAATGGTTTGAAACATTTGCGCCGTTTCCATTGGCGTTAAGTTCAAGGCACCTAATAACATTGCCGGCACTTTTTCTATCGCATCACTTGGCACACCAAGACTTACTAATACTTTACTAACCTGATCCAAGCCAACACTCAAGCCAACATTCACCGTCGAAATATTCAGCGAGCTGGCCAAAGCATCAATCAACATTACCTGTCCCCGAAAACGGCGATCATAATTTCTCGGTTCCCATATTTGATTATCAAATTTGACGCTAATCGGCTCGTCAGGTACCCAAGTATTTAAACGAAAACGGTCTGGTTCACTTAATGCGGTAAGATAAGTTGACGGCTTAGCCAGTGAACCAATTGAGCGGCGAGCATTTAACGCTCGGTTAAAACCAGAATATTGTGGTTGTGAGCCACCGACCATAGCGCGCACTTCACCATTAATACGGTCAACAACTACCATCGCGCCTTCCAAATCAGGCAACTTACGTGTTTTACGTAAATCAGCTATCCCCTGTTCGACGGCATTTTCAGCCGCTTGCTGCGAGACTGGATCTAAAGTAGTAAAGATTTTAGCTCCAGAAAGGTTATTTACTCTATCGCCCAATTTTTCAACTAATTCTTGCCGAACGAGCTGCATAAAGGCGGGTTGAGGTGTCAAAACACCGCTTCTTGGTTTAACGCCTAAAGGACGAGCACTCAATATATTATACATTTCATGATCGATAATTTCGCGCGTTTCCAATAGCTTTAACACTAAATTACGACGTTCTAGCGCCAATTTAGGATTACGCCATGGGTTATATAGTGATGCTCCTTTCACCATACCAACTAATAACGCTTGTTGATCAATACTCAGCTCATCGATTGGACGACCAAAATAGTAGAGGCTAGCAAGGGGAAAACCCCGAATTTGGTCATCGCCGCTTTGTCCTAAATAAACTTCATTTAAGTAAAGTTCAAGAATACGTTCTTTGCTATAGCGAGAATCCATTAAAATCGCCATATAAGCTTCATTAGCTTTACGTATTAACGTTCTTTCATTACTTAAAAATAAGTTTTTAACTAATTGTTGAGTTAGCGTACTGCCACCCTGAACCGTCTTACCAGCCATTAAATTAGCAATAACCGCACGCCCAATAGAATAAATACTTACCCCATCATGCTCATAAAAATGTCGGTCTTCAGTTTCAAGTAATATTTTGACTAAAGAATCAGGAAAATCTTTTCTCGGCAAGACTAAGCGTTGCTCATTGTTCGCCGATTGCATCATAGTGATAAGTTTAGGATCTAGTCGAAAAAAACCAAACGAACGCCCATTTTCCATATTAGTAATATTGGTGAGCCGAGCATGATCAAAACTTAATTTAGCTAAAATCTGTTCTTCTCTTTGATCAGGAAAGGAAAATGGCCGGCGTAACATTTCTATCGTGTTATCTTTAACAATATACTCATCGGGTAAAGTAATTTTATTTACCTGGCGATATTGCATGCCATCTAATAATCGAATCATCTCTTCTTTACTGTAATTCATCCCCGGTTCAAGATTAACCATTCGGCCATAAACTGCAGCCGGTAGATCCCAAACTTTACCATCAAGACGATCACTGATTTTCTGATATAAATAGATACCATAGACACCAACTAACAATGCCAAGACTATGGCAATTTTGACAAACAACCAAAACCAACGCCATCTATCTTTAGGTGGCCGAGACTTATTGTCTTTACTTGCCATTAGTTCTTCTTCCTCGTTGTCATCAATATCTTCATACTCATAATCATAATTATCTAACCGATTATTTTGATGAGATTTTGATTTTTTACCAGTGGGCTTTTTCTTAGATCTGCGCCCAATGGGTTCATAATTATCTTTGTCATGCATGGTATAAAATCAATCTTTATTTACTATTAGTTTATTTTTAGCACAAGAGTTTAATCATAACTTACAGATATTTCTTTCATATATCTCATTAAAATAGCATTTTTATCATAAAAAAATAATAAACATCCGCTAAATAGCAGTTTTATACTATGATAATAACATTATTACCACTATTTTACTAAATGAACACTATCTATCCATTAATTTATATGAAAAAGCAACAATTATTAACTTTTAGTGCCAAATATTGTAGCATTGCTTTGCCTTTAGCCGTGTCTATCACAACCGGAGTAGCTAGCAATGTATTGGTTCCCGCCACTAGAATCAGCCCAATTAATAAAGCGTTATAAACGTTTTCTTGCTGATGTTATTACACCAGCAGGTAAATTACTAACCATTCATTGCGCCAATACAGGTGCCATGACAGGCTGTGCAACCCCCGGAGATACAATTTGGTACTCAACATCTAATAATATTAAGCGAAAATATCCACATAGCTGGGAACTGACACAAACACAAACTGGCGATTGGATTTGTGTTAATACTCATCGAGCAAATGATTTAATTAGTCAATTTATAACTGAAAATAAAATTCCGGAATTATCCGATTATGATAACATTAGCCGGGAAGTGAAATATGGCGACGAAAATAGTCGAATCGATCTCCTTCTAAAGAAAAAACAGCAAGTTAATTGCTATATTGAAGTAAAATCAGTCACCTTACTAGAAAACAATATCGGTTATTTTCCTGATGCTGTTACAATAAGAGGGCAAAAACATTTACGTGAACTATCCTTGATAGCCGAACGAGGCGAAAGAGCAGTTTTGTTCTTTGCCGTACTTCATACTGGTATAAAGAAAATGTCCGTTGCAAGCCATATTGATTGTCAATATGCTGCGCTCTTACAGCAAGCAACAAATGTTGGTATTGAAATACTCTGCTATCAGATTAAAATATCAGAAAAAGGGCTAGCAATGGATAAAAAAATACCATTTATTCAATAAACCAAGCTATTATATTCTTTTAGGCAAAATTCGTTTTACATACAAATTAAGGCAGATAACACGCGCATCACCCTGGTACAGTAAAACGAATTGTAAGAACCATTGCCAAGTTTAGAGTGTTCTGTTATTTATAGCGGCCTTAGTTTTTCCCCCTTGAGGGGTTCTTTTGAATATTGCGTGTGTAGGAGAAGCATTATGCAAGAAGGGCAAAAACCTAAAACCTCGTCCTTAAGCATTCTCGCCATCGCTGGAGTAGATCCTTACCAAGAAAAGCCTGGCGAAGAGTACATGAACGATGCCCAATTGGCACATTTTAAGCGCATTCTCGAAACATGGCGCAATCAACTCAGAGATGAAGTCGACCGCACTGTAACTCATATGCAGGATGAAGCGGCAATTTTCCCTGATCCCGTTGATAGAGCGGTACAGGAAGAGGAATTTAGCCTTGAGTTACGTAATCGCGATCGCGAACGTAAGTTGATTAAAAAAATCGAGAAGACGCTAAAAAAAGTTGATGATGAAGATTTTGGTTATTGTGAAAGCTGTCGGATTGAAATTGGTATCCGCCGCTTAGAAGCTCGTCCAACAGCTGATTTATGCATTGATTGCAAAACATTAGCTGAAATGCGTGAAAAACAGATGGCGGGTTAGCCAATAATCTTACACCATAAAAATACGGTACACAAAAGTGTACCGTATCCTTTTGAAATAAATGAGTAATTCAATAATTACTAACATTCCACCTTATATTGGACGCTTTGCTCCGTCACCCACAGGTGATCTCCATTTTGGCTCGTTAGTTACTGCGCTTGGTAGCTACCTACAAGCTAAAAAAAAGCAAGGAAAGTGGTATGTTAGGATCGATGACATCGATACCACTAGAGAAGTGCCGGGTGCAGCTTCTCGCATATTAAAAACTTTAGACCATTATGGCTTACATTGGGATGGTAAAATAATCTATCAATCACAACGCCATGATATTTACTGTGACATTTTAACTCAGCTAAAGCAGTGCCATGGCTGCTATTACTGTCGCTGTACCCGCCAACGTATTAATACTATTGGTGGTTATTACGACGCTCATTGTCGCAATCTTGGTTTATCTTGTTCTGCCGCAGCTTTGAGGATAATACAGTCAAAACCGGTGTATAGTTTTTATGATCAATTACAAGGTGATTATGTAGCGCCTTGCTCTCTGGCAGAAGAAGATTTCATTATTGTTCGAAAAGATAATTTATTTGCTTATAATCTGGTTGTCGTTATTGACGATCACGACCAAGGTATTACCGAAGTTGTTCGTGGTGCGGATCTCATTGCGCCAACCATTAGACAAATTTCTCTCTATCGCTATCTGGCTTTTCCGCAACCCGATTATGTGCATTTACCACTAGTATTAAATCGTTCTCATAATAAACTTTCTAAACAAAATCATACCCCGCCGCTGCCGATGAACGATCCGAGGCCTATTTTAGGTGATGCACTAAATTTTTTATCACAAACAACTATTATTAATTGGCAAGACCTTAGTACTGAACAATTACTTAGCCAGGCTGTACAAAATTGGCAATTAGATAGCATCCAACCAGGCGGGAGAATTGTTACCTATTATGATTAATTAGTAATTTTTATCCTACTTAGGCATTCTCAAAAAAAATCCTATAAGATATGATTAATTATTAGTATTTATTTTTTTAACTAAAATCGCATTAGATATCGAGGTGTATTATTTTTACCCGGGTAGCCAATTTCTGTCGTAATTTATTGATACGAGAAGAAAAGAATAATCGAAGTAAACAAAAATCTTATGATAGTTCTGTGACTGACACTAGGTCCAAAACTAAGGTAAAAGCTTTACTAACAAAAAGATATCGGAGTACAAAAATCATTAAAAGTGCTCAATTAGCAGATAAACATACACCCGATTCTGCTATAAATACTTCAATATCCATAGTTCCGCGCGATAAGCATCCTATTTCGCGAAGAGACATCAGTGACAATGCACTGAAAGTGCTTTATCGTCTAAATAATGCTGGCTATGAAGCCTATCTGGTCGGTGGTAGCGTCAGAGATTTACTATTAGGTAAAAAACCTAAAGACTTCGACGTTACTACAAATGCAACACCTGAACAAATTCGCAAATTATTTCGTAATTGTCGTCTAGTCGGACGCCGTTTTCGTTTAGCGCATATCATGTTTGGTTATGAAATCATCGAAGTTGCTACTTTTCGTGGTTCTCATGAGCAAACTGATACTAATAATAAGGATATGGCTCACCAGGCACAAAGTGGTATGTTACTGCGAGATAATATTTTTGGTAATATTGAAGACGATGCCATTCGACGCGACTTTACCATCAATAGCCTATATTACCGAATTAACGATTTTACCCTACGCGATTATGTTGGTGGATTTGAGGATCTAAAAAATGGCACTATTCGCCTAATAGGTGATCCAAAAATCCGTTATCGAGAAGATCCCGTTAGGATGCTACGCGCTATTCGGTTTGCCTGCAAACTGAATATGCAAATTGATGTTGAAACTGCCAAACCTATTCCACAACTGGCATTTTTATTAAAAGACATTCCATCAGCACGTCTATTTGAAGAGTCGCTCAAATTACTTCAGACTGGTCAAGGTTATCAAACCTATCAACAATTAAGGCGTTATAGTCTCTTTCAATCATTGTTTCCGTTAGTTGAACGACACTTCACCGCCAATGATGATTCACCGATGGAACTTATCATTAATCAGGTGCTGCAAGATACTGATTATCGAATAAAAAATAATAAACGCGTTAATCCTGCATTCTTATTTGCTTCCATGTTATGGTATCCACTGGTAGAACATGCCGAAAGGCTTTCTCAGGAAAGTGGCTTACCCTATTACGAAGCCTTTGCGATCGCAATGAATGATATCCTCGATGAACAATGCCGTTCTATCGCTATCCCTAAACGGCTTACTTCAACAATGCGCGATATCTGGCAGCTACAATTGCGACTACCACGGCGCCAAGGGAAAAAAGCAGATAAGCTGCTTGAACATCCAAAATTTCGCGCAGCGTTTGATCTCCTGGAGCTACGCGCCAACGTGGAACAACGACGTGAATTAGAAGAACTGGCTCATTGGTGGGCTGAGTTTCAACAAGCCAATAATAACCTACAGCATAAAATGATCTCAGAGCTAGGAAGTATCCCGACTCATCGTCGTAACTGGACACGTCGTCGAAATCACACCAACCGTAAACCAATAAAAAACAACAGAGTTAATTAAATATGCAACGTGTTTATATCGCCATTGGCAGCAATCTAGATGACCCCTTACAACAAGTACAAAGTGCCATTAGAGAATTGCAGCAATTACCAAATACCAAACCAATTGCCGTTTCTTCTTTCTATCGCTCTAAACCGATGGGGCCACAAGATCAGCCTGACTATCTCAATGCCGTTATCGCGTTAGATACTGAGTTATTGCCCGAAACCCTACTTAAACATACTCAATCGATTGAATTAATGCATGCTAGAGTGCGTAAAGCCGATCGTTGGAGGCCAAGAACTCTCGATTTGGATATTATGTTATATGACCAACAGGTTATTCAGACAACGCATTTAACTATCCCTCATTATGGCCTTAAAGAACGAGAATTTGTGCTTTATCCCTTAGCAGAAATTGCCCCTCAGCTACGCTTTCCGGATGGTGAATTACTCAGTGATAGATTGCAGCAGGTTTCTAAAAATGAACTGACTTTATGGTAATTTAGCCAATGATTCAATTGGCTATGGGCAAGCTATATATCGATCGTAATATTTAATAATAAAATTTCATTAATAATGAAATTGTTACCGTAAATTAAACACTGCATAACTTAAAAAAATAAACTTCCATTTTAAAATTGAACACGATTACACGAGTTTCGCACCAATAAAAAAACGCTCTATTTTTAAGTTTAATTCAGCATAATATATAAATAGAAAAAATCTCATAAATTAAAAATAACTTATTGTAATTTAAGTAAATTTATACGTCTTAGCAAGTTACAGATTAATTATTGTTCTGAAGCCATTTCTAGAATTTTATATGCCGGTGCGAAACTCGTGGATTAGTAACCGTAGGTAATAAAATATTAGTTGTGTACAACTAATATTGTCAGAAAAAATAAATAGGTAACTAAAATGAGATTTAAATGAAAAAATTTTCAAAAAAAATGATTATTATCTGGTAACAGCAAAGACATTAATGGTTGCCATTATACTATGCCGTTATTAAAAAAGAGTTGGAGTTAACTTATGTTGGTGTAACAATTTTAAATACTCACCAGCTGATAATAAAAAAATTAACAGCATAAAATAAAAAAACAGATAGTTTTTAAAATAAAACCAATAATCGACGTTTATAAACGTTTTATAGTTAAAAAATTAAATTCAAATTATAATAAAAAACAAATTACTATAGAAATAGATAAACTACTATCGGTTTCGACACCTTAAAATTAAACTGAATTTTTTTATTATTTTTATTTACCCCTGCCACACGACTCACCATCATAAACTTTTACCATTATCTATAAAACTAAGCAACATTATCAGAAAAAACAAAAACCATGACAGCAACATAAAGATAATGCAGCGGAAGCGCTAAAAAATAGCGCAATTCCTTATATATTTATCGCACTGTGCACTAGTAATTACGTTCTTAATCCTCGTCCTTTTTCAATTAAGTACCAAGTTATGGCATATAAGATAACAATGAAAATCACTAACACCGATAAGGTAATAGATAATTCAACATCGCTAATACCAAGAAATCCATAACGTAACCCGCTGATCATATAGACAATGGGATTAAGCTTAGATACCATTTGCCAAAATTCAGGCAAAAGTGACAAAGAATAAAAAACACCACCTAAATATGTTAATGGTGTTAAGACAAAGGTAGGAATAATACTAATATCATCGAATGTTTTGGCAAATATCGCGTTCACCAATCCAGCTAATGAGAATAAAATTGCTGTCATTAATACAGTAATAATTACCACCCATAATGAATAAATATGTAATGGGACAAAAAAGAGCGAAACCAGAGTGACAAAAAGACCAACCAATACCCCTCTAGCAACCCCTCCGCCAACAAAACCAATTATCACAATATGGGTAGGAACTGGTGCAACCAGCAATTCTTCAATGCTTTTTTGGAATTTTGCACCAAAAAAAGAAGAGCAAACATTAGCATAAGCGTTAGTGATCACCGACATCATAATCAAACCAGGAACAATAAACTGCATGTAATTCACGCCATCCATATTGCCAATTCTTGAACCAATTAAACTACCAAAGATAATAAAATAGAGTGACATAGTGATCACTGGTGGTAGTAAAGTTTGTACCCAAATACGCGCAAAACGTGTTATTTCTTTGATCCAGATGGTTTTCATCGCCACCCAGTAGAGCTGAGTCATCTATTTTCCCCTTGCTTTATCGATAGTGGATGCTGTTTATTCATTAAACCAACAAATAATTCCTCCAAACGATTTACCTTATTACGCATACTGGTTATCTGTATTCCTTGCTCAGAAAATTGGCTAAATAAACCATTCAGGCCTTGATCTCGAAATACATCGACTTCTAGTGTTGAAGTATCCACCAACCTGAATTTATAACCATCTAATGTAGGAATACGACTCTTTGGCGCCAAATCAAAAATAAACGTCTCTGACTCCAACTGATTGAGTAGTTTTTTCATACTGGTATTCTCAATCAATTCTCCATATTGAATAATACCAATATTACGACATAACATTTCCGCTTCTTCCAGATAATGGGTCGTTAAAATAATGGTGGTGCCTTGCGCATTTAAAGTCTTTAAAAAACTCCACATTGAACGGCGCAGCTCAATATCGACCCCTGCGGTTGGCTCATCCAAAATTAATAACTTTGGTTGATGCATTAATGCGCGAGCAATCATTAAACGCCGTTTCATGCCACCGGAGAGATCTCGCGCAGGCTCATTACGTTTATTCCACAAAGCCAGTTGAGAAAGATACATTTCTGCCCGAGACAAGGCTAAGGAACGCGGAACCCCATAATAACCTGCTTGATTCAGCACTATCTGTAATACCGTTTCAAACGGATTAAAATTAAACTCTTGTGGCACTAGTCCCAATTGACGCTTAACATTCACCACGTCTTTATCGAGATCATAACCAAACACTCTCACTTTACCGCTCGTTTTATTGACTAATGAACTGATAATACCAATTGTCGTTGACTTACCCGCACCATTAGGTCCTAATAAGGCATAAAAATCACCTACCTCAACCTGTAAATCAATGCCGGTTAATGCTTTCACACCACCAGGATAGGTTTTTGTAAGCTGAAGCAGTTCTAAAGCATAAGTCATAAAAAAAACCTTTCTTATCTATTTTTATTCCATACATGATAATAAATCACACCATTAGCAATCTTTTTCAATTAAACTATAACTAACAGCTAGTAAATATTAAAAAATAAATTGATCTTGTATATGATTATTATCGCAGTTAAACATAACTAATCCACGTGAATTATGATGAAAAAAATTAAACAACTGTTTGAAAACAATCTACAGTGGTCAGAATCGGTAACCAAAGAAAATCCCTCTTTTTTTAAAGAATTAGCAAAATTTCAAAATCCACATTTTCTGTGGATAGGCTGCTCTGACAGCCGGGTTCCGGCCGAAAAATTAATTAAAGCAGCACCAGGCGATCTATTTGTCCATCGCAATGTCGCTAATTTGGTGATACATACTGATTTAAATTGCCTATCTGTTATCCAATATGCTGTTGACGTACTAAAGGTTGAACACATTATCATTTGTGGTCACTATGGTTGTGGTGGTATTGAAGCTGCAATTGATAATACTGAACAGGGCCTAATTAATAACTGGCTACTGCATGTGCGTGATATCTTGTTTAAACATAGCTCAATTTTAGGTGAACTGGCTCCGCAAGAACGGGCAAATCGTTTATGTGAACTCAATGTCATCGAGCAAGTTTATAATCTTGGTCATTCAACAATAATACAATCTGCCTGGCGACGCAGCCAAAACGTCATCATTCATGGCTGGGTCTATGGTATAAATAATGGCAGACTCAATGATCTTGATGTGACCGCTAATAGCCGTGAACAACTTGAACTCACTTATCGACAAGTTATTGCTAAATTAAACCAGCAAAAATAAACACCGCAAAAAATCGAACTAACGTTCGATTTTTTCAGCCAATAAATAACACTACTGTTTAATCGTCTAGTAAAATAACATGCCCGATATAGGGTAAATGTCGATATTGCTGCGCATAGTCGATACCATAACCAACAACAAATTCATCTTGAATAGCATAACCAGTCCATTCAACAGGAACCTCTACTTCACGTCGAGAAGGTTTGTCTAATAACGTACAAATAGCGACAGATTTAGGACCACGTAATTCTAAAATTTCACGGACTTTTTTGAGTGTATTACCCGAATCAATAATATCCTCAACAATCAGAACATGCTTGCCGCGAATATCTTCATCCAGATCCTTAATAATTTTCACATCGCGAGTTGAAGTCATCCCATTGCCATAACTTGATACCGTCATAAAATCGACTTCATGCGGGATATCAATTTTACGACATAAATCAGCCATAAAAATAAAAGAGCCTTTCAAAAGACCAACCAACACCAACTCATCTTGCAATGATTTATAATGTTTAACAATCTCTTTTGCCATCTCATCAATACGTTGTTTAACATCCGCTTCTGAGATCATGACTTCTACAATTTGTTTCATAACTTTAGGCATTCATGGAAGTAAAAACCGTAGATTCTAACATAAGAACAATAAAGACGCGATAAAATGCCCTCACTCAATATTGATTAACAACATAAATAAAATAGTTAATATCTTAGCTAACCGAGAAACTGACCATCATGCCGGTATCTTCATGTTCTAACAAATGACAATGTGCCATATAAGGATGTGCCTGGGTTGCTACATGATCAAATTTTACTAGCACCTCACTGATATCGCCATCAACTCGTACAGTATCTTTCCACCCTTGTCGGTGAGGAGCCACTGCTTGACCATTCTCGCTAAGGATCCGAAATTGGGTTCCATGAATATGAAAAGGATGTAACATCATGTCACCACGACCAGAAATGAGCCAGCGTTCATATTGACCTTTAACGACATTAAATGCCAATTCATGCATTGAAAAAGGTCGGCCATTAATACTGTTGGCATGCTGAAAATCGAAGGGTTGATTCATGACTTTGCCTTGCTGATGACTATTATGCATAGGATGATCGCCGTTGCTATTCATCATATTGTGATGGCCCTGCATATTCATACCCGCCAAAGCCTGCTCACCATACTGTTTTCTAAGCGCCATCATCCCTTGCATATCTAAACGAGCATCCATCATTAAATGCAATTGACGCTGTTTGATACCAGCCAAATCAGGCAATGAGGCAATAGAAGCTAAGCTATCAGGTAAAAAAGTGGCTCTCGCGTTCAATCCGGGCTCAATATGCAATAAGGCCAGCGGTTGATCAAAAGGTGCGAGTGTCATAGCCATTTGTTTGACTGGCAATGTAACAATATCAAACGCTTTACCATTTGAGGCATCTATCAGTACCTCAAAGCGTTCGGCACTTATCATCGGTAATTTATCGACTGCAAAAGGTTCATTTAACAATCCACCATCACTAGCAATAACATACATTTTACGTCCATCACTAGTTGCCAAATTTAAACTTCTGGCATTACAACCATTAAGAAAACGTAAACGTAACCAACCCTTAGGTGCTATATGTCTAGGTAATACAACGCCATTAGTCAACATAGTGTTACCAAACCAGCCAACAGCGGCACTCATTACATCAAGCTGATAATCTATCTGCCCTGCGCTATTTAAACGTTTATCCTGCAAAATGATCCGAATATCATCAATGCCCCATTGATTTGGCAATTTGAGTGATTGGCTGTTCTCATCCTCAATTAATACTAAACCCGCCAACCCCATGGCAACTTGATAACCCGTTTTGCCATGAGGATGCGGATGAAACCAACAAGTTGCCTCAGGCTGGTTAACCATAAAATTAACCCTCCTCACCGCATTTGGTTTAATTATTGAATGAGGGCCATCATCAACCTCGCCGGGGATCTTTAGTCCGTGCCAATGCAATGCGGTAGCCTCGGATAACTGATTATCAATATCAATAGTGACACGCTGGCCTGATTTAAGCTTAATAGCTGGTCCTAATAACGATCCATTATAACCCCATGTTAGCGCTGATTTTGCTGGTAAAAATTGCGTTTTACCTTGCGTAACCCGGATCTTAATTTTGCCATGATTATCAGGCCATAATAATGGTGGAATAGGTAAAGAAGGATATTGAGTTGCAGATAATGCAGCGCGACTCCAGGTTGGTAACAAGCTTACTGAACCGATTGCCGCTGTCAGTTTCATAAAATCCCGACGCAACATAGCTTGCTCCTTTATTATTAGACCCTAATAAGATAAAGTATAGAAGCGAAATGGTAGAAAATAGATAATTTCACTAAAATATAGAGGTTCCACTTACTGGAATCAAGCCAATATTTTTATCTACTATGACAATATATTTATCTAGTTTTGCTAAAAAAAGTATACTTAATAGTGCTATAACTATTAATAGAATAAATTGATATTTAAATTATACAAATAACTGAATGCGTAAAATTATTTTTATTTCACATATAACTCTGCTTTTTTGGTTTGCTTTTTCAACCAAAGCATTTTCCCTATCAATCAATGAAACAGAAAATCTAGCTGATTTAACAGCTGTTTATATATTTTTAAAGCATGATTGTGGTTACTCACAAATTCCTGATCGTGAAATTGAAAGAGCAATCTTCTATTTTGCCCAGAGTAATCATTGGGATATAAGTAATTACGACAAAAGTGCCATGGCAAAATTAAATGAAGAGCGTTATGATGACTTAAAAAAAATCCCTATCCCTCGTAAAAAGAAATGCCGGGTGCTTGCCAATGACGCTTTAGCACTATTTGCCTATGTAAAATAAATACTTTCTTTCGTCCATTTAGATAAGAAATTTCTAGCTGACCATTGAAACGAAACAAATTATTAGCTGCGCTTTTTTAACTCTGTTAGAAAGGAAAAGACAAGTATGTCAAAAAAAGAAATTTGGCTCGAAACACTCCACCATAATGTAGGTCAATATTTTACTATCCATAATATACTGTACCATAATAAAACAGCTCACCAAAATCTGATTATTTTTGAGAATGCTGAGATGGGGCGGATTATGGCTCTTGATGGCGTAGTACAAACAACTGAACGGGATGAATTTATATATCACGAAATGATGACTCATGTCCCTCTATTTGCCCATGGTTGCGCTAAAAAAGTACTAATAATTGGCGGTGGTGATGGAGGAATGTTACGTGAAGTATGTCGCCATCAATATTTAGAAAACATTACTATGGTTGAAATTGATGCGGGTGTAGTGGAATTTTGTCGCCAATATCTACCCAATCATAATGCAGGTGCTTATAACGATCCGCGTTTTAAATTGGTCATTGATGATGGCGTCAATTTCGTTAAGACAGCCCAGCAAAAATTTGACCTTATTATTTCTGATTGTACCGATCCTATCGGACCAGGAGAAGGGCTATTTACCTCAGATTTTTACCAAGGATGTGTCAACTGCCTGAATGAAAATGGCATTTTAGTTGCGCAAAATGGTGTTTGTTTCTTGCAACAAGATGAAGTAATTAATAGTCATCAAAAACTATCTAATTACTTTAATGATTGCAGCTTTTATCAAGCAGCTATACCGTCTTACTATGGCGGCATGATGACCTTTGCCTGGGCAAGTCAAACAGCAAAATTACGTCAAATACCCTTGCAAATATTGGAAAACCGTTTTAAAAAAGCAGAAATTATTTGTCGCTATTATACACCAGCACTGCATCTAGCCAGCTTCGCTTTACCACAGTACTTACTGGATTTACTCGCTAAAAAAGTTTAGTTTTACTCAATAGGAGGTGAAATAAATTGCAAAAATTGAAATTACATGGCTTTAATAATTTAACTAAAAGCCTAAGTTTCTGTATATATGATATCTGTTATGCCAAAACAGCAGCAGATCGCCATAGTTATTTGGCTTATATTGATGAACAATATAATGCAACACGCCTGACTGAAATCCTTACCGAAACCTGCTCTATCATTGACGCCAATATCTTGAATATTGCCCGACAAGATTATGAGCCTCAAGGTGCCAGCGTTACCATTTTGATCAGTGAAAATTCAACCAATCCAAAAGATGTAGACAACACCGAAAATCCGGGGCCATTACCCGATTCTATTGTTGCTCATCTGGATAAAAGTCATATTTGTGTTCACACTTACCCAGAAAGCCATCCAGAGGATGGTATATGCACTTTTAGAGCGGATATCGAAGTTTCCACTTGTGGCGTAATTTCGCCATTAAAAACTCTTAACTATCTTATCCATCAACTTGAATCAGATATTGTTACTATTGATTATCGTGTTCGTGGTTTTACGCGCGATGTTAATGGCATCAAACTCTATATTGATCACGAAATCAATTCCATCCAAAATTATATGCCAGAAGAATTTCAGTCTCAGTACCATATGATAGATGTTAACCTCTATCAGGAAAATCTTTTCCATACTAAAATGATGCTAAAAAACTTTGAGCTTAATCTGAATAATTATTTATTTAATACAACAGCAGAACAGCTGGCTGTTGAGGAAAAAAAACAGATTACTTATCTGTTGAAAAAAGAGATGCAAGAGATTTATTACGGCCGTAATTTGCCAGAATTATAATTTATAACGATTAGAGGATCGAGAGTAGATTCTTATCCACTAATCATACGACTCCATTCAGTGTTGATATCAATTTTTTACTTTAGCAATTTCTGGCACACTAAATGAACATTACTGGCTAACAAACAGACCTATTGGCTTTTTTCATTATCTTTTATGGCTTGATTATAAATCGCTGTTGCTATCCATTGGTTAATTTTTATTACCTCCGCATTGTCCATATTCCAGATATCTTTCATTACCAAAAAGACTTCAGAACCATAAATAAGGGAAAACGATCTCTTCACTTTCTCAATAATTTCAGGGGAAAAATCATCCTTCATAGGTTCAACTATCATCGCCAAAATATCTTTCCGATGTCCCCGAACTAAACGTTTTTCTACTTTTACTGTTGATGAGCGAGCTGCCGCCCATTGCTGCAAAGAAACTTGTAATGCTGCCCTAAGCGCCCCTTCATATTGAAACATCCTCAGATAGGCAAATAACAATAATTCTTGGATCCGTTCTTCAGTTTTTTGGCTATCAGGCAACCAAGTTAAAATAGGCCCCAAGCTTTCACTCACAATGGAGGAAACTAGATCACTGTGAGTTGGAAAATAACGATAAGCTGTCGCTCTCGAAACATCAGCATGCGAGGCAACTTCAGAAACAGAAGGCAATTTTCCATCTTCAAACAAGCTCAATGCGGTAGAAATTAATCGGTTAAAAGTTCGTTTCCTGGTTCCAGTATATTTTGAAGTAAAATCAATTGACGTCATAAAATTTATCCTTTATTAATAACCAAAATGGATTTAAACGTCACCTTTACGATAACTTTTATAATTAGAATTTACTGCATAAAAAAACAATATAATGCTAAAGAGTTAAAAATAAATTGAGACTAATATCTCAATTTATAAAAAGCATAAATGATCTCTTACTTTTTTTGCGCCTATAATACTCCCATCCAAGTCAGCAAACAATCAATGATTTATGATGAAGGAACAGCAAAGTTATATCTACATTGCCGCAACACTCGATACCAAGGCAATCGAAACTTATTATGTTAGTCAACTTATAAAAAAAACTGGCTTAGCGGTACGTATTATTGATTTAAGTACTAATCCTAACAATTTGAATAATAAAACGGATATTAGTGCTGAAACTATTGCCAGCTATCATCCTTTAGGAAGAGAAGCTATCTTTAGCCAAGATAGAGGAAAAGCTATCGCAGCTATGGCAATCGTATTTGAGAAATATCTCTCACAACAAAAAGATGTTTTAGCTATTCTTGGATTAGGTGGTTCAGGTGGAACAGCGCTTATTACACCCGCAATGCAGTCTCTTGCCATCGGTATTCCAAAATTAATGCTCTCGACGATGGCATCTGGTGATGTTTCAGGCTATATCGGTGTCAGTGATATCTCCATAATGTACTCAGTTACAGATATTTCTGGCCTGAATACTATCTCCCGTAAAATTTTAAAAAATGCCGCTGCGCAAATCGCAGGTGCGGTACTTTTTAATTCTGCTGATGAAGATGAAAACAAAAATAAACCAACTCTGGCGCTAACTATGTTTGGGGTAACAACACCCTGTGTCCAACAGTTAACCCAAAAATTAGATAACCATTATGATTGTTTAGTGTTTCATGCTACCGGAAGTGGTGGCAAAGCAATGGAAAAACTAGTTGATAGCCAATTATTGGATTGCGTGCTTGATATAACAACCACGGAAGTTTGTGATTACCTTTTTGACGGCATACTTGCCTGTGATGAAGATCGCTTTGGTGCCATCATGCGTACCCAAACACCCTGTATCATCTCTTGTGGTGCATTAGATATGGTTAACTTTGGTCGTCCAACCACCATCCCTGACAAATATAAAGATCGTCATTTTTATCATCATAATAGCCAAGTTACATTAATGCGCACCACAGCCGAGGAAAATTATCAGATGGGAGTCTGGATTGCGCATAAGCTGAATCAATGTCAAGGCGATGTTACTTTTATCATTCCAACCGGGGGATTTTCCGCCTTAGATATTGAAGATGGCGTTTTTTGGTCACCACAAGCTAACCAAGCCTTCATTGATGCGTTTAAATCAAACTACCAAGCCACAGCTAACAGAAAACTGATAATCACTCCTTATCATATCAATTCAGCAGAATTTGGTCATCAAGTGATAGAATTGCACCAAGAACTAATGAATTAATTTGGAGTTATGAAAATGAAACAAACACGCGCATCATTATTAGCAAAATTCCAAATGATGATCTCACATGGTCAACCAATTATCGGTGGCGGTGCCGGCACAGGTTTATCAGCAAGATGTGAAGAAAAAGGAGGGATTGATCTGATTGTGATTTATAACTCTGGCCGCTATCGCATGGCTGGTAGAGGTTCATTGGCGGGTTTACTTGCTTATGGTAACGCCAACGATATTGTTATGGAAATGGCAAAAGAAGTTTTACCCGTGGTTAAAAATACTCCGGTATTAGCGGGTGTTAATGGTACCGACCCATTTTGCCAATTCGATACCTATCTTGACTCTTTAAAAATAATGGGATTTGCCGGTATACAAAATTTTCCTACTGTTGGTTTGATCGATGGTAATTTCCGAGCTAACCTTGAAGAAACAGGCATGGGATATGCGTTAGAAGTTGATGTGATCCGTCAAGCCCATAAAAAAGATTTATTAACAACGCCTTACGTTTTTAGTGCCATCGATGCGAAAAACATGACAGAAGCTGGTGCTGATATTATCGTCACGCATATGGGATTAACAACAGGTGGTGATATTGGTGCCAAAACAACTCACACGTTAGAGGATTGCGTAAAACTGATTAACGATTGGGCGGCGCGGCAAAGTCTGTTCGTAAAGATATTATTGTACTTTACCATGGCGGTCCTATTGCGACACCTGAAGATGCAAAATATATTTTACAAAATTGCCCTGATTGCCACGGTTTTTATGGCGCAAGTTCTATGGAACGTTTACCGGCAGAAACTGCCATTACTGAAACTACAAAAATATTTAAAACGATAAAACGAAAATAATTTTTAATACATTTTAGGTTGTAAAATCAACCAAACTTTTGATCGCTAACGCCAGGAGCCTGTGGTATTTACCACAGGCTTATTTTTATTAATTATTATTTAATTAATACCCAGCCTATAAAATGGACTCTTGCAACAAATTAATGATTGTTAATAATAAGTTACTATAGATTTATTAATATTAATATCATCACTTAATTTGTTAATGCAAAACAACAAATTATAAAATAAAGAAAATTCTTAAGCATTCTATTTAATCTAACTAATAAAATTTAAATAAAAAAGACCGATATATAATAAATAGTTAATCATCTATCATACAAAAATAAAATGTGTAAAATATTTAACTGTTTTTTGTCTATTTTGCCAAAAATCTTCTTGTATATTTAAAAAGGAGCATAATGCATTCATCTGATATTACCAAGCGTTCACTTTATTCGCTAAGTTGGCCAATTTTTATTGATATTTTGCTACATTTTGCGACATTACTTATCAATACTTATATGGTTAGTCACGTCTCCACCGCTTATCTAGCCGCAATGGGAGTAGGCAACCAAGTTTTTGATCTTTTTATCACCATATTTAACTTTATCAGTGTAGGATGCAGCGTTGTTATCGCCCAATATTTAGGGGCAGGTAAAAAAGAAAAGGCTAGTCATGCCATTCATATCTCTATTGCTTTTAATTTCCTATTAGGCTTTATCAGTGCCTCCATTATTCTACTCTTTGGCTATAAGATACTTGGTATCATGAATACACCAGCACATTTGCTGGATTATGGTTACGCTTATTTACATATTCTTGGTTTATGTTTAATACCAGAAGCAATTTCAATCATATTAGCGGCTTGCTTGCGTGTTTATGGCAAATCACAACCGGCAATGTGGGTAACATTTATTGCCAATCTGATCACCATCCTCGGTAATATGATCGTTTTATATGGTTTTTTTGGTTTACCACAATATGGCTTAACTGGCGTTGCCTGGTCTACAGCGATCGGTCGTATAGTCGCTATAATATTACTTTTCTTCTTATTATTCAGTGGACTAAGGATCAAATTTGTACCCTCTTTGCTGTTACACTGGTCAAAAAATACGTTGAATAAAATATTACATATCGGACTCCCTTCTGCAGGAGAAAATTTAGTCTGGATCTTACACTATATGGTTGCTTCTGCTTTCATCGGTTTAATGGGAGAAACCTCTCTTGCTGCTCAAACCCTCTATTTCCAACTTTCACTATTTATTATGCTATTTGGTATTTCTCTTAGTATTGGTAATGAAATCATGGTGGGTCATTTAGTCGGCGCCAAGCGTTTTGAAGATGCATACCAACGAGGTTTGAAAAGCTTAAAATGGGGATTTTTTATTACCATTGGTATTGTATTTTGCTTCTGGTTATTTCGTATACCTCTATTGGATGCAATTACTGAAGATCACAATATTATAAAGTTATTACTTCCGCTGTTCTTACTTTCTGTTTTTCTCGAGCCTGGCAGAACACTAAATATTGTCATGGTAAATGCCTTACGTGCTGCTGGCGATGCCCGCTTTCCCTTTTGCACCGCACTTATTTCTATGTGGGGTATTGCGCTGCCAATCAGCTATTTTTTAGGTTTAAAAATGGAAATGGGATTATTAGGAATATGGCTTGGATTTCTATTTGATGAATGGCTACGAGGTTTAACCAATGCCTGGCGTTGGCACTCTAAGCGTTGGCAAACCAAACGGCTCGATATCTAATATTATTGCTACCTTTGTTGTCTTTAAGTAACGAAGGTAGCCCAAAATAACTGATCAATTAACGCGTTCGGTTAATAATGCAAATTGTTGCCGAATTTCCTCTTCAGGTAAAAGTAAACCAATAAAAACCATTACCCCTTGACGCGCCTCGCCATTTTGCCACTCACGATCCCAATCAGCACTATATAAACGCTGAACTCCTTGAAATATTAATCGGCAGGGCTGATGTTTAATCGCCAATATTCCTTTATAACGTAAGAGATTATCAGCATGGCGACATAATAACTTCTCCATCACTTTTGATAGTTCCGACAATTCAACTAATTGATCAAGATAGACAACGATTGATTGAATGGCATTTTGGGTGCTGGACATAAAACGAAAAATAGGCTTTGAAATAGTTAAATTATCGTTAAGCATAAATCCATTTATGTTAAATAATGACTGTATCGCCATATCACCATGGGTGACTTGATAAATAGGTGCTCGGGCATTAATACGCTGTAAACGGGCTATTAATGCGGTATTATTTGCTTGAATATCGGTTTTAGTTAGCAAGATACAATCCGCATAACCAATCTGCACTTGAGCAATAATAAATTGATTAAGCTGTTTCTCAGCATGTACCGCATCCACAACCGCAATAATGCCATCTAACAAAAAACGTTGGCATAAAACTTTATGTGAAAAGAAAGTTTGCGTAATAGGGCCAGGATCAGCCATTCCAGTACACTCAATAATCAGGCGATCAAAAGCTAATTGCGTGTTATCTATAGCATTAAGTAAATCTAATAGCGTATTTTCCAATTCATTCGAACGATTACAACAAATACAACCATTGCTTAAGGTTGTTATCTGAGTGGCATTATCACCGATAAGCTCACTATCAATCGACTTTGCTCCAAATTCATTTTCAATAACTGCAATTTTATAACCATGTTCTGCATTGAGAATATGACGAAGCAATGTTGTTTTGCCTGCTCCCAGAAAGCCGGTCAATATTGTTACTGATATTGATGTCATGCTAAGCCTCAGTTATCACATCCATTGAATAATGGCTAGCAAAAGCGAAAACCGCCGTTATCACTACTAGCATAGCGCGCTGCCTGACGTTGCCGAAAAAATTCTTCATAACTCATGATCGATTGCTCAGGATGAGTATTACGCATATGCTGAACATAATTATCATAGTCAGGAATACCGATTAGCATAAGTGCCGCTTGCCCCAAATATTTACCTGCTTGTCCAAGATTATTAAACATATTTATTACCTCAAAAATACCCCACCTAAGCTTATAACCTACTTTGTGGAGAACAATGGATTTAATATTAATTAACCTGAGTTCGGGATAAGAAATAAAGAGAAAGTCTTGATATTCAAATAGTTGAATGAGCCTGTTTTGTTAAAATACTCTAACAGTCTGGTTAAAGAGTAGAGCATTGTTAAACAATTATGGAAAATCTTACTGAACTTTATTGCCTGATGGATGATTTTTGCAAAGACTTCGAGCCAAAAATGCATGAATATTTGCTGACTAACGGTACTAAGCGTCGTAGACGGTCTACTCAGCTTTCGTTGGCGGAAATGATGACACTGGTTGTGTTGTTTCATCAACTCCGATTCAGGCAATTCAAGGTATTTTATCTCTATTATGTCCGCTTATATCTCCGGAAGGAATTTCCTAACTTGCCATCCTATTCACGCTGTGTAGAGTTACTTCCGCGTAGTGCCTTAGCGTTAACGGCACTGTTTGAGTCAATTAAGGGAAAATGCACGGGGCTATCGGTTGCCGATTCTACTCCGATAGCGGTGTGTGATAACTTACGGATCCGCAGACATAAAGTCTTCAATGGGATAGCTGAACGGGGAAAAAATTCAACAGGTTGGTTCTTTGGTTTCAAGCTTCATGTAATTATCAATCATTTGGGGGAAATACTCAGTTTTCGACTCACACCAGGAAACACCGATGATCGGAAACCATTGCCTGAGCTGACAAAGGATCTTTCTGGTTGTTTGTACGCAGATAAAGGGTATTTATCGGCTTCACTGAAACAGCAACTCAAAACGATGGGAATTAGCCTTATAACGAATATCAAGAAGAAAATGAAGCCTATTAAACAGACTTGTTTCGACAAAGCCATCTTGCGTCATCGTTCTGTCATTGAAACGGTATTTGATGAGTTAAAAAATCTTTGTCAAATAGAGCATACGCGACATCGCTCTCCGGCTAACTTTGTAGTGAATTTATTAGGCGGACTGGTTGCATATTGTTTAATGCCATCTAAACCAAAGATACCTGTTGCAGGTACGTATCTTCAAGTATAATTGATAATGCTTATCCCGAACTCAGGTTAATTAATGTGAGGAGGAAATTTTAATATCACTTTCAGCGACAGAAACATATGCACGAGTTTCGCACAGGCCTATAAAATTCTAGAAATGGCTTCAGAACAATAATTAATCTGTAACTTGCTAAGACGTATAAATTTACTTAAATTACAATAAGTTATTTTTAATTTATGAGATTTTTTCTATTTATATATTATGCTGAATTAAACTTAAAAATAGAGCGTTTTTTTATTGGTGCGAAACTCGTGATATGGTGTTTCAATATCTGAACGTTTAGCTGTTCTACAGGCTTTTATCGCTATTTTAAGCCCATAGAATATAATGCTATACACCACTAGTAAGAATAAAATACTTAATCCTGCATTGGTGTAGTTATTGATCACAATATGATGCATATCAGACAGTTTTTGAGCTGTTGTTACCGCAGTTGCCGTCGCTATTTTGTCTTGATATGAATGAGCCAAATAGATAAACCCTTCCAGCTGAGGATCAGAGCTAAATAACTTCAAACCTAACGCCCATGTCGTACATATTAATAGCCATATTGCTGGGACAAGCGTTACCCAAATATACTTAGTGCGCTTCATTTTAATCAAAATAACGCTACTTAATACTAACGCAACAGCGGCCAACATTTGATTAGAGATACCAAATAATGGCCATAAACTTTTAACCCCGCCTAGCGGGTCAACAACCCCTTGATAAAGTAGATATCCCCATAAACCAACACAACCAGCAGTAGCAATAAAGCCAGCAATTAATGAATCTGTTTTTTTCAATACAGGAATAAAATTAGCCAAAAGATCTTGTAACATGAATCGACCAGAACGTGTGCCAGCATCCAAAGCAGTCAAAATAAATAAAGCTTCAAAAAGAATACCAAAGTGATACCAAAATCCCATATCAGCGGCAGGAATAATTTGCTGGAACACATAAGCAATACCTACCGCAAGTGTAGGCGCGCCACCGGCACGATTCAAAATAGAAGGTTCACCGATATCTTTATCTGTTTGTAAGATTTCCGCTGGCGAAATAATAAATCCCCAAGAGCTGACTGTTGCCGCAGCATGTACTGTAACTGCTTTCAATTGCGCCATAATCATAGCTGCATCGGAGCCGCTTAATTCATGCAAATTAGGCATGGTAAAACCTAACGCTGCCGGTGGAGTATTCATGGCAAAATAGAGGCCAGGTTCAATGATAGAGGCAGCAGCTAGTGCCATGATAGCCACAAATGATTCCATTAACATAACCGATGTAACGCGCATCGGTTTCATTGGCTAATAATTTAGGCGTAGTTCCCGAAGCAATTAAAGCATGAAAACCAGACACGGCACCGCAAGCAATAGTAATAAATAGAAAAGGAAATAATGTCCCTTTCCAAACCGGACCCGTTCCATCAACAAATTGGGTTACCGCTGGCATTTTTAAATCTGGATTAAGAATAATAATACCGATTGCTAAACCAACAATGACGCCTATTTTCAAAAAGGTCGCCAAATAATCTCGTGGCGCTAAAATCAACCACACTGGCAATAACGCTGAAATAAAAGCATAACCAATTAAGACATAAGTAATGGTGGTATCTTTAAAGGTTAACGCTGGTCCCCAATAAGGATCATGAGCAATCACACCACCACACCACCACACCACCACACCAAATAGCCGCAATTAGCAGAATAATACCGATAATCGAGACTTCTGCAACACAACCAGGCCGAATATAGCGCATGTAAATACCCATAAAAAATGCAATCGGTACTGTTGAACAGACGGTAAACACTCCCCATGGACTTTCGGCCAATGCTTTTACTACAATTAACGCCAATACAGCTAATATGATAATCATAATCAAAAAGCAGCCGAATAATGCAATTGAACCTGGCACCACGCCCATCTCTTTTTTTACAATTTCCCCCAAAGAAATCGCATTGCGGCGCGATGAAATAAATAACACCATAAAATCCTGTACAGCACCGGCCAGCAACACCCCCGCTAACAGCCAAAGTGTACCGGGCAAATAACCAACCTGTGCCGCCAATACGGGCCCTACTAATGGGCCAGCGCCGGCAATGGCGGCAAAATGATGGCCAAATAAAACATTGCGATTGGTTGGCACATAATTTAATCCATCATTATTAAGAACTGCGGGTGTTGAGCGAGTTGGGTCAAGCTGTAATACTTTTTTGGCAATATACAAGCTGTAATAACGATATGAAATTAAATAAACGGCAATGGAAGCAACAATGATCCATAAAGCGCTAATATGTTTTCCACGTCTAAGGGCAACGACACCTAAACAAATAGCACCAATGATCCCTAATATTACACGAGTTTCGCACAGGCGTATAAAATACTAGAAATGGCTTAAAATCGATAATTAATCTTCAAGTTACTAAAACACATAAATTTTATTAAATTACAATAAGTTGCTTTTGATTTATAAGATTCTGTCTATTTATATATTATGCTGGATTAAACTTAAAGATAGAGCGTTTATTTATTGGTGCGAAACTCGTGTATTAGCCAAGGGATATGCCTTAATATATTATTCTTATTCATTTAAGAAACTCTTCCTAGGTTAAATAAATATGTCAAATGAGAATAATTTTTATTTATTCTTTTTAGCATTTGTTTTTTAATTCATGACAGTTAAAAATATCCTTTGTCATGCTCAATATAATAAATCGGAAGAGGTAGTGGTTGATTTTGTTCTATATAAACGGTCAAATAAAATATTAAACGGTTAAATAAATCCAATGAGTGGTTATAAATAAAAAAAGAGCTATTTTTTTGTGACAAAGCTAACAACACAATTGTTAACTATTAATATGTAATTTATTGTCGACAGGTTAAAAATGTTATTATTGTAAAATGATAAAAATTATTAATGTTAGTAAAAATAAAATATTACTGTTTAATAAAATTAAAGTGAAGTTAATATTTTAATTTATTGTTGAAATAAATATATAAAACGCTAAAAAATTAAATAATCACCCTATCTTATTGATATATTAATATCTTTAATAAGAAAAATATATTATTTATAATCAATAGTAAATGTTGCTGTTGCATTAACCGTTCCGGCAGAAACACTATTATCAGTTTGATAAAATTTTGCACTATAAGTTAATTGCTTTGAAAAATTTATATTTAATTTTTTATTGAAATATATAGGTGTATTATTAGCAAAAATCTGAATCCCAACCCCTGTTGCTGTCGAATTTGTATCAGCCGGTATAACGCCATTTGAATTTCCTCCTTGCCAGGTAATATAGGCTTGATTAACATCTTTACAGTTTACCTCAATATTAAAAGTCCGCTCTCCGGTGGTGCTGCCTTTACCTCTAAAATCTTTTTTAAATACTGTTCCGATCTGAACATTCAATTTTGGTGTTTTTACTATGCAAGAATGCTCTTTAATTTTTATGCCAGCAATATTATAAGTAAATAATATTTCATCGGTATCTTGTTTGTTTTCATCACGACGTGCTAGTGTTATTTTTATTGGATTTATTCTCCCCGATTGAAAGCCAGGATAAATACGAAGACTAAAATGACCAATAAACACGCGTTTACTACCGATCCTTCTATGTTTATCAGTATGTATTCTTCTTAAAGAGCCGTATCGGTTTCGTTCCAAACTAAAAATAAATTTCACTCCTTTAAGATTAGTATTATAAATATTTCCACTAACAGAGCCAACGCCATCAATAGATCTAACATAGATATATTGATTATGTTTACCTTTACAATTTACGCTAATCGGACTACCCCTTTCTTCTATATCATAGGGGAGTGTTTTTTTATTAACGTCAATAGATATTTCATTAAATGTAATATTTTCTACTTCTTTATCAACCAAACATGCAGCTGCAATAGTGAATTGGCTATAATTAATTATTAATATAAAAATTATCAATGAAGCTATATTAAAATTAAATATTATATAATCCCTATTATATTTTATGCTGAAAAATGACTAAGCGTATAGCAATTGGCATTCATTTCTAATATATCTGATTCTCTTGGTAATTTAGAAAGATCTAATTTGACATAACATTGCTGTTTTTCATCCTTTCCCCATTGAACTCTTATTTTGGCTAAATCAGGTACTGCATTTAAATACAATTCACCATCATCACCAACAATACCATGGCTATCACCATCAATTAATGTGGCGATAGCACCAAAAGGGACGGGCTTATTATTTTGGGATAATTTGACCAATATACGATTACCGCGACGCACATGAAAATTAACCTTTGCTACCGCTCCTCGAGTTGGTACCACATTTTGCACCGGATTATCAATATCTACCCCATTGGCTAATGATTCAGTATCAAGCGTAATATAGTTATAATTATATGGTTGGCTATAGGGGATCACCGCATAGCCTCGTCCATCTGTTTTAACACCACGATGATTTAATATTTTAGTTTCTACCGCACCATCGGCTTTAACTAATATAACCGTCTCCCCTAATGGTTGAGAAAAAACAATACCATTTCGATGAACAATAACACCACCTGAAAGCCCATAATTAAATGAACGATCGTTATTATTATAATTATATCCTACATTCATACGAGCCAAACTATTGGTATAATTCAAAGAAATACCGCCACCTAATTCTTTTAAACTTGTATAATTGTTATCAACTCGAACATTATATAATAAATCATCGTTATCAGATAAACTGCCATTAATGGCTAATTGTTACCCATTTATTGTATTATTATTAATATTATAAGTGATCCAGCCGCTAGGTAACCATTTACTAAATGGAACAGAAACATTAAATGCTATTTGTTTATCCTTATTTTCAGTAGATTCATCATTATTATTAAAAAATAAATTTAATCCAAAGGTAATATCAGCAATATTAATATTATATCCGGCAGAAAATGACTGCGTAGTGCCTTTTTTTCGACGATAATTCTGCCAATAAGCAGAAAAATAAAAATTACCAAAATCTTCCAGATTTTGATTGAGCGTAAACTGAAATTGGCTAAGTTTATTTTGTCCATTTTCGGCATCCTGTTTTCTTAAAGGTCTATTTACTTCAGGAAAAGAATAATATTCAGAGCTAGTATAAAGATTTGCCGAAAAATTAAAGGATGTTCCTATTTCATCAATACTTTTTTCATATTGAATTTTATAAGATTGTCCTTTTTTATGTTTATTATTAGGCAAATACTACATTAAAAAAAAAGGCACCAAAATCATCTAAACCTAACCCCAAACCAAGAGAAAGAGATAAATAATTTTCTGCAGCCTGGATACCAGATAATAAACTTAATCGATTAGAAACCCCATATATTGATGCTAATTCGCTAAAATAGGGTTTATAAAAATTTGATTTCGAATTAGCATAGCGTCCCAAGGTAAACTGATACTTTAATTTTCCTTCTCGTTGCATTATTGGCACTGATGAAAATGGCTGGATGAATTTTGTTTGTTTGCCATTATCTTCCGTGACTGTAACATGCAAATTACCAGAACCATATATTGCATAAAGATCGGTGATCACAAAGTGACCTGGCGGAACATAATTTTCATAAATGATATAATTGTTTTGTCGAACCGTGACGCGTGCGTTTGTTTGCGCTATTCCTCTAATAACCGGCGCAAAATCACGTTGACTAGTTGGTAACATTAAATCATCTGAGATAATTGACGCACCAACGAATTTTATACTGTCAAAAACATCATTATTGGTAAATGTTTCACCTAAAATTATTTGACTTTTTAATTTATGAATATCTCGTTGAATATAACTATTAACGGACGATAAATTATTCTTACCTCGTTGCGAATCATAGTTATAAACTAATTGATTTCGAAAGCGCCAGGCACCGATATTAATGCCATTATGCAAATTTAAATAATAATTTTGACTACTGGCGTTACGATTATGATTATGTGAACCACTAAAATCATAACTAATTAAAAAAGCAGACTCCCCTTGTTGCCATAAATCGGTTGGAACAGTATCTCTGGCTATGTTATCCATAACTGCTTGCGGAATATTAATTTCAAGGCGTTGTTGATGAAAATCGAATAATATTGTGGCGTAGGGAATGTAATCCTCAATATTATAAAAAATCTGTTTGGCAGGCAGCTTCAACAATTCAGGAAAAGCAGCTGTTTTAACCCCCAATCGTTTTAGATCATCAACAGTTAACGCAGCAAATAATTTTCCATTTTTCTGAACAAAGTTAATATCCCTGTTCTCTTTTTCTGTCCCATTAAGAAAAACAGTGACTCTATATGTTCCTGGCAACTGTCCACCAGGTATAGAAAACGAACTTAAGTCAATAACGGCCTGTTCAGAATTACTTATTTCTAATGCTGATAATGGGAAATAATCTTGAGCAATAATTTCGGGTAAAAATATCAAGGAACATAACGTCACGAGAAAAAATATAAATGAACATAACTGTTTTTCTTCTAGTTGTTTATTAAAAATAATCACATTAAAGACCTTCCATTTCATCTAAGGTAGATTTGTTTTCATCTCTGTACTAATACCACCATAACTATTGATGCTATTCCAACTAATTAAATCTGATGAGTTAGCCAATATATTAAAATAAGCGACTCCTTGTGGAGCAATCATGTCGTGATCTTTTAAATTAACTATTTGACTACCAATTTTAAGTTGATTAATAGTCACATAATAATTACTGGGATTTTTAACTGCTAACTGTTTACCAAGACGACGAAAAACTAATAATTTATAACTCTCATCCGCATCACCTTGAATTTCCTTTGGCCGATAAAATAATTTTATTCGGGTTTTTACCGTCACGAGTTTCGCACAAAACTAATTTGGGTACGCTAATAAAACACGGATTTGCTCAGTAATAGCACTTTTGATTACGTCCCAATTTTGTTGATAAAGGGTTATTTTTTCAGATATACGACGTTTATGTTGTTCAAACCACGCAGAAATAGCGAGAAAAATATGATTTCTTTGCGCTCGGCTCGTGCGAGCCTGACAACGTTCAATACCACAGTTTTGTTTAACTTCTCGATGATAAACTTCAACAGACCAACGGGCATCCATGATAGATTTGAGGTATTGACGGGTGGGATTCTCTTTGTTTGTTACTATGTAATCAATACGGCCGTTTTTGGCTGTAAATTTGAAAACGGTTACCCAACCATATCCTCGCAAGTGTATTGACGTTCCTTCTTCTGAGATGTCTAACTTGTTCAGTTGTTTGTTATGGTTAACAATCCTATTTTTCCTCAGCGTGGTTACCCAGATCCAACCATGAGAGCGAATTGATTTCAGGTTATCCAGGCTAGAATACCAAGCATCCATCACTACGGCTTCTGGCATGATCCCTCTTTTTTTAGCAAGAGTGAGCATTTCGGAAAAGTGCGTGTTTTTTGTTTTTCCATCAGAATCTTTATCATAAATAAGATAATTGATAGGAATTGATTCAACCTTCGTCAGATCATGCCAAAGCAAATTAACTAAACCTATGCCAGCAATAACATCATGTTCATTACCTGAATATTGATAATGGACCATCTCTATTTTTTTACTACGTGTTTTGGCAATCAATGTATCATCGGCAATTAGTACGCAAGGGCTTTTTTTGTCTATAGAAGGTTCAACTAATCGCCATAGGTCTTTAGGTCTAAAACATCTACTTTTTAGCCATCGGCTAACAGTGTCATGAGATAAAGGCGATGGGCTTACTTCTGATAACACTAAACCAGAGTATCTTAAACTGCTTACTTGTAAGAATGTTTTATAGATATCTTTAATACATGGATAACCCGACAAAATATGAACACCCTGATTTTTTCTTGTTTTTAAATTTATACTTCTTTTTTGGAGATTGCGAAACTCGTGACCGTAATAAATAAAAGATTTTGCAGATTATCCTGCACAGAAGGGATTGCTTTAACATTGAGGTAAAAAACGGATTCTCTATCCAAGGGCAAGTCACCACCCGTTCGTATAATTCGCAAAATATTTTCTCTGCCTGCGTCTAAACGAAATAAGGGTGGTGTAACAATAAATGGCGCTTTTTTCCCATCGCTATTAATACTAATAAAAGACTGAATTAAATAAGGCCTTCTCATCATGATTAGTTATCAGAATTGAAGCTTCCCTTTTATTTCCATCATAAATAACTCGTGTTCCACTAATGGTTACATTTGCATAAGTTTTAATACAAAAAATAGTAGTATATAAAGCGTAGAAAGCTTTATCTTTCTGTTTTTCATTATTATTACTCCAATATTAGTCATAAATATAAAGAATCCTTTCTATGACCAGAAAAAGTATCTATAAATTTAATTATCAATTTTTATTTATAAGCAATCTCAAAACTTATTGAAGCATTTGCTGCACCAGATTTAGCTGTCTGACCATTAGATACATATGCCACTTTAAAAGGAATGACAAATGACTCCCCTACCTTAGGCGTTGCTATATTGTGTTGATATATATCACGAATATCTAATAATTTACCTGAATCATCATAAAGACCAATACCCACTCCTTCCGCGCCGGAACCATTTAACTTTATCAAGCGAGGATTATGGTATCGTTATTCGCTTTAAATGTTATTTTAGGCACGAAACTATAACCATCATAATGAGGACAATTTTTTAAGCTAAATACTAATTCCTTCTCACTACCGTCAACTTTTTGACCTGAAGTACTCGGTACCTTATCTTTCATATAAACACCCATACTGATAGTTAAAGAAGGATTGTCAGGAAATAAAGTTACTTCACAAGGCCCGTCGATAATTGCCCCACTAAACTTCACCATTCCATCAGTCGCAGAAAAAGCAATTTTACTGAATAAAATTAGTGATATACCAATAAAATAGCTGGTAAGAGTATTTTTCATTTATCTATTCCTAATAAAAACAAGTGGTATATTTCAAAATTATAGTGAAATATTTAAATGACGCAGCTGTATACTCGAAAAGCATTAATTTATAATAAAATTAAAAACTGGAGTTGGAATTTATTATATGCAAAAAATAGTACCTAGCCAGGCAGGTATAAAATATAGGTAAAGTAATAATTCCCAATCTGAAGTAATAAAATTATCTTTAATAAGTTGGTCACCAAATTAATTATTCCATTTTAAAACAACATCGTTATCATATTGATTAGTAATCATTACCATAAGCAATATGGTACCTAAAAATAATCAAATTGCAACCAAAAAATACATAATTTTACACATACTTTAACATTATCACCTAAATCTATCGTAAATATAATTTGGATACCATGAAAACATTACTTTAGGAATATGCTTATTGTGATTTTAATAAAAATTAATTAAGTAATTGAAATGTCAGCATCAACTTATTAATATTTTTATATCATAAAAATTTTAAATAAATTCAGTTATCAAAAGTTCGGTTATAATTTCTGTATACTTATTTAACTCAATATTTAATTATTTTTAAAATGGCGACAATTTATGATAATGAATAGAAAATTATTTTAATTTTTTAATAAAGATAGTTTGATGCTAAAACTTTGACCAAATTCTATCGTGCCAGGCAATAAATAATATTTCATTTAAGTACCTATTATTTAATATCGTTGGAAAAGAATTTTTAAATAAAACTATATTTTATTATATATCTCATTGGATGATACTATTGATGTATTTAATAAATTATTATAAAAATATTTAATTTAATATTAGCGTAAAATAGCCGTAACAGCCGATATTATTCAGTTCAAAAAATAAAATAACATCTATTTTAACTAACGATAACCTAGCGGTTCATTAGCATTTATAAACTTATAAATGCTAATGAACTTTGCCAATAAGATGACCTGCAACTCACGGCATACTAAAAGCTGATTATTTCATCTCATCACGCTCGCGATTACGGTCTCTATCGCGATGAACAAGATAAATAAGCACCAACAAAATAGTAGTATAAACTTGAAACGCTTCTGCACCGCTATTCCATTCAGACATCCACATGCCAAACCACTCGCGGCCTAATGACATATAGACAACTTGCCAGGTCAAAAAGCCCAATGTTAAGCCAGCAATTGCAATTTTTTTCTTTCTATTAAAATTAGCCGCAGTATTTTTCAAATTAGCCAATAATCTAACCTGAGTTCGGGATAAGAAATAAAGAGAAAGTCTTGATATTCAAATAGTTGAATGAGCCTGTTTTGTTAAAATACTCTAACAGTCTGGTTAAAGAGTAGAGCATTGTTAAACAATTATGGAAAATCTTACTGAACTTTATTGCCTGATGGATGATTTTTGCAAAGACTTCGAGCCAAAAATGCATGAATATTTGCTGACTAACGGTACTAAGCGTCGTAGACGGTCTACTCAGCTTTCGTTGGCGGAAATGATGACACTGGTTGTGTTGTTTCATCAACTCCGATTCAGGCAATTCAAGGTATTTTATCTCTATTATGTCCGCTTATATCTCCGGAAGGAATTTCCTAACTTGCCATCCTATTCACGCTGTGTAGAGTTACTTCCGCGTAGTGCCTTAGCGTTAACGGCACTGTTTGAGTCAATTAAGGGAAAATGCACGGGGCTATCGGTTGCCGATTCTACTCCGATAGCGGTGTGTGATAACTTACGGATCCGCAGACATAAAGTCTTCAATGGGATAGCTGAACGGGGAAAAAATTCAACAGGTTGGTTCTTTGGTTTCAAGCTTCATGTAATTATCAATCATTTGGGGGAAATACTCAGTTTTCGACTCACACCAGGAAACACCGATGATCGGAAACCATTGCCTGAGCTGACAAAGGATCTTTCTGGTTGTTTGTACGCAGATAAAGGGTATTTATCGGCTTCACTGAAACAGCAACTCAAAACGATGGGAATTAGCCTTATAACGAATATCAAGAAGAAAATGAAGCCTATTAAACAGACTTGTTTCGACAAAGCCATCTTGCGTCATCGTTCTGTCATTGAAACGGTATTTGATGAGTTAAAAAATCTTTGTCAAATAGAGCATACGCGACATCGCTCTCCGGCTAACTTTGTAGTGAATTTATTAGGCGGACTGGTTGCATATTGTTTAATGCCATCTAAACCAAAGATACCTGTTGCAGGTACGTATCTTCAAGTATAATTGATAATGCTTATCCCGAACTCAGGTTAATCTAATGCCACCAATCCAGCAAAGTATTGCCGTTAATGTTTGCAGAATAATCAGAATGATATAACTAACATTATGAGCAGTTGGAGATTCAATTGCACGGTACTTAATTGTGGCCTCAGGAAAGATAGTATCCATCAAAAGAACATGACGAATTAAGGCAAAATTGGTGTCATAATCGGTAATATTGCCTATAACCACTAAAGAGGCATATAACGCCACCGCACATACAGCCAACGCTTTAGACAAACGAATAATCATGATTTATTGTCCTTAGAAATACAATAACACGAGTTTCGCACCAATAAATAAACGCTCTATCTTTAAGTTTAATCCAGCATAATATATAAATAGACAGAATCTTATAAATCAAAAGCAACTTATTGTAATTTAATAAAATTTATGTGTTTTAGTAACTTGAAGATTAATCATCGATTTTAAGCCATTTCTAGTATTTTATACGCCTGTGCGAAACTCGTGAATAAGATAATCTTCGATACAAGATGCAGGCTCAAAAATAAAAATGTTCACTGCTTAGCATAATTAACTAAACAATGAACAGAGTAATTTTAACACAAGAATTTAAAATTGGACAAAATTCAAAAAAAGGCGGTAATCTTATTAATAGGTATAACAGTAGGTAAAAATGAAAAAACCTATTATACCTTATAGACTTGATTTAAATTAATGGATATGTATGGTCGCCCATAGATCATATTCATCAGCATGCTCAACTAGCACCTGAAAAATATCACCAGGATTAACATCAAATTCACCATTGAGATAAACCACACCATCAATTTCAGGTGGATCTGCCATACTACGGCCGACGGCTCCCTGCTCATCCAGCTCATCGATCATTATCCAGATCTCAGATCCAATTTTTTCTTGCAATCGCTGCTTAGAAATCTGCTGCTGAACCTGCATAAAACGGTGGTAACGCGCCTCCTTTACTTCTTCTGGAATTTGATCTGGTAACTCATTGGCCTGCGCACCATCAACTGGACTGTATTTAAAACAACCGACTCGATCTAAACGAGCCTGCTGAAGAAAATCAAGTAATAACTCGAAATCCGCTTCAGTCTCCCCCGGAAAGCCAACAATAAAAGTTGAACGCAAGGTTAGTGCGGGACAAATTTCACGCCAGCGGCGAATACGCTCTAGCGTTTTTTCTACTGCTCCGGGCCGTTTCATTCGTTTTAAAACCGTCGGACTAGCATGCTGAAGGGGAATATCTAAGTAAGGTAAAATTTTACCCTGCGCCATTAATGGGATCACTTCATCAACATGAGGATAAGGATAAACATAATGCAACCGGATCCAAATTCCTAAAGCCGCAAGCTGTTCACACAAACTTACCATGCCAGTTTTAACTAGCTGGCCATCCCAAAAACCTACCCGATGCTTAGTATCAACACCATAAGCTGAAGTATCCTGTGAAATAATAAGTAACTCTTTCACACCTGCGGCAACTAAGCGTTTGGCTTCACTCAAAACCTCACCAATAGGCCGACTATCTAAATCACCACGCATCGATGGAATAATACAAAATGTACATCGATGATTGCAGCCTTCAGAAATTTTCAAATAAGCATAATGTTTAGGAGTTAACTTGATCCCTTGCTGCGGCACTAGACTAAAAAAAGGGTTATGCTGAGGTTTCGGAACATAATGATGAACATGGGCTAACACCTGTTCATAACTATGCGGACCGGTGATGGCTAATACTTTCGGATGTACTTCACGAATTTGATCTTCTTTAGCTCCCAGACAGCCGGTTACGATCACTTTACCATTTTCATTTAATGCTTCACCAATAGCTTCCAATGATTCTTGTACTGCGCTATCGATAAAACCACAGGTATTAACAATAACCACATCAGCATCATCATAACTAGCTACAATTTGATAACCATCCGTGCGCAATTCAGTCAAAATTCTTTCAGAATCGACCAAATTTTTCGGGCAGCCTAATGATAAAAATCCTATTGTTGGGACACGTTGTTCATTGCTCATAAAGGATAGGATCTATGTTGTAATATTAATTGAATAAAAAAGTTATTTTAACATTGAAAAAACTAAATTGTACAATTAGCTTTGCGATGCACATAAATAGGCATCACAAACTGTCATATTGATTATTAATAATAAAATTTTAACCAAAATGATTGATAAATGCAGAATAAAATAAAGCAACAGCCAATAAATAAAAAATTTTTTATACTAATTTTGATTAACATCATTATTTTATTAATTTATATTGATAAAAGTACATCACATAACAAACTGCGTTTTAGAAAGTGCAAAAATGGAAAATAACAATCGGCTTTGGCCGCATATAAGACGAACAACCCATCTAATGATGTTTTGCCATCGCTCATGTTTCAGTTTTGAACGTTTCTGCACCCACAGGTGATCCTTTTCGACATCCATGCTGCTGTTCTTACTGTATGGATCGTCATTCCCCCAAAATAGTCATGCTATTGATTTAAACAAATCATATCTATTGCATTAACTATTCATACTTGTCAGTCAGCGCATTTAGATTAATTAATCTAACAAAATGACTTATTGCTTTAAGCTAAATTAAATTTAGTTTAATTCAATTGTAAATAAGAAATACACCAAAATAGATGTTCATCCATTTTGGCAGTAATTCTATTGTCTGAATTTATAGGAAATAAAATGGAACAATATAAACTAGCCACCAGTTTTGATATCAGTGACTATATTGATAGCCAGCGTAATTTTGTTAATATCTTTGATACTGACTTTACTGATGTTGCTGCGATTATCATCTCGCTAGAAGATATTCAACAAGGTGGACTCGATACCATTAAACAAAATAGTTTTGATCAGCCTATCTTTGCGCTAATTAATCACAATCAAGTTATTCCGGCTGATACCCTTTCTTGCCTGGCTGGTGTTATTGATCTTAACAAAGACAATAGCCAGTTATATGCTAAGCAATTAGAGACTGCGGCACAAAAATATGAGCAAAGTTTGCTTTCACCTTTTTTTGGTAAACTAAAAAAATATGTCGAACAAGGCTATACCGCTTTCGATTGCCCAGGCCATCAAGGAGGAGCATTCTTTCGGCGTCATCCATTAGGTAATTTATTCGTCAACTATTTCGGCGAAAATTTATTTCGTTCAGATCTCTGTAATGCTGACGTTTCGATGGGCGACCTATTGATCCATGAAGGTGTACCCTGTACTGCCCAACAATATGCAGCAAAAGTGTTTAATGCCGATAGAACCTACTTTGTTTTAAACGGCACCTCTTCTGCCAACAAAGTGGTATTAAATGCCCTGCTAGCACCTGGGGATTTAGTGTTATTTGATCGCAACAACCATAAATCTAATCACCATGGTGCGCTGATCCAGGCAGGTGCAACACCAATCTATTTAGAAACCGCTCGCAATCCATTTGGCTTTATCGGGGGCATCGATGCTCACTGCTTTAATGAAGATTATTTGCTTGAGCTAATCAAAAAAACTTCACCTGAGCATGCCGCGCAAAAACGTCCATTTCGCCTGGCGGTGATCCAACTTGGAACTTATGACGGAACAATTTACAATGCACGCCAAATTGTCGATAAAATCGGCCATGTTTGTGACTATATTTTATTTGATTCTGCCTGGGTTGGTTATGAACAATTTATTCCAATGATGAAGGACTGTTCACCATTACTGTTGGAACTCAATGAAAATGATCCTGGTATTTTGGTCACCCAATCGGTTCACAAACAACAAGCGGGTTTCTCACAAACTTCTCAAATCCATAAAAAAGACAGTCATATCAAAGGGCAACAACGTTATGTCAATCATAAACGCTTAAATAACGCCTTTATGATGCACGCTTCCACCAGCCCGTTCTACCCGCTATTTGTCGCTTTAGATGTTAATGCCAAAATGCATGCCGGTGAAAGTGGCAAACGGCTATGGATGGATTGCGTAAAAACAGGTATCGAAACACGCAAATTATTATTAAGTTGCTGTAAATTTATTCGCCCATTTATTCCTGAATTGGTCGATAACCGTTCCTGGGCTGACTATGACACCGATGAAATCGCTAATGACTTACGCTTCTTTAAATTTACCCCAGGGGAACGCTGGCACTCCTTTGATGGTTACGCCGAAAATCAGTACTTTGTTGATCCGTGTAAATTGATGTTAACGACACCTGGCATTAATAGCCAAACCGGCAATTACGAAAGCTTTGGTGTACCGGCAACGATCCTGGCAAACTACTTACGTGAACAGGGTATTATTCCTGAAAAATGCGATCTAAACTCAATTCTATTTCTGCTAACACCGGCAGAATCGATGGCAAAAATGCAACATCTGGTGGCCCAAATTGCTCATTTTGAACAATTACTCGCAATCGACGCACCGTTAGCCGACGTTTTACCGACCCTCTACCGTAACAACCAACAACGCTATCAGCGCTATACCATTCGTCAGCTATGCCAAGAGATGCATGATTTATATGCCAAATTGAACGTCAAACAGCTACAAAAAGAGATGTTTCGTCAATCGCATTTTCCGGCCGTCAAAATGTTGCCGCAAGCATCCAATATCCAATTTGTCCGCGGCCAGGTCGAATTGATTGCAATTGAAAACATCGCCGGGCGGATTGCTGCCGAAGGCGCACTACCTTATCAACCAGGCGTACTTTGTGTTGTCCCAGGAGAAGTCTGGGGTGGTGCGGTACAAAACTATTTTCTAGCGCTAGAAGAAGGGATCACGAGTTTCGCAATCTCCAAAAAAGAAGTATAAATTTAAAAACAAGAAAAAATCAGGGTGTTCATATTTTATCGGGTTATCCATGTATTAAAGATATCTATAAAACATTCTTACAAGTAAGCAGTTTAAGATACTCTGGTTTAGCGTTATCAGAAGTAAGCCCATCGCCTTTATCTCATGACACTGTTAGCCGATGGCTAAAAAGTAGATGTTTTAGACCTAAAGACCTATGGCGATTAGTTGAACCTTCTATAGACCACGAGTTTCGCACCAATAAAAAAACGCTCTATTTTTAAGTTTAATTCAGCATAATATATAAATAGAAAAAACCTTATAAATTAAAAATAACTTATTGTAATTTAAGTAAATTTATACGTCTTAGCAAGTTACAGATTAATTATTGTTCTGAAGCCATTTCTAGAATTTTATATGCCCGTGCGAAACTCGTGTAGACAAAAAAAGCCCTTGCGTACTAATTGCCGATGATACATTGATTGCCAAAACACGTAGTAAAAAAATAGTGATGGTCCATTATCAATATTCAGGTAATGAACATGATGTTATTGCTGGCATAGGTTTAGTTAATTTGCTTTGGCATGATCTGACGAAGGTTGAATCAATTCCTCACGAGTTTCGCACAGGCCTATAAAATTCTAGAAATGGCTTAAAAGTAATGATTAATCTGCAAGTTACTGAAATGCATAAATTTACTTAAATTACAATAAGTTATATTTAATTTATAAGGTTTTTTCTATTTATATATTATGCTGAATTAAACTTAAAAATAGAGCGTTTTTTTATTGGTGCGAAACTCGTGTTCCTATCAATTATCTTATTTATGATAAAGATTCTGATGGAAAAACAAAAAACACGCACTTTTCCGAAATGCTCACTCTTGCTAAAAAAAGAGGGAGCATGCCAGAAGCCGTAGTGATAGATGCTTGGTATTCTAGCCTGGATAACCTGAAATCAATTCGCTCTCATGGTTGGATCTGGGTAACCACGCTGAGGAAAAATAGGATTGTTAACCATAACAAACAACTGAACAAGTTAGACATCTCAGAAGAAGGAACGTCAATACACTTGCGAGGATATGGTTGGGTAACCGTTTTCAAATTTACAGCCAAAAACGGCCGTATTGATTACATAGTAACAAACAAAGAGAATCCCACCCGTCAATACCTCAAATCTATCATGGATGCCCGTTGGTCTATTGAAGTTTATCATCGAGAAGTTAAACAAAACTGTGGTATTAAACGCTGTCAGGCTCGCACGAGCCGAGCGCAAAGAAATCATATTTTTCTCGCTATTTCTGCGTGGTTTGAACAACATAAACGTCGTATATCTCAAAAAATAACCCTTTATCAACAAAATTGGGACGTAATCAAAAGTGCTATTACTGAACAAATCCGTGTTTTATTAGCGTACCCAAATTAGTTTTGTGCGAAACTCGTGCAAATGTCGAATGCCAGTTCAACAGAAGAAATTATCGAAAAAAATGGCAACAAAAGTTATAAGCGTGGGGAAAACTCTATTTTCTCTAAAACTACCTTTGGCGATACAGAATATATCGCCTATGGTTCAATCAATATTGAACAACTGGCATTTATCTCCTTAGACAAAAAATTTGATAGAGCATCAATGGTTATTAAACAAGGTGAAGGTGAAAAAGTTGCCCAACACATTGAAAAATTCATTAAAAATTTAGCGCCCGCCAGAGAGCCAAAAGCTATTTTTCATGCCAATTACGTTCGCAATGGCACTATATACCCAGAGGGAGAAGTCGGGATCCTATTAGACAATACCGCCATCGATATTTTAGTTAATGAAACCTTAGACAGACTACGAAACTTAAGCATTAAACAAGCTAAAGGATATATGTATGTTGACACAGTAGAAGTGGATTATAACGATAGTAATAAAATGATGCGGATTAAACGCCACCCTGAACAATCAAATTTCGAACCGCAAAATGATTATGCTGTTTATTTTGCTGCCCATGAATAGGTGAATTATGCAAATTATTATCGAGTATGAAGCATCATGGCGTAATTCATTTTTAGATGGTTCTAATAATGAAGAACTACCTCCTAAAGGAAAAGGGCGTAAAATAGGCCGAAATTTTATTGGTTCAATACAGGCTCTAGGAAAAAATACTAACTTTAAATATCAACCAATCTCTAAAGACACAATAATGGGGATCTTAAATCGATTAATTGGCGAGCAACGCAAACTCTATCAAGCTCGCCAGGCTCCCGATTACTATTTTAAAACCATCGAGCCAGTATTAACTGAAGAGGATATTAAAGATAACGCCATCATTACTCAGGAGTTGATTTTTATTAGAAATATGTCAGGTAATACTGATCAAAATTCGTTTACTGGTATGATTAAATCCAATGATCCGGCTTTTAATTCAGACTTTTCGCCACAATTATGGGGTATTCTGTTTCTTAGCTTAGATGAAGTTATTCAGTTTATTTTAAATGAAGATTTTCAATTCACACCAAGCTTACCTGCACTTGATCCTATTGTTATTATTAATCGCTTAGAAGGATTAAATAAAATAAAACCGATCAAATTATCCGAGGAAAGTCAAAAAGCATTTGACCATATTCAAAATAGATTCAGTAGTACCGTCTTTAAGCTCACAACAAAGGAGTTATTTATACTAATTAGTTTTTATGCATCTGCTTTATATATCCAAATTTCACGTTTGCAAAATCAACATGCTTTAACCCATATTTTAACCAAACAAGGAAATATAAGTGGAATTTCAAAGCGTGGTTTTACTAAAAAAGATTTCATGGATACATATACTACAGGCGAAAAAAAACTTATTTGGGGCAACCCCTATATTTTAAAAGAAAAAAAGAAAGGTGAAGGTGAAGTCGTTCAATCTCTGACTAAAGCAAGTGGTCGTTTGGCAATAACATTAAACATTCCTAAAGAGCAAGCGCGTGATCTTGAGCAAAAGATCGAAGATGCCGGCGTTTCTTCTTTTTATATAGGCAAAAAAGGGCTTGCTTATGTCACGGATATTCGCATTTAAGGAATGATATGAACCATTATATAGAAGTGACATTAATCGAGACAGACGACTTTCCCATTGATCAATTATGGTCAACACTCTATATGCAATTACATTTAGCCTTTGTTGAGATAAAAGATGAAAATGGAAAAATTCCTATCGGTCTCTCTTTTCCACAATACTACACGAGTTTCGCACAAAACTAATTTGGGTACGCTAATAAAACACGGATTTGCTCAGTAATAGCACTTTTGATTACGTCCCAATTTTGTTGATAAAGGGTTATTTTTTCAGATATACGACGTTTATGTTGTTCAAACCACGCAGAAATAGCGAGAAAAATATGATTTTCTTTGCGCTCGGCTCGTACGAGCCTGACAGCGTTCAATACCACAGTTTTGTTTAAAACTTCTCGATGATAAACTTCAACAGACCAACGGGCATCCATGATAGATTTGACGTATTGACGGGTGGGATTCTCTTTGTTTGTTACTATGTAATCAACACGGCCGTTTTTGGCTGTAAATTTGAAAACGGTTACCCAACCATATCCTCGCAAGTGTATTGACGTTCCTTCTTCTGAGATGTCTAACTTGTTCAGTTGTTTGTTATGGTTAACAATCCTATTTTTCCTCAGCGTGGTTACCCAGATCCAACCATGAGAGCGAATTGATTTCAGGTTATCCAGGCTAGAATACCAAGCATCCATCACTACCGCTTCTGGCATGATCCCTCTTTTTTTAGCAAGAGTGAGCATTTCGGAAAAGTGCGTGTTTTTTGTTTTTCCATCAGAATCTTTATCATAAATAAGATAATTGATAGGAATTGATTCAACCTTCCACGAGTTTCGCACCAATAAAAAAACGCTCTATTTTTAAGTTTAATTCAGCATAATATATAAATAGAAAAAATCTCATAAATTGAAAATAACTTATTGTAATTTAAGTAAATTTATACGTCTTAGCAAGTTACAGATTAATTATTGTTCTGAAGCCATTTCTAGAATTTTATATGCCCGTGCGAAACTCGTGCCTTCGTCAGATCATGCCAAAGCAAATTAACTAAACCTATGCCAGCAATAACATCATGTTCATTACCTGAATATTGATAATGGACCATCTCTATTTTTTTACTACGTGTTTTGGCAATCAATGTATCATCGGCAATTAGTACGCAAGGGCTTTTTTTGTCTATAGAAGGTTCAACTAATCGCCATAGGTCTTTAGGTCTAAAACATCTACTTTTTAGCCATCGGCTAACAGTGTCATGAGATAAAGGCGATGGGCTTACTTCTGATAACGCTAAACCAGAGTATCTTAAACTGCTTACTTGTAAGAATGTTTTATAGATATCTTTAATACATGGATAACCCGACAAAATATGAACACCCTGATTTTTTCTTGTTTTTAAATTTATACTTCTTTTTTGGAGATTGCGAAACTCGTGTACTATTTTAACCAAGAGAAAAACATTAGCTTTATGGGTAGTAAACTGCGCTTTTCGCTCACACAGAGGTGGAATTTAAAAAACTTAATCTGACTAAATGGTTAGCACGTTTAATCGATTATATACATTCTACAACCATACGCCCCGTTCCTAAAAATAAAGTAACAGGCTACTCAATGTATTATCGTAAACAAGTTAGGAGCAATGCTGAACGTTTAGCTAGACATCGAGCTAAACGTGGTGATATTGATTTTAATGCAGCCTTAAAACGTTATCAAAATGTAGTGACAACAACCGACTTACCCTATATCCAGTTAGAAAGCCTAAGCTTATCTAATAACAATAACAATAACAATAACAATAACAAACATCGTTTTAAATTATTTATTGCTAAAAACGATGCAGCTCCTGCTGACAACCAAATTTTTAGTACCTATGGATTAAGTTCAGTATCAAGTGTACCCGAATTTTAACCAACATTTTCTGTTCTTTTAAAAAATGATATAAAATCAATAAGTTATAATGGCAAATAAAAACTTAGGTCAATCTACTATTTTTGTTCTAACTTGCTGTTATAAGTTTATTTTTTATTGTAGCATTACTGTTCACTGCCGCATAGGCAGCTTAGAAGATTTAATTCAATTCTTTTTTATGTTTTATATATTCAAAATCAATGGCGAGATATTTTTGGCAATATTAAAGCCAAAATTTACATATGTTCTCAATAACAAAATAGCCAATCATTTTTAGTATTCAGCAATCTAAATGCAACAGTGGCGGAAGCGACAAATGATAAAAGAAATTCACAATAATAAGGTTTAATCCTGATAGTAATAAATAAATTTTATTGGAAAAATTATTGTAGAAACTCAAACTTATCTCAGCCAATAGACAAGTCACTGATGTTTTGAAATAGCGTTAAAATGAAATAATAATTCTATTGCTAATTAAGGATTTAAAATTATGCCATATATTTCAAACAGTCCCCCAAATCCCCATCCAACGGGTCATTGGGGTGATATCTCTACTGCTGGTCACAGCTTATCAGCTGAGTTTAATAAGCCACCCTCGCCAGAAAAGTCCGGATTTTGTTCCTGGATGCGTAATTTTTTCAATTATTTAACTGGCACTTTCGGTGAGAAATTAAGTTGCTCAAAACTAAATTCTGCCTTAAATGATATCTTCAACCCAACAAATGGCTGGCAAGCAAAAGGACGGTATAACTTATATTGTCTCTTCTGCTTGCCATGATTTAACTAACCCTAATCCAATGCAGGATCTATTATCCGGTGGCCGTAATGCTGCACAGACGCTGAATGAAATTAAAAAAGCCGATCCCCACGAGCAAGTCAAAGTCTTAGTACCGATCGCCCAAAGCAATAAATTCTGCGGTAGTACTCGAGGCCATTTGTCTTACTAGAAGTCGAAATGCATGCAGGTAAAATTCAATCGGCTAAAATCCATGATTCAAAAGGCCCGCTGCTTGATACTTTTTATAACGGCGCAGGACATTTAACCAAACAGTTATTGGCTAAAAAGGAGCTTGGTTTAGACAAAGATTTTGCCGTCACTAGCGAGCATCTTGGACATCAAGCCCTGCTTAATGTTAACGATTGTGGAGGTTTTACCGCTTATTATGCCGACAAAATTATCGATGATAATTTATCGAACGCTAATGCTAAAGACGCTCACGCTTTTTTTGCTCGTTATCAAAAGTTGGCCTAAAAATTAACTGGTTTTGCCGCATTAATAGAAACTAATTTTGCTCAACAATAAATAGACTTCTCGGCTAGTTAGAAATAAAAAATGTAATAATGATTAATGCGACAAACCAATAAATCTTAATAGCAGAGAAATAGCGTTTGTAATAAATAAACAACAATAGTTTAAAAAACACTTTATGCCGTTCGTTAATACGATTAATTAAAATAATTCTGTAAAAGTAAAATAAGCCCCTACGGAGCTTAATTATTGATGAAAATAATGATAATTATTTCATACATACTAGCTAAAATTATATTTGCGATAAAGTAGCATCAATTTTTTCTGGACGAAGTGTATACATACCACCATTAAATGGATCAACAATTAACCAACCTATTAATCCACCAAAGAAAAAATTACCAGCAACATACCATCCATTAGCACTCGCTTTTAACGGTAAGGTAACCGGTTTTAATCCTTCCTTTGTCAAAGTAATTTCATAACTTTTTTTACCAAAATAGCCACCCTCAGATTTTTCTAATGTAATTCCCTTAGGTGTTTTTCCTTGAGCAATGATTGATCCCTTTTCATCTTTGACGGAAAATTCAGCGCCAGACGGATTGCTATTAATCTGTATACGCTGAGTTTTTTCACCCACTATCGTTGCACAACCACTCATCATTCCCATTGCAATTAAAGCTAAAACTAATTTTTCATTATCATCCCTGTGATAGGTAAAGTTAAATAATTTTAACTAAAACAAGGTGTAAAATAAATATGAGGTTATTTATTTTATAGCCCCAATAAAACCAATTTGATTTAGCTATATATCGCGATTAAATAATATTGTTATAAAATAAGGAACCAATAAAGCCGTTTAAATTCGGCGTAACTTTTATCCAGCTAAAAAATAATTTTGTCGCTGTTAAAAAATAGGAAACGGTATGTCAATAATGATTAGAAAGATGGAGAAAAATGACCGTACGGTTTGGGCAACTATGCGTCTGCAACTATAGGATCGACATGCCCATGATGCCCCTCTTAGTGACATAGATAAAATGCTAAGTAGTAAGAAAAATGCAGGATATATCGCTATGTTAAACCATCAGGCAGTCGGTTTTGCCGAAATTTGCCTACGGGAATATGCCAACAGCTGCACCAAACAACCGGTTCCCTTTTTGGAAGGTATTTGGGTTAAGCCTGAATACCGTCAATAAGGTATTGGTCAGGCATTGATCAATAAAATAACCACCGATCTGATTGCAAAGGGATTTGAAGAACTCTGTTCCGATGCCGAAATTGACAATAAACTATCACATAAAGCTCATCAAAATTAGGGCTTTAATGAAACAGAACGCGTTATCTGTTTTCGTAAAGAGCTTATCTGATAGCAATTCTCACTGCTATGACGCAAGCAACTAAATAACAGTTACATATGTTTTCTCCACTCCGCTCGCAATTTAGTCAATAAATTTGCCATAGAACCTTTATGAGGCTAATTTTGTGAGCACTATTTTTTCATCGCCGTGACTTCTGGTTATTGCTTATCCATAGTATAGTGAAGAAAATTTTTCATAAGTGGCTAGATTTTGCTAACAAGCGGACAATCTATTTTAAAACCAATCCCTTACACAGCAAATTGTTCGGGTTTAATTAAAATAGCATTCAGCAAGCAAGTCTTACCGGCAATATTACAACTCAAAGAGTTAAAAAATAAAAACTATGACTAATTCCCAAAACTTCGCTTCCCATACCCCAATGATGCAGCAATATTTACGCCTTAAGGCACAACATGCTGATATTTTGTTATTTTATCGGATGGGTGATTTTTATGAATTATTCTTTGATGATGCTAAAAAAGCAGCCCAATTACTTGATATTTCATTAACTAAGCGTGGGCAATCGGCCGGCCAACCCATTCCGATGGCTGGCGTACCTCATCATGCCGTAGAGAGTTATTTAGCCAAATTAGTTCAGTTAGGTGAGTCGGTTGCTATCTGTGAACAAATCGGTGATCCCGCCACCAGCAAAGGCCCCGTCGAACGTAAAGTTGTTCGCATCGTAACGCCGGGAACCGTTACCGATGAAGCATTACTACAAGAACGTCAGGACAATCTATTAGCTGCGATTTGGCAAGAAGATAATGGTTATGGCTATGCCACTTTAGATATCACTTCCGGCCGTTTTATTATCAGTGAAATGGCTGATATCAACACCATCAGCGCTGAATTACAACGTACCCGACCGGCAGAACTGCTCTATCCAGAGAATTTTGTCGATGTTGCACTATTTGAAAATAATAAAGGACTACGTCGTCGCCCATTATGGGAGTTCGAATTAGACACCGCTAGACAACAATTGAATCTACAATTTGGTACCCAGGATCTGATGGGTTTTGGTGTTGAAAAGGCGACATTGGCATTGCGCGCAGCGGGTTGCTTACTGCAATATGTTAAAGATACCCAACGTACAGCATTGCCCCATATCCATAGTATTACCATGGAGCAGCAAAAAGAGACCATTATCCTTGATGCCGCTACGCGTCGTAATCTTGAATTGACACAAAATTTATCAGGTGGTAGCGAGAATACGGTAGCTGCGATACTGGATCAGTGCGTAACGCCGATGGGTAGCCGGATGCTAAAACGTTGGCTACATAGTCCGTTGCGTAATCTAAATAAATTATTCAATCGCCAACAAGCGATAGCCGGACTCCAATCTTATTATTTCGAATTACAACCTTTTCTACGCCAAATTGGTGACTTAGAACGGATACTTGCTCGTTTAGCACTCCGTTCAGCCCGGCCTCGGGATCTGGTTCGCATGCGTCATGCTTTCCAACAATTTACCGATATTCACGCGATATTAGATAAGATTGAATTTCCCTATTTGAAAAACTTGCAGTCACGCATTAGCTCCTTTGCATCACTGCAAACACTATTGGAAGAAGCCATTGTTGACACACCACCGGTGTTAATGCGAGACGGAGGAGTGATCGCAACCGGATATCATAGCGAACTTGATGAATGGCGTGCATTGGCCGATGGTGCCAGTGATTACTTGGAAAAACTTGAATTGCGGGAAAAAGAGAAATTAGGCATTGATAGCCTAAAAGTCGGCTTTAATGCGGTGCATGGCTATTACCTGCAAGTCAGTCGTGGACAAAGTCATTTGGTACCTATCCATTATGTTCGTCGCCAAACTCTAAAAAATGCCGAACGGTATATTATCCCTGAGTTGAAAGAATATGAAGACAAGGTGCTAACTTCTAAAAGTAAAGCATTAGCAATTGAGAAAAAGCTTTATGAAGAACTGTTTGATCTGTTATTACCCCATTTATCAGCATTGCAAACTAGCGCCGAAGCGTTAGCAGAATTAGATGTACTCAATAATTTGGCAGAGCGCGCCGAGACTTTGGACTATCGCTGCCCAATATTAAATGAGAAACCTGGCATAGAAATTGTTGCTGGACGCCATCCAGTCGTTGAGCAGGTACTTAGTGAGCCATTTATTTCTAATCCACTGCATCTGTCACCACAACGTCGGTTGTTAATTATTACTGGCCCCAATATGGGCGGTAAAAGTACTTATATGCGTCAAGCAGCCTTAATTACACTGCTTGCTTATATAGGTAGCTTTGTGCCAGCAGAAAAAGCGATTATTGGCCCAATTGATCGGATCTTCACTCGGGTTGGTGCGTCGGATGATCTTGCTGCCGGTCGGTCAACTTTTATGGTGGAAATGATAGAAACCGCTAATATCCTCCATAATGCGACAGAACAAAGTCTGGTATTAATGGATGAAATTGGTCGCGGTACTTCAACCTATGATGGCCTTTCACTTGCCTGGGCTTGTGCGGAAAATCTGGTTAGCCAGATTAAAGCTATGACATTATTTGCTACGCATTATTTTGAATTAACCAATTTGGCAGATAAGCAGGAAGGTTCGGGTAATATCCATCTGGATGCAATAGAGCATGACGACACGATTGCGTTTATGCATAACGTTCAAGAAGGCGCTGCCAGTAAAAGCTATGGCCTAGCGGTGGCTTCATTGGCGGGTGTCCCCGCCAAGGTTATTCAACGAGCAAAACAGAAATTAATCGAGCTAGAAACGCTCTCCACGCTGCCAGCAAATAAATCTATTGATAATTCACAACTAGCAAAAGTAGTGGAAAAGACGGTTTCACCAGCCATTGAAACTCTCGAAAAGTTAAATCCTGATACATTAACACCTCGTCAAGCGCTAGAATTGATTTATCGGTTAAAAGAAATGGTGAAATAGTTATGTTATATGATGCAAAATTACTTGATCCAATTCACCATTTTTTAGCCTGCAAAACACCGCAAGCGTGGATAGACAAAGCCAGTCAGCCAGAAAACTTAGCGATTATTTTATGCGATCACCTGTTGTGTGAACTAAAAGCCGCGCAAAGTGCTATGCTACTGTTGCGAAAATATGCCGTTGATGAACAGAGCAGTGATACACTCTTACAATGGTTACAACCTTTCGAAGATTTTGCTTATAAGAAAATTGGCAATATTGATACGCTTAAAGGAAAAAATCAGTTATCCAAATCGATCCGAGGAAAGAAAAACACAAGCTATAGCCAATCTCTGATTGATAAAATGGTGTTATTAATTACACGAGTTTCGCACAAAACTAATTTGGGTACGCTAATAAAACACGGATTTGCTCAGTAATAGCACTTTTGATTACGTCCCAATTTTGTTGATAAAGGGTTATTTTTTCAGATATACGACGTTTATGTTGTTCAAACCACGCAGAAATAGCGAGAAAAATATGATTTCTTTGCGCTCGGCTCGTGCGAGCCTGACAGCTTTCAATACCACAGTTTTGTTTAACTTCTCGATGATAAACTTCAACAGACCAACGGGCATCCATGATAGATTTGAGGTATTGACGGGTGGGATTCTCTTTGTTTGTTACTATGTAATCAATACGGCCGTTTTTGGCTGTAAATTTGAAAACGGTTACCCAACCATATCCTCGCAAGTGTATTGACGTTCCTTCTTCTGAGATGTCTAACTTGTTCAGTTGTTTGTTATGGTTAACAATCCTATTTTTCCTCAGCGTGTTTACCCAGATCCAACCATGAGAGCGAATTGATTTCAGGTTATCCAGGCTAGAATACCAAGCATCCATCACTACCGCTTCTGGCATGATCCCTCTTTTTTTAGCAAGAGTGAGCATTTCGGAAAAGTGCGTGTTTTTTGTTTTTCCATCAGAATCTTTATCATAAATACGATAATTGATAGGAATTGATTCAACCTTCGTCAGATCATGCCAAAGCAAATTAACTAAACCTATGCCAGCAATAACCTCATGTTCATTACCTGAATATTGATAATGGACCATCTCTATTTTTTTACTACGTGTTTTGGCAATCAATGTATCATCGGCAATTAGTACGCAAGGGCTTTTTTTGTCTATAGAAGGTTCAACTAATCGCCATAGGTCTTTAGGTCTAAAACATCTACTTTTTAGCCATTGGCTAACAGTGTCATGAGATAAAGGCGATGGGCTTACTTCTGATAACGCTAAACCAGAGTATCTTAAACTGCTTACTTGTAAGAATGTTTTATAGATATCTTTAATACATGGATAACCCGACAAAATATGAACACCCTGATTTTTTCTTGTTTTTAAATTTATACTTCTTTTTTGGAGATTGCGAAACTCGTGAATTAAAGAGGAACTCCACCATTTTTATCAAGTGCTGGAAATCATGACGGAAAGAGATATCAAATATGAAACTATCAGTGCCGGTCGTTATGCTAAGGGCTTATTTAGTCATGTTAGCCATCATGAACCGAACACATTAATTGATAAACTGATGATTGGTGCTTATATCGAAGCGCGCTCTTGTGAGCGTTTTGCTAAACTCGCGCCTCATCTTGAAACATCCTTAGCTAAATTCTATATTTCACTACTCAGATCAGAATTTCGCCACTATCAAGATTATTTAGTTTTAGCACAAACTATTTCTAGCGAAAATATTCAGCAGCGGATCGAATATTTTGCTAGCATCGAGGCTGAATTGATCGAAAGGCCGGATAGCGATTTTAAATTTCATAGTGGCGTTCCCGCCTGATATCAAACAAAAAGGTGGGTTTTCCTCCCACCTTATTAATATTAACGATATTGCAAAGATATTAGGTCTTAAATAAAGATTCCATACTAAGACCTTGATTATGCAAAATATCTTTTAATCGGCGCAAACCTTCAACCTGTATCTGACGAACACGTTCTCTAGTAAGACCAATCTCTCGCCCTACCTCTTCTAACGTTTCCGATTCATAACCTAATAAACCAAAGCGGCGTGCTAATACTTCACGCTGTTTTGCATTAAGTTCAAACAGCCATTTAACAATACTTTCTTTCATATTGTTAGCTTGGATAGTTCCTTCTGGCCCTGAATCATTATCATCAGATAACACATCAAGTAACGCTTTATCTGAATCACCACCGATTGGAGTATCAACAGAAGAGATCCGCTCATTTAGCCGCAACATCCGGCTAACATCATCCACCGGTTTGTCTAAGCGTTCTGCAATTTCTTCGGCGCTTGGCTCATGATCAAGTTTCTGAGCCAATTCTCTTGCAATACGCAAATAAACATTTAACTCTTTAACGATATGAATCGGTAAGCGGATAGTACGCGTCTGATTCATAATTGCTCGTTCAATAGTTTGGCGGATCCACCATGTTGCATAAGTTGAAAAACGAAAACCCTTTTCTGGATCAAATTTTTCAACCGCCCGAATTAATCCAAGATTGCCTTCTTCTATCAGATCCAGTAGGGCAAGACCACGATTACTATAGCGACGAGAAATTTTTACAACCAAGCGTAAATTACTCTCAATCATACGCTGACGTGATGCTGCATCACCACGTAAAGCGCGCCTCGCATAAAATACTTCTTCTTCCGCTGTCAGAAGAGGTGAATATCCAATCTCACCAAGATAAAGCTGAGTTGCATCTAGAACACGTTGATTAATATTCTGAAATATATCTGAATCATCATCTTGCTCTAAATTTAAGTCCTCTTCTTTTAGCAAGCTTTCATCGAAAGCTTCCGCATCCATGCTAGTTTCGTCTAAATCGTCATATAACTCGTTAACTTTTAGCGAATTTTGGCTCATCAGTCACTCCTACCCTTGATAATGCAGACAGCATTGACAAGCAATCTGTCCAAGTTATCGTTGCGAAAGATAACGCAACGGGTTTACTGATTTTCCCTTGTAACGAATTTCAAAATGTAATCTTACCGAACTTGTACCGGTGCTACCCATAGTGGCAATCTTTTGCCCTGCCTGAACCTCCTGTTGATCACGAACTAATATAGTATCATTGTGAGCATAGGCACTCAGATAGTCATCGTTATGTTTTATTATTATAAGATTTCCATATCCACGTAATGCATTTCCAGAATAAACCACTTTTCCTGCTGTAGTTGCAAAAACAGGTTGACCGCGCGATCCGGCAATATCAACACCTTTATTTCCGCCCTTTACATCAGAGAAAGATTCAATCACTTTCCCTTCGGCCGGCCAGCGCCACTTACCTACTGTATTGACTACGCTGTTACTATTTAAACCCGAAGATGCTGTTGTTGCAGGCGGCGTAGAAGGTGTTAGTGGCTTGGATGCTCTCGGTAACATCTTTCCTGAATTTTGCTCACTGACAGATGAATCATACGCATTAGTTGACTGAGAATCAACATTTGTATTGTTAGTATTCGGAGTACGATTAGCAACTACCATTTCTGAGTCGGTAGAACTACTACCAATATTAAGTACTTGCCCAATATTTAAACTATAAGGTTCTGCAATTTTATTACGTTGCGCTAGATCACGATAATCATTGCCTGTTATCCAAGCAATATAAAACAGCGTATCACCTCGTTTAACAGTATAGGTGTTACCACTATAGCTTCCTTTTTGGATATTATCATAATTTCGGTTATAAATTATTCGGCCATCGGTGTTAGTCTTAGGTGCTGGTATCACTGGCTGATATACCGGCTTGTTTATACTATTATTTTGATTATTAACAGAAATATTTTTAGGAGAAGAGGGTATTGGCGTATTTTTTGATGATGTATTGACAGCAGGATAAGTATCAATTGGGCGGCTACTATCTTGGACACTACTAATTGGCGCTGCTGGATGATATGGTGTCGAGCACCCTATTAACATTGTGCCTGTTATTATACAGATAGTTGCCCATCGAATCGCAAATTTTGGGCTGTTAAAATGCATACTTCTTCTCCCATGAAGATAAATCTTGAATAAAAATCGATAATGTAAGTCATGATCGACAATTTATCGCAATAGCTAAATAATAAATTATTATGCTTATTAAAGCAGAGATTAATAAAACCTTAAATTATCTATCGCTAAAATACTACCTATTTCATGCCAAACTTCCAGGAATTAAAGGAACAAATCGCACTGACTCTACCGTTGTAGCATGAAAATCATTACCCTGACGTTTAATGACTTTTAACATCTGTTTTTTCTCACCGACAGGTAATACCATGCGGCCACCATCTTTCAATTGTTCAAGCAACACGAGTGGGAGTTCTGCCGGCGCCGCGGTAACAATGATTCCATCAAAAGGCCCCTTTGAAGCCCATCCCATCCAACCATCTCCATGACGGGTTGAAATATTATGGAGATCAAGTTGCTTTAATCTACGTTTAGCATTCCATTGTAGCCCCTTGATCCGTTCTACCGAAAAAACCCGCGCGACAAGATGAGCTAAAATGGCTGTTTGATAACCCGACCCTGTGCCTATCTCTAAAACATGATCCGAAGGAGAAAGCGTAAGTAATTCTGTCATCCGAGCAACAATATAAGGTTGCGAAATAGTCTGAGAAAAACCTATAGGTAAAGGAATATTTTCATAAGCTTTATGTGAAAGTGCTTCATCGACAAAACGCTCACGAGGAACTTTTGCAATAGCTGCCAATAGACCTTCATCTTTAATCCCTTGATGGCGTAGTTGTGTCAATAAATCTCTCATTGACCGTTTTAGCATTCCTCACTTGCCTCTGCTTTTAATAACCAATCTTTAACAACTTGCTGATCTTTATAAGCGGTTAAATCCACTTGTAATGGCGTAATAGAAACATAACCCGCTGCTACTGCAGCAAAATCAGTATCTGGACCCGCATCAGATATTCCGCCAACTGGCCCTAACCAATAGACCGTATCGCCCCTTGGATCTTTAGATGGATCAACTTTTTGAGCTGCATGACGACTACCACAGCGTGTCACTTTGTAACCTTTAATTTCCGATAAAGGAATATCAGGAACATTAATATTAAGAATATTACCCGCTTTTAATGGCGTTTTCTGTAATAATTTTAATAAATGACAAGTTACTTCTGCTGCTGTTTGGAAGTGTGTTTCACCATTCAATGAAACCGCAAGTGCAGGTAAACCAAGATGACGTCCTTCTGTCGCCGCTGCAACGGTACCTGAATAAATAACATCGTCACCCAGGTTGGGTCCATGATTAATACCCGAAACGACGATTTCAGGAGAGGGTAGAATAAGCTGATTAACGCCTAAATAAACACAATCCGTTGGCGTTCCCTGTACTGAGATGTCGCCATTGGCTAACTTAGCTATTCGTAATGGTTTATGAAGTGTTAATGCGTTTGATGCCCCACTTCGGTTTCTATCAGGTGCAACAACCTGAACGAAATAATGTTTACGTAATGCAGTAGCAAGCGTTTGGATGCCAGTTGCTGTTACACCATCATCATTACTTAGCAATATCCTTAGCATTATTGTATCCCGTTGATTTATATTGAACGTTATATTAAGAACCAGGCTATTTTATCCAACTATTATCATCTATGATAAAAAAAGATTATGGGTTGAAAATAGCGTCAATAATAGATTACAGCAAGAATATCATTAAGTAACAATAAAACACATCAAATTACGATAGAAAAATGAAGGTCTAATATTAGTGGATGTGAATGTAATAAAATAACAATATAATTTTTTTGTTTTAACAACTACCTGAAAAATAATAAAATATCTAATTACAATTATCATTTTTAAATAACATAAATAAGATACGCCAAAATAATATCCAGTGAAAATACTATCTTAACCAAATATCTAACTAGCAATACATCAATCAATAAAAAAAAATTTCTAATAAATATTAAAAATGTATAAAGAGTTGTTGACTAAATACTATCAATACTACCAGTCAATAACGAACAAAATAAGCAAGTTAACTTTTTACAACAACAGAAATAACACTGCCCAATGTATTAACCGCTAATTTTTTATTAAAATTTTGTCGGTTGAATTCTAATATTTTCACTTAATCTTAAAATCTATTGGGCAAATTTGATTAGCTATTTTCAGCCTCTTTTATTTTGACTTTAGTTAATAACAGAATTTATCAATTAAGAGTTGCAAGCAATCGGTTACATCTGACTGATAATAGCAAAATAAAAATTTTACCTTAATGGCGCTTATTACAAAAGAAGGCTTAATACCTTTAAAAACAAACTGACAATATAATTGTTAAATTTTAAATCTTATTATATTTATATAATAAGATTTATCATCAACAACATTATTTTTAACCGAATACTATTCAGCAATATCAATAATATTTTCAGTAGATTGATTAATTAATTCTCGTATCACACTAGTGGCAAAACTACCCTTAGGTAATGAAAAAGACAATCTCAAGGTTTGCTGCTCTAACCATTTCCAATGCATATTACTAGGAACAACAATGATCGCTCGTCAAACCAAATTTGTTCGTTCAGCTTCCAGCAGCTGCAATAAAACAGAAAAATGAGTTAAGCACTGCTGTTCAAACAGTTTAGCTTCTGATTGAGTTCCTAATTCTTTTTCACCATATAGCGGAGCGGTAATTTGAATTTCGCCAGCCTGCAATCTTAGTTGTAATTGAGATAACTCTTCACTCTTAGCAACGAACCAACTACCACTGCCGGTTAATTGCATAACATCACCGTCCATTACCTGACGTACTTTATTATTAAGCATACGTTCGCTGACGATAAAATTAAATATAACACTGCGAACGGCAGAAAGATAAAAACTACGTTTATTACGCTGCTTAACTTCAATTTCACCTTTTGCCCAACGCTCAGCTTGCACGAGATTATTACCCGCTCGACCAAAGCGCTGCTCACCAAAATAGTTAGCTACCCCGAATGTTCTGATTTGCTGCAAACGTGTTTCCACTGCTTGCTGATCACTAATATGTCGAATAGTTAACTCAAAATCATTGCCTTTTAATGAACCAATACGCAATTTACGTTTCTGTCGTTTCACTAGCAAAATTTCACATCCTGCAAGTGAAAACTGGCTAAAATCGGGATCTTCCTTTCCCGGCAAATGAAGACAAAACCACTGTTCTGTCACTGCTTGCCTATCTTTTAATCCAGCATAGCTGACACTACGTGGAGAAATACCAACAAATCGGGCCAACTGGTCGGCTACAAATAGAGTATTACAGCCCTTTTTTCTAACATACACCATCAAGTGTTCACCCTCACCTTCAGGTGAAAATCCCAGATCTTCACGTACAATAAAATCTTCAGCCGTTAATTTTATTGCTCCGCTTGCTACTGGTTTACCATGCAGCCACTGAAGTGCTGTCACCATCATGACTATTATCCTTTACTAATAAAACCATTGCTGCGCAAGCAATGCCTTCTTTTCTACCAATAAATCCAAGTTTCTCCGTTGTGGTAGCCTTAACATTGACATCATCAATATGGCAACCTAGATCATCCGCTATATTTTTGCGCATATCAGCAATATATGGCAGCATTTTGGGTACTTGAGCAATAATTGTGATATCAAGATTACTAATACAATATCCTTTTTTCAGCACCTGCGAATACGCCTCGCGTAACAAACCGCGACTATCGGCATCTTTAAAAGCCGGATCGGTATCAGGAAAAAGTTTACCGATATCGCCTAATGCTGCTGCTCCAAGAATAGCATCTGTCACTGCATGTAAGGCGACATCACCATCAGAATGCGCTATTAATCCTTGTTCATAGGGAATTTTCACTCCACACATTGTAATTGGGCCATCTCCACCAAATTTATGTACATCAAATCCATGTCCAATCCGCATGAACGATACTCCTAACAATAGTCTTATAAAGCGCGAGAAAGGTAGAATTCTGCTAACATCAAATCTTCTGGTTGAGTAACCTTTAAATTATCCACTCTACCTTCCAGCAATTGAGGATGGTAACCGCAATATTCAAGCGCCGAAGCCTCATCGGTAATTACCGCTTTTTGCGCTAATGCTTGAGTCAAACAGTTTTTGATTAATGCTAAAGGAAAAAATTGTGGCGTCAGTGCATGCCAAAGTTCACTTCGTTCAACAGTATGACTAATATCTATTTTTCCTTGAACTGAACGCTTCATTGTATCTCTTACTGGCGCTGCCAAAATACCACCATAAGAAGACTGTTTACTATCAATAAAACGAATAATACTATTTAAATCAGTTTGATGTAAGCAAGGTCGAGCTGCATCATGAACTAAAACCCAACAGGGATCTAGCTGTAAATTGTCTGATAAATAATTCAGTCCAGCCAAAACTGAATCAGCCCTTTGACAACCACCAACGACTGTTTTAATTTTTGCATTTTTAGCAATCGCTAATTGATGAAAAAAGATATCATCCTTATTTAACGAAACAATAATTTGGGAAATTCTTGGCTGCTTAAGTAAGGCAGATATGGTATGCTCAATAATCGTTTTTCCCGCTACTTTCAAATATTGCTTGGGACAATCCGCTTTCATACGATTGCCAATACCAGCGGCAGGTATTAAAGCAGCAATTTGCACTTTATGATTAGATATAAATTTATTCATTGTTCTAGACTGTTTTCTTATGAATTACTACTTTTTCGTCATAATATTTTTAAATAATTTTGTGGCCGGAAAAAATATTATTAATTAAAAATTTTATTTATGGTTTGGAAAAGCATTCTCATTCACTATTCGATAAAAAGACTCTCCAGGTCTAATCATACCGAGCTCAGAGCGGGATCGCTCCTCAATAGCTTCGCGTCCTTCATTCAAATCGTCTATTTCAGCAAATAAACGTTCATTGCGTACTTTAAATGTCGTATTCAACGTTTCTAGCGCTGCAACTTCACTTTTTATACGCAAATAGTCATGGACACCATTTTTACCAAACCATAGTGAATATTGTAACCAGCAAAACACCGCCAACAATATCAGCGCTAATTTACGCATCGAAGCCCCCTGCAAGACTCATTTATCATCCCACAACTTACCCTATGACGCTACCTATCACAGATAAGTTATTAATAAAAAATTCATAAATAAATATGAAATAGAGTCAAACGGGTCTTTTTATTGACAAAGTATAGCTTAGCTATATATCAAAAAAAAGTTTGTTTTTACCATCTAATAAGTTGATCAATTTAAAATATTTTGTTGGTTAACTGTTTTTTTTATTTAAAGTAAAAAATTATGCTGAAAAATTCTTTCATTCTATTTTATATTTATTAAGTTATCACACAAGGTCAAGATAATAAGATAATATAACCATATCTCATTTTTAAAATGATTAAATTATTTTTAACTCACATAATGAGATTAATTAATCAAAAGTTTCTAATATAAAAAATGCACTCATTCAGATAAAATGTTTGCATTAATATAATTGATAGGTGCCACAATGAGCGCAACAATTTTTAAAGACTTTCAGTTTAAGGCTGCCCATCGACTACCCCATGTTCCCGTAGGGCATAAATGTGGACGTTTACATGGGCACTCATTTATGTTCAGATTAGAATTAACCGGTGAAATTGATCAACAAACAGGCTGGATCGTTGACTTTAGCAATATTTCTAAAGCTTTTAAACCTTTAGGCAACAATTAGATCATCATTATCTTAATGACATAGAAGGATTAGAAAATCCTACTAGTGAAGTTATTTCACGTTGGATTTGGCATAAAATGAAACCCATTTTGCCACAATTAAGTTCGATAATGATTAAAGAAACTTGTAATGTAGGTTGTATTTATCGCGGTGAATAAACCCCGTCCTTTATTTTCAGCACCGATTGGTGCTGAGTACTATTAAGCGATATCTAGATATTTATGCATTTGAACCGATAACCGCCAATTACGTTTAATACAGGTTTCAATACAAAGCTGAGTCGCATTAGCATTTTGACTAATCGGTTGCAAACAAATATGTGGTGCAGGATGATTGGGCTCAAGCTGATTAATCAAAGATTCTAATGCATCAATATCTTTTTGACGTCCGGGATGCTTAATTTCATTTGCTCGATTTGAGCCTGTACATAAATTTGTGTAATTGCCTGATTTTGATATGTTCAATCCAGCATCAAATGAAGGTTAATTTATGGACGAAAAACAATTGCAGGCTCTGGCTAATGAATTGGCCAAAAATCTCAAAACCCCTGACGATCTCAGCCAGTTCGATCGTCTGCTGAAGAAAATCAGCGTTGAGGCGGCTCTCAACGCCGAAATGTCCCACCATCTGGGCTACGATAAAAATCAGCCCAAACCGGGTGCCAACTCCCGCAACGGCTATTCCACAAAGACCGTTACCACCGGCGATGGTCCTCTGGAACTACGCACTCCGCGCGATCGTGACGGTTCTTTCGAACCGCAACTGGTGAAGAAAAACCAGACCCGGATCACCGGGATGGATAACCAGATTTTATCGTTGTACGCCAAAGGGATGACCACCCGCGAGATAGCGGCTGCGTTCAAAGAACTGTATGACGCGGATGTCTCACCGGCGCTGGTCTCGAAGGTCACCGATTCCGTGATGGAGCAGGTTACCGAATGGCAAAATCGCCCACTGGATGCAGTCTATCCTATTGTTTATCTTGACTGTATCGTCCTGAAGATCCGGCAGGACAGTCGCGTCATCAATAAATCCGTGTTTCTGGCCTTGGGTATCAACATCGAAGGTCAGAAAGAACTGTTGGGATGTGGCTGGCCGAAAACGAGGGCGCGAAGTTCTGGCTCAGTGTGCTGACAGAACTAAAAAACCGTGGTCTGAACGATATCCTCATCGCCTGTGTCGACGGTCTGAAAGGCTTTCCGGACGCCATCAACACCGTGTATCCGGAAGCCCGCATTCAGCTGTGCATCGTGCATATGGTGCGTAACAGCCTGCGGTTCGTCTCCTGGAAGGACTACAAAGCCGTCACACGCGACCTGAAAGCCATCTATCAGGCTTCCACGGAAGAAGCAGGCCAGCAGGCGCTGGAAGCGTTCGCCAGCGCATGGGACAGCCGCTACCCGCAGATAAGCCGGAGCTGGCAGACAAACTGGGCCAACCTGGCGACGTTCTTCGCTTACCCGGCAGACATCCGCAAGGTGATCTACACAACGAATGCCATAGAGTCGCTGAACAGCGTGATCCGGCATGCCATCAAAAAGCGTAAGGTGTTCCCGACGGATGACGCAGTGAAAAAGGTGGTGTGGCTGGCAATCCAGGCGGCGTCACAGAAATGGACAATGCCGCTGAGGGACTCGCGTACGGCGATGAGCCGCTTTATTATCGAGTTCGGTGACCGCCTGGACGGTCACTACTGAGAAAAGGCATTTACACAGAATCGTGTACAGGGTCCTCGATTTAACGCTGCCGGCAATATACTAAAACCACCACGCATCGCCACTTTTGGTGATACAGTTACCCAAGTTTTTTCAGAGCAATAAATATTATGTGTCCCACTCGTCTCGATTTGGCATTGATAACCATTTTTTTCTAAATTATCAGTTAATTCGGTTAGATCATATAAACAAGGTTCTCCCCCTGTAATGACAATATGACGAGCGGTATAATTATTCTGTTCAAATAGATCAATAATTTGTTCTGAACTACACGCTGCCCACTCGTCACTTTCGATCTTTTTAGCTAAGATTATCGATAATGGCCGTTGTTGTTGCTTATTTTTAGCCCAAAGATGTTTAGTATCACACCAACTACACCCGACCGGACAACCCTGTAAACGAATAAAAATTGCTGCTACTCCGGTAAAATAACCCTCTCCCTGTATTGTTTGAAAAATTTGATTAATTGGATAATCCATGACGTTCTCTAAAATAACTTAATAATTTGCCTATTATTGCAGATATCTATCCCTAGAACACCTTTCTTTATGTTATGGTTAACAACTTGTGCTTTGTAGTTATCAAAACCATTTAGGTTGTGAACTGGGAGCATATCCAGCACATTAAAAAGAAAGATGGAAAGGCAACACATGAACAATACAAATCAACTTAAACGGGGATTGACTGGCAGGCATATTCGCTTCATGGCGCTAGGCTCTGCAATTGGTACAGGGCTTTTTTATGGTTCAGCTTCAGCAATACAGGCGGCCGGCCCAGCGGTACTGCTTGCCTATATGATTGGTGGAGCAGCAGTTTTTATGGTTATGCGAGCACTGGGTGAAATGGCCGTCCACCACCCAGTGCCAGGTTCTTTTTCTCAGTATGCTAGCCACTATATGGGGCCATTAGCCGGTTTTCTTACTGGATGGAATTATATCTTTGAGATGTTAATTGTCTGTCTGGCCGATGTAACTGCCTTTGGCACTTATATGCGCTTTTGGTTTCCTCAAGTTGAACAATGGATATGGGTATTAAGTATTGTCTTATTTATTGGCGCATTGAACTTGTGTCATGTGAAAATTTTCGGTGAAATGGAATTCTGGTTATCAATTATTAAAGTGATTGCCATTATTGCGATGATCATTGGTGGTGGTGCAATCATGTTATTTGGTTTTGGTCAAGGAACTGAACATCATGCAACTGGTTTATTTAACCTTTGGCAACATGGTGGCTTTATGCCTAATGGTGTAGAAGGAATTATTGCCTCACTAGCAATCGTTATGTTCGCCTTTGGTGGTATTGAAGTGATCGGCATTACTGCAAGTGAAGCTAAAGAACCAGAAAAAACTATCCCTAAAGCCATTAATGCTGTGCCATTGCGTATATTACTGTTTTATGGTTTAACGCTATTTGTCTTAATGTGCATTTTTCCTTGGAATCAAATTGGACAAAATGGCAGTCCATTTGTACAAATTTTTGCCAATTTAAATATCACTTCTGCCGCTAATATCTTAAATATTGTTGTCATTACAGCTGCTATATCTGCTATTAACAGTGATATCTTTGGAGCTGGCCGTATGATGTATGGTATGGCCCAGGAAGGGCAAGCACCTCGTTCATTTATGAAAGTTAGCCGCACTGGTGTTCCCTGGATGACAGTAGTTGTTATGTCGGTAATTATGCTGATCGGCGTTTATCTCAATTATATTATTCCAAAAGATATTTTTGTAATAATTGCCTCTTTAGCCACATTCGCAACCGTTTGGGTTTGGTTAATGATCTTGCTTTCTCAAGTTGCTATGCGCCGTAAAATGAGCGCTGAAACGGCAAGCAAACTGAAATTTAAAGTACCATTTTGGCAGATTGGTCCATTCATCACCATCTTATTTATGGTGTTTGTCATCATGCTGTTAGGCTTTTTCAAAGATACACGCGTTGCGCTGATCGTAGGAATGATTTGGATCGTCTGCTTGTCAATTACTTACTACTTATTTATTAAAAAAGAAAATATATCAATAAAATAGCATTGATAACTAACATCATTATCTGAGTGCAAACCTAATATTTAAAATAGAAATGCTAAATCAGCATTTCTATTTTTTTATTCTCTGATTAAAACTATTTGATACTAAACTTGGCAGAAATGGGATTATGATCAGAAGATTGCGTTTTAATCACTTCTGCATCCAGAAGGGTCAAATTACGATAGAAAACATAATCTAATGGGTAACCAAAGATGATAGTGCGTTCATCAGTGCCAAAATTGACTTCTTTCATCCGTAAACTGCGCGTAAAACGTTTAAGTGCATTTATACGTTGTCGACTCCAGGTATTAAAATCCCCAGCAAAAATCACTGGCCCTTGATGTCTTTTAATATGCTCCCCTATATTGTGTAGTTGCCGACTATAAATATCCACCCCAAAACTAAAATTAACCGCATGAATATTAATAATCATTAAATTTCGGCCATTATGTAATGGATAAACGGTAATTAACGCTGATTTCGGTAACCGAAGTAATGGCTCTTTTTCCCGCAATGGACAACAATAAATTGGATGAGATCTTGCTAACGTCATTACTCCAGAAGCGTGTTGAGGGAAAACAATTGCTGGCACTTGATCAGCAACTAAATGTTGAGATACGACAAAATCAATAAGTTGAGGTGAAGTTTGAGCTTCTTGTAACAGAATCAAATGTTTATCTATAACTAATTTATTTAAAACTGAATACCAGTTTGGGCGTTGCTGCTTATAAATATTCCATGAAACAATGCTTAATTCATCACTTTCTGAGAATAATGGCATCCCTATAGGTAAATAATCATCAAGCGTATATTCAGATACAGGTAAAATACGCTTTGCTGGCTGGCCAGCAATATAACGCACTGAATAAATTTTCTTTGCCACCTCAAATAACCCTTAAAAATCGAATATTTATTAATCTATCCAATACATAGATAATAGATAAAACTCATCATTTAGAAGCATAGTTGCATCTTAAAGTTCAAGAAAAATGAAAATAAAACAACTTCACGAGTTTCGCACGGGCATATAAAATTCTAGAAATGGCTTCAGAACAATAATTAATCTGTAACTTGCTAAGACGTATAAATTTACTTAAATTACAATAAGTTATTTTTAATTTATGAGATTTTTTCTATTTATATATTATGCTGAATTAAACTTAAAAATAGAGCGTTTTTTTATTGGTGCGAAACTCGTGAACTTTATAAAAAATATTTATATATTTAACAAGTTTTTTAATACACAATAAAAAGCCCTGTGATATCTTCACAGGGCTTACTTTCGATATTATTGGCGGTGCGGACGGGGCTCGAACCCGCGACCCCCGGCGTGACAGGCCGGTATTCTAACCAACTGAACTACCGCACCACCCGATTCATTTCACTAACGGTGTTTCCCATTAGTATTAAATTAAAGTCTGGCAGCTCCCTACTCTCACATGGGGAGACCCCACACTACCATCGGCGCTACGGCATTTCACTTCTGAGTTCGGCATGGGGTCAGGTGGGACCACCGCGCTATTACCGCCAGACAAATTCTTTTCTATTTATCCCGTCTTATTTCGCTGCCTTACAGTCTGCTCACCTACCTCAGTAGCGAACACACCTCGGCCTTCAGCAAAATCCGACCAGATTCAGTCTCAAAACAAGCTAAAATTCTCTCTCTCAAAACACCTTCGGTGTTGTCAGGTTAAGCCTCTCGGGTCATTAGTACTGGTTAGCTCAACGTATCGCTACGCTTACACACCCAGCCTATCTACGTCCTCGTCTCGAACACCCCTTATAGGACATTACTGTCAGGGAAGACTCATCTTGAGGCAAGTTTCCCGCTTAGATGCTTTCAGCGGTTATCTCTTCCGCACTTAGCTACCAGGCGATGCCATTGGCATGACAACCTGTACACCAGTGGTGCGTCCACTCCGGTCCTCTCGTACTAGGAGCAGCCCCCCTCAATCTTCCTTCGCCCACGACAGATAGGGACCGAACTGTCTCACGACGTTCTAAACCCAGCTCGCGTACCACTTTAAATGGCGAACAGCCATACCCTTGGGACCTACTTCAGCCCCAGGATGTGATGAGCCGACATCGAGGTGCCAAACACCGCCGTCGATATGAACTCTTGGGCGGTATCAGCCTGTTATCCCCGGAGTACCTTTTATCCGTTGAGCGATGGCCCTTCCATTCAGAACCACCGGATCACTAAGACCTACTTTCGTACCTGCTCGCGCCGTCACGCTCGCAGTCAAGCTGGCTTATGCCTTTGCACTAACCTCACGATGTCCGACCGTGATTAGCCAACCTTTGTGCTCCTCCGTTACGCTTTGGGAGGAGACCGCCCCAGTCAAACTACCCACCAGACACTGTCCTCAGCCCGGATTACGGACCCAAGTTAGAACATCAAACATTAAAGGGTGGTATTTCAACGTTGGCTCCATGCAGACTGGCGTCTACACTTCAAAGCCTCCCACCTATCCTACACATCAAGGCTCAATGTTCAGTGTCAAGCTATAGTAAAGGTTCACGGGGTCTTTCCGTCTTGCCGCGGGTACACTGCATCTTCACAGCGAGTTCAATTTCACTGAGTCTCGGGTGGAGACAGCCTGGCCATCATTACGCCATTCGTGCAGGTCGGAACTTACCCGACAAGGAATTTCGCTACCTTAGGACCGTTATAGTTACGGCCGCCGTTTACTGGGGCTTCGATCAAGAGCTTCGCCTTACGGCTTACCCCATCAATTAACCTTCCAGCACCGGGCAGGCGTCACACCGTATACGTCCACTTTCGTGTTTGCACAGTGCTGTGTTTTTAATAAACAGTTGCAGCCAGCTGGTATCTTCGACTGGCTTCAGCTCCGGATGCTAGACCCTTCACCTAATGCCAGCGTGCCTTCTCCCGAAGTTACGGCACCATTTTGCCTAGTTCCTTCACCCGAGTTCTCTCAAGCGCCTGAGTATTCTCTACCTAACCACCTGTGTTGGTTTGGGGTACGATTAATGATTACCTATCGCTTAGAGGCTTTTCCTGGAAGCTGGGCATCAACTACTTCACCACCTTGGTGGCTCGTCATCACGTCTCAGTGTTGTAGCAGTGCGGATTTGCCTACACTACCCACCTACTCGCTTAAACCGGGACAACCGTCGCCCGGATAGCCTAGCCTTCTCCGTCCCCCCTTCGCAGTAACCCTTAGTACGGGAATATTAACCCGTTTCCCATCAACTACGCTTTTCAGCCTCGCCTTAGGGGTCGACTTACCCTGCCCCGATTAACGTTGGACAGGAAACCTTGGTCTTTCGGCGAGCGGGTTTTTCACCCGCTTTATCGTTACTTATGTCAGCATTCGCACTTCTGATACCTCCAGCAGACCTCTCAGTGCACCTTCTACGGCTTACAGAACGCTCCCCTACCCAACAACATCTAAATGTCGCTGCCGCAGCTTCGGTGCATGGTTTAGCCCCGTTACATCTTCCGCGCAGGCCGACTCGACCAGTGAGCTATTACGCTTTCTTTAAATGATGGCTGCTTCTAAGCCAACATCCTGGCTGTCTAAGCCTTCCCACTTCGTTTCCCACTTAACCATGACTTCGGGACCTTAGCTGGCGGTCTGGGTTGTTTCCCTCTTCACGACGGACGTTAGCACCCGCCGTGTGTCTCCCGTGATAACATTCTTCGGTATTCGTAGTTTGCATCGGGTTGGTAAGTCGGGATGACCCCCTAGCCGAAACAGTGCTCTACCCCCGAAGATGAATTCACGAGGCGCTACCTAAATAGCTTTCGGGGAGAACCAGCTATCTCCCGGTTTGATTGGCCTTTCACCCCCAGCCACAAGTCATCCGCTAATTTTTCAACATTAGTCGGTTCGGTCCTCCAGTTAGTGTTACCCAACCTTCAACCTGCCCATGGCTAGATCACCGGGTTTCGGGTCTATACCCTGCAACTTAACGCCCAGTTAAGACTCGGTTTCCCTACGGCTCCCCTATGCGGTTAACCTTGCTACAGAATATAAGTCGCTGACCCATTATACAAAAGGTACGCAGTCACACCCTTTCAGGTGCTCCCACTGCTTGTACGTACACGGTTTCAGGTTCTATTTCACTCCCCTCGCCGGGGTTCTTTTCGCCTTTCCCTCACGGTACTGGTTCACTATCGGTCAGTCAGGAGTATTTAGCCTTGGAGGATGGTCCCCCCATATTCAGACAGGATAACACGTGTCCCGCCCTACTCTTCGAGTTCACAACACTTACCGTTTCAGATACGGGGCTATCACCCTTTATTGCTGGCCTTTCCAGACCCTTCTCCTGCGGTAAATATTGATGTTGACTCTGGGCTGCTCCCCGTTCGCTCGCCGCTACTGGGGGAATCTCGGTTGATTTCTTTTCCTCGGGGTACTGAGATGTTTCAGTTCCCCCGGTTCGCCTCGTTTGACTATGAATTCATCAAACGATAGTGCATTAATGCACTGGGTTTCCCCATTCGGACATCGCCGGCTAGTACGCTTCATATCAGCTTACCGACGCTTTTCGCAGATTAGCACGTCCTTCATCGCCTCTGACTGCCTAGGCATCCACCGTGTACGCTTCATTCGCTTAACCTCACAACCCGAAGGTGTCTCTTATCAAATAATACACAGGCGTCATGGCTGCGCCGTGCGAAATTTTTTGTTGTGCGGTGCTCGTCATGCTCACGTACTTATGTACGCTGCGCTGACTGCGCGCCTACGCCGCAAATTTCACCCTGCTCGCCATTCCACTCGTCTGCCTATTTGAATAACACTTCAAATTGGAGTTTGAGAGTTCTCCACATTATTTTTTCAATAATGTGTGTTTCAATTTTCAGCTTGTTCCAGATTGTTAAAGAGCATAATTGGTAAACCAACTCACTAAATTGGTTTAATCATTATTGCGTAAAGCACAAACAGTGCACAACACTAAAAGCGTGATGCACCGCCTTTCTAAATCACTAAAGTGGCGTCCCCTAGGGGATTCGAACCCCTGTTACCGCCGTGAAAGGGCGATGTCCTAGGCCTCTAGACGAAGGGGACTTCAAGCTCTTCAGTCAATCTTAAATTGGCTTTACGCGTTATTTCATCAGACAATCTGTGTGAACACTCACATTCCATCTATCTAGGTAAGGAGGTGATCCAACCGCAGGTTCCCCTACGGTTACCTTGTTACGACTTCACCCCAGTCATGAATCACAAAGTGGTAAGCGCCATCCAAAAAGGTTAAGCTACCTACTTCTTTTGCAACCCACTCCCATGGTGTGACGGGCGGTGTGTACAAGGCCCGGGAACGTATTCACCGCGACATGCTGATCCGCGATTACTAGCGATTCCGACTTCATGGAGTCGAGTTGCAGACTCCAATCCGGACTTCGACGTACTTTCTGAGTTCCGCTTCCCATCGCTGGCTCGCCTCTCTCTGTATACGCCATTGTAGCACGTGTGTAGCCCTACTCGTAAGGGCCATGATGACTTGACGTCATCCCCACCTTCCTCCGGTTTATCACCGGCAGTCTCCTTTGAGTTCCCGACACTATTCGCTGGCAACAAAGGATAAGGGTTGCGCTCGTTGTGGGACTTAACCCAACATTTCACAACACGAGCTGACGACAGCCATGCAGCACCTGTCTCAGCGCTCCCGAAGGCACTCCTCTATCTCTAAAGGATTCGCTGGATGTCAAGAGTAGGTAAGGTTCTTCGCGTTGCATCGAATTAAACCACATGCTCCACCGCTTGTGCGGGCCCCCGTCAATTCATTTGAGTTTTAACCTTGCGGCCGTACTCCCCAGGCGGTCGATTTAACGCGTTAGCTCCGGAGGCCACAGTTCATGACCACAACCTCCAAATCGACATCGTTTACAGCGTGGACTACCAGGGTATCTAATCCTGTTTGCTCCCCACGCTTTCGCACATGAGCGTCAGTCTTTGTCCAGGGGGCCGCCTTCGCCACCGGTATTCCTCCACATCTCTACGCATTTCACCGCTACACATGGAATTCTACCCCCCTCTACAAGACTCTAGCTAACCAGTCTTGAATGCCATTCCCAGGTTAAGCCCGGGGATTTCACATCCAACTTAATTAGCCGCCTGCGTGCCCTTTACGCCCAGTAATTCCGACTAACGCTCGCACCCTCCGTATTACCGCGGCTGCTGGCACGGAGTTAGCCGGTGCTTCTTCTGTCGCTAACGTCAATTGCTAAGGTTATTAACCTTAACACCTTCCTCACGACTGAAAGTACTTTACAACCCGAAGGCCTTCTTCATACACGCGGCATGGCTGCATCAGGCTTGCGCCCATTGTGCAATATTCCCCACTGCTGCCTCCCGTAGGAGTCTGGGCCGTGTCTCAGTCCCAGTGTGGCTGATCATCCTCTCAGACCAGCTAGAGATCGTCGCCTAGGTGAGCCATTACCCCACCTACTAGCTAATCTCATATGGGTTCATCCGAAGGTGTGAGGCCAGAACGGTCCCCCACTTTGCTCCTTAGAGATTATGCGGTATTAGCCACCGTTTCCAGTGGTTATCCCCCGCCTTCGGCCAGATCCCCATACCTTACTCACCCGTCCGCCGCTCGCCGGCAAGGAAGCAAGCTTCCTTCCGCTGCCGCTCGACTTGCATGTGTTAGGCCTGCCGCCAGCGTTCAATCTGAGCCATGATCAAACTCTTCAATTAAAAGCTTGATGCTCAAAGAATGTTTTACTGACCGTAACGCCCTTTTGTTCAACCCGCTTTGCCGATGTTTGACCACCTTCGCCGCTGCCGTCCAAAATAACGTTACTGCATATTAGTTCATATATGAATTAACTGTTTGTCACTCTTCAAGACTTTAAAATCAAATATTTTTTGATGATGTCTTGCGAGTGCCCACACAGATTGTCTGATTAATTGTTAAAGAGCGTCCGACCTGAGCCGCGAGGTGGCGTATATTACGCTTTTCACCTTAATTTTCCTTTTCGCTTTTATTCATCAATTGATGGGTAAATTGCGTTAACGGGATGGCATTATAGTTTGATTTTAGCTTTGTACAAGTACTTTTTTGAAAAAAATAAATTTGCTTTATTTATGAACAATACTGTTATTTTTTTATTGCCGATTTTTTATTTTATTAGGTAAATCTGCCAGGCTATTTATAATCCAATCAGCAGACTTTTTATCATCTTCAGTGACAGATTTTCCTTTAGTTACCAATACATTAGTACCAATATGTGCTTCTTTACCGGCTTGCATATCAGAAAGCTTATCGCCCACCATGTAAGAGGCCTTCATATTAATATTAATTTGTTTTCGCGCTGCCAATAGCATACCAGCTTTCGGCTTACGGCAATCGCATATTTGTTTATATTTTTGTTCAATTGCATCAGGATGATGAGGACAATAATAAATACCATCAAGCTCAACGCCACGATCAATAAGAGACCAATCCATCCATTCTGTCAGTTCAAGAAATTGTGCTTCGGTGAAGAATCCTCTTGCAATACCTGATTGATTAGTAACAAGAATCAATGCATAGCCCATTTTTTTTAATTCAAGCATTGCTTCAATTGCGCCTTCGATAAACTGAAAATTATCTATTTCATAAACATAACCATGATCGAGGTTAATAGTACCATCACGATCGAGGAAAATTGCCGGAATACTTTGACTCACCACATTACTCCATTAAATTTAACTTTGTTCATTATATGAAAAGCAGCTAAATAAGAACAAGAGTCGTATTTATATTTTTGTTGACTCAGACGTCTAGACACCTTAACATCCGTGTTAAATATAGTCGAATTTTCTTACCACTCTATTTCCATTATTTAGTAGATCACAATAATGATAAGACTTTCTAACATTAATAAAATTTTTCACCAAGGAGCACATGCAATTCACGCATTAACCAATATTAATCTGCATGTTCCTCAAGGCCAAATTTACGGAGTTATCGGTGCTTCCGGTGCCGGAAAAAGTACGCTAATTCGTTGTGTCAATATGCTTGAACGCCCAACGACAGGTGAAGTATTGATTGATGGGCAAGCGTTGACAGATCTTTCTGAAAAACAATTAATCTTAACGCGTCGTACTATCGGCATGATTTTCCAACATTTCAATCTACTTTCATCACGCAATGTTTTCGATAATATTGCCTTACCTCTAGAACTAGATAACACGCCAAAAGCCGAGATCCATCAACGCGTAACAGAGTTATTAAAGCTAGTCGGTTTAGTAAATAAAAAAGATGCCTATCCAACCAGTCTATCTGGAGGACAGAAGCAACGCGTTGCTATAGCTCGCGCTTTAGCCAATTCGCCTAAAATATTATTATGTGATGAAGCGACAAGTGCATTAGATCCAGCAACAACCCGTTCTATTCTTGAGCTATTAAAAGATATTAATCGACGTTTAGGTTTAACCATCTTGCTTATTACTCACGAGATGGATGTTGTAAAACGTATATGCGATCAAGTCGCGATTATCAGTGAAGGGCTTTTAATAGAACAAGATAGCGTCAGTGAGGTATTTTCTCATCCTAAGACACCAATTGCGCAAAATTTTATTAAATCAACATTCGTATTAGATATTCCAGAAGATTATCAAACGCGTTTGCAGATGATGCCAGCGCCAGATTTATCGCCATTATTGAAATTGGAATTTACCGGTAAGTCAGTAGATGCACCATTAATTTCAATGGTTGTTAGAAAATTTAATATCGACATCAATATATTGAGCTCACAAATAGATTACGCCGGTGGTGTTAAATTTGGTTTTATGCTTGCTGAATTTCATGGTCTTGACGAAGGTATTGAAAAATCAATTACTTTTTTAGAAGAGCACCATGTAAAAGTGGAGATCTTAGGTTATGTTTGAAAAAATGATCATTCTGCTACTAAATGGTACGTTAGATACACTTATCATGACTTTTGTGTCGGGATTTTTGGGGTTTTTATTGGGGCTTCCTATTGGCATATTACTTTATGTGACCCGCCCCGGGCAAGTTATGGAAAATCTTACCCTTTATCGAATAGTGTCTGCATTGGTTAATGTGTTTCGTTCCATTCCATTTATTATTTTATTGGTTTGGATTATTCCATTAACTAAATTAATTGTCGGCACATCTATCGGTATTCAGGCCGCGATCGTTCCGTTAACTATTGGTGCAGCACCTTTCATTGCCCGTATGGTTGAAAATACGCTGTTAGAGATCCCTAATAGCTTAATTGAAGCTGCTCGTTCAATGGGTGCAACGCCGCTACAAATCATTGGTAAAATTCTGTTACCTGAATCTTTACCCGGTTTAGTCAATGCAGCGACCATTACTTTAATTATGTTAGTAGGTTACTCTGCAATGAGCGGCGCAGTGGGTTCTGGGGGACTGGGTCAGATTGCTATGCAATACGGCTATTATACCTATAACCCAACTGTTATGAATACGGTTCTTGCTTTACTGATTATTTTGGTTTTTGCTATTCAATTTGTTGGTAATCACGTAATGAAAAAAACCCGTAAATAAAATTTTTGCTTAAAAACACTAAGATTTAGTCTTATAGAGGTAATTATGTCTATCAAAATAAAAACTATCACCGCTGTTGCAGTGCTATTAAGCATATTAGTTTTTAGTGGCTGTGGTGAAAAAACAGAAAAACCTAATCACATCAAAGTGGGTGTCACTATGGGGAAAGAGTTAGCAGTGGCTGAAGTCGCACAAAAAGTTGCCAAAGAAAAATATCAGTTAGATGTTGAATTAGTTACCTTTAATGATTTTGTATTGCCAAATGAATCTCTGGACAAAGGCGATATTGATCTCAATGTATTTCAACATAAACCTTATTTAGAGCAACAAATTAAAGATCGCAATTATAAATTAGTCGCTGTTGGAAACACCTTTATTTATCCTATTGCGGCTTATTCTAAAAAAATTAAATCTGTTGAACAACTACCTGATGGAGCCCAAATCGCGATCCCGAATGATCCTACCAATTTAGGACGTTCACTATTGTTGCTACAAAAACAAGGGTTAATCAAAGTAAATGCCAGTGCCGGTTTACAACCCACTATATTGGATATCACCGAAAATCCAAAAAAGCTAAACTTTATTGAACTTGAAGCACCGCAATTACCCCGTAGTTTAGATGATCCGAAAATTGCACTAGCGATTATTAATTCAACTTGGGCTAGTAGCGCCGAACCTAAATTAACGCCTGCAAAAGATGGATTGTTCGTTGAGGACAAAAATTCACCTTATGTAAATCTCATTGTGAGTCGTGAAGATAATAAAGATAACGAAAATGTGAAAAAGTTTGTTAAAGCCTATCAATCCGAAGAAGTAGCTGAAACAGCCAATAAAATTTTTGACGGTGGTGCTATTCCAGGCTGGTGATCGCTTTTTCAAAAAAAATAACATTATAATAAAACCAGCGGATTATATTCGCTGGTTTTATTATAAATTTTATACAGTCAATTGTTTCTATTATTATGGCTAAAACTGATTTGTAGTTCTATTTGATTTCTTTAATAAGGAATTTATATGCGCCTATTACTCTGTTGTCTTACACTCTGTATCTCAGGCTGTAATGTACTTTCTCCAGCTGAATATAATAAACCAGATAACTCGCTAAAAAATCCAAAAAATATTATCAAAAAAAATCACCACAAAAGCGCTCTGTGGTAAAAATTATTGATAAAACAGAAGCATTACTGGGTAAACCGATCTGGGCATTGTTTCCGGTATTTCATGCCAACCTAATCGACAAGATCCAAGTGTAAGTATTCCCGTAGCGAAAAAAACATGCTGAAAAAGGCCTCTTCTCTCGGCCCGAATAGCGTGTTATTGCACCGTTGTGAAATAATTAGTACACCAGATTGTGATCAAACTGCTATTTGTGAAGGCTCTGCGCTGAATATTATTAATGGATAATTTTCAATTTAACATGATTGGGGTGATAGAATCACCTTATAAAGAAAAATTTGCCATCCCGAGACAACCAGGCTTAATTGATGATGGACAGGGTTATTTGCGCCTATTTCCGCCTTATAATCATCCTGATGCTGTTCGTGGATTAGAACAATTTAGTCATATTTGGCTTATTTTCATTTTTCATCAAACCATGACTGAAGGTTGGCGTCCATTAGTAAGGCCTCCCCGTTTAGGCGGTAATACCAAAATGGGTGTTTTCGCCACTCGTTCTCCATTTCGTCCTAATCCAATAGGTATATCATTAATAGAATTGAAAAATTTAATTATCCGTGATAACGAAGTAGGTTTAGCTTTAGGTAGTCTGGATTTAGTTGATGACACCCCTGTGATTGATATAAAACCCTATCTGCCGTTTGCGGAATCTTTACCAAAAGCGGTTGCTGGATTTGCCCAAGCTGCACCGGCCAGTGAAATGAAAGTGTTTTTTCAGCTGCTGCCCAAAAACAGTTGATTGAGCAACAAACCCGCTATCCTTTCCTTGAGCGTTTTATTCATCAAGTTTTAGCGCAAGATCCACGTCCAGCTTATAAAAAAAGCGAAGCTGACGAAAAAATCTACGCTGCCCATTTGCTTGATTTTAATGTTAGATGGCAGGTTTCAGCAAATATCACTGCCGTTCTCGATATAGATACGCTAAAAAATTAAGTTATCTCTTTAGACATTAGCAACTCGCTGGTAGACTAGAGGATAATTTTGTTTTAATGGTTGGTTAATACCAACTGGAAGTAATTCGTTGTTGATGGAAGCTAATAATGCGTACAAGCCAATATCTTCTCTCTACTTTAAAAGAGACTCCCGCCGACGCAGAAGTGATCAGTCATAAGCTGATGCTTCGCGCAGGTATGATCCGTAAACTTGCTTCAGGGCTATATGACTGGCTACCAACCGGTGTTCGTGTGCTGCGCAAAGTTGAGAACATTATTCGTGAAGAAATGAATCGCGCGGGTGCAATTGAGATTTCCATGCCGATAGTTCAGCCAGCAGATTTATGGCAAGAAAGTGGGCGTTGGGAGCAATATGGCCCAGAGTTACTTCGTTTTGTTGATCGTGGTGAACGACCTTTTGTGTTGGGCCCGACTCATGAAGAGGTAATTACCGATCTTATTCGTAATGAAGTGACTTCTTATAAGCAGCTGCCGTTAAACCTTTACCAAATCCAAACAAAATTTCGTGATGAAGTAAGGCCACGTTTTGGTGTGATGCGCTCCCGTGAGTTTATTATGAAAGACGCTTATTCTTTTCATACCGATCAAAACTCTCTGCAACAAACTTACGATGCAATGTACAAGGCATATAGTACAATCTTTACCCGTATTGGCTTCAATTTTAGGGCAGTACAAGCAGATACTGGCTCTATTGGTGGCAATGCTTCGCATGAATTTCAGGTATTTGCTGATAGTGGTGAAGATAATATTGTTTTTTCTACCGCTTCAGATTATGCCGCTAATATTGAGCTGGCAGAGGCAATTTGTCTTACGGAAGAACGTGCAGCACCGGCTGAAGATATGCGTCTTATAGATACCCCTGACGCCAAAACTATTGCCGAGCTAGTTAATCAACATAATTTACCTATTGAAAAAACAGTTAAAACCCTAATTGTCAGTGCAGCAAAAGAGAGTGGTCATCAGCTTGTTGGCTTATTGATCCGTGGTGATCATGAATTAAATGAGATCAAAGCAGAAAAACATCCTCTGGTTGCAAGTCCACTGAAATTCGCAACAGAAGAAGAAATACGTGCAATCCTGCATGCAGGTCCCGGTTCATTAGGCCCGGTTAACTTGCCAATACCAGCAATTATCGACCGCAGCGTTGCCGTGATGAGTGATTTTAGTGCCGGCGCCAATATTGATCATAAACACTATTTTGGTATCAATTGGCAACGGGATCTACCTTTACCCGACGTTTATGATCTACGCAATGTAGTCGATGGCGATCCTAGTCCCGATGGTAAAGGAACTGTTCAAATTAAACGTGGAATTGAAGTTGGCCACATTTTTCAACTAGGAACCAAATATTCTGAAGCAATGAAGGCCAGCGTTCAAAATGAAGATGGCCATAATCAAACGGTAACGATGGGATGTTATGGTATCGGTGTCACTCGGATTGTAGTAGCAGCAATTGAACAGAGCCATGATGATAAAGGAATTATTTGGTCTGATGCGATCGCACCTTTCCAAGTTGCTATTTTGCCTATGAATATGCATAAATCCTATCGCGTTAAAGAAGTTGCTGAAAAACTTTACTGTGATTTGCAAGCCAATGGCATTGATGTCATTTTTGATGATCGCAAAGAACGGCCTGGTGTGATGTTTGCTGATATGGAGCTTATTGGAATACCTCATACCATCGTGATCGGTGATCGTAATTTAGATGACAACAAGGTTGAATATAAACAGCGGCGAGATAATGAGAAAGAATTTATTGATCTTGTTGAGATAGTTGATTTTCTAAAAACAAAACTTAACTAATCAGCTTTATTGATGCAAAATGCCCTGCTAAAAATAGCTGGGCATTTGATATATCTGATAATTAGTGAGAGTGACAAGTACGCAGTTTATCAAATTTAATCTCGGCGGTCTGGATCAAGGTTGCAACAATGACCCTGTACACGATTCTGTGTAAATGCCTTTTCTCAGTAGTGACCGTCCAGGCGGTCACCGAACTCGATAATAAAGCGGCTCATCGCCATACGCCAGTCCCTAAGCGGCATTGTCCATTTCTGTGACGCCGCCTGGATTGCCAGCCACACCACCTTTTTCACTGCGTCATCCGTCGGGAACACCTTACGCTTTTTGATGGCATGCCGGATCACGCTGTTCAGCGACTCTATGGCATTCGTTGTGTAGATCACCTTGCGGATGTCTGCCGGGTAAGCGAAGAACGTCGCCAGGTTGGCCCAGTTTGTCTGCCAGCTCCGGCTTATCTGCGGGTAGCGGCTGTCCCATGCGCTGGCGAACGCTTCCAGCGCCTGCTGGCCTGCTTCTTCCGTGGAAGCCTGATAGATGGCTTTCAGGTCGCGAGTGACGGCTTTGTAGTCCTTCCAGGAAACGAACCGCAGGCTGTTACGCACCATATGCACGATGCACAGCTGAATGCGGGCTTCCGGATACACGGTGTTGATGGCGTCCGGAAAGCCTTTCAGACCGTCGACACAGGCGATGAGGATATCGTTCAGACCACGGTTTTTTAGTTCTGTCAGCACACTGAGCCAGAACTTCGCGCCCTCGTTTTCGGCCAGCCAAATCCCAACAGTTCTTTCTGACCTTCGATGTTGATACCCAGGTGTCGCTACCAATGTAAAAATGATCCACTTGCTAATGTAAAACTGATCCACTAAGAGTAAATATGGCAGTTTTAAGGTACTGCCGATGATAACATTGGAGATCAGAGTGGAAATTTCTGTTTTACATCGCCAGGGTATGTCTATACGTGCGATTGCGCGACGGCTTTCATGCTCAAGAGTAACCGGGAGGCGATATCTTCGTAGCACTGAAGCGGCGGCGAATATGCGTTATAAATCGAGAGCGCCTAGACCCGGTAAGTTGGATCCCTTCAAGGTATATATTCTCAAACGCGTAGAGGCGGCCAGACCTGATTGGATACCGGCCTGCGTATTGCTACGGGAGATCCGTGAACGAGGCTACACAGGCAGCTATAGCTTGCTGACCGCTTTTCTTCATCCTATGAAAAAAACCGTTATTGAAGATGTTGTCCGCTTTGAGACTGAACCCGGTGAACAGATGCAGGTTGACTTCACGATTATCAGACAGGGGAAGAATCCTTTGATGGCATTCGTTGCCACGTTAGGCTGGAGTCGCTCCACTTTTGCACGAGTTTCGCACAAAACTAATTTGGGTACGCTAATAAAACACGGATTTGCTCAGTAATAGCACTTTTGATTACGTCCCAATTTTGTTGATAAAGGGTTATTTTTTCAGATATACGACGTTTATGTTGTTCAAACCACGCAGAAATAGCGAGAAAAATATGATTTCTTTGCGCTCGGCTCGTGCGAGCCTGACAGCGTTCAATACCACAGTTTTGTTTAACTTCTCGATGATAAACTTCAACAGACCAACGGGCATCCATGATAGATTTGACGTATTGACGGGTGGGATTCTCTTTGTTTGTTACTATGTAATCAATACGGCCGTTTTTGGCTGTAAATTTGAAAACGGTTACCCAACCATATCCTCGCAAGTGTATTGACGTTCCTTCTTCTGAGATGTCTAACTTGTTCAGTTGTTTGTTATGGTTAACAATCCTATTTTTCCTCAGCGTGGTTACCCAGATCCAACCATGAGAGCGAATTGATTTCAGGTTATCCAGGCTAGAATACCAAGCATCCATCACTACGGCTTCTGGCATGATCCCTCTTTTTTTAGCAAGAGTGAGCATTTCGGAAAAGTGCGTCTTTTTTGTTTTTCCATCAGAATCTTTATCATAAATAAGATAATTGATAGGAATTGATTCAACCTTCGTCAGATCATGCCAAAGCAAATTAACTAAACCTATGCCAGCAATAACATCATGTTCATTACCTGAATATTGATAATGGACCATCACTATTTTTTTACTACGTGTTTTGGCAATCAATGTATCATCGGCAATTAGTACGCAAGGGCTTTTTTTGTCTATAGAAGGTTCAACTAATCGCCATAGGTCTTTAGGTCTAAAACATCTACTTTTTAGCCATCGGCTAACAGTGTCATGAGATAAAGGCGATGGGCTTACTTCTGATAACGCTAAACCAGAGTATCTTAAACTGCTTACTTGTAAGAATGTTTTATAGATATCTTTAATACATGGATAACCCGACAAAATATGAACACCCTGATTTTTTCTTGTTTTTAAATTTATACTTCTTTTTTGGAGATTGCGAAACTCGTGTTTTGTTAGGTTTTACACCTGTCAAAATTCAGCAGCCTGGGGCGACGGGATTGAGTCAGCCCTACAGTATTTTGGCGGTACCCCTCGTCAGCTGCTATTTGATAATGCGAAGACCATTATCATTGAGCGTGATGTTTATGGTCCTGGTAAACACCGCTGGAACCCACAGCTTATCAAGCTTGCCGAAAAATATGCTTTCAGTCCGAAAGTCTGCCGTCCATACAGGGCGAAGACTAAAGGTAAGGTTGAACCTTTTAATCACTATCTTAAGAACAGTTTCATTGTTCCACTAACCGCGTCATTTCGTCAGGCAGGGCTTACTTTGGATGCTACCGCCGCCAACTCACGTATTGGAGACTGGCTGAGTACAATAGCTAATGTACGTAAACACGGCACTACGGGTGTATCGCCGGAAGAGCGCATGCTACAAGAACGCTTGGCACTGTTGCCGCTGCCCAAAGTCATGCAAGCATTTCCTTTACCGATACATCAGACTCGCCCCATTCCTATCGAGAGCCTACAACATCCTTTGTCCGTCTATCAGTCGATTCTGGAGATGCCGATATGAGTCTTCAGTATGAACGCATCGAAAAATTCTGCCAGCAGCTTAAACTGGACAGACTAAGCACAGAGTGGCCAGCTGTAGCGCAAGGAACTGTCGACAAGAACGGTACACACGCTGACTTTCTAGAGTCTGTTTTTCGACTCCAGTATGAAGGACTTACTGAACGTCGGCGTCAAACGATACTCCGTTTATCTGGGCTGCCAGTGATAAAGACGTTGGAGCAGTTTGATTACAAATATGCCAGCGGTGTTCCCCGTAACCAAATACAGGAACTGGCTGGACTGGCTTTTATTGAGCACCAGGAGAATATCGTGTTGCTAGGTCCGTCTGGTGTCGGTAAGACCCACCTTGCTACTGCCATCAGCTATAGGGCTGCGATGCAGGGATTAAGCATCCGTTTTCTAACTGCGGCGGACATGATGTTGCAGCTGCTTACCTCTCATCGACAAGGTGACCTTAAAGGATATCTTACCCGAGTTATCAGTAAACCTAGACTATTGATTATCGATGAAGTTGGCTATTTGTCACCGATCATGCAAAACTGATCCACTTGGTATTATTCGCACATTTTTGTACGGATAATTTATGTTAACCAAGGAGATATTTGTGGATATTCATGTTCGCTTTGCACAAGGACAAAGCCTTCGAAAAATTGCCCGTGAATTGGGCATATCCCGTAACACCGTAAAACATCATTTACAACAACAGACAATGCCAACTTATGCTAAAAGAAGTCAACAACCGACTAAATTAGCACCCTTTAAACCTTATTTGCTTCATCGAATTGAACTGGCTAAACCTGATTGGATCCCTGCAACAGTCTTATTTGATGAAGTAGTTGAAAGCGGCTATCAAGGCGGTATTGCTCAATTACGCCGATTTGTTTGTCAATTTAAACCAAGCATTGTTCCCGAAGCTGTCGTCCGTTTTGAAACACAGCCAGGTCAACAAATGCAAATCGACTTCACCAGCATCCGGCGAGGTAAAAAATCACTAAAAGCGTTTGGTGCAACGCTAGGCTATTCGCGTACGAGTTATGTAAAGTTCTTTGATAATGAACGAGCAGAATCCTGGCAACAAGGTTTACGAGAAGCTTTCGACTATTTTGGTGGTGTACCACAGGAAATATTGTGTGATAACGCAAAATCCCTCATCATCGAACGGGATGCTTATGCAGAAGGTGAACATAAATTACATGTCGAAAGATTACGGGTTTAAATTGTGTGCTTGCAAGCCCTACAGGGCAAAAACTAAAGGGAAAGTAGAGCGCTTTAACCACTATTTAAAAAACAGCTTTATCGTACCATTAAATACCGACCTTCGTGCTCATAATCTTGAACTGGATATTGAGATAGCTAATGCAAGAGTGGGGCCCTGGTTACAACGCGTTGCCCATCAGCGGATTCATGGAGAAACGTTAGAGAAGCCAGCAGATAGACTAGCTAAGGAAGTTAAGTATCTTCTACCCTTACCAGCAAGGGTTTGCCAATCTATCCCGCAGACTGATACGCTTAATATCCGTATCGTACCGCCCCTTGAATCTGTCAGTTTGCAACACTCAATCAGCGTATACGAAGCATTGCTGGGAGGTGAACATGTTATTGCATGAACAAATTGAACACCTGTGTGAGTCATTGAAATTAAATTCTATTCCGACTCATTGGTCATCACTTGCCGAACAATGCATTGCCCAAGACAAAAGCTACGGAGAGTTTTTACTGTCCCTATTAAAATGTGAGCAACAACAACGAGATGAACGAACCCGTAATCTTTTGAGTCGGATGGCAGGATTCCCAGCACATAAAGAACTTAATACGTTCGATTTTAAGTTTGCAACGGGGATCCCCAAACAACACATACAGGAATTAAGCGCATTAACGTTTATTGAACGTAATGAAAATGTCGTGTTGCTTGGCCCAAGCGGTGTAGGCAAAACGCATTTAGCTATTGGGTTAGGATTAAAAGCAGTACAGGCCAAGAAGAAAACCCGCTTTACCACGGCAGCTGAACTGATGTTGCAACTCTCAACTGCCAAACGACAAAATAAGCTCAAACAATATCTATCACGTTCGGTGATGCCCCGAAATTGTTGATTATCGATGAGATTGGATACCTGCCGTTTGGGCGAGAAGAAGCAAACCTGTTTTTCAATGTGATTGCCAAGCGTTATGAGCATGGCAGTGTCATATTGACGAGTAACTTATCATTTGGGCAATGGCCAAATGCTTTTGCTGATGACGCAACATTAACTGCCGCTATGCTTGATCGTTTACTTCATCATTCGCATGTACTGCAATTAAGCGGTGAAAGCTATCGATTGAAAGATAAGCGGCGCTCAGGAGCAATGACTGAGTAAAAGTGGATCAATTTTGATTGATCGGATTTAGCTAAAAAGTGGATCAGTTTTCGGTGATCGTTGACAATTTACCTTTTGGCAAGGAAGAAGCAAACCTGTTCTTCCAGGTGGTGGCAAAGCGATATGAAGCGGGTAGTGTGCTCTTAACTAGTAATCTGTCTTTTGCTCAGTGGTCAAGTACATTTGGTGACGATGAGACGCTAACAGCGGCTATGCTGGATAGATTGCTGCACCATGCACATATTGTACAGATTAGTGGACAAAGTTATCGGTTAAAAGACAAGCTAAAAAGCGGTCAGCTACATAAAAAATTGAAACCGGAACTTAGCGAGTAAATTAAAGGGGGTGGATCAGTTTTACTTTAGCAAAGTGGATCAGAATTCAGTTGGCATTGACACCCAGGGCCAGAAACACGGATTTATTGATGACGCGACTGTCCTGCCGGACCTTCAGGACGATACAGTCAAGATAAACAATAGGATAGACTGCATCCAGTGGGCGATTTTGCCATTCGGTAACCTGCTCCATCACGGAATCGGTGACCTTCGAGACCAGCGCCGGTGAGACATCCGCGTCATACAGTTCTTTGAACGCAGCCGCTATCTCGCGGGTGGTCATCCCTTTGGCGTACAACGATAAAATCTGGTTATCCATCCCGGTGATCCGGGTCTGGTTTTTCTTCACCAGTTGCGGTTCGAAAGAACCGTCACGATCGCGCGGAGTGCGTAGTTCCAGAGGACCATCGCCGGTGGTAACGGTCTTTGTGGAATAGCCGTTGCGGGAGTTGGCACCCGGTTTGGGCTGATTTTTATCGTAGCCCAGATGGTGGGACATTTCGGCGTTGAGAGCCGCCTCAACGCTGATTTTCTTCAGCAGACGATCGAACTGGCTGAGATCGTCAGGGGTTTTGAGATTTTTGGCCAATTCATTAGCCAGAGCCTGCAATTGTTTTTCGTCCATAAATTAACCTTCATTTGATGCTGGATTGAACATATCAAAATCAGGCAATTACACAAATTTATGTACAGGCTCCAAACAATCCATCTTCCATTGATGGGCGGATGGTGTAATAGCCCTCAACTTCAACATAAACAGGTTTACCCGCTTCAATACCGGTTGCCAGATATCCTTTTTCTAAATCGATATTACTCACACTGTAAGTACGTCCACTTTTACACTCTTTAAATAATGCCGCGTCAGCGATATAACTATATTCCCCGCTCTTTTTATCTGGCTTTACTTGCTCTAAGGTATAATTTAAATTACTTTCTATTCGATTTCCTTCCTGATCGAGATATTCTATTTTTTTACCATCAACGCTAGGTTGAAAATAGGTTTTTTGCTCATCAGAATCAATCAAAAAGAATTTAGTGCCTTTTTTAGTCCAATTTCCTGTAGTAAAAAAAGTATTTTTTTGTTCTTCCTTACCCAAATAGGTTAATTGCTCAATAAATTTACCATTCGGATTGAAAAGAACTGTTGTTTCAATACCTGAACAATCTGCACAAGGGAGTACGCCAGTATAAATTTTATCCATTGTTTGGCTTTGTGATTGTGGCAATTTATGCTGACAGCCAGCAAGGATCATCGCACTCATTGTGAGCAATATATTCAATACTTTTCGCTTCATTATCCGCTCCAAAATCCATTCGATAAAATAGATCTATTACAATAACATTTGGTTATTTTCGCTAAATCATTTTACCTAGTTACACAATATTTAAAACCATTTATTGATTTTCATTACGAACAATAAATATTAGCAAGCGTCATGCTAATTTTTCTCTCTTCGGTTGAAAAAAGTATGGTGCTATTATGCACTTTAATCAGTAAATGCTTATAATTACAAATATTCAAAGGCGGCAATAACCGCCACTTAACAATAGTGGTGAGGGATTATGTCTAAAGATACTGAATACAAACCAATTAACTGCGATGACTATGATTATTTAGAACTCGCTTGTCAGCATAGTCTTCAGTTAACCATAAAACTGGATAATGGAGAAATTATTGAAGGCAAAGCAATTGATTTGCTGTTAAAAAAACAGGTTGAATATCTGGTTGTTGATGTTGCTAGTGAAAAAAAACAACTGCGATTAGATCATATTGTTAGTTTTAGTCATCCGGAAATTGGCGACATCATTATTGATCATTCTGGTTCATAAAAGAAATCTTGATTATACTTGCACAATAATACCCCTTACTTGAAAAGTAAGGGTTTTTTATCCGTTATCCATTTTATTTTCAATTCAGACTGGCCTTGAATAGATTGTCCTGATTGAGTAATAAATACACCAACGGCCGCAATAAGTTCATCATTATAATAAATTAAAGGCGTTCTTTCCCTTAACCAAGGCGCTACACCTAACTCCTGCCAAAGCTTTTTACTCGGTCTGGCGTGCTGACGACCAATAATTTTAATATTTCCTTTTAATCCAAATCGAATAGTAACCTGCTCATTTGGTAACGGCGCCCGGAATCCGGTTCCCTTATCTGTGACTATTAGCGTGCCTAAGTTATCAGGCAATTTAACCGCGGCAGGCAGCTGCCACGCTAAACAAATTTTAGTGAGATCGTTAAATTGTGGCAGCAACCAAAGCTGTTGTTTAAAGCGCCGAATAACATTGTTGTTAGCTAATATAAATTGCGGCTCTGCATCTGGACGCGCGCAGATCACGTCTTGCCAAATTTGTTTTAATTGAACACGAGAAGGCATCAAAATTCGATGTAAACTCAACCAACGACGTAATATTGCGTTACGTTTCATTTCAGAATAACTTGCTAAAGTATCAAGCTGCAAGGCTCCTTCTGCCGTTACTAGCTGAGATAAATAATCTTGTAGTAATTCATTGAGTAAAGCTTCTTGTTCTGCACACAAACTGGCGCTTCTGGCCACTGCTTGTGAAAAATGCGGCCAACGCCGGTTAAAATGCGGCATTATAGCTAAACGTAAAAAATTACGATCATAGCGCTGATCTTGATTACTATCATCTTCTATCCAAGAAAGCGATTTTTTTTCAGCATAAACAACCAATTGCTGACGGCTGAATGATAATAGTGGTCTAATTAAATTGGTATCAGCAAACGGAATAGAAATTGGCATCGCAGATAAACCTGCTGGCCCACTGCCCCGTTTTAATGCTAATAAAAAAGTTTCTGCTTGATCATCTAAATGTTGGGCAGTAACAATAATTTCTTCAGGTAATAGTATTTCACGAAACACTTGATATCGTGCATCCCGCGCCGCTGCTTCTATCCCTTTTTTAGTTGGGTCGATATAAACATGCTGTGAAGAAAACTCTACCTGCCAGTCGAAACAAACTTTCTGGCAATGGATAGCCCAATCATCAGCTTTATCATTAAGTCCATGATGAATATAAACCGCACGGATATTAAGGTTTAGCACCGTGATTTGACGTAATGACACTAAGGCATGTAATAAAACTGTTGAATCTAGTCCACCACTGAAGCCTACCAATATTCGGCGTGTTGAGCCGATGGTTTTTATAATTTGGTTCAGTAATGCAGCCTCATCAACATTCATAATTATTATAACTACCTCTGTCGTAATTATTTATTGCTCTATTTTCTACTTATTATATTACTAGTATTAATATAATTTATTGTATTAAGTAAAATTTATTTAAAAAATAAATTGAGGGATAAATTTTTTAATCATGATATCTGATGATGATCAAAGATGAAAAAATTTTAAATATTAAAAAATGGAAATAACCATTGATAGTTATTTCCATTTTTATACCTTAGCTAGCGTAAAATTAGCAATAACCAAATTCCATTAAACGTTGATAACGGCGGTTTCTCAACTCTTCAGGACTAAATACATCGATATCACTCAAATCATTTAAAATACGCTGTTTAAGATTATGCGCAATTTGTTCATAATTACGATGCGCGCCACCCAACGGCTCTTCAACAATGTTGTCAATCAGATTAAGTGATTTTAAACGTGAAGCAGTGATCCCCATCGCTTCTGCAGCTAATGGGGCTTTATCCGCACTTTTCCAAAGAATAGAAGCACAACCCTCAGGTGAAATGACAGAATAAGTACTGTACTGCAGCATATTAACTTTATCACCAACGCCAATCGCTAATGCCCCTCCAGAGCCGCCCTCACCAATTACAGTACAGATAATAGGAACAGAGAGTCGGGACATTTCACGTAAATTACGGGCAATCGATTCGGACTGACCGCGCTCTTCCGCTCCAACTCCTGGATAAGCTCCCGGTGTATCGATAAAGGTAATAATCGGTAACTTAAAACGCTCAGCAATTTCCATTAATCGTAAAGCCTTACGGTATCCTTCCGGTGCTGGCATGCCAAAATTACGCCGAATTTTTTCTTTAGTTTCACGTCCTTTCTGATGACCAATAATCATTACTGGACGCCCATCCAATCGAGCCAATCCACCAACAATGGCTTTATCATCAGCATAAGCACGATCACCCGCTAGCTCTTGGAAATGCGTGAATATACGTCCAGCATAATCCAGAGTGTAAGGTCGCATCGGGTGACGAGCAAGTTGTGCTATTTGCCAAGCACCTAAGTCAGAAAAAATTTTGCGTGTTAACTCTAAACTCTTTTCGCGAAGTCTAGCGACCTCTTCATCTAGGTCAATATCTAGCTTGGTATCCTGACGATTTACTGCCGTTAACGAGTCTATTTTTGCTTCCAACTGCGCAATCGGCTGTTCAAAATCCAGAAAATTAAGGCTCATAATATTCCTATTTAGTCAAATTCTAATTCTACCTGCTGATTACCTAGCAGAGTTCGCAGCTCAGTCAAAAGATTATCGGTCGGAGTAACCCGCCAAGTGACGCCTAATTTTAATTTAGCGCGAGCGTCTTTCTTCTGATAATAAAGATGAACCGGTATTGTTCCTGAACGATAAGGTTCCAATGTGCTACGAAGACGGTTTAATAATTGGTCATCAATTTGTCTATCTGTCAATGAAATAGCAATACCTCTAGCATATTTCTCACGAGCTTCACTAAGATCCATCAGTTCACGAACAGACATTTTATTACCACCATTGAAATCATCAAAGCTGACCTGACCTGTGGCAATTAATATTTTATCTTTCTCAAGTAGATGCTGATACTTTTCTAACGCATCTGAAAATAACATTATATCCAAGCGTCCAGAGCGATCATCCAAAGTACATATACCTATTCTGTTGCCACGTTTAGTGGTTACTACTTTAGCGGTCAGCGCTAAACCAACCACCGTTGACATCTGTCCTCGAGGCGTTGGATTCACATCCTTTAATCTTAATCCACTAGTATAACGTTCAATTTCAGACAAATAAGCGGTAATAGGATGTCCCGTTAAATAGAGACCCAATGTTTCGCGTTCACCTTCTAATATAAGCTGTTCAGGCCATTTAGCTACACTAGCATAAGATTGTTCAACCTGCTCAGTCGCTTCAGCTAATACGCCAAACATATCAGTTTGTCCAATTGCTTCAGCTTTAGCGTGTTGATCTGCCGCTTTTAAGGCATCTTCTAATGAAGACATTAATGCAGCACGGTGCGGACCTAAATGATCAAAAGCACCGGACATAATCAATTTTTCCATTACGCGACGATTAAGCTTTTTAGTATCAACCCGTGCACAAAGATCAAAAATTTCTTTAAAATAACCACCTTTTTGACGTGATTCAATAATAGCTTCTATTGGGCCTTCACCAACACCTTTTATGGCGCCAATGCCATAAACAATTTCACCGCTATCATTGACATGAAAATGATATAATCCACTGTTGATATCCGGTGGCAATACTTTCAACTCCATACGCCAACATTCATCAACTAAACCAACCACTTTCTCGGTATTATCCATATCCGCTGTCATCACTGCTGCCATAAACTCAGCCGGATAATGTGTTTTTAACCAAAGGGTCTGGTATGAAACTAAGGCATAAGCAGCAGAATGTGATTTATTAAATCCGTAACCGGCAAATTTTTCTACCAGGTCAAAGATTTTCATGCCTAACTCACCGTCAATACCATTTTTAACCGCCCCTGCCTCAAAAACTGAGCGCTGTTGTGCCATTTCTTCAGGCTTTTTCTTACCCATCGCCCGACGGAGCATATCTGCTCCCCCTAGCGTATAACCAGCAAGCACCTGAGCAATCTGCATAACTTGTTCTTGATAAAGAATGATACCGTAGGTAGGCTCTAAAACCGGTTGTAATGATTCATGCTGCCATTCAACATCAGGATAAGAGATGGCTTCTCGTCCATGCTTACGATCAATAAAATTATCCACCATCCCTGACTGTAATGGGCCGGGACGAAAAAGTGCAACCAGAGCAATCATATCTTCAAAGCAATCAGGGCGTAATCGCTTAATCAAGTCTTTCATACCCCGAGATTCTAGTTGGAATACCGCTGTCGTTTCGGCCCGTTGTAATAGTTCAAAACATTTTTGATCATCGAGAGGGATGGTCGCGATATCAATGGGCGCTAAATTTTGTTTTGCCCGACGTTGATTAATCATATTTAACGCCCAACTAATAATTGTCAAAGTCCTTAGACCAAGAAAATCAAATTTTACCAGCCCGGCGTATTCAACATCATTTTTATCAAATTGGGTAAGCGGATTTTGTCCTTCAGGATCACAATAAAGGGGGGCAAAATCTGTTATTTTGGTCGGCGCAATAACTACGCCACCCGCATGTTTACCTGCATTACGTGTCACCCCTTCAAGTTTGCGCGCCATGTCTATTAATGCTTTAACTTCTTCATCAGCATCATAAATTTCTTGCAATTGTGGTTCTACAACGAATGCTTTTTCAAGCGTCATACCGGGATCCGGCGGAACTAATTTGGCGATACGATCAACAAATCCATACGGATGCCCCAGTACCCGACCAACATCTCGAATAACCGCTTTTGCGGCCATGGTACCAAAAGTAATAATTTGTGAGACAGCATCACGACCATACATTTGCGCCACATGTTCAATGACCTGATCGCGTTTTTCCATACAAAAATCAACATCAAAGTCAGGCATGGAAACACGCTCAGGATTAAGAAAACGCTCAAATAGCAGATCAAATTGAAGCGGATCCAAGTCCGTAATTTTTAATGCATAAGCGACTAATGAGCCTGCGCCTGATCCTCGTCCCGGGCCTACCGGAATAGCGTTATCTTTTGACCATTGAATAAATTCCATTACGATCAGAAAATAACCAGGAAATCCCATCTGATTAATCACTCGTAACTCGATATCTAAACGTTGATCATATTCAACCCGTCGCTCAGCTCTCTCCTTCTCGTCGGGATAAAGAAATTGTAAACGCTCTTCTAACCCGGCTTTTGCACATTTGATCAGGAAATCTTCCGTTACCATATCGCCGGTCGGGAATTGCGGCAAAAAATATTCGCCTAAACGCATCATGACATTACAGCGCTTAGCAATTTCGACACTATTTTCCAACGCCTCAGGAATGTCGGCAAATAACTCAACCATTTCCTGTTCACTGCGTAGATATTGCTGAGGACTATAATTTTTTGGTTTTTTCGGATCAGCGAGTGTAAAACCATCATGGATCGCGACCCGTATTTCATGGGCAGCAAAATCATCGCTATTAATAAAGCGTACATTATTCGTGGCAACGACTGGCACACCTTTTTGTGCAGCCAATTGGACAGCGGCATGTAAATAACTCTCTTCATCAGGCCGTCCAGTTCTGGCAATTTCTAGATAATAGTTATCTGGGAAATGGGTTTGATAAAAATCCAAACATTGTTCAACTAGTTGCTGATTTCCGCGCAACAAAAATTTACCCACATCTCCCATGCAGCCACCAGAGAGTAATAATAGTCCCTCTTTATGGGTTACTAGCCAGTCTCGTTTGATAGTTGGTCCGATCGCGCCATAGCCTTTTTGATAGGCTGCGGAAATAAGCAGGGTTAGATTATGGTAACCTTTATTATCCCTGGCCAGGATAGTCAAATGGGCAACTTCATCGCCGAGTAATTCACTCTCTAGATAAAAATCTGCACCAATAATTGGCTTCACTCCGGCAGAATGTGCCGCACCATAAAATTTTATTAAACCATAAAGATTGGTAAAATCGGTTATTGCCATTGCAGGCATACCTAATTCTGCCACTCGATTAACGAGTGGATTAATTTTTGCTAATCCATCAATAATGGAATAGTCACTATGTACGCGTAAGTGTATAAAACGTGGTTCGGCCATTTTCTTAGCTATACTCTTTGCAACTCAGTACTCGGCCAACAGGCGCAAAACTTTTGCGATGAAACTGTGTTGCACCATGCTGAGCCAGTTTTTCTAAATGAAATGCTGTTGGGTAGCCTTTATGTTGAGCAAAACCATATTCTGGATAAAGGATATCTAACTCGCGCATTTCCCTATCTCGGGTCACTTTCGCTAATATTGACGCGGCACTAATTTCCTGCACCAAACTATCACCTTTAATAATCGCCTGAGAAGGTACAGCAAAGCCTGGGCTCTTATTGCCATCGACCAAAACAAAATCAGGCATAGTGGTAAGTGCCGCCACTGCCCTACGCATGGCTAAAAAAGTTGCCTGCAATATGTTGATTTTATCAATCTCTTCAGGCTCTGCACGCCCAATGCTCCAACACAATGCTTTGTTTTGAATTTCAATATAAAGTGCATTACGCCGCTTTTCGGTTAATTTTTTTGAATCCGCCAATCCTATTATTGGCTGTTTGGGATCTAAAATCACGGCGGCTGTCACTACTGCTCCAACTAAAGGTCCTCGACCAACCTCATCAACACCCGCAATAAATTTTGCTTTAGGATAAATAAAATTATTCATTTTATACTTAGCTCCAAGACAGCCTCTGCCGCTTGTTGATCAGCATGACAACGGATACTTTCATGTAGTTGCAAGAAGGTTTGTTTTAGCTGCTCAACCTTTTTTTCGTCGATTAGTAAAGACTTAAGTGAGCCAGCTAATTGTTCTGGTTGACAATCTTGCTGAATATATTCTTTAACCAATTCTTCGCCCGCCAATAAATTAGGCAATGAAATAAAAGGGGTTTTAACCAAACGTTTAGCTAGCCAATAAGTCACTGATTTCATTCGATATCCAACTACCATCGGACATTTTGCTAACATACATTCTAATGAAGCTGTTCCCGAAGCTAATAAAGTTACATCGGCTGCGATCATAGCTATCCGCGCTTGGCCATCTAAAATTTTCAGTGGTAAGGTTGGAGAAATCTCACGATAAATCGCCTCAAACTGCTGCCGGCGCTGTTGATTGACGATAGGAACTAAGATTTGCAAATGAGGAAAGTCTTTTAGCAAAATTTGGGCTGCGTGCAAAAAGTCTGCACTTAACATTTCAACTTCGGCCCGACGGCTACCCGGCAAAATGGCCAAACACTTAGCATCATGGGCTATATTTAGTTGTGCTCTGGCAGCCTGTTTATCAGGCTGTAGCGGTATGATATCAGCCATCGTATGGCCGATAAAACGGCAGGGAATGTTGTAACGGTCATAAAACCTTTTTTCGAAGGATAACAAAGCAAGCACCAGGTCGGTCGCCTCCCCTATCTTGAAAACACGATCTTGTCTCCACGCCCAAACAGAAGGACTGACGTAATGAATGGTTTTGACCCCTGTTTGCTTTAATTTTCGCTCAAGGGTAATATTAAAGTCAGGCGCATCTATGCCAACAAATACATCAGGTCGCAATTTAGTGAAACGTTTAGTTAGGTCAGCTCGAATTTTTAATAATCGCGCTAGTCGACCCAAAACTTCAACAATCCCCATCACAGCAAGCTCTTCCATTTCATACCAGGCTTCACAGCCCTCAGCTTGCATTAATGGGCCTGCGACACCAACAAAACGCGCATTAGGGACTTGCTGTTTTAGCGCACGAATAAGACCTGCACCAAGTATGTCGCCTGATGTTTCTCCTGCAACGAGACCAATAGTCAAAGGTCGTTGTTGAATTGCAACTTGATGACTATTCGCCAAAGATTTCTCCTATTCAGGTTGCTTGTTAACGAATAATCCCGCGGTTAGATTGCGCTGAATTTTCTAAAAAATCACTCAGTATTTTTACCTGTTGATTCTTTTCACCTAGAACGACCAATTCTTGTCTGGCTTCATCTAGCGTTTTACCACATCGGTAAAGGATTTTATACGCATTCCTAATCGCATGTAGTGATTCTTTATCAAAGCCACGACGTTTTAAACCTTCAATATTCACACCATAAGGAGTCGCATGATTACCTTGCGCAATAACATAAGGCGGAACATCTTGGGCAACACCAGAGCAGCCACCAACCATAACATGAGCACCAATTTGGCAAAATTGATGCACCGCACTCATACCACCAATGATGGCATAATCATCTAGTTTAACATGTCCACCAAGCGTACCGTTATTAGCAATTATACAATAATTGCCTAGCAAACAATCATGGGCTATATGGGTATTTACCATCAATAGATTATCATGACCTATTTTGGTTAAACCTCCGCCTTGTAGGGTTCCACGGTGAATGGTACAACTCTCCCTAATACGATTGCGATCACCAATCTCAACTCGAGTTGGTTCTCCTTGGTATTTTAGATCCTGATTAATTTCACCTATCGTGACAAACTGAAATATCTGGTTATTACAACCAATTTTGGTATTGCCATTGACAACCACATGAGATTTCAGTGTGGTATCTGCACCAATTTCAACCTGAGAACCAATATAGCAAAACGGGCCTATGTGGACATTTGCACCGATAATCGCGCCTTCAATAATAGAAGAGGGATGAATAATCGCTGTTTTATTAATCATATCAGCCCTCATTTTTACGCTTCTTGGCTGCGAGCACACATCATTGTCGCTTCACAAACAACTTTTTCATCCACTTTTGCAATACCTTTAAAACGCGTCAAGCCACGCTTAGTTTTAACAAACGTTACCTCAAAAATCATCTGATCACCAGGTTGCACCGGATGTTTAAATCTTGCTTCGTCAATACCAGCAAAATAATAAAGTTCGCCAGGCTCTAATTTTCCCACACTCTTGAAAGCTAAAATACCAGCCGCCTGAGCCATTGCCTCAAGAATTAATACCCCCGGAAATATTGGTTTACCCGGAAAATGACCTTGAAAGAAAGGTTCATTGAAAGAGACATTTTTTACTGCTCGTAAAAATTTACCTTCTTCAAAATCCAATACACGATCAACTAACAAAAAAGGATAGCGATGGGGTAACAAACCTAAAATTTCTTCTATATCCAGAGTATGTTTATCACTCATAGAAAAGACTCTTCTTGTTTAAATTTAAAAAATTATATATTAATAATGCGGCCTGCTTTAACCCTCAATAAGGTAATCTGCAGGCCGCAATTAACAAATCTACACAGCAGTATTTAGTTATCTTTACTAAATACCTTACGTTCTAGTGCCTTCATACGCTTGGCCATTTCATTAATATTCATGACTAAAGCGGCTGTTTTTCGCCAAACCTTATTTGGCAGTAATGGAATGCCAGAAGAGTAAATTCCCGGCTCACTAATTGGACGCATTACCATTCCCATTCCGGTTATAGTAACTTTATCACAAATTTCCATATGTCCATTGATCACGCTGGCACCACCAATCATACAATATTGGCCTATTTTCAGGCTACCGGCCATAATAACACCACCGGCAATAGCACTATAATCACCGATAATCACATTGTGAGCAATCTGACATTGGTTATCAATGATAACCCCATTACCAATTATTGTATTCTCTAGTGCACCGCGGTCAATGGTGGTACAAGCACCAATTTCAACATTATTTCCAATAATAACTGTACCTAATTGAGGTATTTTTATCCATTGGCCTTTTTCATTTGCATAGCCAAAACCATCTGAACCAATAACTGTTCCAGATTGGATAAGACACTGTTCACCTATCTCGACACTATGATAGACAGAAACATTTGCCCATAAACGCGTAGACTGACCGATCTTGACATTTTTACCAATAAAGCAACCTGCACCAATAATAACCTGATTACCTAATGTCGCCCCTGACTCAATAACGGCATTAGCACCAATGGCAACATCTTCGCCGAGCTTAACATCTTCCGCAATAACCGCTGAAGGATGGATATTTTGTGCAGGTTTTGGCGTGGTATCCAAAATTTGAGCTAATCGAGCATAGGCAAGATAAGGATCTTTAACCACTAATGCGGCTATTTTACTCTCGGCTAGATCCTCTTGCTTTAATACCACAGCAGCAGCTTTGCATTTTGCCAATTGCGTTAGGTAACGGCTATCCGATAAAAAAGTAATTTGCCCTTCCTTCGCTAAATGCATAGGCGCAATAGCGGTAATGGTAATATTACCATCACCATGTAGCTGCGCGTCCAATTGCTGGGCTAAATCAGCTAATCGAATAGAAACCATCTATTATTTAACCTTTTTAATAACCAGATCGGTAATATTTTTCAGGCTAGAACTGTTTTCCGGATAGAGAACCGCATTTACGTCAACAACCACGTCGTAACGCTCTTTTTCTGCAACCGCTTTAGTTGCGGTCTTTATCGTTTGCAATATTTTATTGCGCTCTTCTTGCTGACGACGTTGGTTATCTTTTTCAAATTGCTGTGCTTTTTGAAGAAAATCTTTCCGCTTAGCCTCAAACGCTTGAAGATCTTTTTCATTAGGCTTAGCGGCGCTTTTTTGCAATTTTTCTGCCCGAGCCTGTAAATCTTTTTCCATATTTTGCAACTCATTAGCGCGTCCTTTGAACTCTTTTTCAAGTTGCTTAGTTACCGCTTTACTGGTTGCTATGTTCTTAAAAACTTCACCGACGTTAATAACGGCAACTTTCTCTGCATAAGCACTGGCAGATACAGATAAAATCAAACCTAAACCTGCTGCACACAACAATTTTTTCACACTAAACTCCTTATCTCTTATGATCTGACCACAAGCGAATCGATGAATTGAATTGACGTTTTACCACGTCCTACCAATATTAAACTGAAACTCTTCAGATTTGTCACCTTCATAATCTTTTATTGGCTTGGCATAAGAAAAGACCAGCGGACCAAGTGGTGACATCCATTGTAATGCAATCCCTGTCGAAACTCGAATATTGGATGCCTTACCATAGTCAGGCATTCCTGCTCTCCAGCTTGCGGGGGTGTTACTCCAATTCGAATCCCAAACAGTACCCGCATCAATAAAGAAAGAAGTTCTGATCGAATTAGCATACTTTTCATCAATAAACGGGGTTGGCGTAATTAACTCTAATGACGCTGTTACCATTGCATTGCCGCCAACAGCATCCGTTGAGGGACTACCGGATTTTGGACTTACTACACCATTTTTTTCTTCAAGATAAATTGCTTTAGGGCCGATATTATTGGAACGAAAACCACCTACCGTACCAGCACCACCAGCATAAAAGTTTTCATAAAATGGTAATTCTTTTCCACCAAAACCATTACCATAACCTAACTGTGCCCGGCCTAATAATACCCATTTGTTATCCTCATCAATGGGATAATATTGCGATGTATCAAACCGAATCTTATAGTATTGATTATTAGAACCAGGAATGGTGATTTTACTATTTAATGAAGTTTTATTGCCCGCTGTCGGGAAGAAACCACGATCTAGGTTATTATAAGTCCAACCTAAATTAAGGGTAAAATCATTAGCATTATAGCGCGCTTTATCATCAAAATTAGGATTTTCGCCCATACTTTGTAAATAACGCCACATTCCAACTTGAGCTTTCATATCAGACAGGGAGTTATGAACAAAACCTGCCCCAATTCGAAACGCATTATTTTCATTAAAAGGAAAACTCAAGGTACTATCAACACCATAAGTTTTATTATTATAGCGTGAAAGATCAGCATCCTTGGCACTAAAATCATTATAGAATAATCGGCCACCCAAGCTGACACCATTAACGGTAAAATAAGGATCGGTTAATGATAATTCCGCATAAGTCGAATAATCATTCTTGCTTGCACTAATACCAACAGCATTACCAGTACCAAGCCAGTTTTCTTGTTGAACACCGACTTGGAAACTGATACCACTTTCAGTACCAAAACCAATGCCGAAGTTCATCGAGCCAGTATTACGTTCTTTAACTTTATAGACCACATCAACTTGATCAGGTGTACCAGGTACACGTTGCGTTTCAACATCAACGATTTCGAAAAAACCGGTCCGATTTAATCGTTCTTTGCCTAGGTTAACCAAATCATTGCCTAACCAAGCGCCTTCCATCTGACGCATCTCACGACGTAAAACAGAATCTTTACTAACATCATTGCCGACAAAACGGATTTGGCGAACATAGAAACGGCTACCTGCATCAACATTCACATGCAGTTTAACGGTTTTATCTTCATCATTGATTTCAGGTTGGGTAATAACACGAGGATAAGCATAACCATAACGACCCAGGAGATCCTTAATTTTGTTCTCCATGTTAGTAACTTCAGTACCATTATAAAGCGAAGAAGGTTTGATGGTGATTAATTGGTTGATTTCATCATAATGGCCAGCAGTTTCGCCATTTAATTCAACGCCGGATATGGTATATTTATCGCCTTCTGTCACATTGATAGTGACATAAATACCTTTCTTATCAGGTGTCAGACTGACATTAGTTGAGTCGATATTAAATTTGGCATAACCTCGGTCGAGATAAAAACTGCGTAGGGTTTCTAAATCACCTGCCAGTTTTTGTTTCTGATATTTTTGATCAGCAATAAAATTCCACCAGGGTACATCATCACGTAATTGAAAACGATTTACCAATTCACCCGTGGTAAATGCTTTATTACCGACGATATTAATCTGTTGGATCTTAGCTGAAACGCCTTCAGAAAAGATTAATTTTAAGTCAACACGATTACGCGGTAGCGGTGTGACTACTGCTTTAACTGTCGCATTATACTTACCAACACTGTAATAAAAATCTTCCAGACCCTTTTCGATATTCGCCAGTTTTGTGCGATCGAGGGCTTCACCAACGCGAATATTGGAAGCCTCAAGATTTTGCTTTAATAAATCGTCTTTAACCGACTTATTACCAGAGAATGTAATGCTTGCAATAGTTGGCCGCTCTTTTACTTGAACTATAAGCGTATTTCCATCACGCAAAACTCTAACATCTTCGAAATTACCCGTTGAAAATAGCGCTCGAATAGTACGACCTATATCGTCATTATTAATCGTATCTCCTACCCGAACAGGCATATTCAATAGTGCTGCACCAACGGCGACGCGTTGAAGACCTTCAAAATGAATATCTTGAACTACAAACCCGTCTGAACCGTATGCAGTGGCGCTGCCAAATAGCAGCGATGCTATGAGCAACTTTTTCATCGCCATTGTTGTTATGAGTATTCCTAACTAGTCTCTCTCTTAAAGACGAGAGAAATCATTGAAAAGTACAAGCCCCATTAATAATATCAATGCAATAGCACCAATACGATAGCTGAAGTCTTGTACACGCTCAGACACTGGTTTTCCTTTAATCTTTTCGATTAACAAGAAAAGTAAGTGCCCACCATCTAATACAGGCAAAGGAAACAGGTTAATGAGCCCTAAATTGACACTAATTAATGCAATAAAGATCAGATAATACACTAACCCAGACTCAGCGGAAATGCCGGCTCCTTTTGCAATAGAAACAGGCCCACTAAGATTATTGAGTTTAATATCACCAGTGACCAATTTACCTATCATGCTAACTGTCAACTTCATCAACTGCCAAGTTTTATCCGTTGCCTGGTACAACGCATAAAACGGACCATATTGCTGAGTGATTTTATACTCATCTGCAAGTGGTATTACTGATAATTCAAGCCCGGCAAATCCAATTTGCCGCCCTTTAGCTATCGTTTTTACTTCTGGTGTTAACGTTAATTGCTGCTGTTCACCTTGTCTTTCGATCGTCAATAACAATGGAATATTAGGACTTTGCCGAACAAAATAGGTGAATGGATGCCAAACATCTATTATCTGATCACCCACTTTTACAATTCTGTCTCCTACTTGTAAGCCTGATAATGCCGCCGCTGAGCCAGGTTGAATATTACGCACAATGGGATCTTGCCTGGCACTAACTGGCATAATTCCTAAAGATAAAACCGGATCCTGAGTTTCTGGATCAAAATGCCATTCCCGCAAATCAATCACTTTTTTTATCGGCGTTGAATTTCCAATAGGTAAAACCTTCATGCTTAATTCTTCATCACCAATTTTACTAATTAAGGCGAGACGAACTGCGTTCCAGTCAGGGGTTTCGATACCATCTATTGATTTTAGTTCCATACCTGGTGAAATATTTGCTTGCTCAGCAATCGAGTTTGACTGAATATCTTCAATGACTGGGCGCACGGAAGGGATACCAATAATGAAAACTAACCAATAAACAAATATTGCCAATAAAAAATTGGCTATTGGCCCCGCACTAATCACTGCAGCACGTTGTCCTACTGTTTTATTATTAAAAGCAAAGTGGCGACGCTCTGGTGCTACAGCAGCTACTCGCTCATCTAGCATTTTAACATAGCCACCTAACGGGATCAGGGCGATAACAAATTCTGTACCATGACGATCGACTTTACGCCATAAGGCTTTTCCAAAACCAATGGAGAAACGCTCAACATAAATACCACAGCGCCTAGCCACACAGAAATGGCCAAATTCATGTACGATAATTAGCACACCTAATGCAATAATAAATGCCGCTAAACTCCAAACAAATCCCATGATATACCTTAAAAACTAAAAAAATAACAATGTCAATCCTGCAAAAACAGGTATAGCCGAGGTCAAACTATCGATTCTATCTAATACGCCACCATGTCCTGGAATTAAATGACTACTATCTTTGATGCCAGCCTGACGTTTAAACATACTTTCCGTTAAATCACCAAAAACAGAAATAATTACAACAATAACAGAACAAAATAGTAAATTCTTGGATATTAATAAAACAGGAACAAATAAACTAAATAGCCAGGCTATAATACCTGCTGTCAGCATTCCACCAAGCATACCTTCCAAGGTTTTACCAGGAGAAACCTTCGCCGCCAATTTATGTTTACCAAATAAATGTCCAAAAAAATAAGCGCCACTATCTGCACTCCAAACTAATAGCATGACATAAAGCACCCACCAAGCACCGATAAAATTGTCAATATGATAATCGACGCTTTTTAACACCAACATGCCACAATAAAAAGGTAAAATGGTTAAAACACCAAACAAAATTTTTAATATTACTGACTGAGACCAGAATCGAGCAGAAGTAGGAAAAGTGACAACCAATATTATCGCAACTAACCACCAAACTAACCCAGCCGATAAAATATAAAAAATCAAAGGCTCTGTTGTTAATTGACTGAGATCCTGAAATGACAATTGTAAACCCAATAAACAAATACCAAATAAAACAACAGATATAATTCGTTTAATCTGTACTGTCCAGCCAATAAATTGGCTCCATTCCCAAGCAGCTAACGAGCAAATAACAATGATAACATAACCAAACAAGTTAGGAGGTAAGAAAAAAAGTGCCGCGATAACTAATGGAATAAGTATGATAGCTGTTATGATACGAGCATTTAAGTTTAGCAAAAGAGTCCCCTATTCTTCATTAATATCATCAGGCTCAGTGTTACCAAAACGTCGTTCACGCTGATTAAAAGCCACAATTGCACTTTTGAAAGCTTCCTCATCAAAATCCGGCCAGAGCACATCGGTAAAATAAAATTCAGCATAAGCAATCTGCCATAAAAGAAAATTGCTGATGCGATATTCTCTCCCAGTTCTAATAACTAAATCAACGGTTGGTTGATCATGTAGACTAATAAATTCATTTACCGTATCTTCGTTAATATTTTCTGGTAATAATGAACCCGCTTTAATTTTCTCTGCAATAAGTCCCATTGCATGGGTAATATCCCAACGACCACCATAATTAGCGGCAATATTGAGTTGTAATCCGGTATTATTTGCGGTTAAGTCAACCGCGTGTTTGATACGATTTTGTAATTTAGTTTTAAATCGGATGATATCGCCAATAATCGTTAATTTAACATTATGAATATTTAAATTTTTAACTTCATCATCCAGGAACCAAGTAAAAAGTTCCATCAGAGCACTAACCTCAGTTTCTGGTCGATTCCAATTTTCACTACTAAAAGCATAGAGCGTTAAAGACTGAATCTCATTTTTAACAGCAAATTTAACCGCTTTTTGTACCGCTTCTGTTCCTGCTAGATGCCCTTTAATTCTTAACTTTCCATGTTGCTTCGCCCAGCGTCCATTACCATCCATAATAATAGCAACATGCCTCGGAATTCGTTGCTGTGAGCTATCATTATCATACATAAGTTTCATGCCAAAAAAGTTCCTTTACTATAAGCTTACATAACTATTGCGCTTAATTATTTTGGATAATAAAAATAAAATTACTTAAGATGAATCAAAAAATTTCCATATTTACTAATAAGTTAATAGTTAGCTCTTTATTCATTTTTGATATCCTTAACCCATTATAATTTTATAAAAGTTTAATCTGAGATAAATATAAAAACATTTGAGCAACTTAAATTCTTTATTAATAGGATATTGCTAATGTTTCAATATAATTAATTGCCATTTGACGCGCTTCGCTATCAATCGCTAACACTGCATCAATGCTATCAGGTTCGGCCAAACTTAACCTTTCTACTGTATCCAAATTAACTTGCGCAATATCAGTAAATCGAAGCTTTCCGGCCAAAAATGCAGCAACAGAAACTTCATTCGCAGCATTTAAAATTGTGGTTGCTGCTTGCCCATGATGACAAGCATAAATCGCTAATTTCAAACAGGGGTAACGTTGGTAATCTGGAGCAATAAAAGTTAATGAAGATAATTGTTTAAAATCAAGTGCCGCTGCACCTGAAGGGATACGATCTGGATAAGCCATACTATAGGAAATCGGTGTTCTCATATCAGGCGTACCTAATTGAGCGATCACACTTCCATCCTGATAGCGTACCATGGAATGAATAACAGATTGTGGATGAATAATAACTTCAATTTGTTCGGCTGAAGCATTAAAAAAATACCGAGCTTCAATATACTCAAGCCCTTTATTCATCATCGTTGCAGAATCAACCGAGATCTTACGCCCCATAGACCAATTAGGGTGATTGCAAGCCTCATTAGCCGTCATATTCTTAAGAGAAGCGAGCGGAATTTCACGAAAAGGGCCACCCGAGCCAGTTAATACTATGCGCGTTATTCCATGTTGTTCAAGATTAGCAAAACCTAAATTACGCTGAATTTCAGTCGGTAAACTTTGAAATATCGCATTATGTTCACTATCAATAGGCAGGACCTGAGCACCATATTTTTTAATTGCGTCGAAAAACAGGTGCCCACTAGTAATTAATGACTCTTTATTGGCTAATAAAATACGCTTACCTTGACGAATCGCAGCTAATGTTGGCATTAATCCAGCAATTCCGGTAATTGCGGACATCACTTGATCAACATTATCAAGCGCCGCTAGTTCACAAACTCCCTTTTGGCCTGCTAAGACTTCAGTTTTACATCCGTGTTTATTTAGTATGCTTCTTAGATTATTGGCTAATTTTTCGTCTGACATAGCAGCATATTGTGGCTGGAATTCTAAGCATTGCTGAACCATAGTAGCCACATTTTTATGTGCAACTAATGCGATAATTTCAAATTTCGCTGGATTTTTTTTGACTACTGATAGTGTCGTTTTACCAATTGAACCCGTCGAGCCTAAAATTGTCAGACGTATCATTGTGATATATATGCTCTACTATTTAATTAAAAAGAATTATTCTTAACTCAGCCATATAGCATAACATAAAATGGAGCAATAAATTTAAAGATATAATAAAGCCATACTTACTTTTATATAGCTTATGGCTTTATTATAAGAATGTTTAAAATTCCATCAATTCTTTTTCTTTTTGTTCCAGAGCTTCATCAACTTTTTTGATAAAATTATCGGTCAACTTCTGGATTTCATCTTCTGCTCGACGTTCATCATCCTCACTAATTTCTTTATCTTTTAGTAATGCCTTGATTTTATCATTCGCATCACGTCGTGCATTACGAACAGATACACGTCCCTGCTCAGCATCATTACGGACAACTTTAATCAAATCCTTACGTCGTTCTTCCGTCAACGGTGGTAAAGGCACCCGTATTATGGTTCCTGCTGAAGAAGGATTAAGACCTAGATCTGATGCCATAATGGCCTTTTCCACTGCTGGTGCTAACGTACGATCAAACACAGTAATGGCGAGTGTACGTGAATCCTCAGCGGTAATATTCGCTAACTGACGTAACGGCGTTGCAGCACCATAATATTCAACCATGATACCATCCAATAAACTTGGCGATGCACGGCCGGTACGAACTTTATTAATTTGACTTTTCAATGCTTCGACACTTTTTTCCATACGCTCTTGAGCATCTTTTTTGATTTCATTAATCACATTTAAACCCTTAGCAACTGGTTATAAATATTAGGCTATAACCGATAACCCAATTCAATTATTTTAACGATGCTGATAATATCATACCGCCAAAAATCATCCATGTCTCTCAGGAGATTAATCACACGAGATTAACGTGCCTTCATTTTCACCCATCACAATTCGACGTAACGCACCGGGTTTATTCATGTTAAAAACGCGAATAGGTAAATTATGATCACGAGCCAGCGTAAATGCTGCCAAATCCATCACTTTTAATTCGCGTTCTAATACGTCCTGATACGTTAATTTATTATAAAAAACCGCATCTGAACTCTTCGATGGATCAGCAGAATAGACGCCATCAACTTTGGTTGCTTTTAAAACAACATCCGCCTCAATTTCTATCCCTCGTAAACAAGCCGCTGAATCTGTTGTAAAGAAAGGGTTGCCCGTTCCGGCCGAGAAAATAACAACTTTGCCATTACGAAGCAAACTAATCGCCTCAGCCCAACTATAATTGTCACACACACCATTTAATGGTATTGCAGACATCAGTCTGGCATTAACATATGCACGATGTAAAGCATCACGCATGGCTAATCCATTCATTACTGTCGCTAGCATTCCCATATGATCACCAACTACACGATTCATCCCAGCATCGGCTAGCCCTGCACCACGAAATAAGTTGCCACCACCAATAACGACACCAACTTGTATAGCTAACTCTACCAGTTCCTTAATTTCTTGTGCCATACGATCTAAAACGCTCGCATCAATACCAAAACCTTCTGAACCTTGTAGAGCTTCGCCACTAAGCTTAAGCAAGATACGTTGATATACTGGTTTTGCATTAGTTGCCATGGTGTTTCGTCCTGACCAGATAAATTATTGAAGGTTTAAAATTCTTAGTTCAAAGTCTGAATGTAAAATACTTGATTAATTACTTTTCTTCATTACTTTAGAAAAAGATAATTTAGTCTAAATACTAACCCTAATCCGTTGAATTAAGCATATGCTGAATTAAATAATTTAGTGGCATATTTACATATAAATTATCATTGATAATGTATTATCAGACAGATAAAAATAAATTATCGATATTAGATAAAACAGAACCGCCTACTGGCGGCTCTATTTAACAATTGGTATCATTATTTACTCATTGCCGCGACTTCAGCAGCAAAATCAGTTTCTACTTTTTCGATACCTTCACCAACTTCAAAACGGATAAAGTTAGTCACTGTTGCATTTTTCTCTTTTAGCAACGTACCAACTGCTTTACTTGGATCCATAACAAATTGTTGGCCAGTTAAAGAGATCTCACCGGTAAATTTGTTCATGCGGCCAGTTACCATTTTTTCCGCAATTTCACGAGGTTTACCAGATTGCATTGCTATATCTAATTGAATTTGATGCTCATGAGCGACAACATCGGCTGGTACATCTGCTGGTGTAACATATTCGGGTTTGCTCGCCGCAATATGCATAGCAATATGTTTAATAAGCTCATCATCCGCACCGTTTGCAGACACAAGAACGCCAATACGAGCACCATGTAAATAACAGCCGATTTTTTCACCTTCTAGGATCTCGACTCGGCGAATATTAATATTTTCACCAATCTTGGCAACGATTGCTGTACGTTGTTCTTCAAATTTTGCCTTTAATTCTTCAATATTTGACAATTTATTTGCCACAACGAATTTTAGTACTTCATTACCAAATGCTACAAAATTCGCATCCTTAGCCACAAAATCCGTTTCACAATTCAACTCAAGCAATGCACCAAATTTGCCATCGGCAGAAATTTCCGCCATTACTACACCTTCGGCAGCCACTCGACCGGCTTTCTTAGCCGCTTTTGCTTGACCTGATTTACGCATATTATCGATAGCTAATTCAATATTTCCATCAGCTTCAACCAATGCTTTTTTACATTCCATCATACCTGCACCAGTACGTTCGCGCAGTTCTTTTACCAAAGCAGCGGTAATTCCAGACATGTGATTTATTCCTCAATCTATCTGATGGGAAATCATCCCATGCAGACAATTCTCATTCTGATAAGTAAAAAGGAGCCAGTTAGGCCCCTATAACCAATATATTGTAATACCTGGTCCATAAGGGCTCTTCTATACTAACGAATAGCTGGCCTTATTATTCAGTCTCTATCAAGTTTTCTTCTGGTTTAATCGCCTGATCTTTAGAACGACCTTCATGGACAGCTTTCGCAACTGCATCCAGATACAGTTTAACTGCACGGATCGCATCATCATTACCAGGGATGATATAATCAACACCATCTGGATCAGAGTTAGTATCAACAACCGCAAATACAGGGATACCTAAGTTGTTTGCTTCTTTTATAGCAATATGCTCATGTTCCGCATCAACAACAAATAAAGCGTCAGGCAAACCGCCCATCTCTTTAATACCACCCAAACTATTTTCTAACTTGCTAAGCTCACGGGTACGCATCAACGCTTCTTTTTTGGTCAACTTATCAAAAGTACCATCCTGAGATTGTGCTTCTAAATCTTTCAGGCGCTTAATAGACTGACGAACGGTTTTCCAGTTAGTCAGCATACCACCTAACCAGCGGTGGTTAACAAAATACTGATCACAACTATTAGCCGCTTCTTTTATCGATTCGCTTGCTGCGCGCTTAGTGCCAACAAACAGAATTTTGCCTTTTCGTGAAGCAATTTTAGTCAATTCAGCTAATGCTTCATTGAACATTGGAACAGTTTTTTCCAAATTAATGATATGCACTTTGTTGCGCGCACCAAAGATGTAAGTTTTCATCTTTGGATTCCAGTAACGAGTTTGGTGACCAAAGTGAACGCCCGCCTGAAGCATATCGCGCATGGAAACAGTTGCCATTTAAACCTCTATAATTTAGTAAATTGGGGTTATGCCTCCACAGATCCCATTCCCCGACTCATTAGCTGTAGATTTTCTATATAAGAGCACCCCGGAAAATGTGCCGATCTGTGTGTGTTATAACACAGTTAAGTTTATGTTAGAGCTAATCTATGTTTTTCTATTATAACAATACATAGAATGCCGGGGCGCTTTATATCATAAAATAACCAAAAACACCAGCTATAGTTATATTTTTCTACGCTTAAGTCATTTACACGAGTTTCGCAATCTCCAAAAAAGAAGTATAAATTTAAAAACAAGAAAAAATCAGGGTGTTCATATTTTGTCGGGTTATCCATGTATTAAAGATATCTCACGAGTTTCGCACCAATAAAAAAACGCTCTATTTTTAAGTTTAATTCAGCATAATATGTAAATAGATAAAACCTTATAAATTAAATATAACTTATTGTAAATTAAGTAAATTTATGCATTTCAGTAACTTGCAGATTAATCATTACTTTTAAGCCATTTCTAGAATTTTATAGGCCTGTGCGAAACTCGTGATTTAGCTTAATTAAACACGAGTTTCGCAATCTCCAAAAAAGAAGTATAAATTTAAAAACAAGAAAAAATCAGGGTGTTCATATTTTGTCGGGTTATCCATGTATTAAAGATATCTATATAAAACATTCTTACAAGTAAGCAGTTTAAGATACTCTGGTTTAGCGTTATCAGAAGTAAGCCCATCGCCTTTATCTCATGACACTGTTAGCCGATGGCTAAAAAGTAGATGTTTTAGACCTAAAGACCTATGGCAATTAGTTGAACCTTCTATAGACAAAAAAAGCCCTTGCGTACTAATTGCCGATGATACATTGATTGCCAAAACACGTAGTAAAAAAATAGAGATGGTCCATTATCAATATTCAGGTAATGAACATGAGGTTATTGCTGGCATAGGTTTAGTTAATTTGCTTTGGCATGATCTGACGAAGGTTGAATCAATTCCTATCAATTATCTTATTTATGATAAAGATTCTGATGGAAAAACAAAAAACACGCACTTTTCCGAAATGCTCACTCTTGCTAAAAAAAGAGGGATCATGCCAGAAGCCGTAGTGATGGATGCTTGGTATTCTAGCCTGGATAACCTGAAATCAATTCGCTCTCATGGTTGGATCTGGGTAACCACGCTGAGGAAAAATAGGATTGTTAACCATAACAAACAACTGAACAAGTTAGACATCTCAGAAGAAGGAACGTCAATACACTTGCGAGGATATGGTTGGGTAACCGTTTTCAAATTTACAGCCAAAAACGGCCGTATTGATTACATAGTAACAAACAAAGAGAATCACACCCGTCAATACCTCAAATCTATCATGGATGCCCATTGGTCTGTTGAAGTTTATCATCGAGAAGTTAAACAAAACTGTGGTATTGAACGCTGTCAGGCTCGCACGAGCCGAGCGCAAAGAAATCATATTTTTCTCGCTATTTCTGCGTGGTTTGAACAACATAAACGTCGTATATCTGAAAAAATAACCCTTTATCAACAAAATTGGGACGTAATCAAAAGTGCTATTACTGAGCAAATCCGTGTTTTATTAGCGTACCCAAATTAGTTTTGTGCGAAACTCGTGTTAAAAAAATAACACCGACAATTAGTATTGCTTATTCAGAAATAAATAATATTCATTTCTGAATAAAATTTACTTTAAAAATATTTTATTGTGTTCTATTGCTAATATCTTAATTTTTATGATTTTTTTACAGTTTACTAGTAATAATTCAATTTAAAATAACCAAACATTACTTTTTGGTTATTTTCATATTTTAAAAAAAATTGATATGTTAAGTCGTTAGTTGGCATAACTGCGCTTCGCTGCTAACATAACCGTCAACATACAGTATTTATATTTAATCAACATAATTGTCTGATAAGTGCATTTTTACTCATTTAAATCAGCATAAATAGGCAGAATTCATGGCTATCTCAATTAAAACGGAAGAAGATATTCAGAAAATGCGTATCGCCGGACATTTGGCGGCGGAAGTGTTAGAAATTATTGAACCTTACATAAAACCGGGCATTTCCACCGGTGAACTTGATCGCATCTGTCACTCACATATCGTCGAAAAACAGCAAGCTATCCCAGCCTGTTTAAATTATCATGGCTTTCCTAAATCTATCTGTACATCCCTTAATGATGTTATTTGTCATGGTATTCCGAGTGATGAAAAAATCTTAAAAGAAGGTGATATCATTAATATTGATGTCACCGTTATTAAAAATGGCTTCCACGGCGACACCTCCAAAATGTTTATTGTGGGCAAACCAACCATTCAAGGCGAACGGTTGTGTAAGGTAACACAAGAAAGCCTTTATCTTGCTTTAAAAATGGTCAAACCTGGTATTCGTTTACGGACGATAGGTCAGGCAATTCAGCAATTTGTTCAACAGCATCATTTTTCTGTCGTGCGCGAATATTGTGGCCATGGTATTGGTCGAGTCTTTCATGAAGAACCTCAAGTATTACATTACGATGCTGATGACGGTGGTGTGATACTGCAAAAAGGCATGACTTTTACTATCGAACCAATGGTAAATACCGGCGATCATCGTATTAGAACAATGAAAGATGGCTGGACAGTAAAAACAAAAGCTCGAGGTTGGTCGGCGCAATATGAACATACTTTAGCTGTCACCGACGATGGGTGTGAAATTTTTACCTTACGGAAAGAAGAAGAGCCATTTATTTCGGCTATATTAGTGAATAGATAATTTTCAGATTGGCCTCCATAATTTTGGAGGCTTTTACCTTAATGATATTGTTTTACTGCTTTTTATTGTCTATTCATACCATTTACTAGTGATCGCATAATCAGATCTCCTCCAGCAATTTCGCGGTTATAATACCATGATGAAAAGTAATCAGCCTGTCCCCCTCCTCCTTGCGCTTGATAAATTATCTCAAGAGGATTTTACTTTACCTTTACTAAAACAACAGGTAGAGCGCTTGCAAAAATGGTTAGAACAATCTTTTAAGGAGGGAGTTACCGCCGCTGAACTTATTGCCGTCCGTAGCAATTATCTTGATAAGTTGCTCCAGCGTGTTTGGCAAATTAATCGTTTCGAGCTAATTCCCCAATTATCATTAATTGCCGTGGGTGGTTATGGCCGACAAGAATTACATCCACTGTCAGATATAGATTTATTAATTTTAAGTCAACATCCTTTAGCTACCGCTATCACCACTAAGATTGGTCAATTTATTACTCTACTATGGGACTTGGGTTTTCAAGTTGGCCATAGTGTGCGCACATTAGAAGAATGTTTACAGGCAGGACAAACAGATCTGTCTATCGCAACTAATCTATTTGAATCAAGGTTAATTTGTGGCGATCAAACTCTGTTTCTATCATTACAGCAAGCAATATATAGCGATAATTTTTGGCCGTCTGATAAATTTTTTGCTGCCAAACGTAGTGAACAACAGTTGCGTCACCAACGTTATCATAGTACCAGTTACAACCTTGAGCCAAATATCAAAAGTAGTCCCGGCGGTTTACGTGATATTCACATACTGTTATGGGTAGCACGCCGACATTTTGGTGCAACCACCATTGAGCAGACAGTTCATTTCGACTTTCTAAGTCAAGCAGAATATCGAGAATTAAAAATATGTTTAAATTTTTTGCTTCGTATTCGATTTGCGCTGCATTTAATGATAAAACGTTATGACAATCGCCTACTATTTGAACATCAATTAAATGTTGCCCGCTTACTTGGTTATAAAGGTAAAGACAATCAGCCTGTTGAGCAAATGATGAAAGACTATTATCGTGTCACACAACGTGTGCGAGAACTCAATAGCATGCTGCTACAACTGTTTGATGAAGCCATCCTTAGCGAAAAAAACCTAGCCGCGCCACATAAACTTGATAATCAATTTCAACTTAGAGGAGATCTCATCGATCTGATTGATAGCACTCTTTTCGATCGTCAACCCGCAGCCATATTGCAGCTATTTTATCAAATGGCCGAACAGGAAAATATTCATGGAATATACTCAGCTACACTGCGTCAATTGCGTTTTGCTTGTCAAAAACTGACTAAACCTCTGTGTGAAATCCCAATTGCTCGTGAAATTTTTATTACTATTTTGCGCCACCCCAGAGCGGTAAAAGGTGCCATTATACCCATGCACTCACACGATGTACTTAGTGCTTATACGCCAGTTTGGCAAAATATTGTTGGCCAAATGCAATTTGATCTTTTTCATACTTACACCGTCGATGAACATACTATTCGCGTATTACAAAAACTTGATCAATTTGCTGACCAAAATAATAGTCACCAACATCCTTTGTGCGTTGCCATTTATACCAAGCTTGCTCAGCCTGAAATTTTACGTCTGGCGGCTATGTTTCATGATATCGCTAAAGGCAGAAAAGGTGATCACTCTGAACTGGGCGCGGAAGATGCAAAACAATTTGCCCTAGCACACGGCCTATCTGAACATGATTCATCCTTAATTGCCTGGCTTGTACGTCAACATCTTTTGATGTCAGTGACCGCCCAACGGCGTGATATTCAAGATCCGATTGTTATTAAACAATTTGCCAGTGAAGTGAAATCAATAAACCGGCTGGATTATCTTTTGTGTCTGACTGTTGCCGATATATGTGCAACCAATAATAGCTTATGGAATAGCTGGAAACAGAGTCTATTAAAAGAGCTGTATCTATTAACTAAAAATCAATTAAATCAAGATACGCAAGCAATACCCACTTTACGTCAACGGATCCAATCCAATCGCTTGCAAGCGTTAACCCAGCTAGGCGAAAAAAATATTGATCAAGGTGAGCTAAAAAAATTATGGTCACGCTGCCATGCTGATTATTTTTTACGACATACTCCCCAGCAACTTGCCTGGCACGCTAGCGCTTTATTAAAACACAATTTAAATGAACCATTAATACTGATCAGTACCGTATCTGTGCATGGTGGTACTGAAATTTTTATCTGGTGTCCAGATCGACCATCTCTATTTGCCGCGGTTGCTGGAGAACTTGATAGACGAAATCTTAATATCCATAGCGCCCAAATCTTTACTAACAAAGATAATATGACGATGGATACTTTTGTGGTATTAGATCCTAAAGGACAACCGTTGGCTCATGATCGCTATGAAAATATTCGCCAAGCCTTATTAAAAGTTATTAAGACCCCAAATAGCAAAACCTTGAAAACACGTAACGCCCGTCATAGATTTCGCCATTTTAACGTACCAACTAAAGTACACTTTTTGCCCAATTTTAATGGCAGGCGGACTTATATGGAGCTTGTCGCCCTCGATCAACCCGGATTATTGGCACAGATCGGTAATATATTTACTGAAATGGCCGTGCTCTTACACGGAGCTAGGATCACAACGATTGGAGAAAGAGTTGAGGATTTGTTTGTACTTACTGATCAAAACAACCAGGCACTCGATCAAAATAGACAACATAACCTGGCAGAAAAATTGACCCAAGCCCTGACTGCAATAGATAAAGAAAATAGTAAACATGTTAAATAATTACAACCCAGAGGATGAGTAATTTTATGGAGCAACTTAAAACCATTATTGAAAATGCTTTTGAACATCGCGCAGAAATCACACCCGCGACGACCAATGTTCAACTAAGTGATGCAATCAATCAGGTGATCACTCAACTTGACAAAGGCCAGTTAAGAGTCGCTGAAAAGATAGATGGGCAATGGACAACACATCAATGGCTTAAAAAAGCCGTGCTACTCTCTTTTCGTATCAATGATAATCGATTAATCGAAGGTGCAGAAAGCCGCTATTTTGACAAAGTAGCCATGAAATTTGCTGAGTATGATCATGCTCGTTTTCAACAAGAAGGATTTAGAGTTGTTCCACCAGCAACGGCTCGAAAAGGTGCGTTTATCGCCCGAAATACCGTCTTAATGCCATCTTACGTTAATATTGGTGCCTATATTGACGAAGGATCGATGATAGATACCTGGGCAACAGTTGGCTCTTGTGCGCAAATTGGTAAAAATGTTCACTTATCGGGTGGTGTTGGTATTGGTGGTGTGCTAGAACCCTTGCAAGCTAATCCAACTATTATCGAAGATAACTGTTTTATTGGTGCTCGCTCTGAAATTGTTGAAGGGGTCATTGTTGAAGAAGGCGCGGTTATCTCAATGGGCGTCTATATTGGCCAGAGCACCAAAATTTATGATAGGGAAAGCGGTGAAATTCTCTATGGCCGAATTCCAGCCGGCTCGGTCGTCGTCGCGGGTAATTTACCGGCCAAAAATGGCAACTACAGCCTATATTGCGCAGTGATTGTCAAAAAAGTCGATGACAAGACTAGAAAGAAAGTTGGCATTAATGAGTTACTAAGAACAATAGACTAAAATTTATCATAGCGGATTATCAATTGAATATCCGCTTAGCCTTATTATTATGCTAATCTGTAACAATTGTTAGATAACCTTATTCCGTTAGGTATTAATATGTATGATAACTTAAAAAGCTTAGGGATCACTCAACCTGAAGATATCGATCACTACACCCTTCGCCAAGAAGCAAATCATGACATTTTAAAGATTTATTTTCGCAAAGATAAAGATGAACACTATGCTAAAAGTGTAAAATTCAAATATCCGCTGCAACGAAAGCTGGTTAATCTAGATAACAATCTCAAAGAGATCAATGAAATTAATCTCCACCTACGGGATGTGATCGAAGAATTAAATCAAATTTGTCAACATGACCAAACCAACCATGATTTAAAAAGTAAAATATTAAATGATTTGTGCCATTTAGAATCTGTCGTAATCAGCAAAATTGCGGAAATTAAATCAGATTTAAAAAAACTTTCCTGAATAACTCACTGCTGCGTATTTATGCTAATACCAACTGGCCGGTAGGCCAAATTTGTATTTTAAAGCAGATAAACTCGCATAACCGTTTAACAATATAATTCATACCATCGATAAATGTTGACGCTCGAGTTCAGGCACTATACCTAACCAACCAAACTGTGATAGCAAATGCATCCAAGCATCATCCCACTTTGCAATTAGCTGCAATTTATCGCCTGTCATTGGGTGCTTAAAAGATAAATAACTCGCATGTAACATCAACCGGCTGCTGGCAAAATGGTGTGAAACACCGCGATTCTGGCGCAGATCACCATGGGTAGTATCACCAATTATGGGATGACGGATATGTGCCATATGACGTCTTAATTGATGCTTGCGGCCGGTTATTGGTCTTAGAGCTAGCAGAGAAACGTGAAGTAGGATAACGACCTATCTCGATCGGACATTCAACCTTAGCCAACGGTGAATAATGAGTAATGCTCGGTTGAGGTTGACTTATTTTGCTGGCGTATTTATCAGCAATCTTATCTTTTTCCTCCGTCAGTGCATAATTAATAATATCAGCTTGATTAACATAACCTCGCACAATCGCATGATACTTTTTTTCGATTGTATGGTGTTCAAATTGCTACGCTAAAAGACAAGCAACTTCACTCGAAAGCGCCATCAATAACGCCCCTGAAGTCGGTTTATCTAAACGATGAACAGGAAATACATGCTGACCAATTTGGTCACGCACTGTTTGCATAACAAAACGCGTTTCATGACGATCAAGCCAACTACGATGTACAAGCCATCCAGCAGGCTTATTTATTGCAATCAAATGTTGATCCTGATAAATCACTTCAAGCATTTGTTGAGTTACCTTGTGAAAAAACTTCATCTAACGCACGTAAATATTCCAATAATTGGTAATAGCGACTTTCTCGTTCTTCTTGATAGATTTCTTCAAAATAGGGAGTAATAGCGAATGCCTTTGGCAAATCAATATGTTGTTCAATAAGCTTATATAGTTTTGGCAATAGTACCCATTGCAACCATTCGTGTGCCGCCATGGTGTCTACAGCAAAAGGCAAATCACTAGCAAAAGCTTCCTCTGGCGGTGGGGTATTACTCCAAAGATTAAGGTTTTTCATTTCAACTTCAATGAGACGAAGTTTTTCAGCAACGATAAGATTAATATTCATTTCCTACACTAGTATCATAAGTAAAAACAAATGAATCATAACATTATTAGTTATCAAACAAAAAAGCAGCGCGTGATATTAATTTTATTACTCATTAGTAAATCTATATAAAATATTCAATCTATCTAAATTATAATCATTTAAATAAACTTACTAATTATACACAACATCACTGACTTATAGGGTTATATTACTATCCGCGACTGCAGCTAAAAACAATTTCACGAGTTTCGCAATCTCCAAAAAAGAAGTATAAATTTAAAAACAAGAAAAAATCAGGGTGTTCATATTTTGTCGGGTTATCCATGTATTACACGAATTTCGCACCAATAAAAAAACGCGCTATTTTTAAGTTTAATTCAGCATGATATATAAATAGACAAAACCTTACAAATTAAATACAAATTATTGTAATTTAATAAAATTTATGTGTTTTAGTAACTTGCAGATTAACCATTGCTTTTAAGCCATTTCTAGAACTTTATATGCCTGTGCGAAACTCGTGTATTAAAGATATCTATAAAAACATTCTTACAAGTAAGCAGTTTAAGATACTCTGGTTTAGCGTTATCAGAAGTAAGCCCATCGCCTTTATCTCATGACACTGTTAGCCGATGGCTAAAAAGTAGATGTTTTAGACCTAAAGACCTATGGCGATTAGTTGAACCTTCTATAGACAAAAAAAGCCCCTTGCGTACTAATTGCCGATGATACATTGATTGCCAAAACACGTAGTAAAAAAATAGAGATGGTCCATTATCAATATTCAGGTAATGAACATGATGTTATTGCTGGCATAGGTTTAGTTAATTTGCTTTGGCATGATCTGACAAAGGTTGAATCAATTCCTATCAATTATCTTATTTATGATAAAGATTCTGATGGAAAAACAAAAAACACGCACTTTTCCGAAATGCTCACTCTTGCTAAAAAAAGAGGGATCATGCCAGAAGCCGTAGTGATGGATGCTTGGTATTCTAGCCTGGATAACCTGAAATCAATTCGCTCTCATGTTGGATCTGGGTAACCACGCTGAGGAAAAATAGGATTGTTAACCATAACAAACAAACTGAACAAGTTAGACATCTCAGAAGAAGGAACGTCAATACACTTGCGAGGATATGGTTGGGTAACCGTTTTCAAATTTACAGCCAAAAACGGCCGTATTGATTACATAGTAACAAACAAAGAGAATCCCACCCGTCAATACCTCAAATCTATCATGGATGCCCGTTGGTCTGTTGAAGTTTATCATCGAGAAGTTAAACAAAACTGTGGTATTGAACGCTGTCAGGCTCGCACGAGCCGAGCGCAAAGAAATCATATTTTTCTCGCTATTTCTGCGTGGTTTTGAACAACATAAACGTCGTATATCTGAAAAAATAACCCTTTATCAACAAAATTGGGACGTAATCAAAAGTGCTATTACTGAGCAAATCCCTGTTTTATTAGCGTACCCAAATTAGTTTTGTGCGAAACTCGTGAATTTTTTTGCAAAGCCATAGAACCATAAAAAAACCAGTCTATAAAATCGACTGGTTATATAATATGTAACGCTATTAAATAGAATATTTATGCATCCTGCATTATCAGCTTCCTGCTGAATGTATCTTCCTACTATTTACGAGGTAGTAATTTGTAAGCACTAATACTTATCATTCGTTATCCCTAACACTACCTTTCTTATTCCTCTATATTATTAAACATTTAATAATTTCAAAGTTAAAAAATAAACTAACATTCACCATTTATTATTAGTAACAATGACTAAATTTATTTCGCGCAATAAACGCCCGTTAAATCATTTCCATTTCTTATTTCGATTTATGGGCACATTTGATAAATGCTAACTTATCGGCGGGCATAAGAATGTCGGATTTATCTGAGGAACACAAGATAGAAAAAATAGTTTTTAATCATTTTTTTCCGATAATAACAGAATATTTTTTTTATCCTACTGAAATAAAAAAATATTTCATCTCGTTTCATGGTTTAAAAAGCAATAAACGCAGATATAACTTACATAATTTGTAAGTTATATCTCACAAAAAAATAAGTAAATATCTTAATCACATTGCTTTTTAATTACAGAGTAAGTTGTTGTAAAAATTCAATCAGACTACCAGCTAAGACGCGACGTGTTGTTTGACCAAATGTTTCTAATATAATGGCCATTAATATTATCTACGGAAATAATTTCAAATTCAGAATCTAAACTTGCAATAAAGAGAGTTGGGGGTCAGTCTACGTCTTTTTTGCGTAATTAAATGCCCAATTAAGTTTTCTTGTAAACGAGTAAAATCGGTCATATTCCATACTTGAATTAAATCAAGTTGTTGATCTTGAAATTTTACTCGCATATCAGCGGCTAATTGTGTTGTATAAAATTGGTGAATATTAGGATAAAAATGGATTTCTAACGCTTTTTCAACAGATTCTAACTTTTCATTTGGCAGCGGAAACGGTTTAGGTAACCAATAAACGACATCATCTTTGCTATATTCAATGCAAGGTGAAGGAATACTGTAAAAAGCATCACTCGCCGGTAAATCACCCGTCTGCTGTTGCCAATAAGCAATATAACGCTGTGTGAGTTCCATTAATATCTGAGAAATCGTTACTTCCATGGTAAATTATTCTTATTGGTGACTAATTATAGGAATAAATCATTCTAATATATAAAAGTATCATTAGGTATTATTATCTATCTGCTCAATTTGTTGTTAAGCTATACATTAAACAACAAACTTACTCTAATATATTGATTATGCTAGCAACTATCTTACCGATTTTCTATTTTAGGAAGGAACTCCATGCCACTTGATCAAGATAATGGTGAGCTACAACACCTAACGCTCGGAAAAAAACCGAATATCATGATAACTATGCACCTCATCTACTACAAGCGGTTTCTCGTCGCCTAAATCGACAACCTTTAGGGTTATCATCAGACAGATTGCCTTTCCATGGCGCAGATATTTGGACACTCTATGAGCTTTCGTGGCTAAACAATCGAGGAGTTCCTCAAGTTGCTATCGGCCATGTTACCATTAATGCTAATAGCATAAATCTGATTGAATCTAAAAGTTTTAAACTCTATCTAAATAGTTTCAATCAAACCCAATTTATTAGCTGGCAAGAAGTTGAAAAACAACTAACCCAAGATTTGACTGCATGCGCTGCAGGAGAAGTGACAGTAAAAATTACAGCCACTCACCATGTTCGCTAATCAAACTATTCATAATCTGTCTGGTGAATGTATTGATGAGCAAGAGATAGAAATTACTGATTATGAATTTAATCGTGATTATCTTAACAACGCAACCACGAATATAAAGGCAGAGGAAACATTAGTTAGCCATCTGCTAAAATCTAATTGCTTAATTACTAACCAACCTGACTGGGGTTCAATACAAATTCATT
>NZ_JAZHPL010000010.1:391343-454530 GCF_036919435.1 Arsenophonus sp. PmNCSU2021_1 | reverse complement strand
ACGGATGCGCAGCTAAGCGAAAAAGCGAATCGGCAGACGATGGACATGTTGCTAAAAGAAATTCAGGGCATTAAGCGTGATTTTGATGCGGTTAAAAACGAAAATAGCCAGTTAAAGGCTAATGTGGGTCAGCTTCAGGCTGAAATACAGAGTAATCAAAAAGCAATGGAAAGCCGGCCGACACCAGGGGCAAGTCAAACAGAGTATTCCTCGCAAATCGCTATCCTGCCACCGAAAGGCCAGCTTGAAAGTACCCGTTTTACTTATCCGAAAAAAGAAAATACAGCCTCATCCGGTTTTTATGTCCCCTCGGGGACGTTTTCAACCGCCATCGTGCTAGAAGGGGCGGATGCCAATGCGTCGGTGAAAGGCGAAACAAAAAAAGTCGCCATGCAGTTTAAGTTAACGGGACTTGCCCATCTGCCTGGCAATCAAAAGCTGGATAAATTAACCCACTGCTTTGTCACCGCATCGGCCTGGGGCGAGATTTCGAGCGAACGGGCAGAAGTGAGACTTGAGCGCCTGTCGTGTGTCATCAACAACAAACATATTGACCAGGTGGTTGAAGGACATGTCGGTTTTTATGGCAAAAACGGCATTAAAGGCATACCCGTTATGCGCAATGGTGCCATGCTGGGACTGGCTTTTGGGGCGGGTGCACTAGGGGGGTTGGGTAACGCCTTCTCGCAAATTGGCAATACCACCGTCGGCATGGGGGCAACTCATCAGGCTACGACTCAGGAGGTCGCCAGACAAGCGCTCGGTAGCGGGGCTTCGACCGCAGCCAATAAACTGGCGGATTATTACATTGAGCGCTCCGAGCAATACCATCCGGTTATCCCGATAGGCGCTGCGAATCGTGTCGAAGTGGTTTTCCAAAAAGGGTTTAAGGCGGAATTTATTGAAGACCTGGAAGCGAAAAAGGTCAGCGAATCACCCACCAACTGGCGAAAAACGTCAGCAACAGCGTGAAAACCAACCTGCCACCGGAACTGCTTAACCAGTTGGGCAGTGCCGCCTCAATGGATTTATCTGATTTTGTCACACCCACAAAACCACCGTCAAATCACGGAGGCATAAAGCCATGAATCGATTCGCAACAAACATCCTCGTCGACATTAATCAGTGCGTTGAACACACGTTACAACAGGTTAAAAAAGGCTTTTTTTACTTACCGGTTATCTTTTTCTGGTTAACGATGATGTTTTTTTATGTGGGGCATTTATCAACGGATGAAGTGTTTAAATTTAGCGAAGTAAGCCAGGTGATGGATGCCGGCTGGCAACTGCTTGAACAGGTTTTTCGCTTGTCGCTTTGTATCACGCTGATACTTTGTGTTTTGCAGCTTGCTATCGGTCTTTTTCGTCGAAATTCCGACCGGACGCCATTAACCAAAGAGGAATAACCTGATGAATACGTTAGCGCAGAAACCCATTATCAAACATCCATTCCTTAATGGGGTGAGTACAAAAAACCCCGCGATGCTGCCGATTAAACAAAAGGCGTCAATCGTTAAAAAAATCGCCCTGCATGGCTTGCAACTGATAATGAATGTCAGTTTTTATTTTCCCATGACGTTTATTTGGCTCACGGTGGCGTTTGCATTAAACGGTCATTTTTCAATGACCTATCCCTTTGAACCTGAGGCGGTGGTTTTAACGTTCGATAAGGTCGCCGACCTGCTTTTCCCTGTTTTTCGTCTGTCACTTGCTATCACCTTAATGCTTAGTTTTTTGAGGCTGGCTATCGGGGTTTTTCAAAAAAAATCTAACAAGAAGGACTCAACATTATGTTGAAGTATCGCATAGCGCTTATCAGTAGCATTGTGTTGCTCTCCGGCTGCGCTGGCATGAATAGTGAGTTTGAATTTGGCAAACCTGCCAAAGACTCCGGTTACTGGATGAGCGAGGCGGATGCGATGACCGATACCGCCAGTCACTTAGTCGCCCAATATAAAGGCGAGGTCGTCAAGTCCGCTAAAGGATTTACGCTATCGGCTTATCGTTTAATTCAATTAAACCCGATGCAAACAGCTGTAACATTTTTAACTGAACGACCTCAGAACATAAACAACCCATTACCGTCACCCGCTAAAAATCTTTCTTCACGCTGGCTAACGAATAACGCCCTCACACAGTCCAGTACTGCCTGTCCGGCAAGTCCTTGTCTGTCTGAAATCAGCGCACCGTCTCGGCAGGTGGAGCGGATAACGCGTGCATGGATTGCGCCTTATGTTTCACCGGATGAAGTCGTTCATGCTGGTGAAGTGGTTTATTTCGTGACCACCCCGTCCAGCTGGGCAAATGTGGAGAAGGTGTGATGTTAAAACACGTCAATCCACTCAAAATTATTGAACTGGTGGGCAACGCCTTGATGGAAAAAGACACCACCCGTGAAACGGCAAAAAAGCTCGAGTCGATGGATTATCCGCATTTACGCGATCTGTTGCCCTATCGGGATTATGACAGCGACCATCAGTTGTTTATTAATCAGCACTCACTGGGCTTTTTGCTAGAAGCGCAGCCCCTAATCGGTGCCAATGAAAAACTGGTCGAATCACTCGAAGAACTGGTGAAAAACAATCTACCGCGCGATATGCCACTACAGGTGATTTTACTGTCCAGTCAAACGGTGTATGAAAAATTAGCTAACGGATTGCGTGATTTTAGCTGGCAGGGCAATCGTGCTGATGAATGCAATCAAATCACGCAGGGGTTTTATCTTGATGCGACGCGCCATCAGTTTGCCAATCCCCAAAATCTGCCGTTGACGCTCAGAGATTATCATCTGTTTTTTGCGTTCTGCCAGCCGTGCAAGCGGGTAACGGAAAGGGAAATCATCAAAATCCGTGAAACCCGCCGTAATCTGTTAAGTGCACTTAATGCTTCGGATATTCATGCGGACAATGCGTCAATTACCCGCTTTTTGCAGATGATGCGCGAAATGATTAATTTGGACACAGAAAGATTGAAGCCGTATTTAGCAGAGTGGATAGAAGACAAAGCGATTAATCAGCAGATTGTGCAGAACAATACCTGCTACTGGTTTAAGCCTGGGTATGTCGAAATCACGGGGCGCAATGAAGAAGATAACCCGTTTTCCACCCGAGCCATTCACTTTAATCTCGACAGTAATCCCAGAGAGCACTACCTCTGGCAAAACGGCAACATCATTTCTAATTTACTCAATCCGCAAAACGGCATCCGCTGCCCATTTGTGATGAGTTTTATTATTCAAACTGAAGACCAGTCACGGAGTCAGGGTGAAGCCAATAAGCAGTTTCTGGATTTGGAGCGGAAAGTCTCCTCGTCTTATGCCAAATATATCCCCTCAACCAAACGCCAGCACGCGGAATGGAAGAGTTTGCGCGAAGGCTTGCTGTCCACCGCGACGTCACTGTCCGGTTATTACTTCGGGGTTACGCTCTTTTGTCGTGATGATGAAGAGGAGGCCGCTAAAGAAGCGGAGCGCACCAAAAAAGCGTTTGCCATGCAGGGGCTTAATATGGTCAGAGCGGATTTAATGCAGATGCGTAACTTCCTGGGGCACCTACCTTTTGCGGTAGGCGATAACCCGAAGCTCTGGAAAGACTTCTTAAAAACCGGAGCCATTCAACGAGCCGAATCTTTTCAGGCGGTCAATCTCATGCCGATTATCGCCGATAACAAGCTCAGTCAGGCAGGGATAGTCTTCCCGAGTTACCGCCATCAACTGGCGTTTCTCGATATTTTTGACGCAAGTTTGCCCAATACCAATTTCAACTGGTTTGAATCGGGCACCTCCGGCGCAGGGAAATCGGTGTTGGCACAAACGATTGCCAGACAGGTATTAGATAGCGGCGGTTATTTGTCTATCTTTGATATCGGTGACAGCTACAAGGCGTTTTGCCAGAGTGTGGGGGGCACCTACATTAACGGCGAAACCTTGCGCTTTAATCCGTTTGCCAACATTACCGATATCACCTTGAGCGCTGAGCGCATTCGTGACCAGTTGTGCATTCTGGTAAGCCCCAATGGATTGATGGATGAAGTGCATGAATCACTGATACTCGAAGCCATCACCGAATCCTGGCCTAACAAAAAACAGGATATGCGTATTGATGATGTCGTTAACTATCTAAAAAAACATCGCGGTAAAATCGAGACGGCTAGCCGTATCACCGGTCGCATTGATGAAATTCTGGTACTGCTAAACAAATACACCACCAAGGGGATATACGGCAAATACTTTAATAGCAGTGAGCCGACCTTAAAGCCGGATATGCGCTTTGTGGTCACCGAACTCGGTGGCTTAAAAGCCAATCGGGATTTGCTCATGGCAGTGTTATTTACGCTCATGCTCTGGTCAGAAAACCTGATGTACAACACGCCACGCAGTTTACGCAAGATGAACATCATTGATGAAGGCTGGAAACTGCTGGATGCCAAAAGCCCTAAAGTCCGCGATTTCATCGAAGAAGGTTACCGTACTGCCCGTCGGCATAATGGCTCATTTGGCACTGTAACACAAAGCATCCGCGATAAAAATTTAAGTACGGCAGCGCTGGCCGCTTATGACAACAGCAGCTTTAAATTCACGCTGATGCAGGATGCAAAAGCCTTTACCACCTTCCAGAAAGAAGAACCTTCCACCTTCAACGAAATGGAGTGGGCATTAATTCAAAAGTTTCCCCCTGCCAGCCGTGCCGGATTTAGTGCCGTGCATTTAAGTGTGGGCGGTTACAGCAGTTTTCATCGATTGATGCTCGACCCGTTAAGTAATGAGCTTTTCTCTTCCCGAGGTGACGACTTCACCTATCGGGAAAAACGCCTAAAGGAAGGGGCAAGCATCAATGACATTATTTTTGAAATGGCGCAACAAAAAGACCCTGCGTTATTGGCGAAATTAAAGCAGGTGAAACCATGAGAGAGGTGGTGTGAATTGGACATCATAATCATCATGGCGTTGATAATCATCGCATTGTTGTGTGTGCTTCTCAAGTTACATCCGCAGTCAAGGTGGCGCTGGGTGATTCAGGTGGTGCTGGTAGTTGCGATGACCACTGAGTTTTTCATGATTTCAACAAGTATTCGGGGTATTACCTAGGTATGTCATGGGATAAGGCTTTAGTTAGCGTTTGTCATATCGATTAACTGTTTTTGGAGTACAAATAAATGCAAAAAATAGTCGCATTACTCAAAGGCATAGCCGCATGAAAAAGACCGCCATCATCAATTTTATCACGGGGAGCTTATTAAGTGCTCTGCTGATGATTTCCGTACACCACTGTCTTTGTCCTCGGACGAACATTATCACCTTTGATATGAAAAAGACCCCTGATCGCTTTTTACTGCAGGTCAGCAAACTGGACTTGTCAGATGAGAAAAAAGACCAGCTGATAGAACGATATAACAACACCTTAAAGCGGGTACTAGAAAAAAATAGTAAAAGTAACACTGTAATACTGGTCAATAGTGCGGTGATGGCAGGGGCAGTCGATAAAACCGCTGATATCCAGCAACAAATTGCCGAGGCAATGAAAAACCATGAATAAGTGGCTGCCTTGTATCGGTATTTTGATGAATTTCAGTGCAGGAAGTCTAGCCACTGAAATCGGCACGTTTGGCGATGTTTGGGCGATAGCCGAACAAAATTTGCTGACGGTGATTAAAGAACAGGTGGAAAGTGCCTTTTTAGGCAATGAGGAAAAAATTCAGCAGGAATGGCGGCAACGGGTAACAAAAAATGCCGAGCGACCTGAACCGGTGCAGGGACTCACCAAAGCGGTAAAATATACCACACGAACGTTTGACCCCAGTTTCACCGTCACCAAAGATATTCGTGACCACAACGGCACGGTGTTTGCGCGCAAAGGGCAGAAGATAACCCCCTTTGATATCACCCCTTTTAATGAAACGCTTTATTTCATCGATGGCGATGACGAAAAACAACTTGCCTGGGTCGTGGCGCAAAAACCCAAGACTGCCATCCAAAAAATCATTTTGGTGAACGGAAATATAAAAACCACGGCAAAGACCTTAAATCAGCGTATCTACTTTGACCAAGGTGGCGTTTTGGTTAACCGGTTTGGCATTGAGAAATTACCCAGTGTCGTGGATGAAATGCCAAATCAATCCTTGCTACGGATAACCGAGGTTGCGGTACAATGAAACTCCAAAACACGCAAAATGGAGAAAAGGGAATAATGAACAAACATCTCATTATCGGATCACTACTGGGTGCATTTTTGTTGCCAATCATTTCATTGGCAGAGGAGTTAACAGGGCTAGAAAATCTAAAAATGCTTGGGGAATATTACGACAGTGATAAGGGTGATATTACCCCTGTTGTCAATCCTGCTGGCAAAGTCAGGGTCATGGTGCTTTATCACTATCAATGTGCCGACTGCGCAAAGATGGCGCCGATGATTTTAAAGTTAGCCAAAAACCACCCTGATATTCGATTTGTTTTTAAAAATCTGCCAGATGAGTCAAAACAATCGTTGTTGGCGGCGCAAGCCGAATTGATGGTATGGCTAAATGGTGGCGAAGTAGCATTTTTAAATTATTACGCGGATTTATTTAGTGGCATCAGTATTGATGAGAGCTTTAGAAAAAACGGTGTTCCTTTGCTGGACAAAGAATCTCAACTTAGGGGTTTTCAAAATGCTAACGAAAAACTGGCAACAACGATCGCATTTTTTGCTGAGCAATTTAATATACAAACATTACCCGCGTTAATTATTGCTAGTAGCGAAAACCCCGTTGCACAGAATAATTCAATATTAACCGGTGTGGTCGATGAAAAAACGTTATTAGCTGCTGTTGAAAAAGCGAAGCGAGGCAAATGATGAAAACGCGACGCTTGCACTTATTGTTTGCTTTTTTACTACTCAATCCGATGCTAGCAAAAGCATCGTTGTGTGAGGGTCGCTGGGTTAATCCCATTACCGATATCTGCTGGCGTTGTCTGTTTCCAATCAGCCTTGGTGATATCAGTTTAAATAGCAGTAGTCTACCGGATACGCGTAATCCTTCATCACCGATTCAGCTATGTCCTGCGTCACCGCCGTTATTTCAGCGTATTGGTCTTGCGATAGGTTTCTGGGAGCCGTTTGCCATGACCGATGTGACGCGCTCACCGATGTGTATGGTCAATATGGGTGGTTTCACCATTCCGATAGGACAAATTGGCATGGGAAAAGGCACCAAAGGCGCGAATGAAAATCCAGGCGGCATGTACCACGTTCACTGGTACAAATATCCGCTTATCAGCTGGCTTAATATCTTAACCACCATCGGCTGCATGCAAGGCGGGGAATATGACATTGGCTATCTCTCGGAACTTGACCCGATGTGGATGGACGACAATCTGGCGCTCTTTACCAATCCAGAGGCAATGCTGTTTGGCAACAGTATTGCCCAGTTAGCCTGTGCTGCCGATGCGATTGCCAGCGAAGCCCGCTTGCCACTCGATGCGCTCTTTTGGTGCGCGGGTTCACACGGCTCGATGTATCCGTTTACGGGGACGGTTTATTCCGAAAGCAGTGGCATTAATAGTGCGTTATTACTCACCGAGCGCATGAATTTTAAATTACATTGATGCGGCGTGCGATATTTGAAGCCAAAACGTGCGATAAATGGTGAGCTACTCTTGTTTCCATCAGTGCAACGGAATTACACTGTTATTTTTCATCGGAGGCACTTTGGTCTGTTCTAGTGGTACGATCAACGGGACAATATTTGTAGATGATGGCCGATGAAACTAGATAAAGTAATACAAGCTTTTTTCTACTATGGCAGGACTCAAGTAATTCTTGAGCCTACTGTTCCTATACATAAGATAAATGAGCAAGACCTACCGCCGATACGCTCTCTCTGCTTCTCGCCGCTGTAAGCTCCATTAGCCCCAAAGCGTTCATCACATAAAAGAACGCCCTACTTACGAATAGATGTTGATAGAATCTGTCAAACTATGAAAATGAATCCCTTTATCTTTCAATTCAGAGATTAAACCGATTAAATTCTTGATGCTGTGTCCCAGCGAGGGCAAAATAGCGAATATTTATTAACCAAACTGCTCGTCAATAGAGCACTCATGTTCTCACCTTAGTCTCAGAGGTAGCACTTAAAATGCTACCTTTTGAACTATGGACACTCCATGTGTATATTTCAAGAGTAAAAATTAATCAACCGCTGATTGATAGTTTTAAGGTCATATGCTCGTTCAGCTATGTCGCACATTAGCCACTCGTGTAATTCTTCACGCTCTGGATTATCAACATCTTGAATATCTTTGAGCTTTTGGTAATATCCCCAAAGCCCCCCAGAGTCTTCAGATGGGCAGGCTTCCGCTCCCTTTATACAGATGGGGAGCTGGAGTAATTCCTGATCAGGCAATGATGATTCTTCAAGCAAAATGCAATGATCCCAGTTGTCTCCGAAATCGTATAAGTAAACCATTTTTTCTCCTTTCTTACGAAGGAGTTTGCTCAAAGGCACACCTGTACTATCTTGCAGATATGTTTCTTTAAAATCGTCCATAATCATTCCATATCGCAAATCTCCTTTTTCAAAACTGTACAAATGATCATTTGTACAACCCATAGCTAATTGTATAACCATGTGTAGTTCATCAAGAGGTATTGTCTTCAGAACGATCAAACGTCGCCAAATTAGTGGTTTACTATCAATTAGTGTGATTTTTATTTGATATAAATCCTTTCCCGAAAATTCACTCATTATTATCCCCCTTAAATAAATACAGTCTCTTTAGTCTCACACTCCACTAAATTTTTCAAGTCTTTGCTAACGTTTGGCAATCACATTGAAAAATAGGTTTGCTTCCTCTCGCCCAAACGGTAGATATGCAATCTAATCTATGATCAATAACTTCGGGGCCATCACCGAACGTGATAGATATTGTTTGAGCTTATTTTGTCGTTTTGCAGTTGAGAGTTGCAACATAAGTTCAGCCGTCGTGGTAAAGCGGTTTTTTTTCTTCGTCCTCTGCTTCTCGCTGCAGCCAAACCTGCCTGAGTACGTTCAACAATAAGCTCCCGCTCCATTTGCGCCAAGGCACTCATCACATGAAAGAAAAAACGACCTGCTGACGAAGAGGTGTCGATAGAATCCGTTAAACTATGAAAATGAATGCCTTCATCTTCAAGTTTGGATATTAAAGTAATCAAATGTTTAATGCTGCGACCCAGTCTATCCAGCTTCCAGACCACCAATGTGTCACCCGATTTCAGTGCGTTTAGAGCACGTTTTAATCCGGGTCTCTGGTCTGTTTTTCCGCTGATTTTATCCTCAAAAATCTGTTCACAATTTGCGCAAATCAAGGATTTTTGCTGTAAATCGGTGTTTTGGTCATTTTTTGACACCCTCATATAGCCTATTTTTGCCATTTTAGCCCCTTAACCTTCCTCTAAAAGACTTATTATGCCTGGTTTTGGTCAAAATATTAGCTAAATTCTGAATTCAATAAAACCTTGGTTTAACGGAAACGGTAGATTGTGCAAAAAATGCACTGGATAAACGAACGGGTGGTAGCGTCAATGGCAACCTCCATGTGACCCAATCTGTGCATATCGGCGATAACGATTCAGGATTACGGGCTAATGGCGATGGCAACGTGGCATTTTATGCTAATAATGCAAAAGTAGCTTCCTGGAATAATGATCGATTGCATTGGTTAAAGAGTGTAGAAATTGATGGAACCATCAATACTCATAGCAATTTGCATATCTCATGGGGCGGCAGAACCGCGGTTTATCAAGAAAATGGTGATGTAACTGGCCCTATTTGGGGCGGGGCGTTAAGCAGCTGGCTTAATATGCAGATTAACAATCGAGGAGCAAAAAATACAGCTCACCTCGCTACGAATGGATGGTGGAAATGTGGTGACAGCGGCCTTATCAGACAATGGGGCATCACACCACCACTCAATGCCGGACAGATTTATACGGTATCTTTACCTTGTCCCGTCCCTCATGCCATTTTCTCGGCAAACGCGACGGTAAAATACAAAGGTATTGCTCCCGAGGGCAATTTAGGTACTTATGTCGAAATAGTCGGAAAATCGTTAATTATCAGTGCAGATTATACCAGAACAGGGATTAAAGCGCCGAGAACATGGGAGCTGGTTTGCTACTAACTCAACATTATCAGGCCGCCCTGACAATGTAGTTAAACGCGACATTTCGCGGGCGGGTTTCGCTACCGCCTGCATTAGACGTTGTTTTGTCAATGAATAGAAAAGAATCATTATCTCCATCCGTAGCACGTGAACCTGTATCTGCATTATACCCTACAGGCATTTTTTCTTTATTGTTTGCGTGGCCTAGTGGACCATCATCTTCAACATAATACCTGTCCCGATAACCATGAGCGTGGCGCTCGAGTGATGCAGTTTCAGACGATAAAACCTTACGCCTAGGATTCACGCCTCGCCCAGCATCCCAGCCACGAATAAACTCACCACGTAAATCAGGGAGTTTTCCTGATGGATAGGCGAGTGCTAAAAGCGGGTATTTTTTCTTATCGAATGGCTCACCGTTGCAGATAAACCAACCGGTCGGCGCTCTTTCAGCAGGCCAAGGCAGGGGAATACCTACCGGGATTTCGACACGCAATACTTCGGGTGTAACAGCATGAACATCTGTGGCAGTTAGCTGCACATCCTGAGTGAGAGTTTTGCCGTTAATTTTACGCTGATTGGGTGTGGCATTTTTTGCACAATCTACCGTTTCCGTTAAACCAAGGTTTTATTAAATCGGGAATTTAGCTAATATTTTGCCCAAAACCAGCGATGACAAGGCTTTAAGAGGGATTATACGGGGATAAAATGGCAAAAATAGGCTATATGAGGGTGTCAAAAAATGACCAAAACACCGATTTACAGCGAAAATCACTTATTTGTACAAATTGTGAACAGATTTTTGAGGATAAAATCAGCGGAAAAACAGACCAGAGACCCGGATTAAAACGCGCTTTAAATTGCTTAAAAACGGGCGATACCTTAGTTGTTTGGAAACTCGATAGGCTGGGGCGCAGCATCAAACATTTAATCGGCTTAATCTCTGAACTGGAAGATAAAGGCATTCATTTTCACAGCTTGACGGATTCTATCGACACCTCTTCGTCAGCAGGTCGTTTTTTCTTTCACGTGATGAGTGCGTTGGCACAAATGGAGCGCGAGCTAATTGTTGAGCGTACTAAGGCAGGTTTGGCCGCAGCGAGAAGCAAAGGGCGCATCGGCGGTAGACCTTGCTCATTATCTTCGGCACAGCAACAGCAGGCTAAAAAATTACTTGAGGCCGGCAATACTAGAAAACAGTTGGCATTACTGTATGGAGTTTCACTGGCTAGTATATACAAATATTTTCCAGTTAACTGATGAGTGTTATCGCGTTCAGTGCCAGATTTGACTTCGAGTAGGCATCAGGAATCGATTTTAAGGCACCTATAAAGCCCTCTACGGTGTTTTTTTGATATAGGTAACCCAATGTAGCACTTTTGAATTTAAATGCCGCAGAAAGTCTTACAGGCGGTTTTAGTATTAATCAATTTAAACCAGTTTAATGATGGCTGTTGCAAGCCCGACAATAGCAGCCATAATACTAGCCATTTTAATGATTAGCTTGTTTGATATACTTTCAATATCTTTGTGCAACAGGGCTATCTTTGCATCAGTTTTATCAGCACGAGCCGCGGCTTCCTTCCTTGCATCAGTTATTTGTGTTTCAACTTTCTCAAAGCGATGCTCCATGTCCTTGCGTACATCTGCAATTTCAACAGATAAATCTTTGCGAACATCTGCAATTTCAACAGATAAATCTTTGCGAACATCTGCAACATTCCGATTTACTTCTGCAATTTCATGTTTCAACTCAACAATATCAGCTTTCGTTGCTACATCGGCTACCTCGTGAGATTTCCGTACAGCAAGAGAGATAGCCCTAGCATGTTCTTTCGTAATGCCTGCGTTCTCTAATGTCTCGACGAACTCTTGTGTATCAAATGCAACTTGGGCCATAAGTGATGTTCCTCATTTTTTGTTAATTGTAACTGATTTTCTTAAGCAATACAAAGCTGTGGGTTGGAGCAGTGAGCAGTGCGAACTGCGACTGTTGTTGACCTTAAGGCGCTTGCGCCGCCCTGATAGACGGGTTTTGGTTTTAACGGGCTTTGCAGCAACACAGGTGTGCGACGGTCGAAGACAAAAAGAGGTTACAGCGCGATGGTTGAAGTGGTGGGTTTTGTTTGTCTTGAAGGTGAAAACGTCGTACAGAGCGTTCTAGGCTGCTTAAAATCGATTTTAAGCTAGGATTTCCGATAGTCATTTCATTTTAACCCTCACCGCTCGCCGCAAGCCAAGATTAGCGAGCAAAGCGAGTCTGTCTTGGCGAGGAAGCGGAAGAGCATCAGATGTTACATTTAGCACGTTCACACCAAACCCTCCTGTGTCGATCGCCAAGAAAAGTTATCCACAGTCAAGCTTCGCGCGCGCGTAGTTAAATATAGTTATGTATAAGTTAAAACAGTTAAGAGAAAAAAAGATAGGTTTAAGTATATGATATATGGTTATTTTTTATCGACCATCTGTGTGTAAATTACGTGTCTTTGTGTGTAAATTACGTGTCTTTGTGTGTAAGTTACGAATAGAATGTGTGTAAATTACGAATAGAATTTTAGTTATCCCCAATTTTTTTGTCAGATAAAGCGTTTTTGTGTGTAAATTACGTGTCTTTGTGTGTAAATTACTATATAATGCGTGTGTGTAAGTTACGAAAAGATTTTTATGACGAGCTTATTAGGTGTGCTATCACTTAATAAGCTCTAACCAATAATCCTAACTATGACAGGATCAAGGCTGTGGCTAATTATACAAATAAAATGAAGACATTACGTCCACATAAACACAAGGAATTGCAATTTTTTATTGCAGATGAGGTAGGTATTTGCAGCTTTAGAGATGAAGTAGCAAGCATGGAGCATCCATTTTTTGCGTTAAAGGGAGGAGACACAAAAACAAGAGAGTATAAAAATGAAAATGTTACTGTAAAAATAAAACCCACATCTGATGGATTAGCCACTGTTTTTGATAAGGATATTTGGATTTATGTTATTTCAAAATTGCAAGAAGCTATCAATAGCGGATTGCCGATTAGTCGTACTATTACTTTTACTCCCTATGATTTTTTTGTAACTACTAATCGAAGTACTAGTGGTATTGGTTATCGAGAATTAAAAAAAGCCTTGCTAAGGCTGAGAGGTACTACTATTGAAACTAATATAATATATTCAGAAGATAAAGAAGAAACTGTTATCTTTGGATTGATTGAAAAAGCTAGAATTTTAGAAGAAAAAAAAGGTAAATTAGATATAGGTATGGTAGAGGTAACTTTACCTGATTGGCTCTATCAAGCAATCACTAAAACTAAAGTGTTAAAAATTAGTCCTGATTATTTTCGTATCCGTAAAGCAATAGATAGGCGATTGTACGAAATAGCACGTAAACATTGTGGTAGTCAGTCTGAATTTTTAATTAGTTTAGAAAAACTTCATTTAAAAACAGGTAGCTCATCAAATAAAAGAGAATTTAAAAGATTAGTTAAAAATCTATGTGTAACAAATGACCTTCCAGATTATGAAATCTTTCTAGATAATTCTACAGACAAAGTCACTTTCAAAAACCGTAATCAAAACACCCCACAAGCTGAAGCTTCCCGTAAGAGAGAAAAAGGGAAGAAAGAGGTCTATAAGCTTAAAAAAACATTGTTAAGTAAATTAATTTCTTAAAAAATAATTAATTGATTTTAAATTAGATATCTTGATATCAAGATAGTTAGATAACTTGATATCATTTTAAATTTAAATACTCTCTTAATAGTTTTTCTACTATTTCTGTTTCTGTCATCCTAATTCCTGTATTTGCTTGAGATTGAGCAATATAAAGCTTAAGAGCATTTGAAACTTCAACTGATAACCGAAATATCTTTTGTTGTGTTGATTTTTTTTCTGAAATTTTACCTTTATATTTAACCGTGTAATCCTTTTCAGCTATATCAGCTGCACCTCCATTCAGAAAATTTTCAGGATCTTTAAACAGCTTTAAATCCGGTTTCTTTTTCATTTTTTAACCTCCGCGAAAAATGATTCAATATCTTTTATCGCCGCGCTGTCTTTTCCAAATTCAAATACTGTTGCTCCATCTCCGATTGCTCTACGAAAAGCTACACGCTCACAAACATAACTTTTAAGTACCGTAATGTTTTGCTCAGTTAAAAAATCTAACATCTCTTTTGTATCTTTCGTTCTTGGATCTACGCGAGTCAGCAACACTCGCACGTCTAAGTTAGGATTGTAATCTTTCGCTAATTCTAAAATTTCTAACATATCTGCCATCGCTGCTGCGTCGAGATTAGAAGCCCCAATAGGTATAATAGCCATATCAGCTAGCAATAAAGCAGAGCGTAATCCCGAAGCGTCACGCCCTCCAACATCAACAACGGTATGATCGAAATTCAAAGCTAATGCTTTTCCTTCATTAAGTATGGCTTTTCCTGTAAGACAAGTAGTTGTGGGGCTAGGAGTATAGATTGGGTTATCCCTACGCCAAGCTGCCCAACTAGCGGCGCTTGCTTGTGGATCACCATCAATCAGTAGGACTTTACCGTTTCGGGATAGCATTGTAGCTAAATGAACTGCGGTAGTTGTTTTCCCTACTCCACCTTTTGTATTAACTACAGCATAAATCATAAGAACTTCTACCTTAGCTATCCTTATATAAAGATATCACTATATCAAGATAGAATTTAGATATCAAGATATAATGATAATGTGATATCTTGATATCTATTATAACTATCTGTAATTAATAGCTATATGAGGCGAAAAAATCCCTTTTAGTTAGATAACTATTGTTTCACTCACCATCCAAAAATCATGTAGTGCTAACATCCATTCTCCTTCGTATGGAACGATTTTCTTTGATCCTTCTTCTCCGAGACCTCTGAGCCACTGAGAGAGAAAGCCGGTTCAATTTGTCCGGCTGATGGCGCGACTTTATTGATAGTCAACCATAATGAATATTTTTCAAATTGTTCAACATCTAATACACGCTCCATGATTTCAGCCCGCGCCTGTTGATGCCCTGTTTCATATTTTTGAATTGTCCCCAATGAGACTCCTGTTAATTCAGAAAAAGCTTTTTGAGTCATTCCTTCAGCTTTTCTAATTTGAAAAAGTTTTTTTGCATAATCTCTTGACATGCTTCTCATACAAGAAGCAACCTTAGCTTCTAAAAAAAGAAGCTTCTTATTTAAGAACCTTAAGCAAATGCCGAGAAATCCACCACAAATTAGGTCAATTCAAGCAAATGCACCCAGTTTAAGCATAACAGATTAAAGCTCTATTTTTTGATGTTTAAAAGGTCAGGAACGGTCTACAGCGGTCTAGAAGGGTCTGAAATATATGAGGCACGAATGATTAAGAGTGACTACACAGGGCAATATCCCGTTGATGCGGTAACGATAGAAAAGTTTGCCGAGTTGATCGGTAAGACAGATGAAGCCGTGAGAGTGATGATTAAACGAGAAAAATTACCTGTGGTGGATTTTCAAGACCCTAACAAACCTAATTCACGGGTAAGCGAAACGTGGATATACCTCGCTGAATTCAATCGCATAGTCCGAGAAGCCTACTTTAATCGTCCCGCAGAAGAACGTGACGCTTGGCTTAAATGGCTTGGGTTGTGAACCAAGCAAGAAATTTGAATAAAAATCCATAGCCAGCGTTTGCTGCGGAACTGCTCTTTAACAAATTGAACTAGCGTACACCGATAGGTGTACAGGTAATTTTTTAAATATAGTCGAACGGCGCGACTTTAAACCCTGCGTCGGGTGCTCGGCGGGCCTAGGATGGGCGGCAATGATGCACTATAAAATATTTATAACCAATGCACTTCTTATAGATAGAGGTGCATTCATTACAAATATTTTCATACACCAACTCAAAGGTTCAATAATGGAAACATTAACAAAAAATTCGATATTTAATGCTGTAGATAAGTTATCTGTAGAAGAAAAAGAAATTTGTATCGAAGATGCGGAAGATTTGTACGAATCTTTGCGTGACGGTGATGTTGCAAAATTACTTACTCAAAAAACTATGGGCTGTCGATATCAAGCATGGAAATTGGCATTAGAAAAATACTCTAATCTTAAGTTATTACCATTCGAGTTAGTGAATTTAGCTGCACAATACGAATATGTCATGAGAAATGATGACATAAGCTACAAAGTAGCTGAATAAGCAATGTAAGCTAGGATTAATAACCACTATCGCCGAAGAAGGAAGCAGCATGGACATTCAAATTGAAAATGAAATTCTTCGGGCGCTGAAAAAATTAACGTTTGAAGAAGCAGAATTCTGTCAGCCGGGCGGCGAGTATTTATACGAAAGTTTAACCAACGCTTATCTTGCTCAAAAACTCGCCGATGCAGATAAAGGAGATGAATACGACGCATGGTTACTGGCACTGGAAACTACCGACGGATTCGATGAAGTCTTGTACGACGTTACCCAGAAAGTTGAACAAATTTTATATCTGATGCGATGCCGTGATGCTTACTACGAGGTGCCAGCTTAATGACAGAAAAAACGCATTATAGAAAGGCGTTCGATTCACCTTATTTGAGCAGCGCCGATATTGTTGAACCAACAGTATTAACCATCTCTGAGGTTTTATTTGAACCGGATAAGACCAGAAGAACAAAATATGTTTTTAACACGGCTTATTTTAAAGAGAAAGAAATTAGACCCGACGAGGCAGTTAAGCCAATGATTCTCAATGCGACTAATAGCAAAATGGTTAGACAAATAACCGGTTCGCCGTTTCTTGAAGATTGGCAAAATGTGAAAGTCATGATTTGCGTTGAGCGGGTAAAAAATCGACAGGAATATGTCGATGGTTTAAGAATATACCCCGCTATCATCAAGAAAAAAATATTAACGCCAAGCAAAGTAGAATCATGGGAAAGAGCCAAACAAAGTTATCTGAATACTGGCTCGCTAGAAAAAGTATTAGCACATGTTGAGATGTCGCCGGAAGACCAGGAACGTCTCACGAAGGAGTGCGCTAATGCAATGGCATGATGTGCAGCAAAATACGGAAGTGTGGGATGCGCTTCGTTTAGGAAAAGTTACTGTATCGCAATTTAACTGTTTTATGGCCAACCAGGGAAAAGCTTTTGGCGAACCGGCAAAGCGATATGCGTTACAAATTGCGCTAGAAATTATAACAGAGAAAAAATCAGAATTTAGTTTCACTAATGACCACATGTTACGCGGACACGAACAGGAGCCAATCGCCAGAAGGCTATACGAAGAAACAAATTTTTTTGATGTAACCAATGGCGGATTTTTTGATTGTGGTGATTATGGCGATAGCCCAGACGGATTAGTTGGAAATGATGGTGTTATTGAAATTAAGTCAGTTACCGCACCCGTGCATTATGCCACTTTGCAACGTGAATCTTTTGACCCTGCATACAAATGGCAACTTATAGGCCACCTTGATTGTACAGGACGTGATTGGGTTGATTTTGTCAGCTACTGTTCTGATTTCCCAGAGGGAGGACAGTTAATTGTAAACAGGTTGTATAGAAAAAATCATGGGGAAGATATTAATCAACTTAAAATGCGCCGCACTCAGTTTCTTGACTTTATCCAATCCACCAAAAATAGAATAAAACAGACTATTGCATCTTAAGGTGTCAACGATCACCGAAAACTGATCCACTTTTTAGCTAAATCCGATCAATCAAAATTGATCCACTTTTACTCAGTCATTGCTCCTGAGCGCCGCTTATCTTTCAATCGATAGCTTTCACCGCTTAATTGCAGTACATGCGAATGATGAAGTAAACGATCAAGCATAGCGGCAGTTAATGTTGCGTCATCAGCAAAAGCATTTGGCCATTGCCCAAATGATAAGTTACTCGTCAATATGACACTGCCATGCTCATAACGCTTGGCAATCACATTGAAAAACAGGTTTGCTTCTTCTCGCCCAAACGGCAGGTATCCAATCTCATCGATAATCAACAATTTCGGGGCCATCACCGAACGTGATAGATATTGTTTGAGCTTATTTTGTCGTTTGGCAGTTGAGAGTTGCAACATCAGTTCAGCTGCCGTGGTAAAGCGGGTTTTCTTCTTGGCCTGTACTGCTTTTAATCCTAACCCAATAGCTAAATGCGTTTTGCCTACACCGCTTGGGCCAAGCAACACGACATTTTCATTACGTTCAATAAACGTTAATGCGCTTAATTCCTGTATGTGTTGTTTGGGGATCCCCGTTGCAAACTTAAAATCGAACGTATTAAGTTCTTTATGTGCTGGGAATCCTGCCATCCGACTCAAAAGATTACGGGTTCGTTCATCTCGTTGTTGTTGCTCACATTTTAATAGGGACAGTAAAAACTCTCCGTAGCTTTTGTCTTGGGCAATGCATTGTTCGGCAAGTGATGACCAATGAGTCGGAATAGAATTTAATTTCAATGACTCACACAGGTGTTCAATTTGTTCATGCAATAACATGTTCACCTCCCAGCAATGCTTCGTATACGCTGATTGAGTGTTGCAAACTGACAGATTCAAGGGGCGGTACGATACGGATATTAAGCGTATCAGTCTGCGGGATAGATTGGCAAACCCTTGCTGGTAAGGGTAGAAGATACTTAACTTCCTTAGCTAGTCTATCTGCTGGCTTCTCTAACGTTGTTCCATGAATCCGCTGATGGGCAACGCGTTGTAACCAGGGCCCCACTCTTGCATTAGCTATCTCAATATCCAGTTCAAGATTATGAGCACGAAGGTCGGTATTTAATGGTACGATAAAGCTGTTTTTTAAATAGTGGTTAAAGCGCTCTACTTTCCCTTTAGTTTTTGCCCTGTAGGGCTTGCAAGCACACAATTTAAACCCGTAATCTTTCGACATTTGAAGCATTTCGACATGTAATTTATGTTCACCTTCTGCATAAGCATCCCGTTCGATGATGAGGGATTTTGCGTTATCACACAATATTTCCTGTGGTACACCACCAAAATAGTCGAAAGCTTCTCGTAAACCTTGTTGCCACGATTCTGCTCGTTCATTGTCAAAGAACTTTACATAACTCGCACGCGAATAGCCTAGCGTTGCAACAAACGCTTTTAGTGATTTTTTACCTCGCCGGATGCTGGTGAAGTCGATTTGCATTTGTTGACCTGGCTGTGTTTCAAAACGGACGACAGCTTCGGGAACAATGCTTGGTTTAAATTGACAAACAAATCGGCGTAATTGAGCAATACCGCCTTGATAGCCGCTTTCAACTACTTCATCAAATAAGACTGTTGCAGGGATCCAATCAGGTTTAGCCAGTTCAATTCGATGAAGCAAATAAGGTTTAAAGGGTGCTAATTTAGTCGGTTGTTGACTTCTTTTAGCATAAGTTGGCATTGTCTGTTGTTGTAAATGATGTTTTACGGTGTTACGGGATATGCCCAATTCACGGGCAATTTTTCGAAGGCTTTGTCCTTGTGCAAAGCGAACATGAATATCCACAAATATCTCCTTGGTTAACATAAATTATCCGTACAAAAATGTGCGAATAATACCAAGTGGATCAGTTTTGCATGATCGGTGACATTAAGGAGACGTATCTTGAACAATATCACCTTTACGTACAATCAAGAAGCCGCCTTAGCTGCCGGTCAAAGTGCTTTTATCAATGAATCAGGCGCTTATATTGTCACGATTCAGGAAGCAAAATATATGACCAGTAGCGGCGGCGCTGAATCAATTGAATTTTCGGTTGAAGCAGATGATGGCAAAAAAGCAAATTATCTGAATGTATACACGAAGAAAAAAGACGGTACGCCAAATAAATTCGGTGTCAATATGATTAACGCTATTATGGGCTGTGCTGGCGTTCAGCAGTTAACAACCAAAATGATTAATGCCCATACCCATATAGCGCCGGAACTTACCAATAAGCGTGTTGGACTGGTGCTGCAAAAAACACTAAAGACAAAATCGAACGGACAGGATACTTATAGCTTCGATATTCTCTTACCCTTCATCGCTCAAACAAAACAAACATTAGATGAACAGATTAATGGGCTACCCGCTCAAACAATCGATAAGAAGCTTGCCACACTACAGGATAAAGACGAGCGGAAAATTGCAGAAAAAGGCTATCAGCAATATCAATCAGAATATCCCGGTGATGATGTGTTTTTTAGTGAATAAATTATAAAGTTCAATAGGCTTATCGAGGATAAAAATGATTCTAACTGTTAGTAAGCAGGCGCTTCTTAGTGCGATGATTTTTCAGGCTAAATGTGATGAAAGATATTATTTAAACGGCATTTGTTTTGCGCCTGAGAAAAAACTTTATTCGACTGACGGTCATCGTGCTTTTCTCGGTGAGCATGAATCCGAAGATCTGAAAGAAAACGTTATCGTTGCTATCAAAGGGCCTAAGTTCGTCAAATTTGATAAGGCAAAAATAGACACCGAATTGGGCATTATCACTTATCTTGATTGTTTCGGTATAAGGGTTGGTGTAGCAATTTGTGAGGTTATTGATGGGGTATACCCTGATATTAGTCGAATAATACCCAAGGAAAACAGGCCCGTTTCAGAAATTGGCTTCAATGCTAGCTATCTTGCGGATATCGAGAAGGCCGCAAAAATTTATAACCCCAAATACAAATCAATAAAGATTAAACTTAACGGTAATGACAATGCTGCAATTGCCGAATTAAACAAAAAGACATTCGTTATCGTTATGCCAACGCGGATTTAATTCGTCTAGTGAACAAGTTTTAAAATGGCTGTAAGCGCACCGATTGCCAAAATTAACATACCCCCTAATCTGACTGTTAATTGTAAACCCAGTTTGTCAAATCGATTTTCCATATCTTTACGAACATCGGCAATCTGAGCCTCAACTTTTTCAAAGCGATGCTCCATGTCCTTACGGACATCCGCAATTTTGGCATCCGTTTTATCGAATCTGGCATCAATATCTTTCCGCGCGTCCTCAAGGTCACGCCGGGTAGCTACGTCTGCCACTTCGTGTGACTTGCGAACAGCGATAGAGATCGCTCTGGCCTGATCTTTTGGCAATCCAGCGTTTTCTAGTGTCTCAACAAATTCTTGAGTATCAAATGCAACTTGGCCCATTTAGGAATCTCCTATTTTTTCTTTAGTTTAAACCCTTTTAGGGTCAACAAGCAAAATTTTACAAGTAGCTCGGTAATAGACTTTTACGAAATTCATTTAATAGTGAAGAAATTATTATGACCAAAATCACCAAAACACAACTCATGCTCTTTAAGTCTGCTGATGCAGATATTGAATTACAAGGGACGCTTTACCAAGGAAAGCCTGTGTTCTTTGCGGTCGAACTGGCGAAGGCGCTGGGCTACACAAATCCTTCCAAAGCACTAGCTGATCACTGTAAGCATCTGATAAGGCTTGATTATAACGAATCGTTAGAATTGAATTTAGGTGTTTATCCCAAGGGCGTAGCACTTGCGCCAGAATCCGCTCTCTACCGGCTGATACTGAAAAGCAAACTTCCCTCTGCTGAACGTGTACAAGATTGGGTATGCGAAGAGGTGTTACCTGCATTACGCCAGCAGGGCAGCTACAGCATGAAAACAGTACACCGTGACGAAGGTAGCGGCTTACCGGAGTACCGTAAGGCACGAGCGATGCAAATCCAGATGGAGATAGCCGAAAAGACCTTCCAGTGGGCCACAGGTCTTTCCGACACCGCCCGTCAAGCCGTTATTGCTGGACTGATTAATCCTATAGCAGGCAGTGAAGTTATCCCTCTTCCTGTGCTTGAAGAGAAGAGCTATACCGCAACGCAAATTGGCAAGATGTTCAATGTTTCAGCGAACAAGATTGGCCGTATCGCCAATGACAACAATATGAAGACCCATTCATACGGTGAGTACTATCTGGACAAGTCACGCTATAGCACTAAACAGGTTGAATCCTTTCGTTATAACGATAAAGCGCTGAAAAAATTCAACGACATACTTATTGCTGAGCAGGAAGCAACGGCAAGCGAACTCGTTTGACGGCAAGAACAAAAATGAGCTATATTGTACCCAGCACCTTAACAAAACGGGTGCCGGGTTTGAACTCCCGAATTGTAGAGCGGATATAAGCCGCAGTATGCGGTTTTTTTACGTCCGTCATAACCAGCGTTGCGCTCCTATAATGGTGAGGCGTAGCGGGGGAGCCGTAAGGCTCGCCGGGTTCTCTACTACCGGTAGTTCAATCCCGTTACGTCTCGCCACCCTGCTTGAACTCAGGTTGGTGAGGTTTGAAAGAACTTAGTAGAGAGGCAACCGCTATGGTTACTACCCCAATCCAAACTCATCCTAAATTTACCGATACTTACTGGATTATTCCTCTAAATTCAGCTGTTCCCTACGGCAAAGTGTCATTCACGCATAGGGATTTCCGTACCTTCACCGCCCTATTCAAAGACAGCCGCCTTATCTGGGCTGGTCGTCAACCTGTACACGCTGGCATGGGAGGCAATTAACATGAGAATTGTTGATATCTCGCCTGCCCAACAGGAAAAAATAAAGCTGGAAATTAGCCACGAAAGTCATAGCAGATTAATTAGAGCAAGAGAAGTCGCCGCTAACATTTACAAGTACTTTGATGCGGATGAATGTTACAGCAAACCGAATCCTTGGCTCCCTGAAATAATGGATTACTTATGTGCGGATATCGATTGCATTTTACATGAAATTGATAAGTACAGCTGAACCATAAGTTATTCCACATCGATTTAAAATAATTATAGGAGTCTGCTATGACTAACGTTGCTTATGCGGATTTTGGCACTGTGAACGAGAACAAAGAGCCTCATGCTGCTGAATTGGAAGAAGGGTATGTAAAGTTAGCGAATACGCTTCTTGATGCCTTGTTAATGGCAAATATTACACTTCATCAACAAAAAGTAATGCTTGCGATTATTCGTAAAACTTACGGCTTTAATAAAAAAGTTGACCGTATCACTAATTCCCAGATAGCTAAAATAACAGGCATTCCAGAGACGCGGGTTTGTACTGCAAAAAACCAACTTCTGGCACGTAAATTTCTTTTTATGGATAGAAATTGCATAGGGGTTAACAAAGTTGTTTCTGAGTGGCAAAGTTTACCCGAAAAGGGTAATACCCAAAACAGGGAAAACTTACCCGAAAAGGGGAAGGAATCATTCCCTAAAAAAGGTAATACCCAAAAGGGGGAAACATTCCCCGAAACAGGGAATAAAACCTTCCCCAAAATGGGTAATAGCTCTTCCCCAAAACAGGGAAACACAAAAGACACTATTACAAAAGACAAAAAAGACAATATATATAAACCACCCCAAACCCCTCCTTCGGCAAAATCAAAATCGTTTGACCCAAGCTCGGCAGAACTTCCCACTTGGCTACCCAAACCAGTTTGGGATTCCTGGGTGCAGTACCGCAAGGAAATCAAAAAGCCGATCAAATCCCAGCAGACGGTGACTCAGGCTATCAAGCTGCTAGGCAAGTGCCGAGACAATGGGCATCAGCCGGAAGAGATTATCAACGCCAGTATCGCCAACGGTTGGCAAGGACTCTTCGAGCCTCAGCAGCTCGCACGAACCCAGCAGGCCAAGGCCCACTCTGTCGCAGATAGCTTTGCTGACAAGGACTATGGGGAACCGCGGCTACCCGATTGGGCGAGGGAGTGTTTGTCGAGGGAGGGTCTATGAACTACAACACAGAAATTACCGCCGTACGCCAAAAACTGGCAGACCTGAATGCGCCACCCAAGCCACTAGAGCACACGGTTTACGAGGAGAAGGAGGCCATCTGTGACAGGCACGGCTTATTCAAACAACGTTGCCGCAGGATGGCACTGCACGGCAAAGGGATTGAAACAAGAAGTGAATGCCCTGCTTGCCTGACCGAAAAATTAACCCAGTTGGAGCAAGCCGAAGCCGAGCAGGAAAAACACCGCAAGCGCTCAAAAATTAAAACGCTCATGGATAACCTGAACCTGCCGGAACGCTTTGCCAATGTGACCCTGGATAACTACGAGCCAGTGAATCCTGATGCGGCGCGTTGCTTAAAATTCTGCAATGCCTATGCCACCCATTGGCCTGAACGCCTTAAGCGTGGTGGCGGCTTGGTGATGTGCGGTAAGCCAGGAACCGGCAAGAATCACCTTGCCCTGTCGATTGCCAAGCACGTTATCAACGAACACCAAAATTCAGCGCTATTCACGACAGTTTTGCGAATTGCCCGCGAATTTAAATCAACCTGGAGCAAAAACGCAGAATGTTCAGAAGCTGATGTTATCAAGCGCTATACGCAACCTGACTTGCTCATCATCGACGAGGTAGGCGTTCAGTTTGGTAGCGAGGCGGAAAAAATGATCTTATTCGAGGTCATTAACACGCGCTACGAGAGCATGAAGCCAACGATAATCATCAGCAATCTGGCATTGAACGAACTGGCCGGATTTATCGGGGAGCGTGTTATCGACCGTATGAACGACGGGGGCGGTTGTACATTGACGTTCACGTGGGGAAGTTACCGTTCACGGATGGCTGCATAAATCGATTTTAAGCGGCCTAAAACTCTCTATAAGGAGTTTTCTCGATATAGGCAACCAACCCCTAGCGATTTTGAGTTTGAACGCCGTAGAGAGGCTTATAAGAGGTTTTGGCGTTGAGTGATACTCGGAAGTCGATTTTAAGGCGGCTAAGAAGCACGAGCGGCGTTTTCAGCATTAGATGCTATCAAAAAACCGCTATGGCTTGACAAATTGTTTGCGTCTATGTTATCCAATTTTCGATTTGAAGACCGGGATAAGCGATGAAATCACGTTCATTGTTAGTTACTAGTATGATGTTTAATGCAATAGCATGTGAAGCTATTAGCTTGTCTAGATGGTCTTTCTTCCGCTCTCTTGTGGCCATGCGAACTGCACCATAGGCACGAGCAGCATTGACATCAAATGGTATTACATTTATTAGTTTTACGAGTCGATTAAGGTTATTTTGCTCTCGTTCTTGATCTTTGGATACCGCTACTCCGTAGTCTAATTCAGCAAAGGTAATCGCCGACATAACAACATCGCCAACAAAGCAATTTGCGAAACGCTTTGCTACCTGTTTTGGCTGGTTTTTGATGAGGTAAATACACATGTTTGTATCCAGCATGTAGCGAGGCATCAGATGGTATCCCTGTCTACTTGTTCATGGGTGTCACGACCTTCAGACATAAAATCAGATGAGAAGTTAGCAAATATATCCATCACATTTTCTAGGGACTGACGAGCGGGCCGAATCCGGATTTCATCGCCAATGCGTTCGATTTCAAGCTCCATATCTGTATTTTCAAAAGCAAGCCCAGCAGGGATTCTGACGGCTTGTGAATTGCCATTTTTGAATATCTTTGTTGTTTGCATTCTTAATGCTCCATATGTGTACATGGATATACATTAACTCAACTCCAATAAAATGTACACACTAAAGTACATACCTATCTCTATTTAAAATTTTCACACAAATTATCAAATAAGACTATGACATATTTACGAAAAAGCTGGTTTCGATACGAAGCCATTAGCACACGACAAGCCAATAGGCTGGTTAAGCAATATACTGAGAAAGGATTTCATGTTGAAAAAACACTAAATATCGATAAAAAACTGTGGGATGTTTCGGTGAAACTTGAAGAAAGCCGTAAAAATAAACCCACGCCACGCTGCATGATTAACAAAGTCTGGAATTCTCCGTTATATAAAAATCCTACCGTGGTTTAAATATGCTAATCAGTAATACACCAAAGTCATTCAAAGACAGATGGCGAACACCTGTTGACGTTTTTAAAACACTGGATGCTGAATTTGGTTTTAAGCTGGATGTTGCTGCCGATGAAAGTAACGCGCTATGCAAAGAATTTTTAACTGAACAGCAAGACGCACTGAGATGCGATTGGAATAGCGACGGGGCCATTTTCTGCAATCCCCCCTATAGCAAGATTATGCCTTGGGTTAAGAAAGCCGCCGAACAATACCGAAGGCAGAATCAAACGATAGTGATGTTACTCCCTTCCGATACGTCTACGGCATGGTTTCAGGAAGCGATAAAAACCTCTCATGAAGCGCGATTTATCACCGAGGGGCGACTCTCATTTATCTCTGCCGAAACAGGCAAGGAAGGAAAGGCGGGCAACAGCAAGGGCAGCGTGTTGTTTATCTGGCGACCGTGGAGAAGGCTTGGGTGCAGAATGACATATGTCCAAAGAAAAAAACTATTAAAAAGAGCGTGAAGCATGAGTAACTATATCAACATTTTTATCCGGTTTTTATTTATTATTCCAACCCTCCCAGTCATTTTGTATCTTGGCGCACTACGGTATGTGAATGAGAATGCTAATAGCTGGGAAAGCAAAGCTGAGGACATAATTTCATCAATCCAAAAGTTTTTAGATAAATATTTCCCAGTAAGGTTTGAATGAAAACATGATAATCGAACTCCCTTTCCCGCCCAGCGTTAATACTTATTGGCGACATAATTCAAAACGCCCCTACTTAAGTGATAAAGCTAAAGCATTTAAAGCAACAACGGCAAAAATTGTCAATGAGATGCGCCAGAAATCCGGTCTTCAAAAATTTGAAGGTGAGGTCTCTGTATTGATGCAGCTCTATCTGCCGAACAAGATAAAGCGTGATGTGGACAATTACTCCAAAGGCGTACTCGATTCTTTAACTGGGGCGGATATTTGGGACGATGATAGCCAGGTTCGCGTGATGACGGTAAAGAAAATTGATGATAACGGCGGTACCAAGGGCGGGAAGTGTGTGGTGATTATTGATGAGTATTGTGAGGGATCATTATGACAGAATATAAAAAACTGACAGAAACAGCGAAAAATCTCGAGAAAATAGGCTTCTTCCGTCGCGCCGTAACACAATGGCGCAAGGCTGCATTTATAGCGGATTCAGAAAAAAAGCAGGAAGCTTGCATTGCCGCCATTAAGCGTTGCTCTGGCTATCCGAAGCGGTCATTTTAACCCCTTCACAGAAATATACCTTTATCACTCAAGCATTTTAAAATAAGCACATCTGTTATGAATAACATTGAAAAATACACAACGGGCACTGCCTATGGTGCCAGCGCGACGACGTTTCTATGCGGTGCGCTATCGCTTAGTGAATGGGCGCTGGTGACGGGTATTATCTGTTCAGTGCTGACTGTTGGACTGAACTGGTATTACCGACACAAGGAATATCGTTATCGAACGAGAAATCTTAATGAATAGCCAACTTAAAAAACGCCTTCTGGCGGCAACGGCAGGAGGTGTACTAGCACTGGCTGCCGTCCTGGTGCAGTGGCACGAAGGTAAGCGCTATAAACCTTATCGTGATAGTGGCGGTGTGCTCACCGTCTGTCACGGTCATACCGGAAAGGACGTTACGCTCGGGGAAATTTATAGCGAAGAAGAATGCAACGATTTGATGAAGCAGGATTTGCAGGTAGCACACTCTACCGTTGAACGTTATGTTACTGTGCCGCTCACCGATTTACAAAAAGCCGCCTTGACTTCATTTGTTTATAACATCGGCAGTGGAGCATTTACCAATTCAACGCTACTCAAAAAGTTGAATGCCGGAGATATTCAAGGCGCTTGTGACCAGATGCGACGATGGAAATACGATGAAGGAAAGCTATCAAACGGGCTAATTAAACGCCGGGAGGTAGAACGGGAACTTTGTTTAAATCCAAATGCACTAATCAATCCAACTCAATGAGCCTTGGTTATCGTTCAAGGCTTTTCTATACGCCCCGCTGCGTAAAGAATCACATCGAACCTGAACCATTTGAAATGAGCCTTTGAGGAAGTCGGTTAGTGCTGGCGAGCCTCGATGGACTGATTTCCTGTGCGGCAAAGGTTCATTTCAAAAGGAAAACGCAATGCAATATTCAAATGTTATAGTACTACCTGTATCAAGAAAACCTACCATGAGTAGCCTTGAAATGATCGACTACATTAACGCTGACCGTGCATCAAAAGCAAAAAGTGAAGGATTGGCGTTCCCTTGCAAGAAATACAGACAATTACAACACAGAAGCTTTTTAACAAAAGTACCGAAAGTGTTAGGCGAGCACTCAGCAAAATTTTTTGCTCAGTACAAAGACAGCACCGGTCGTGATCTTCCTTGCTACCGCTTCCCCAAGCGTGAAGCCTGTTTGATGGCTATGAGCTACAGTTACGAACTACAGGCCACCGTGTTCGACAGGATGACTGAGTTAGAAGGTGGTCAAGATATTAACCTTCTCGACTTGTCCGGTTTAACAGAACTCACCATTAAGCAGATGCAAGATCGGGTCGCACTGGCTGAAAAGTATTCTTTCACGGAGCACGGCCAAAAAGGTAGCAATCTGATGACGCTACGCCAGAAAGAGAAAAAATCAATTAAAAAAGCTGAACAACTGGTGAAAGACCTTATTCAATTCAAGCTCTGCGACTTGGGTGATTTTCCTGATATAGATGAGGAGAAAAAACCGCATGAAGAACTATATCGAATTCATTGAGAAACACGTAGTAACTGAACTCGTTAAGCAGGGGTACGAGCAATCAGTGGCACGAATTAGTGCAGACGTGGCACTAGAACATTATCGCCGTAATGCAGCTAGCGCAAAGGGTAAGATTTTTGCCGATTGCCTACATGTTGCCAAAGTCTGGGCTGGAAGGTATCAGCCTCAAATCAAAAGATAACGAGGAGTACTCCATGTGGATATTAATTTTTGCTATGTATGCAGCCCCTTTTGCAGAGACTGATTTTGCCTCAGTGAGTAGTCAGGAATTTTCATCAAAAGAGCGGTGCGAAAAAGCGAAAGCCATATTTGAGTTAAATTTTGAAACCGCAAGGGCGATTAACGGTATAGCGTATTGTGTAGAAAAATGAACTGGAAAATTCCTCTTATTATCGCTTTGCTACTGACCTCAATGCTAGGCGCAACCCTGTATTACCGGACACTGTATTATGATGCTGAGAAAGCACGAAAGATTGCTGTATCGGATAGGGAAAAACAGCAAGTTGCATTTGAGCAGTTAAACCATCAAATGCAGACCATCTCAGCGTTGGATGCCAGACACACTAAGGAATTAGCCGATGTGCAAGCTAAGAATGATGATTTGCGTCGTAAGCTTAATAGCGGCGGGCGGGTGCTCGTCAAAGGTAACTGTCCAATCAGTACTACCAGCCCCAGCAGCCTGGGCCATGCAGGAACCATCGAACTCTCTTCAATTGCTGGACGAAACGTTCTCGATATTAGATCTGGAATCATCAGCGACCAAGCAAAAATAAAATACCTTCAGGATTACATAAGGCGAATTATTGATGAGACTAATAAGAAATAATTTATTGGCGGGAGAGGTATTTGAGCGTTTAACAGTGGTTTGCTCCGCAGGTAAAAATAAGCATAATCAACAAATGTGGCTGTGTCTCTGCGAGTGTGGTAACGAAACTGTTGTCCGACACAGTAATCTCACTAGTGGTAATACTCGTTCTTGTGGATGCCTAAAGATAAAACACGGACATGCTCGAGCCGGAAAGAAAACTCCTGAATATTTCACCTGGGAAGACATGAAAAGCCGCTGCTGCAACCCCGAAAATGTCAATTACCCTTCTTATGGTGGCAGAGGGATAATGATTGATGAGAGGTGGCTTCAATTTGAGAATTTTTTATCTGATATGGGGCGCAGGCCATATGGTACAACCATTGAGAGAATAGATAATAACCAAGGATATGGTCCTGCCAACTGCCGATGGGCCACGGCGCATGAGCAAGCAAGGAACAAGCGAACAAATAGATTTATCACTGCCTTTGGTAAAACCCTTTGTTTTAAAGATACGGCAAAAATGTACGGATTAAGCATGGGGTGCCTAGCAGCAAGATTAAGAGTAATGGAACCAGAAGATGCGCTAACTAAGCATCTTGCAATACGCAGAGTACGGAAGCCCGACAATGTTCGGGCTTTTTGTTGATTTCATCCTCCGACATAGAATTGAGATTGCCGAGCAGCAAATAAACGGCTTGCAAGACTATGTGCGGCAAGTCGTCTTGTCTCATCAACAGGAAGCGAAGAATGAATGAACTGGATTGATTGTTGTATACGTATGCCAGAGATAAACAATAAAGTACTTATTTATCGCAAGGATAGAAAAGAATGTCTGGTCGGTATTTATCTTGGTAATTACCACTTTCACCATGCAGATTGTTGTCAAGGTATCCAGAAAACGTGCACAGCCAGCCATTGGATGCCGTTACCTGAGACGCCAAGTGAATAAATCACAAAAGCGTTCATAATGGTGCTTAGCTTTTTAATAATTGGATACCATTTCATATTAGAGACCTATCTCTCTTTTTTGCATCTCGTAATTATTTTTACAGGAGGGACAATGAGAATTACAATAGGCCTTCAGGTCTGGTTGAAGTATAGATATTATCTTCTTTGTGAAGCAATATGGGCAAAGATGCACACTTACTTCCGCATCATTCACAGTTTGCTTTTTAGAATAAACAAATGTACCTGTTTCAAGTTGATTCAAAATATAACCTTCAGCCTCGCGTGCAAAGTTTTCAAACTCGGTAATTTTTGCTTTGAGATGCGCTATTTGTTCTTTTTGCGATTGGATCACCTCACCGAGACCTAAGCAGTCAGATTGAAGATTAAAAAGTTTTCCTTGTAGTTCAAAAGTGGTTGCTTTAACGTCCGCATCAGTTTTAGCTTCACTTATGGTTTTCGCAAGACTAATAGTTTCTTTAAGAGCGACCATAGCCGCAGAGAATTCAGTTATCACTTTGATTATTCCTTTTGTTGTTGGGATATAACAGATGCCATCCTGCATGAAACATCAACACGGATGATGGAATATGCCCAGCCAAATTCCTAGACCTTCCTCTAAAACATGGCTGTCCTTATGAAGAAAACCCAACTGTACAATTCTCGCTGGGATAAAGCGCGGCGGGCATTTCTTGCCAAACATCCTTTATGTGCCATGTGTCAAGCCAATAATTTCATCAATCCGGCAACCGTGGTTGATCATATCATACCGCATCGTCTGCGCGTGGCTAAGACGACAGAAGAATTGAAGATAGCCCAAAAACTATTCTGGGATGAAAAGAACTGGCAACCACTCTGTGTTCAGCATCACAACACAACCAAGCAACGGATGGAAAAAGGTAACAAGGGCTTTGGCTGTGATGAAAACGGGATGCCGAGTAATCCCAATAGTCACTGGTATCAACAGAATAAATAGGGAGGGTGGGTTAAAAGTTCCAGTAAATAAAGCTTACTGACCTGAGGGCCCCCTCTGTACGCACAGTCGCGAAATGAAAACTTTTTTTGATCGCGCCTTATCTTATTGAAAATAAATATATTTTAAAATTGATGGTTTTATTTAACAAAAAAGGACGTATTTATGGCAGGAAGACGACCTAAACCGACTGCCTGTAAAATAATCGCCGGTAATCCGGGTAGACGACCGCTCAATAGCGCAGAGCCTACCCCACCATCCTATTCAGCCCCTCCCCCAAAACACTTATCCAATACGGCAAAAAAAACCTGGGAACGGCTAACACTGCTGCTAAATGGCATGGGCGTATTAACGATCGCCGATGCTTTTGCGCTGGAAAGGCTGTGTGATATTTACGCTGAGATCCTGCGGTATCGCACCTTGATAGAGACCAACGGTGAAACGTTTGAGGTGCATTCTCAAAACGGCGTATTAATCAAGGCGAATCCCGCCGTTTCGATGCTGTCAGATGCCGATAAACGCTTTAAAAGCTATCTGGTTGAATTTGGCTTAACACCCGCGGCAAGAACCAAGGTGAGGACACATGACAAAGAAAAAGACCCCGAAGAACTCGACGAATTCTTCGCTCACTGATTTAGCTACCGACTATGCCACCTTGGTGGTTTCAGGTCAGGAGCTTGCTGGCCCCGATATTCGTCATGCCTGTCAACGTCACTTGCGGGATTTATCGACGGGTAATACGCGGGGTCTGTTGTGGGATGTCGGATCCGCACAGCGTGCCATCCGTTTTTTTTCCAACGTATTGAAATTGAACGGCGGTATCTATGAAGGCAAACCGTTTAATTTACTCCCCTGGCAGTGTTTTATCGTTGGCTCCCTTTTTGGCTGGCGAAACAACGAAGGACAACGCCGTTTTCGTATGGCCTACGTTGAAGCCGGAAAAGGATCAGGAAAATCGCCGCTGGCGGCGGGGATAGGGCTATATTGCCTGGTTGCCGATAATGAAGCGCGAGCCGAAGTCTACGCCGCTGCCACCAAAAAAGACCAGGCGATGATCCTGTTTCGTGACGCCGTCGCGATGGTAGACCAATCGCCAAAGCTGGCCGAACGTATCCAGAAATCCGGTGGGGCGGGTAAGGAATGGAATCTGGCATTCTTACAAGCCCGTGCTTTTTTTCGGCCTATCAGTGCCGATGATGGGCAATCCGGCCCGCGTCCTCACTGTGCCTTGATTGACGAAATTCACGAACACAAAAGTAATCAGGTCGTTGAAATGATGCGGGCAGGCACAAAAGGCCGCCAACAGGCATTGATTTTCATGATCACCAATAGCGGCCACAACAAAACCAGTGTGTGTTACGACTATCACGAATACGGACGTAAAGTGGCAGAGGGCAGCATTGAAGATGATAGCTTTTTCGCATTTATCTGTTCGCTGGACGAAGGCGATGACCCCTTTAAAGATAGCGGTTGTTGGAAAAAAGCGAATCCCTCATTAGGGCATACGTTCAGCGAACGCTATTTACAGGAGCAAGTCACGCAAGCCCGTGGGATGCCCGCCAAAGAGAGCCTGGTTCGTCGTCTCAATTTCTGTCAGTGGGTCGATGCTGAGAATCCCTGGATTAATAGTGATAGCTGGATAGCGTGTGAGGAGACCTCGCTGGATTTAGCGGCGCTGGCAAACTCCCCCTGCTACGGTGGCCTGGATTTATCCGGCAAGCAGGATTTAACGGCGCTGGCGCTTTATTGGCCGGAAGAAAAAGTGGCTTATGTCGAGTTCTGGACACCGAAAGACACCTTACTGGAGCGTGCCAGGGTCGACAGAGTGCCTTACGATGCCTGGTTGCGAGCGGGTTATCTTAACGCCCCGCCAGGGAATGCGATTAATCTGAGCTTTGTTGCCCAACGGATAGCCGAATTATCCGCACGCTATACCCTCAATCGTATTGCCTACGATGCGTATCATATTGATTATTTACGGCCAGAACTGGAAAACGAAGGGGTGAATACGCTATTAACGCCGCACGGACAAGGCTTCGGCAAATCAAAACAATCCAGACTTTGGATGCCGCGATCCATTGAATTGTTTGAGCAGCATCTTCTCGGTGGCGAATTACGTATTGATTTCAACCCCTGTCTACGCTGGAACGCCGCGAATACGGTTATTGAAGAAGATAAAAACGGCAATCGTGTTTTTAGCAAACGCCGTAGCAACGGACGTATTGACGGTGTGGTAGCACTGGCGATGGCCATCGGGGCCGCCGAGGTTGTTGAGGAAGAAAGCGGCGATCTGGATGGCTTTTTAACCAATCCGATTATGGTAGGACTGTAGTGAAAAAACATCAATCTCCGGGTAAAATTAAAAGCGCGGTGCTCAACTGGCTAGGGGTGCCACAGAATTTAACGGATACGCTGTCATCGTTTCATGACTATAGCCAGAGTAAGAGCGGACAAGTGGTGACAACGGATAAAGCCCTGCAACTTTCTGCGGTTTGGGCTTGTGTGCGTCTGCTGAGTGAATCGATATCCACGTTACCGCTCAAACTCTATCACCGTGAGTCGGATGGTTCACGCAGCCTCGCACAGCAACACCCTGCTTATCCTGTCCTGTGTCGTCGTCCCAACCTGGAAATGACACCGTCGCGTTTTATCCAAATGATTGTTGCCAGCTTGTGTTTACGCGGTAATGCCTTTGTTGAAAAAAAGAAGGTCGGTCAGCGTCTGGTCTCCCTCGTCCCACTATTACCCCAAAATATCATTGTTAAACGGCGTGATAACGGGCGACTGGAATACCATTATACCCACGACAGCAAGCCCGGTTATTCCTCATTAAAACCGCGAGTGATTGCAGATAATGACATGATGCACATACGGGGGTTCGGATTAGACGGCATTTGCGGCATGATGCCGTTAAAAACCGGTCGTGAGGTATTTGGCTCCGCGATGTCACTCGAAACAACGGCAGCGCGGTATTTCCAGAAAGGCATGTCGGCATCCGGTTTTGTCACTTTCGACAAATTACTCAGCAAGGAGCAACGAGAAACGTTTAATAAAGAACTTGAACGATTTTCAGGGTCAGAAAATACCGGCAAAGTGATGCTGCTGGAAGCTGGAATGAAATTTAATGGTATCACCCTCGATCCACAAACCTCGCAAATGCTGGAAAGCCGCGATCATAGCGTCGAAGAAATCTGCCGCTGGTGTCGCGTTCCGCCGTTTATGGTCGGTCATATTACAAAACAAAGCAGTTGGGCTTCGAGCGTGGAAGGGATGAACCTGATTTTCCTGACCAATACCTTACGGCCCTTACTGGTCAATATTGAACAGGAAATCGCCCGCTGTCTGCTGGATAATGACGAGGATTATTTTGCGGAATTTTCTGTTGAAGGACTGCTCAGAACCGACAGTAGTGGTAGAGCGGCTTATTACACGACCGCGCTACAAAATGGCTGGATGAATCGCAATGATGTGCGGAGACTGGAAAATCTGCCGCCGATTGATGGCGGAGACCTGTATACCGTTCAGTTGAACCTGACGCCCCTCAATCAACTGGGGCAGGAAAATGACGGCGAAAAAGCACGAGCCGCGCTAAGTGCTTGGTTATTCCCTGAAAAAAACCCTTCTCATCACCCGACTGGCAACCAGCAAGAAACAGAATAACTGGAGTTTTTCCCGATGAAAAAAAATGCACTTCCGGGATTACCGGCGGTTTTTCCCTGTCCAAAAATGACCAGTGAAATTTCACCGTCAGCATTGGAAAAATGGAACAGCAGCATCAGGGCATCAAGCCAGGATGATAATACGCTATCGATATTTGAGACGATTGGGCAGGATTGGGCAGGCGAAGGGATCACCGCTAAACGGATTGGCGCAATATTGCGTTCACTGGAAGGTCAAGATGTCACCGTCAATATCAATTCGCCGGGTGGCGATCTGTTTGAAGGGCTGACTATCTTCAATCAACTCCGTGAATATGCGGGCAAAGTGACCGTAAAAATATTGGGATTAGCGGCTTCTGCGGCTTCAATCATTGCCATGTCAGGCGATGAGATACAAATCGGGCGCAGTGCTTTTCTGATGATCCACAACACCTGGGGTATGGCCGTCGGTAATCGCCATGACTTTGCCGACATTGCCGAAAAAATGACCCCCTTTGATTTTGCCATGCGGGATATTTACGTCGCCAGAACCGGGATGGATGAAAAAACGATCACCGCGATGATGGATAGTGAAACCTGGATTAATGGCGGCGAAGCGGTGGAGAAAGGGTTTGCGGATGCCTTCCTGCCCGCTGATAGCACACAACAGGATAACGATTCGCCTACCACCGCACTGAGAAAACTGGATGCTCTGTTGGCGAAAACCAATACACCTCGCGCTGAACGGCGACGATTATTTAAAGCTTTACGGGGTGATATGCCGAGCGCTATCACGCCCTATCACGGTACGCTGTCCGCTACCCCTGATGTTTCTTCCGAGACCGTGACACAACTGGATAATGCCTTGCGTCGTCTGGTGTCGATACCCCATTAAACTGGAGACAATATGTCTGATATTAATGAAATGTTTAAGAAAGTAACGGCTTCTATTGAAGAAGCCAGCAGCAAATATAGCGCCCAGGCAGAGAAAGCCCTGAAAGAAGCGCAAAAATCCGGTGAAATTTCCGCAGAAACCAAGGCGGCCGTTGATAAAATGGCGGTCGAATTAAACGCCTTACGCGAAGCAGAAAAAACCCTGAAAGCCCAGGTAGGCGAAGTTGAACAACATATTGCCCAAATGCCCGTCGCCAATGCGTTGAACGTGGTGAGTTCTATCGGTCAACAGGTGGTTGGTATGGAGGTCGTGCAGGCTTTAGGATCGGGCATGGAATCCAGCAAACGGATAGTCGCGCCGATTAACGCCGCACTTATTTCATCGGATGTCACCGGAACGATTGTCGCCCCCGACCGTCAATCAGACATCTTGACCAAGCCGAAGCAACGGTTGTTTATTCGTGATTTGATTGCCAGTGGAAAGACGCAAAGTAACACGATTTATTACGTGAAGCAGAAAGGATTTACCAATAATGCCAAGACTGTCGCGGAAAATACCGCGAAGCCCTATAGCACGATTGAATTTGAAGAGGCAACAGTCCCCGTTCGCACGATTGCCCATATGTTTAAAGCCTCCAAGCAAATTCTGGATGACTTTTCGCAACTGGCCTCCCTTATCGATATGGAGCTACGTTATGGCCTGAAATACGTTGAAGAGCAGCAAATTCTCTTCGGTGACGGTACCAGTTTAAACCTGAACGGGATCTTTACTCAGGCCACAGCATTCAAAGCGGAATTAACACCGGCACATCGCACCGCGATTGATGATCTGCGGCTTGCCATGCTACAAGCGCAACTGGCACGGATCCCGGCGACAGGCCATGTGTTGCACTTTACTAACTGGGCACAGATTGAACTTATCAAGGATACGCTGGGGCGTTATCTCCTCTCCAATCCGGCAGCCCTGACGACACCGACGTTGTGGGGCTTACCCGTTGTTGTCACAGAAGCCACTGAGTTTAAAGATAAATTCCTGGTGGGTTCGTTTAGTTTAGGTGCTCAACTGTTTGACCGTGAAGAAGCCAACGTGGTGATTAGCACCGAAAATACCGATGATTTTGAGAAGAACATGATCTCGATTCGTTGTGAAGAGCGTCTGGCACTCGCGGTTTACCGCCCCGAAGCCTTTATCAAAGGGGATTTAACCAAAATAGCGGTGTCGCCTGCCGCACCGTCAAATGCAGGGGGGGCTGGGAAAGGCGGTCAATCAGGTAGTGGTGGCTAGTCATCAACATTAAACTCGATGGCCTACCCATGTAGGCCATTTTTTTACTGGAAATAAACCAACATGTTTATTGACAAAGAACAGGTCAAACGACAATGCAGGATTGAATTAAACGATAACAGTGAAGATGTGCTGCTTGATAGTTATATCGCCGCCGTAGAGCAAAAAACCATCGCACATCTTAACCGTCATCTCTACAAAGCCTCCGTACCGAAAAATGACCCTAACGGCCTGGTTATCAATGCGGCGATTATTCAGGGTATGTTGCTATTGGTGACCGGGTTATATGAGCATCGTGGAGGTATATCCGATATGGAACAGTGGTCTATTTTTCCGTTTTTTAAGTTTTTAGTTGATGACTACAGGCTGAGCGGATTATGAAACTGCATTATAGCAGACCGTATTCCCGTTTCCCCGATCCCGGGGAGTTAAATAAGCGCGTTTTGTTTTATACGCGACAGGATGAACCGATAGGCGGCAGCGGGATACAGACAGCAAATCTAGACGAGCATACCGTCTGGGGAAAATTGATCCCCGTGAGTGACACACTTCGCCTCCATTCTTTTCAAATCAACAAAACCATCACGCATAAAATCATTGTGAGATACAGACAATCACTTTACTCAAGTGATCAAGCACTGATTAACGGTGTCGTCTACCTCATACGGGGCGTTATTGATATCCACAGTGCGGGGCGTTTTCTGTCTTTTTCCTGTGAAGAAATGCGCAGTCAACCAGAAAGGGGAAATGATTTTGGATAATCTCCATATTGATTTTCATCAACCCAAAGAATTTGTCTTTAATCGCGCCAGGATCCGTCGTGCTTTTGTGAAAGTCGGTCAAATGCATCTGAAAGCCGCACGTCGTCAACTGATGAAGCGGGGTGGCCGTTCACGACCCGGTGAAACCCCACGGTGGCAAACCGGACGATTAGCGCGATCTATTGGTTATTACGTTCCGAAAGCGACATCACGCCGACCCGGGTTAATGGTTAAGATCGCCCCCAATCAGAAACGCGGTGTCGGCAGTAAACCGATTGAAGGCGATTTTTATCCTGTTTTTCTGCATTACGGGGTACGTAGCGCTTCTCGCGGTATGTCTAAACAGCACAAACGACAAAAACGTCACCACCAACGCGGAGGTTGGCGTATTGAGAAACGTCAAAATTACATGGTCGCCACGTTAACGCAGCTGAAAAGCTGGACGAGCTACACGCTAAAGAGAGCACTGCGTCAATCACTGCGGGCAGAGAGACGAAAAGGAAAGGATCATGAAACTTAGTCCCATTATTGCGGCATTACGAACCTTGTGTCCCCGTTTTGAAAACAGAGTAGGCAGTGTCTCTCAATATGAGGATTTACCGGATTGCGGCAAACTGGCTTTACCCGCTGCTTACGTTATTCCGGGAGAAGATGTTGTCGGTGAACAACGGTCACAAACGGATTATTGGCAATCATTAACCGAAAGTTTTTATGTCGTGGTGATTTTAAATAATGCCCGTAATCAAAAGGGACACTATCCCTCTGTCGACACATTAAATGAAGTCAGGTCTGAAATCTGGCGGGCATTACTGGGTTGGCAGCCAGAGCCGGGTTGTGGTGCAATTAATTATGCCGGTGCAGAGGAAGCCGATTCAAACCGCGCCGAATATCACTACCTGTTTAAATTTAATACTGAAACAGACATCAACGCCGAAGATACCCGCCACGATGCTGACCTGAACAATTTACCCGATTTGCATACCGTTGCTATTGACCTGAACGAACAGCCAGGCAACGTAAAATCGCATCTGGAGATGAAGATAAAATGATGGGTACCCAACCAGAAATTGTTTTTATAAAACCCAAGCACGGGCGAAAAGTGCCTATTCCGCAATATATGCGCGATACCCAAGAATATTTTGGGGAATATCTGCCCGAAGAAGGTTTGCAGGTTCAAAAAACGCTTTTTTGGATCAGAAGGAAACAGGACGATGATATTGAAGAAGTAAGTCAATCTGATAATCCCACCATCGTGCAAGAAACGACTGATCCCGTAAAAACTAAATTAAAAAAAATTATTAAAGAGGAGACGCAGGAATGACCATTAGCTTTAATACCGTGAACGCCAATCTGCGTGTGCCTGGCTTCTATCCCGAAATGGATAACAGTGCTGCCAATACGATGCAAGTCAGTGGGCCGGCGTTGCTTATTGGTCATGCATTACCCACTGCACAAATGACCTTAAATTTACCCATGATCATGCCCTCGGCAGAAATGATGCAACAATTAGCCGGTCGTGGCAGCCAATTACACCGCATGGTACAAGCGTATCGCCGGATTGATGCCGTCGGTGAACTGTTTGTCATTGCCGTACCTGAAACGACAGGCACTGAAGCAAAAGGTGAGATTGCGATAAGTGGCACTGCAACCGATTCCGGTGTCGTCACATTCTATATCGGTAATCAACGTATTTTAGCGGCCGTCAAGAAATCGGATACGGCGAATACGGTTGCCACCGCCCTTGGCAAGGCGATTAACGATAACGAGGACTTACCCGTCACCGCGACAATAGCGGCTGAAAAAATCAGCTTAACGGCGAAACATAAAGGGTTAACCGGTAACGATATTCCTTTGATGATGAACTATTATGCCCCGACAGGCGGTGAGAATACGCCTCACGGTCTTAATATTACCATTACTGCCATGAGTGGTGGCGTTGGCTCACCCGATATGGATAGCGTTATCAGTGCAATGGGTGACTTATTATTTGATTTTATCGGATTGCCTTTCTCTGATGCTGTTTCTTTGCAAAAGATGAGTGCGGAGATGAACGACACGAACGGTCGCTGGAGTCCTTATCAACAGTTATACGGCCATGTTTATACGGCCAAAAAAGGGACGGTCGGTGAACTGGTCGCTTTTGGCGACACGCTTAATGATCCGCATCTCACCATTGCAGGCTATGAGAAAGCGACACAAACTGCGCTTGATGAACTGGTTGCGGCACGACTGGCACGGTGCGCGATATTTTTGCGTAATGACCCGGCGAGACCGACCCACACGGGCGAGTTAAACGGGGTGTTACCCGCACCGTCTGGCAAGCGCTTCACCCTGACAGAGCAGCAATCCCTCCTTTCACACGGTATCGCCACCGCCAATGTCGAAGGCGGCGTATTACGCATTCAGCGCGATGTGACGACCTACCAGAAAAACAGTTACGGCGTGGCCGATAACAGCTATCTGGACAGTGAAACACTCTATACCAGTGCCTATGTTTTGCGGCGATTAAAATCCGTCATAACCAGCAAATACGGGCGGCAAAAACTGGCTAGTGATGGTACGCGATTTGGGTCAGGGCAAGCGATTGCTACGCCAGCGGTGATTAAAGGCGAACTCTGTGCGGTTTATCGCCAACTGGAAAATGAAGGGATTGTCGAAAATTTCGACGCTTTTCGGCAGCATCTCATCGTTGAGCGCAACGCCAATGATCCTAATCGGATTGATGTGGTCTTTCCGGCGGATTATATCAACCAACTGCGGGTATTTGCGTTAGCGAATCAATTCAGGCTGCAATATAACCAGGGTGAGGTGGTGTGATGACAGGCAAAAGAAAAATAGGCGGCACTTGCTATTTTAAGGTAGATGGTCAACAACTCTCACTGAATGGCAGTGTAGAAGTACCGATGAATACGGTTATCCGTGAAGATCTGGTGGGTATTGATGGCAGTGTGCATTACAAAGAAACGCATCGTGCCCCTTATATCAAAGCAGAATTTAAAGTTGAACGAAGTTTTCCGATAGAAAAACTCACGACAGCAGATGAAATGACCATTACCGCTGAATTAGCTAACGGTATGGTCTATGTGTTGTCAGGCGCGTGGCTATCCGGCGAATCTTCACATAATGCTGATGAAGGCACTGTCGAGATGGAATTTCACGGAGATGAAGGATTTTATCAATGAAATCAATAGCACTAAGTAAGCCGATTCAGGTACACAATAACAAAGTCACCGTACTGGAAATTCAGGAACCCACGTTTGATCAGGTAGAAAAATTTGGTATTCCGTTTAGTTATTCGGAGCGAGGCGATACACGCCTGGATACGCGCTCAGCACTCGCTTATCTTCCTGAACTGGCTAATATCCCACGCTCTTCAGCGCAACAGTTATCGTTACATGATGTATTTGTCGCCTCGATGACCATCGTGAGTTTTTTTACCAGTGCCCAGAACTTAGTAGTCTCAGACGACGATTTTACAACGTTGCCTGGTTCTGGCGCATAAACCCCTTTGAATTACGCCAGCATCCGCTAAGCCAGTTCTTTGATCTGGAAGCGGAGGCTGTTCGCATCAACGAGGAGCGACAGGGTGGCTAATAGTTTTGAGTTAAAAGCAATCATCACTGCCGTCGATAAGCTCTCTGCCCCGTTAAAGGGAATGCGGCGTGAAATGAAGTCCTTCAAGAAGGAGTTTAGCGCAGGACTGGCAGGGGCTGCTGCATTAGGGGCTGGCGTTGTTACCGCAATGGCTGGCCCTATCAAGCAGGCGATAGACTTTGAGTCGACGATGGCTGATGTCCGCAAGGTGGTTGATTTTGATACACCCGAGCAATTTAAACAGATGTCGGAAGATATTCTTAAGCTGTCGACAGCATTGCCGATGGCCGCAGACGGTATTGGTCAGATTGTGGCCGCAGGTGGTCAGGCAGGAATAGCAAAAGAAGAACTAATGTCCTTCGCGCAATCTGCCGTAAAAATGGGTATCGCCTTTGACCAAACTGCTGAGCAATCTGGGCAGATGATGGCACAATGGCGTACCGCCTTCCGGTTGACGCAAAATGATGTCGTCTCGCTGGCCGATAAAATCAACACCCTTGGCAACAACGGGCCAGCCAATGCCGCGAAAATCTCTCAAATTGTGACACGGATTGGCCCGTTGGGTGAAGTTGGCGGTCTTGCGTCTGGCGAAATTGCAGCACTTGGCGCAACCATTGCAGGGATGGGTGTTGAGTCAGACGTGGCGGCAACCGGCATCAAGAACTTTATGCTGGCGTTAACCAAAGGGAAATCAGCGACAAAATCACAAAAAGTAGCGCTACACACCTTAAAAATCAGCCCCAAAAAACTGGCCGCACAGATGCAGAAAGATGCGAAAGGCGCCATGTTGATGGTGCTGAAAGCCCTTGAACAATTGCCTAAAAAAGATCAGATGGCATTATTAAATGACTTGTTTGGCTCTGAATCTCTGGGATCAATTGCGCCGCTGCTCACCAACCTTAAATTACTGGAAGTTAACCTAGATAGGGTCGCCGATAAACAAAAGTACGGCGGATCTATGCAGAAGGAATATGCTGCTCGGGCCGCCACTACCGCAAATGCAATACAACTGTTTAAAAATCAGATGCATGTTGCAAGTGTCAGCATCGGGTCAATTTTTTTACCCTCTATTGTCGAAATGACAAAGAAAATCCAGCCATTGATTGAACAATTTCGCACCTGGGTAAAAGCTAATCCAGAACTGATTAAATCCTTCGCTAAGTGGGGCGTTTATCTGTTGGGAACCGCAACCGCTATCGGCGTAGTCACCCGTGCTTTCCGGATTTTTAACAGTGTGATGAAAATGTCGAGGCTAGGTAAACTGGTCACGTCAATGGTCATAGCCGGTGGACTTATTGTCGACAACTGGGAAACGATCGGCCCGATTATTAAATCGGTCTGGCAAGATATTGATGGCGTTATTCAGGCGATAGGCGGTTGGGAAACCGTGCTCGCAGGCATTCTGGTTTTTGTGACGACAAAATGGGCTGTCAATATGGTGAAATCGATTCGCAATGTCACCCGTGAGATGAAAATACTGGCTAAAAACAGTCCATCTGGCATCAAGGGGGTACTGGGAAAAGCCGGGTTGATAGGTGCGGTATCGATGGGCGTCGAACCACTTGTCGACAAAGGTCTCAATGCCGCATTCGGTGATAATGAATGGTTTCAAAACCTCCGGACAGCGCGGGATTGGGGCGAGTTTGGTCGTTCAATGATTGGCAACAGTCATTTGCTTAAAGATGACAAGGGTAACTGGCAATTTAAGGAAGAACCCAAAAATACCTTGGATTCATTCAGCAAAACTGAGCCACGAGACGGTGAGGTCAGATTTATCTTTGAAAACACTCCGCCAGGTATGCGTGTCGCCCCCGTTGGTAATGCCCTACCCTGGCTGAGTTTCGATGTCGGCTATAACCGATTTTCCAGGCAGTAAGTAAAAACAAAGGAGAAGTCATATGAGTTTTTTAACAATAGACGTTGATAATTACGACAATGGTAATGCCTATGAACCAACAAAAACGATAGGGATTAATTTTGAGGCTATAGGAGAAATAAGAAAATGGGAAGGTGTATCTCTTCCTGAGATATTAATTTTTTCCGAAAGGAAATCTTTTAAAAATACAAAAGAACGTGATGATTATTTCGAGTATATAGCCAGTAAATTAGAGGTGATTGATTTATCACCAAAAGAAAATAATAAGGAGTGACAATCATGAAATTTGTAAGAATAAAATATCGTGAAGATAATAAAAACGAAGACATTATTATTAGCCTATCTAAACTAAGATCTATAGATAAATATTATCCTAATAAACTAAATCCTAATCCCCCTTTTAAAATTTCGATTGATGTAAGTGGTAATCTAAGGCGAATTTCCTTTGATAATAAATCCGATGCAGATAATTATTTCAATTATGTAATGGAAAAACTTCGCACCGTTGAACTGAAAAACAAGCCCTGGTAATACAATAACATTTGTTGATTAAAATCACATTTATTTAAATATAGAGGGTTAGATGACGAGCTGGAAAGATAACCTGCGTCCAGCGTCTTTTCGCGGCGTACCGTTTCAGGTAGAAGACGACGAGGGGACGTTCGGACGGCGTGTACAGGTTCACGAATACCCGAATCGGGATAAGCCCTATACCGAAGATCTTGGACGCGCCACCCAGCGATTTACTATCAATGCCTATCTGGTTGGTGATGATTTCTTCGAGGCCCGAGATCGGCTCATTGTGGCTATTGATACGCCAGGGCCGGGAACGCTGGTACATCCCTACTACGGTGAAATAGCTGTCTGTATTGACGGTGAAGTGAGAGTAAGCCATAGCGGACGCGATGGAAGGATGTGTCGCGTCAGCTTTAACGTCGTTGAGGCTGGTGAGCTTTCTTTCCCAACAGCAGGTATTGCGACGGGACAAACGCTAATTTCTTCCAGTTCAGCACTAAATGATCGCATTGGCGAAGCTTTTGCTCATATAGGCTTAAAAAGCTTACCGGATTTTGCACAGGCTGGCGTGTTAGCACGTACTAAAAGCATGATTAACAACGTCACCAAAGCCTTTGACACTATTGATAGCGGCATTACTGCCGCGTCAAGGCTATTGCATGGCGATATTTCGGTGATCTTAAAGTCCGGCTCATCCGGTAAAAACCTGGGCGAAGCGATACAGCGGATGTGGCGTGCTGGCAGGCGTACCGCGCAAGATGCTTCTACATTGGCACAGCAAATCAAAACGCTATCGGGTGTCACACTCGGGAATGATTTAGCGCCGCGTGGAGTATGGAAAAGCGACAGGCCAAGCGTACAGTCTGAACGTAGGCACAGTAATCGTATTGCCGCTTTGTTGCGTGCCACGGCCATCCATGAGGCGACGTGGCGATTAACACAACTCCCCCCACCACGTACCGCCATGTTACCGGTTAATCAACGTGGAAAACGTCAAGTACATGTCAATATTTCCCATCCCGCATTACACGCGGTTTCTCATATGGCAGGCAGTCACATTGAAGGACTCTCGGCGGTAACGTGGGATGCGTTGGTTACGGTGCGAGAAACGCTGAATCAGGCTATCGAGCACGAACAGGCATTAACGCTTGATGATGCGCTGTTCCTTGCCTTGCAACAGGTGAAAACCGATGCTAACCGGGATATTGCAACACGACTGGCGCAAGTTGAAAAAACGGTAACACGCACGCCCGAGGCAGTGCTACCGGCGCTGGTTCTGGCCGCTAAGTGGTATGACAATGCGGCACGGGAAACCGATATCACCCGCCGAAATGCCGTTAATCATCCTGGCTTTATGCCAGTGAAACCGTTGAGAGTACCCGCAAGATGAGTCATCACGTGATATTGCGCGTCAACGGGCGCGAATGGGGGGGGCTGGACGCGGGTACAGATTTCAGCAGGCATAGAGCGACTCTCACGCGATTTCAATGTGGAAATCACCCGCCAGTGGCCCGGTGAATCTGGCAGTGTACCGTTACAGCCCAGAATTAAAAAAGGTGAACCTGTCGAAGTCCTCATCGGTCAGGATAAAGTCTTAACTGGCTGGATTGAAGCCACCCCGATACGTTATGACGCTAAAAATATCCAGGTTGGTATCAGTGGTCGTAGTAAGACAGCAGATTTAATCGACTGTGCGGCGAATACGACGCTTTTTACGGGCAAAACCTTACATCAAATCGCGTCAGAACTGGCAAAACCGTTTAGCATTAAGGTCATTAGCCAAAAGGCCCCAAAAACGCCGCTACAGGCTTTTCAGGCCGATTACGGCGAAACAGTACACGAAGTATTAAACAAGGCGCTAGGAAGCCAACAGGCGCTCGCCTGGGATGACGAAGACGGCAATTTGTTAATTGGTCTGGTTGGTAATGACAAAGCCACCACCGCGCTGGTCTGGGGTGAAAATATTCTTACCTGTGATACCGAGCAAAGTATCCGTGAACGCTTTTCTGAATATCAAGTAGCCGGTCAACGATCGGGTGATGATGACGATTTCGGGGAAGCTACGCTGACAGCACTCCGCGCCAGAGCCAGGGATAGCCAGATAACGCGCTATCGTCCGCAACATATCCAGCAATCCGGCAATGCAACCGGAGCCAGTTGTCGCGCTCGGAGTCAATTTGAAGCACAGCAACGGGCAGCCAGAACCGAGGAAACCACTTATACGGTGCAGGGGTGGCGGCAAGGTGACGGCAGTCTGTGGAAACCTAACCAGCGGGTTATTGTTTTTGATCCCGTGCTCGGCTTTAACAATCGGGAACTGGTCATTAGCGAAGTTGTTTATACGCAGGATGAGAGTGGTACGTTATGTGAATTACGTGTTGCACCGGAAGCTGCTTATATTCCACCACTTGAGAAATTGAAAGCACTAGAGGAAGAAACTGATATTTAAAGAAACTTCATCGCAGCAATGGTCAAGCCAAACAATGTAACCATCAACCCACCCAGTTTAAAAAGTAAATCTTTGCTTATTATGCTGATATCTTTACGTACATCTAGTATTTGTAATTCAACCTTTTCAAAGCGATGCTCCATATCCTTACGGACATCGGCTATTTCAGCAGATAAATCCTTACGGACATCGGCTATTTCTTTTCTAACATCAGATATATCACGCTTAACTTCTGCAATATCCGCTTTAGTTGCCACATCAGCAACCTCATGGGATTTGCGTACGACAAGCGAGATAGCCTTGGCTTGCTGACTGGTAAGTCCAGCGGTTTGAAGCTCTTCTGATGCTTGTAGTGTATCAAATGCAACTTGGCCCATTCCACAATCTCCTGTTTTTCTTAGTTTAACCTATTAATGAGTGAATTATGCAAAATATTTTTTCTACTTTGCAGCGCGGCCTTGCGCGTCTATGGTCGCGGGGGGTAGTGCAACGACTCGACAGTGGTAAAGCTTGCCAGAGCGTGGACGTGGCATTACTGGCAGGCGAAACGAAAGCCGGTATGGAGTACCTGGAGCCTTACGGTTTCACCTCGACGGCCCATGCCGGTGCAGAAGGTATAGCGCTATTCCTCGCGGGGGATCGCTCTCACGGCATTGTGATTAACGTTGCTGACCGACGTTCTCGATTAAAAAGCCTCAAAAGTGGTGAGGTGGCAATCTATACCGATGAGGGCGATAGCATCGTGCTCAAGCGTGGACGGTTGATAGAAGCCACCACAGAAACCTTTGTTATCAATGCAAAAAATAAGGTGGTACTCAACACTCAACAAGTAGAAACGCCTGGAAAGATCACGGCGGCACACTCCATCGTTTCACAGGCAGAAGTACAGGACAAAACCGGCTCATTGAGCACCATGCGAGCGCAGTACAATACCCACGATCACAAAGGTGATAGCGGTGGCATAACAGGCAAGCCCAATCAACCGATGTAAATAATATGCTGATGAATAAAAAAGTGAATACAGCGTTACCCGATCAGGAACGGCTCAGGCGGGCAGTGATGATATCGCTTTTCACCTGGCGACGCGCTGAACCGGATGATAACACAGATACGCCGTTTGGGTGGTGGGGCGATACCTGGCCGACCGTACAAAATGACCGGATTGGCTCTCGATTGCACTTGTTAAAACGTAGCACTTTAACTAACCAGACAGTGCAAAAGGCGAAAGAATATATCGCTCAGTCGCTCACATGGATGACAGACGACGGTATCGCGCTTCGGGTTGATGTCGACGTGGTGCGCACAGGCATCGATAAATTAACCGCAACCGTCACCCTGACCTTACCTGACCATAATATAAAAACGATGACCATCAACAACCTGTGGAGCGTGATCCATGCAAAATAGCGGTTTTTCGCGCCCGACACTGCCACAACTGATAGACACGATTCGTGGTGATTTGCTAACACGATTTAATGAAGATAGCGTGTTGCGCCGTCTCGATGCTGAAGTGTACGCAAGAGTACAGGCTGCCGCCATTCATACTCTATACGGCTATATCGATTATTTAGCGCGCAATATCTTGCCGGATTTAGCGGATGAAGACTGGTTGACCCGACACGGTAATATCAAGCGTTGTCCCCGCAAAGGTGCACCCAACGCGAGCGGATTTGTTCGCTGGGAGGGGGTACAAAATGCCCTATCGCTGCCCGCTGACACTGAAATACACCGTGATGATGGTCAAATCTACACCACAACAGCCCCAACAACCTCAGCCAGTGGTGTACTTCGTGTGCCCGTCGTTGCAAAAAGCAGCGGTCAGGCTGGCAATTGTGAAGATGGTATCGCGTTACGTCTTGCAACCCCGATAACGGGACTGTCGTCTACCGGTTATGCCGATAACATCAGGACAGGAGCCGATATTGAAGATTTGGATAGCTGGCGACAACGCATCATGGCGCGCTGGTACGATACGCCACAAGGCGGTGCGGATAGTGATTATGTTCGCTGGGCGAAAGAAGTTTTAGGCATAAGTCGCGCATGGACACATCGCCATAAAAACGGTATCGGCACGGTTGGGGTGATGGTGGCGAGTGATGATGTAGACCATCCTGCCCCCACACAGGAAATCTTAACCAAAGTCAGAGAGCATATCTTACCCCTTGCTCCTGTTGCCGGAAGTGGCTTAACTATTTTCCCCGTTACAGCAAAAACCGTTGCTATTTCGATAGCCTTATCAACGGATACGCCAGAAATACGGGCAGCGGTTATCGCAGAAATCAAAGCCTTCTTACAACGAGAAGGCGAACCTGGCAGCAAGCTTTTTCTTTCAAGACTCGCTGAAGCTATCAGTCTTGCAGCAGGTGAAATCGCTCATCGTCTTATTGCGCCAACGGCAGATATTGAATTAGCCCAGACGGAAGTGCCGGTATTGGGTGAGGTCACGTGGGCAAAATATAAAGAGTGAGCATTATGACAAATCTGGACGACGAATATACGCAATTGTTGCGAACGTTATTACCGCCCGGCCCCGCATGGGATGAAGAAGATCCGCTCATTAAAGGGCTAGCCCCTTCACTGGCTCAAGCCCATCAACATGCTGATAGCCTGATGATTGAAATTAACCCGGCCCAATCGGTTGAATTAATTAACCGTTACGAAAAATTATGCGGATTGCCGGATAAATGCCTGGCTAATAGAGCGCAAACACTAGAAGAAAGGCAACAAGTGCTTGATGCCAAGGTTAATACTGTGGGCGGTATTAATGCGGCTTTTTTCAAAAAGCAGTTGGAAATATTGGGCTATCCAACAGCAACAATAGAACAATTTCAACATCTTGATAGTACACCCGATCCGGCTTGGGGTGACAAGTGGCGCTATTACTGGCGGATAAATATTCCTGCTGAAGCGAATATACGCTGGATTAGCTGTACCAGTGCTTGCAATGAGTCGATTAGGACGTGGGGAGATAGCGCCGTGGAATGTGTTATTGAGCGCCTGTGTCCTTCACATACCCAAGTACTTTTTGCCTACATTAAAGGAGAAAATGATGCATCGAATTGATACCTCTACCGCCCAAAAAGATAAATTCGGGCAGGGAAAAAACGGGTTTACCAACGGCGATCCGACTACGGGAACACCGTCAACAAAATTGAATAGTGATCTTTATGATGCACTACAAGAGGAAGTGTGTACCGTTATTGAACGCTCAGGTATTCGTCTTAATAAAAGCCAGCATGACCAGCTTTATCAAGCAGTGAAAAAATTATCTGAGGTAGAAGCGAATAAAGCAAAAAACGCGCTGATTGGTGGCTCCACAGTAGATTTGAATACGCTAAACAAGCTTGCTAAAGCCCTTGGTAATGATGCGAAATTTTCGGAAACAGTGATTAATTTATTAAATCAGAAATTAGCAAAAAATCAAAATGGCGCTGACATCCCAGACAAGAATCTTTTTCTGAAAAACCTTGGTTTAACGGAAACGGTAGATTGTGCAAAAAATGCACTGGATAAACGAACGGGTGGTAGCGTCAATGGCAACCTCCATGTGACCCAATCTGTGCATATCGGCGATAACGATTCAGGATTACGGGCTAATGGCGATGGCAACGTGGCATTTTATGCTAATAATGCAAAAGTAGCTTCCTGGAATAATGATCGATTGCATTGGTTAAAGAGTGTAGAAATTGATGGAACCATCAATACTCATAGCAATTTGCATATCTCATGGGGCGGCAGAACCGCGGTTTATCAAGAAAATGGTGATGTAACTGGCCCTATTTGGGGCGGGGCGTTAAGCAGCTGGCTTAATATGCAGATTAACAATCGAGGAGCAAAAAATACAGCTCACCTCGCTACGAATGGATGGTGGAAATGTGGTGACAGCGGCCTTATCAGACAATGGGGCATCACACCACCACTCAATGCCGGACAGATTTATACGGTATCTTTACCTTGTCCCGTCCCTCATGCCATTTTCTCGGCAAACGCGACGGTAAAATACAAAGGTATTGCTCCCGAGGGCAATTTAGGTACTTATGTCGAAATAGTCGGAAAATCGTTAATTATCAGTGCAGATTATACCAGAACAGGGATTAAAGCGCCGAGAACATGGGAGCTGGTTTGCTACTAACTCAACATTATCAGGCCGCCCTGACAATGTAGTTAAACGCGACATTTCGCGGGTGGGTTTCGCTACCGCCTGCATTAGACGTTGTTTTGTCAATGAATAGAAAAGAATCATTATCTCCATCCGTAGCACGTGAACCTGTATCTGCATTATACCCTACAGGCATTTTTTCTTTATTGTTTGCGTGGCCTAGTGGACCATCATCTTCAACATAATACCTGTCCCGATAACCATGAGCGTGGCTCTCGAGTGATGCAGTTTCAGACGATAAAACCTTACGCCTAGGATTCACGCCTCGCCCAGCATCCCAGCCACGAATAAACTCACCACGTAAATCAGGGAGTTTTCCTGATGGATAGGCGAGTGCTAAAAGCGGGTATTTTTTCTTATCGAATGGCTCACCGTTGCAGATAAACCAACCGGTCGGCGCTCTTTCAGCAGGCCAAGGCAGGGGAATACCTACCGGGATTTCGACACGCAATACTTCGGGTGTAACAGCATGAACATCTGTGGCAGTTAGCTGCACATCCTGAGTGAGAGTTTTGCCGTTAATTTTACGCTGATTGGGTGTGGCATTTTTTGCACAATCTACCGTTTCCGTTAAACCAAGGTTTTATTGAATTCAGAATTTAGCTAATATTTTGACCAAAACCAGGCATAATAAGTCTTTTAGAGGAAGGTTAAGGGGCTAAAATGGCAAAAATAGGCTATATGAGGGTGTCAAAAAATGACCAAAACACCGATTTACAGCAAAAATCCTTGATTTGCGCAAATTGTGAACAGATTTTTGAGGATAAAATCAGCGGAAAAACAGACCAGAGACCCGGATTAAAACGTGCTCTAAACGCACTGAAATCGGGTGACACATTGGTGGTCTGGAAGCTGGATAGACTGGGTCGCAGCATTAAACATTTGATTACTTTAATATCCAAACTTGAAGATGAAGGCATTCATTTTCATAGTTTAACGGATTCTATCGACACCTCTTCGTCAGCAGGTCGTTTTTTCTTTCATGTGATGAGTGCCTTGGCGCAAATGGAGCGGGAGCTTATTGTTGAACGTACTCAGGCAGGTTTGGCTGCAGCGAGAAGCAGAGGACGAAGAAAAAAAACCGCTTTACCACGACGGCTGAACTTATGTTGCAACTCTCAACTGCAAAACGACAAAATAAGCTCAAACAATATCTATCACGTTCGGTGATGGCCCCGAAGTTATTGATCATAGATTAGATTGCATATCTACCGTTTGGGCGAGAGGAAGCAAACCTATTTTTCAATGTGATTGCCAAACGTTAGCAAAGACTTGAAAAATTTAGTGGAGTGTGAGACTAAAGAGACTGTATTTATTTAAGGGGGATAATAATGAGTGAATTTTCGGGAAAGGATTTATATCAAATAAAAATCACACTAATTGATAGTAAACCACTAATTTGGCGACGTTTGATCGTTCTGAAGACAATACCTCTTGATGAACTACACATGGTTATACAATTAGCTATGGGTTGTACAAATGATCATTTGTACAGTTTTGAAAAAGGAGATTTGCGATATGGAATGATTATGGACGATTTTAAAGAAACATATCTGCAAGATAGTACAGGTGTGCCTTTGAGCAAACTCCTTCGTAAGAAAGGAGAAAAAATGGTTTACTTATACGATTTCGGAGACAACTGGGATCATTGCATTTTGCTTGAAGAATCATCATTGCCTGATCAGGAATTACTCCAGCTCCCCATCTGTATAAAGGGAGCGGAAGCCTGCCCATCTGAAGACTCTGGGGGGCTTTGGGGATATTACCAAAAGCTCAAAGATATTCAAGATGTTGATAATCCAGAGCGTGAAGAATTACACGAGTGGCTAATGTGCGACATAGCTGAACGAGCATATGACCTTAAAACTATCAATCAGCGGTTGATTAATTTTTACTCTTGAAATATACACATGGAGTGTCCATAGTTCAAAAGGTAGCATTTTAAGTGCTACCTCTGAGACTAAGGTGAGAACATGAGTGCTCTATTGACGAGCAGTTTGGTTAATAAATATTCGCTATTTTGCCCTCGCTGGGACACAGCATCAAGAATTTAATCGGTTTAATCTCTGAATTGAAAGATAAAGGGATTCATTTTCATAGTTTGACAGATTCTATCAACATCTATTCGTAAGTAGGGCGTTCTTTTATGTGATGAACGCTTTGGGGCTAATGGAGCTTACAGCGGCGAGAAGCAGAGAGAGCGTATCGGCGGTAGGTCTTGCTCATTTATCTTATGTATAGGAACAGTAGGCTCAAGAATTACTTGAGTCCTGCCATAGTAGAAAAAAGCTTGTATTACTTTATCTAGTTTCATCGGCCATCATCTACAAATATTGTCCCGTTGATCGTACCACTAGAACAGACCAAAGTGCCTCCGATGAAAAATAACAGTGTAATTCCGTTGCACTGATGGAAACAAGAGTAGCTCACCATTTATCGCACGTTTTGGCTTCAAATATCGCACGCCGCATCAATGTAATTTAAAATTCATGCGCTCGGTGAGTAATAACGCACTATTAATGCCACTGCTTTCGGAATAAACCGTCCCCGTAAACGGATACATCGAGCCGTGTGAACCCGCGCACCAAAAGAGCGCATCGAGTGGCAAGCGGGCTTCGCTGGCAATCGCATCGGCAGCACAGGCTAACTGGGCAATACTGTTGCCAAACAGCATTGCCTCTGGATTGGTAAAGAGCGCCAGATTGTCGTCCATCCACATCGGGTCAAGTTCCGAGAGATAGCCAATGTCATATTCCCCGCCTTGCATGCAGCCGATGGTGGTTAAGATATTAAGCCAGCTGATAAGCGGATATTTGTACCAGTGAACGTGGTACATGCCGCCTGGATTTTCATTCGCGCCTTTGGTGCCTTTTCCCATGCCAATTTGTCCTATCGGAATGGTGAAACCACCCATATTGACCATACACATCGGTGAGCGCGTCACATCGGTCATGGCAAACGGCTCCCAGAAACCTATCGCAAGACCAATACGCTGAAATAACGGCGGTGACGCAGGACATAGCTGAATCGGTGATGAAGGATTACGCGTATCCGGTAGACTACTGCTATTTAAACTGATATCACCAAGGCTGATTGGAAACAGACAACGCCAGCAGATATCGGTAATGGGATTAACCCAGCGACCCTCACACAACGATGCTTTTGCTAGCATCGGATTGAGTAGTAAAAAAGCAAACAATAAGTGCAAGCGTCGCGTTTTCATCATTTGCCTCGCTTCGCTTTTTCAACAGCAGCTAATAACGTTTTTTCATCGACCACACCGGTTAATATTGAATTATTCTGTGCAACGGGGTTTTCGCTACTAGCAATAATTAACGCGGGTAATGTTTGTATATTAAATTGCTCAGCAAAAAATGCGATCGTTGTTGCCAGTTTTTCGTTAGCATTTTGAAAACCCCTAAGTTGAGATTCTTTGTCCAGCAAAGGAACACCGTTTTTTCTAAAGCTCTCATCAATACTGATGCCACTAAATAAATCCGCGTAATAATTTAAAAATGCTACTTCGCCACCATTTAGCCATACCATCAATTCGGCTTGCGCCGCCAACAACGATTGTTTTGACTCATCTGGCAGATTTTTAAAAACAAATCGAATATCAGGGTGGTTTTTGGCTAACTTTAAAATCATCGGCGCCATCTTTGCGCAGTCGGCACATTGATAGTGATAAAGCACCATGACCCTGACTTTGCCAGCAGGATTGACAACAGGGGTAATATCACCCTTATCACTGTCGTAATATTCCCCAAGCATTTTTAGATTTTCTAGCCCTGTTAACTCCTCTGCCAATGAAATGATTGGCAACAAAAATGCACCCAGTAGTGATCCGATAATGAGATGTTTGTTCATTATTCCCTTTTCTCCATTTTGCGTGTTTTGGAGTTTCATTGTACCGCAACCTCGGTTATCCGTAGCAAGGATTGATTTGGCATTTCATCCACGACACTGGGTAATTTCTCAATGCCAAACCGGTTAACCAAAACGCCACCTTGGTCAAAGTAGATACGCTGATTTAAGGTCTTTGCCGTGGTTTTTATATTTCCGTTCACCAAAATGATTTTTTGGATGGCAGTCTTGGGTTTTTGCGCCACGACCCAGGCAAGTTGTTTTTCGTCATCGCCATCGATGAAATAAAGCGTTTCATTAAAAGGGGTGATATCAAAGGGGGTTATCTTCTGCCCTTTGCGCGCAAACACCGTGCCGTTGTGGTCACGAATATCTTTGGTGACGGTGAAACTGGGGTCAAACGTTCGTGTGGTATATTTTACCGCTTTGGTGAGTCCCTGCACCGGTTCAGGTCGCTCGGCATTTTTTGTTACCCGTTGCCGCCATTCCTGCTGAATTTTTTCCTCATTGCCTAAAAAGGCACTTTCCACCTGTTCTTTAATCACCGTCAGCAAATTTTGTTCGGCTATCGCCCAAACATCGCCAAACGTGCCGATTTCAGTGGCTAGACTTCCTGCACTGAAATTCATCAAAATACCGATACAAGGCAGCCACTTATTCATGGTTTTTCATTGCCTCGGCAATTTGTTGCTGGATATCAGCGGTTTTATCGACTGCCCCTGCCATCACCGCACTATTGACCAGTATTACAGTGTTACTTTTACTATTTTTTTCTAGTACCCGCTTTAAGGTGTTGTTATATCGTTCTATCAGCTGGTCTTTTTTCTCATCTGACAAGTCCAGTTTGCTGACCTGCAGTAAAAAGCGATCAGGGGTCTTTTTCATATCAAAGGTGATAATGTTCGTCCGAGGACAAAGACAGTGGTGTACGGAAATCATCAGCAGAGCACTTAATAAGCTCCCCGTGATAAAATTGATGATGGCGGTCTTTTTCATGCGGCTATGCCTTTGAGTAATGCGACTATTTTTTGCATTTATTTGTACTCCAAAAACAGTTAATCGATATGACAAACGCTAACTAAAGCCTTATCCCATGACATACCTAGGTAATACCCCGAATACTTGTTGAAATCATGAAAAACTCAGTGGTCATCGCAACTACCAGCACCACCTGAATCACCCAGCGCCACCTTGACTGCGGATGTAACTTGAGAAGCACACACAACAATGCGATGATTATCAACGCCATGATGATTATGATGTCCAATTCACACCACCTCTCTCATGGTTTCACCTGCTTTAATTTCGCCAATAACGCAGGGTCTTTTTGTTGCGCCATTTCAAAAATAATGTCATTGATGCTTGCCCCTTCCTTTAGGCGTTTTTCCCGATAGGTGAAGTCGTCACCTCGGGAAGAGAAAAGCTCATTACTTAACGGGTCGAGCATCAATCGATGAAAACTGCTGTAACCGCCCACACTTAAATGCACGGCACTAAATCCGGCACGGCTGGCAGGGGGAAACTTTTGAATTAATGCCCACTCCATTTCGTTGAAGGTGGAAGGTTCTTCTTTCTGGAAGGTGGTAAAGGCTTTTGCATCCTGCATCAGCGTGAATTTAAAGCTGCTGTTGTCATAAGCGGCCAGCGCTGCCGTACTTAAATTTTTATCGCGGATGCTTTGTGTTACAGTGCCAAATGAGCCATTATGCCGACGGGCAGTACGGTAACCTTCTTCGATGAAATCGCGGACTTTAGGGCTTTTGGCATCCAGCAGTTTCCAGCCTTCATCAATGATGTTCATCTTGCGTAAACTGCGTGGCGTGTTGTACATCAGGTTTTCTGACCAGAGCATGAGCGTAAATAACACTGCCATGAGCAAATCCCGATTGGCTTTTAAGCCACCGAGTTCGGTGACCACAAAGCGCATATCCGGCTTTAAGGTCGGCTCACTGCTATTAAAGTATTTGCCGTATATCCCCTTGGTGGTGTATTTGTTTAGCAGTACCAGAATTTCATCAATGCGACCGGTGATACGGCTAGCCGTCTCGATTTTACCGCGATGTTTTTTTAGATAGTTAACGACATCATCAATACGCATATCCTGTTTTTTGTTAGGCCAGGATTCGGTGATGGCTTCGAGTATCAGTGATTCATGCACTTCATCCATCAATCCATTGGGGCTTACCAGAATGCACAACTGGTCACGAATGCGCTCAGCGCTCAAGGTGATATCGGTAATGTTGGCAAACGGATTAAAGCGCAAGGTTTCGCCGTTAATGTAGGTGCCCCCCACACTCTGGCAAAACGCCTTGTAGCTGTCACCGATATCAAAGATAGACAAATAACCGCCGCTATCTAATACCTGTCTGGCAATCGTTTGTGCCAACACCGATTTCCCTGCGCCGGAGGTGCCCGATTCAAACCAGTTGAAATTGGTATTGGGCAAACTTGCGTCAAAAATATCGAGAAACGCCAGTTGATGGCGGTAACTCGGGAAGACTATCCCTGCCTGACTGAGCTTGTTATCGGCGATAATCGGCATGAGATTGACCGCCTGAAAAGATTCGGCTCGTTGAATGGCTCCGGTTTTTAAGAAGTCTTTCCAGAGCTTCGGGTTATCGCCTACCGCAAAAGGTAGGTGCCCCAGGAAGTTACGCATCTGCATTAAATCCGCTCTGACCATATTAAGCCCCTGCATGGCAAACGCTTTTTTGGTGCGCTCCGCTTCTTTAGCGGCCTCCTCTTCATCATCACGACAAAAGAGCGTAACCCCGAAGTAATAACCGGACAGTGACGTCGCGGTGGACAGCAAGCCTTCGCGCAAACTCTTCCATTCCGCGTGCTGGCGTTTGGTTGAGGGGATATATTTGGCATAAGACGAGGAGACTTTCCGCTCCAAATCCAGAAACTGCTTATTGGCTTCACCCTGACTCCGTGACTGGTCTTCAGTTTGAATAATAAAACTCATCACAAATGGGCAGCGGATGCCGTTTTGCGGATTGAGTAAATTAGAAATGATGTTGCCGTTTTGCCAGAGGTAGTGCTCTCTGGGATTACTGTCGAGATTAAAGTGAATGGCTCGGGTGGAAAACGGGTTATCTTCTTCATTGCGCCCCGTGATTTCGACATACCCAGGCTTAAACCAGTAGCAGGTATTGTTCTGCACAATCTGCTGATTAATCGCTTTGTCTTCTATCCACTCTGCTAAATACGGCTTCAATCTTTCTGTGTCCAAATTAATCATTTCGCGCATCATCTGCAAAAAGCGGGTAATTGACGCATTGTCCGCATGAATATCCGAAGCATTAAGTGCACTTAACAGATTACGGCGGGTTTCACGGATTTTGATGATTTCCCTTTCCGTTACCCGCTTGCACGGCTGGCAGAACGCAAAAAACAGATGATAATCTCTGAGCGTCAACGGCAGATTTTGGGGATTGGCAAACTGATGGCGCGTCGCATCAAGATAAAACCCCTGCGTGATTTGATTGCATTCATCAGCACGATTGCCCTGCCAGCTAAAATCACGCAATCCGTTAGCTAATTTTTCATACACCGTTTGACTGGACAGTAAAATCACCTGTAGTGGCATATCGCGCGGTAGATTGTTTTTCACCAGTTCTTCGAGTGATTCGACCAGTTTTTCATTGGCACCGATTAGGGGCTGCGCTTCTAGCAAAAAGCCCAGTGAGTGCTGATTAATAAACAACTGATGGTCGCTGTCATAATCCCGATAGGGCAACAGATCGCGTAAATGCGGATAATCCATCGACTCGAGCTTTTTTGCCGTTTCACGGGTGGTGTCTTTTTCCATCAAGGCGTTGCCCACCAGTTCAATAATTTTGAGTGGATTGACGTGTTTTAACATCACACCTTCTCCACATTTGCCCAGCTGGACGGGGTGGTCACGAAATAAACCACTTCACCAGCATGAACGACTTCATCCGGTGAAACATAAGGCGCAATCCATGCACGCGTTATCCGCTCCACCTGCCGAGACGGTGCGCTGATTTCAGACAGACAAGGACTTGCCGGACAGGCAGTACTGGACTGTGTGAGGGCGTTATTCGTTAGCCAGCGTGAAGAAAGATTTTTAGCGGGTGACGGTAATGGGTTGTTTATGTTCTGAGGTCGTTCAGTTAAAAATGTTACAGCTGTTTGCATCGGGTTTAATTGAATTAAACGATAAGCCGATAGCGTAAATCCTTTAGCGGACTTGACGACCTCGCCTTTATATTGGGCGACTAAGTGACTGGCGGTATCGGTCATCGCATCCGCCTCGCTCATCCAGTAACCGGAGTCTTTGGCAGGTTTGCCAAATTCAAACTCACTATTCATGCCAGCGCAGCCGGAGAGCAACACAATGCTACTGATAAGCGCTATGCGATACTTCAACATAATGTTGAGTCCTTCTTGTTAGATTTTTTTTGAAAAACCCCGATAGCCAGCCTCAAAAAACTAAGCATTAAGGTGATAGCAAGTGACAGACGAAAAACAGGGAAAAGCAGGTCGGCGACCTTATCGAACGTTAAAACCACCGCCTCAGGTTCAAAGGGATAGGTCATTGAAAAATGACCGTTTAATGCAAACGCCACCGTGAGCCAAATAAACGTCATGGGAAAATAAAAACTGACATTCATTATCAGTTGCAAGCCATGCAGGGCGATTTTTTTAACGATTGACGCCTTTTGTTTAATCGGCAGCATCGCGGGGTTTTTTGTACTCACCCCATTAAGGAATGGATGTTTGATAATGGGTTTCTGCGCTAACGTATTCATCAGGTTATTCCTCTTTGGTTAATGGCGTCCGGTCGGAATTTCGACGAAAAAGACCGATAGCAAGCTGCAAAACACAAAGTATCAGCGTGATACAAAGCGACAAGCGAAAAACCTGTTCAAGCAGTTGCCAGCCGGCATCCATCACCTGGCTTACTTCGCTAAATTTAAACACTTCATCCGTTGATAAATGCCCCACATAAAAAAACATCATCGTTAACCAGAAAAAGATAACCGGTAAGTAAAAAAAGCCTTTTTTAACCTGTTGTAACGTGTGTTCAACGCACTGATTAATGTCGACGAGGATGTTTGTTGCGAATCGATTCATGGCTTTATGCCTCCGTGATTTGACGGTGGTTTTGTGGGTGTGACAAAATCAGATAAATCCATTGAGGCGGCACTGCCCAACTGGTTAAGCAGTTCCGGTGGCAGGTTGGTTTTCACGCTGTTGCTGACGTTTTTCGCCAGTTGGTGGGTGATTCGCTGACCTTTTTCGCTTCCAGGTCTTCAATAAATTCCGCCTTAAACCCTTTTTGGAAAACCACTTCGACACGATTCGCAGCGCCTATCGGGATAACCGGATGGTATTGCTCGGAGCGCTCAATGTAATAATCCGCCAGTTTATTGGCTGCGGTCGAAGCCCCGCTACCGAGCGCTTGTCTGGCGACCTCCTGAGTCGTAGCCTGATGAGTTGCCCCCATGCCGACGGTGGTATTGCCAATTTGCGAGAAGGCGTTACCCAACCCCCCTAGTGCACCCGCCCCAAAAGCCAGTCCCAGCATGGCACCATTGCGCATAACGGGTATGCCTTTAATGCCGTTTTTGCCATAAAAACCGACATGTCCTTCAACCACCTGGTCAATATGTTTGTTGTTGATGACACACGACAGGCGCTCAAGTCTCACTTCTGCCCGTTCGCTCGAAATCTCGCCCCAGGCCGATGCGGTGACAAAGCAGTGGGTTAATTTATCCAGCTTTTGATTGCCAGGCAGATGGGCAAGTCCCGTTAACTTAAACTGCATGGCGACTTTTTTTGTTTCGCCTTTCACCGACGCATTGGCATCCGCCCCTTCTAGCACGATGGCGGTTGAAAACGTCCCCGAGGGGACATAAAAACCGGATGAGGCTGTATTTTCTTTTTTCGGATAAGTAAAACGGGTACTTTCAAGCTGGCCTTTCGGTGGCAGGATAGCGATTTGCGAGGAATACTCTGTTTGACTTGCCCCTGGTGTCGGCCGGCTTTCCATTGCTTTTTGATTACTCTGTATTTCAGCCTGAAGCTGACCCACATTAGCCTTTAACTGGCTATTTTCGTTTTTAACCGCATCAAAATCACGCTTAATGCCCTGAATTTCTTTTAGCAACATGTCCATCGTCTGCCGATTCGCTTTTTCGCTTAGCTGCGCATCCGTAACCACATTGCCTTGCACCTTATTGTCAAAGGTATTAGTGATGGCGCCGGTTAAATCCGGCTCCTGAGCGGTGGGATTACCTGATTGTGCGGTGCTGTCAGCAGCGGTGAGTTCCACGCCTGAGGCTTGCCTGTTTATCCACCACAGCAGCGTGAAAATCGCCACCACACCGAGGCCAATTGCACCAAATACCACCTTTTGATTTTTGCGGATAAAATGATTGATATTCATTGCGGTTTCTCCTTAATCAAAAGAAACAGCGTGACCTGCTCATGCGGTAGTAAGGTGTTAACGGTCGGATTAAACGCAATGGCCATCGTTTGGGGTACCCAAAAGACCCGCTCATTTAACTGAATGGGTTGGGTCGTTTTATTCTCAATATTAACCCGTAATAGCCGAAACTGTTTACCCTGGAAGCTGACACTGTCCCGAAAGCGAAAATTGTTTAATGCCGAAGCTGACCAGTTGACATTTACACGACCATTTTTGACAAAACCGGTAGGGATATTGTCGTTCATCGCTACTGTGAAAGTACGGGTAATAAACTGGCTATAAGAGTCGCTAGTCTTCTCCCAATCCTGGGCAACCGCCTCCGCTTTCGCCTCGGCATTCATCACGCTCACATTGATGCCCTGGGATTTTTTAACCGGTATCGCATTGACCGTGAAACCAAAGCCCTTTTCGGTTTCGATGTAGAGCGAAAACGGCGCGGTTTCCTCGGTGGTGAAAATTAATGCCCCACTGTCGGTCGCTTTTTTATCGGCGAGCTTGCCGGCGGCGCTATTGGCTTCCACAATCCGGTCGTTCATCACCGCAATCACATTGGGTTCACGATTACTCACCATTAGTCGCACCACGCTGTGGGGGGTAACGGTCAGGTTCTCTGCCCAACCCGATGTGGAAATCAAAATAAAACTTAAGCAAAAAAGCGGTTTGTTCATGCCGGCAACTCCACAAAATCCGTCAGTTTCAATGCCCCGTCGCGCGTCTCAAGGAGCAAGCGATAGTGCTTCTCGACCGGCTCCACCGCTTTAATGCCGTAGAAGAAATGCAATTCGCCGGTAATATCCACCACCCCACTATCAGGACTCACTTTGACTTCCTTGAGATAAAAGGTAGAGCTGGCTTCATTGATAGCCATCCGCTGACGCTCTTCGGCTAACACTTCTATTAATTTTTCGCGTAAATGCGTATCACTATAGGCCAGCAACAAATCATGACTGTCTTTAATGGTTTGCGCCGAAACGTTAAGACGCAGATTCAGCAGACTTAAGGCCATCAGCCGAAGATAACGCGCATCACCGCGCGTGCCGTAAAAGCTAAAACCTTCGTGGTCAACCATGGGGGTAATAATCGTTTGATGATTGTTAATAAGCTGAGAAGTCAATTCCCTGTTTTGCATCAGCAGGCGGTAGCAAACACCTAAACTTAACACCGTTATCACCACACAGGTCACGACCCCGATGGCCAGTTGTTTTTGTGATGATTTTCGCAGTTGATAATCCATTCACGCGCCTCACGCTATCCAGTACCGTTTGAAACTTTCGGGTAAAACAGTGATAAAAAAACGCATAATGGAAGTCGGTAGACACCAGTACGCCAGCCCCAACAGATAACTTGACCCTTTGCCCTGCTTAAGCCTGCGAAGCCCAACAAAGGCGATGGCTAATGCGGGGGCAAATATCCACATATTGACGAAAATCGCACAACCAATAAGCGGCAAGTAAACCACCCCCTCATCCATCGTCAGCCCACAAAAACGACGCTGATGGGTAAGCGTGGTAGGGAACTGATAGCGAGAAGCGGCATCCATTTAAATCAACCCGAAGACCACGTTAACAAACACAATCACCGCGGCAATCCCGCCAAACACCGCCAGATTTTTGGTTTTTACGTAAGCAAAAATCGCAGCAAGGATTTTCAGTACGTACAAAATCCAGACAACGGTTGAGCCTTTACCAAAGGTACTTTTCACCACCTCCTTGCCACCACTGAATAAATCCCCGGTTGTCGGTGGGTCTGCATAAACCTGCATGGCAGGAATAAACATTAATAATCCAAAAAACATCAGAGTGAATAACGATTTTTGTTGCTTTAACACCTTACACATAGCTACCGCACCCACAGTGAAAGGGTTTTTTAGGCATGAAGTGACCTTGCCGTTCATTTAAGTCTCCTTAAAACGGTTAATAGTTAAATTGAGTAAAAACTTAGCGTTTGTGTCTTAATAACGTTGAAAAATAAGGCGTCTATAAATTGAAGGAGAAAATCTCTGATTGCGTGATCTCCTATTTACCTCATTTCATCGATACATTTTCTTTCTTCTGAGCTCCCTAGTAGCTCTTTTAATTTATCTTTCGCTTCATCTCCTGATTTCTCAACCAAATAACGGATAAATTCATTTACTGTGACAGGTCTTCCTATGTAATGACCGATGTCGAGTACAATCTTGTCTAATCTGTCTCTTAATTCAGTGCCAACATAAATATTTTTTCCTTTTGATAGCTGCTTAAACATACAAGATCCCTTAAAAATTCATTATTAATGCTTGATTAAGTAAAAGTAATTATCCCAAAAAATTTCCGGATAATCT
>NZ_JAZHPL010000010.1:112908-391243 GCF_036919435.1 Arsenophonus sp. PmNCSU2021_1 | reverse complement strand
ATAAGTCTATGTGTATAGTTATATTATATCAGACTATATACGTGTGCAGTTATTTTTTTATGTATAAATTTTTTTATTATTTTATTTAGTCTATGTGTACATTTAATTTTTGTTTAATTTATTTATAATTTTAAATTTCACTTAAGTTATTTTCTGTTATTTCTTAATTCATGATTTTTAATATTTAAAAAATAAGTGATTAAAAAGGACTAGGTAGCCATTTAATGGCATTAATGGGAGGGAAATTGAAGTTTTTAGGTAGAGGTAAAAATTTAAATATGGCTATTAACCATCAAAAATATACCTGTTTTTCATTTGAGGATTACAAAAATAAAAATAATTATATCAATAACTTAAAATTTAGTATAAAACCAGTTTTTGTTAACTATACACTGTTTTATGGATATTATAAGTATATACAATAAAGATATTTTAAAAATTTATTATATAAAGTCATTTTATTTTTATTGAGGTAAATTTAAAAATTGAAATGTAAAATTTACTAATAAATCGAAATTTAGAAATTCATTACAGAGATAGAATTAAAATTAAAATGTTATTTAAAGTAACTTTTTTATCAAAATATGCCAGAATTCATTAACAAAAATTAAGTTTACCTAAGAAGGTAAAATTTATTTCTTGTTCTCATATTTTCTCACTTGTCTTCATGCTTGTACAATCACTTATCTCATAGGTTAAATATGTTTACCTGTGCGTTTTTGAGGGTGTAATTTCCATTATTTTTACTGTACACGAGTTTCGCACCAATAAAAAAACGCTCTATTTTTAAGTTTAATTCAGCATAATATGTAAATAGATAAAACCTTATAAATTAAATATAACTTATTGTAAATTAAGTGAATTTATGCATTTCAGTAACTTGCAGATTAATCATTACTTTTAAGCCATTTCTAGAATTTTATAGGCCTGTGCGAAACTCGTGCTGTAGTATTGATGATGTGCTAAACGTATTACGAGCACAAAAAAACCACTTAAACACGTTTGAAGTTTTGCGAACAGATAACGTGTAACAAGTGGCTCTATTGTACCCGTTGGAAAACGGGGATTAAATAATTTTGACTTCTAGGTTTTGGCGAACCTGTAGTTAATAGAATACGTAATTTACGAATTTTGATCAAGATTTTATAGCTGTCTATAGATGACTATAGCTGTCTATAGTCATATTTCGTAAGTTTATAGTGTTTTATTCAACTACTCGTTTGATTCCTAGAAGTCACTTAAAATAAGGTGATTTCAATGAAATCTATCGATAAAGATACTCCTCAATTTACCCTACCTTCAATGATCCCTACTGATGTAGCTATTACACTTTCAGGAAAATCAAAAGCATTGTTCTATTACGCAAAAAGATTTGACCCTCACTTTCCGCAAGGCGTGTTGATGCAACACAACGGACGAAGCAGAGTAATGTATCCGACTGCTGAAATATGCCAATACTTCAAAGTGGAGGCGTAAGAGATGGATCTCACTACACAATCAGAAGTTATAAAATCAATCGAAGAAAACGGAGCGACATTAGATAACACATCTAACATTATTAAATTGGAAAAGGAGAAATCAAAACCAAGAAAAAACAAAGAAAAAACAAAGAAAAATCAAAAGAAAAACCGTTTAGAGCCATTGGCTATAATGCTGGATCACTCTATCTCATATCTAAAGAACAACTACAAGTATTAATGTTTAAAGCGAGAGATTTAAAAGAGTCAAATCTGCTGTTACTCGCCCCTTTATCGTGGTGGCGAAATAATTACCCTCAATACAACGATAATGGAGATGCAAAAAAAACGCCTGACTGGTCAAAGGCTGCCGATGACATCATAAGAGAATGCAGTAAGGCAGGTGTTTATTCATCAGATTCTATACGTGGCTTAGGCTTCTGGCGAGATGGCGATAGAACCATACAACATCTAGGCAACGTGCTTTACGATGTAACAAATGACAAAAAAGTATCAATGTTAGATCCATCACTGAAAGGTATTTATCAGCGTGAATCAGCACAGCCTAAGCGAACGACGAAATTAGCTGGCGAAGAACTCGTAGACCTGTTCATCAAGGCAATCAATAGTATTTACTGGAAAGATCCCACTCACGCTCAATTATTCTTAGGCTGGATAGTCTTAGCGAGGTTTTGTGGTTTGCTAGATTGGCGATCTCACATATGGGTTACAGGTGAGCATGGAGCAGGTAAATCTGACACCGTTCTAGACGCTTTTCGTATCGCATTAGGATCAGGAAATTATATTAGTGCAAAAGGGAGTACTACCGAAGCTGGAGCAAGGCAACGTCTTGCTTTTAATGCGATTCCCTTGTATGACTGCCCAGGCGCATAACAGCCCCCACAAAAAACACAGAAAATAAAATCCGATTGTCAGCATTAGTATAAAAGGGGCATTAATTTGCCCCTCTCCTTGTTACGCACCCCGTACCATACGTAAAACCCACTTAACACCCGCCATGCCTGCATAAACGGCAATAAGACCGCCTGCAACGGCTAAAATACCCGTCATGACAGAATTAAAATTAAGGGAGTTCGTTAATTGCGTGTAATCAATAGCCGTACTTGTCCCTGTTGCTGCTTCGGCAAATGACATTGCAGAACTAAAAGCACCGAATAAACCAATACCTACACTTAAATATAAAGTGCGGAGATTAAGTTTGTTAAAAAACGTATTTAAACCTAATTTAATCAACATAATTAAACACCTTTAAACATATTAATTACTGCACCAAGACCTTTGGAAAATAACCAAAGTCCGATTACCGAGGTAAAAGGAATCCCCCAAAATTGTGCCGCGACTGAATAATCAATATTAAGGAGTTCCTGATATGGCAACTCTTTTATCGTCAATGCCATTGTCTGGCAGTCATTTGTGACTTTCGAACAAATCTCACCGACAATATTATTTTCCTGAGTAGCCATAGCGATCACCTATTCCACTAAATCAAGAAACATTTCAACGTTATGCCCCGTTAAGGGTTGCCCTGTCTGCTTATCGTGATATCTAAACGAACGTTCAAACCCGGAAATTCGGCAAACCAGTTCATTCACTTCTGAATCAATCGCACCCACACGTCGTTTAGACCGAATTTTAACTATAGGCGGTTTAGAATAAGGGTCAGGCGCGGGTAAAATAACAGTGGTATAAACATGTCCATCATTAGACGTACTGACACGGGTCACTTTTTCACTAATCACCGTTTGATATAAGGGCAATACAGCCATAATGGTTCACCTTTGTTGATTTAAGCGTTTGCAACTTGTTTAAATGGATAAATATTATCTTGACGTTCAAAAACACTCACTGGCTCGACATACCAGTTAGGCCGTTGTTGAGAAAAATCGATATGGATAACTTTATAAAAAGGAATGACGTTAGATTTGTCGCCAGTGAGATTTTGTAATTGTGATTTGCTGAGGCCAATATTCGTTAATAAAGTTAAATTATCATAAAATGTTCTTCTTGCCAGAGAATTAAAAACATTTAAATAACCTTCATTAACTAAACGACGATAAAAACCAAATATCCGTTGCGCTTTAGCATAGGAGATATTACCTTTTGGCGTAGTAGAATAATAATGAGATTTTAATTGTTCAAAAATATGTTCGTCATCATAAATATTCATTTCCATTCCCCTCAGTGCCGTCAGCAAATCATCAAAACTTTTCATCCACAGATCGTAAATTAAATTAGCCCCATCACGTTCATAGTGTTGTTGATAAAGACAAAGCGCCGAAAAATTAACCGGAATCTGATTATCTTTTAAAAACCGTTTTTTCAATCGCCCTTCTAACCTCAACAGGTTATTGGCAAAATCCGTCAGGCGTTTATCATTTAAAATGGCAAACTGATTAAGCAACACCTCATCATTGGGATTAACGCGTAATTTTCTTTGTATTTCACCCAAACGTTTTGCCAGTTCAAGCGCTTTGTAATAAATGCACAGTTCCCTGAGTTTAGAGCCACGGTTAAAATAAACGGTGGATTCATGATCGTTTGATTTCGTGGCTTTGGTTTGTCCATGACTGATATTCTTAAAATAAGCAATGACCTGTTTACAAATACTTTCCGTCGGTAATCTCACTGATAACGTTGTATGAAGTTCAGAAACTTCAGTATTTGCCACATCTAACAAATTAAAAAGATGTGGCATGGAAACCGCTAAATTAGTCATTAACTCCAAGCCACATAATGCAATATTGGTTGAACCAAATACATTATGCCCCTGTAAGAGCTTGGCAGGTGAAGCCTTAAGATTGACACGGGGGAAGATCAAATGGGTTCCCTGATAAATCTTCATTCCCAGACTGGCAAAATGGGTTGGTAATGATTCAAAAGGATGGGTTAATCCCTGAACAGATAAATCCCCTTTTATCTCAAATTCCACATCACGAGCAGACAACCGAACCCCACTTAATTTAGCAATCTGCATAAAATCGATAGAGCCTCCTCCATGCTCCCTATCACGAGATGTTCTCATCACATACTCATCTTTAAATGGAATCTGAAGCTCAAGAAGATCAATCATAATAACCACTCTATGAATACTAATAGTGATTATATATAGTCAAATATCTTTAAATAGTCAACTTACTATTCATAAATAAGTTATTATTTCTATAAATGACTCCCAAGAGAGAATTTTTATGGCTATAGGTGATAATATACGAACAAGGAGAGAAGCTTTAGGAATGACTAGAGAAGAGTTAGCCGAAAAAACACAAATATCATTCTCTCAATTATCAAAGATAGAAAGAAATGAACAAAAAAATCCAACTATTCAGTCAATTATCGCAATCAGCACCGCTTTAAATTGTTCAGTTGATGAGCTTATCTATAATAAAAAATCAACTGACACTAATTATTTAATAAAAGTAATAAATAACTTGCCATTAGAAGATCAAGAAGTAATCAAAAAAATAAGTAAAGGTATGAGTCTGATAAATCAAGCTGAAGAAATGTTAAATAAAAGTCAATAAAAATAATAAAATATGTAAAATAATGCGGGTTCCGCATAAGAGTACATAATTAGTACATAATTAAGAGTCATGTACTCTTGATTATGTAACATTTAATTAACAATGAAAAACAGTAAGGTAGGAAATAAAAAATGAGAATATCAATAAACATACCCAGACAATCACATCAACATAACGACGTTGCACATTATAGGAAATTTTAAGACGCAAACTAACAAAAGTTATAACCATACTCAAAATACTTCAAGATACAGTCACGTATTCTGCTGATAGAACAAGCAGTAAGGTCATTGGTCTTACTGCCCTACATTTTCAAGTTAATTCTGCATCTACTGGAATACTGGATTGGTTGTTTTTAGTAAATTGATAAAACGGTCTCTTTTCTTTGACCATCAATTACTGTTTGGTCTATTGAACTCTGCAAGGGATAACTATAGCTAGTCCCATCCATATAAAAACAACGATACGTACCCGTTGTAACTTTATAGTCATAGTCGATGATTATAGATAAAATTTCATCTCCATTTTTGTCCTTAATATAGAAACTATTATCCTCAAAATATTTCACTCTGTTCAGAAAATTACCTTCCCATTTGGGATGGGCTAATTCACTAAGCCTTTTAAAAATATTTTCTACATCATCCGGTGTTGTTCCGATTGGAGGATGGCAAAGTTTATAAATGCATTCTTGTGCTTCAGCCTGATGTGTTGAACAAAAAAATCCTTTATTTTCTCCCATAAACTCATGTGAGGAGGCGTATTTTTCTCTAACACGAGTTTCGCAATCTCCAAAAAAGAAGTATAAATTTAAAAACAAGAAAAAATCAGGGTGTTCATATTTTGTCGGGTTATCCATGTATTAAAGATATCTATAAAACATTCTTACAAGTAAGCAGTTTAAGATACTCTGGTTTAGCGTTATCAGAAGTAAGCCCATCGCCTTTATCTCATGACACTGTTAGCCGATGGCTAAAAAGTAGATGTTTTAGACCTAAAGACCTATGGCGATTAGTTGAACCTTCTATAGACAAAAAAAGCCCTTGCGTACTAATTGCCGATGATACATTGATTGCCAAAACACGTAGTAAAAAAATAGAGATGGTCCATTATCAATATTCAGGTAATGAACATGAGGTTATTGCTGGCATAGGTTTAGTTAATTTGCTTTGGCATGATCTGACGAAGGTTGAATCAATTCCTATCAATTATCGTATTTATGATAAAGATTCTGATGGAAAAACAAAAAACACGCACTTTTCCGAAATGCTCACTCTTGCTAAAAAAAGAGGGATCATGCCAGAAGCGGTAGTGATGGATGCTTGGTATTCTAGCCTGGATAACCTGAAATCAATTCGCTCTCATGGTTGGATCTGGGTAACCACGCTGAGGAAAAATAGGATTGTTAACCATAACAAACAACTGAACAAGTTAGACATCTCAGAAGAAGGAACGTCAATACACTTGCGAGGATATGGTTGGGTAACCGTTTTCAAATTTACAACCAAAAACGGCCGTATTGATTACATAGTAACAAACAAAGAGAATCCCACCCGTCAATACCTCAAATCTATCATGGATGCCCGTTGGTCTGTTGAAGTTTATCATCGAGAAGTTAAACAAAACTGTGGTATTGAACGCTGTCAGGCTCGCACGAGCCGAGCGCAAAGAAATCATATTTTTCTCGCTATTTCTGCGTGGTTTGAACAACATAAACGTCGTATATCTGAAAAAATAACCCTTTATCAACAAAATTGGGACGTAATCAAAAGTGCTATTACTGAGCAAATCCGTGTTTTATTAGCTTACCCAAATTAGTTTTGTGCGAAACTCGTGGAACCGTCACGATCGCGCGGAGTGCGTAGTTCCAGAGGACCATCGCCGGTGGTAACGGTCTTTGTGGAATAGCTGTTGCGGGAGTTGGCACCCGGTTTGGGCTGATTTTTATCGTAGCCCAGATGGTGGGACATTTCGGCGTTGAGAGTCGCCTCAACGCTGATTTTCTTCAGCAGACGATCGAACTGGCTGAGATCGTCAGGGGTTTTGAGATTTTTGGCCAATTTATTAGCCAGAGCCTGCAATTGTTTTTCGTCCATAAATTAACCTTCATTTGATGCTGGATTGAACATATCAAAATCAGGCAATTACACAAATTTATGTACAGGCTCTTGTGCGAACCTTAATGGTATATTATGGAATATTAATCTAGGAATAATCATTTTATTGATTTGGTGTGAAATTAAAAAACAAACAAAATATCGCTAAACGATTCGCTTTTCTTCGACCCTCAAACTACTCAGTCGCTTTATTTATCGTAAAAAGATGGCTTAGCAGGAGCGCTAACGCGGGGGTTCCTTGCTACCCGATAAGTCCCCCCTGGCTTCGGCGGTTTTGCAGTCGGTTATCTTTGCGATTTCAATCTGCCGCCTTCCATGTCCTGACGGACATTTTAAAAATATTTGTTACTAAGAAAACTAAATTACTAAACAATCGAGCTAGCAATACGTGCCTGTAACATCCCTGTCTCACTTATGTTTTTACTAGCGCCTTCCAAACTATCGGCTTGCTTATCTACAAGATTTTTAAGCGTTTTTTGTTGCTGTTCTTTCATTTTATCATACCAGTCAAAACAAAATTCAAAGAAATTCTGCTCAAGCATTAACTCTTCAATCTCTTTTTGAAGTCCAGCTTTATCTAAATAAATACTCCCTTTAGCAATAGCTAGACCACCATTAGTCACGTCATTCAAAATGGTAGCACCTGCTTCTATAGCGTTTTTAGGTGATTTAAGTTTTGTAATATAAGGCATTATTTCACGAACAAACATCTCATAAAATTTCTCAGCGAGTGCCTTCATTGCTTTAAAACCTTCCTTTATTGAGTTCTTTAAAACTGCTTGAGTTAATTGGGGGATCATCTCTGTTAAAATAATTTGTGTTCCTTTCATGATCCCTCTACCCAACGTTACTAATGCTCCAGCTTTGCAAACATCTAAAATAACTGCACCAACTTCAAGTACTGTTTGCACGTAAAATGCTGCATCAGCAACTTTTTGCCACATTTCTTTATCACCTATACCAAAATATATTGCTGTTTCAGCAATAGCTTTGACTATACCTGCCACACCAGCGGCGATATAAACTGGACCTGCGGGTTGTCCAAGAAAAGTCAACACCGCGCCATAAGCTATTTCAGCCACACCAACTACCCAATCGAAAAGAACTAACCATTTATTTTTTTCGGATTGCTCAATTTTTTTTACCAATTCTTCTTGAAACGCCTTAACGTTTTGATCACGTAAAAACGCTTGAGTATCCGTCATCAATTTACTGGCCTTAGCGACTGAATTTGCCGTATCACCGAATATCTCTAAACTAAGGGTTGATGAGAGTAAAAATAAATCGTTAATTGACACTTTCTCGATATTTTTTAGAGTCAGATTCTCTGTGTTGTGGAAAACAGTTAACACCCTTCCTAAAGCCTCGTCTGCCTGCTGATAGGTGATTTTCCCGGTTTTTTTCTCACCTACCATATTTAATAATATTTCATGCGGTATAGGAGATTGCGGTAACGGTGATTTAATAACAGGAGCATTATTAATAATATTGAGATCTTGTCTTTCTGATGAGGGAATAGGTGAAAAAACATTTATATTATTCATGAAATAATATTCCTATTAATTTAAGTTAATTTTTATTTTAATTGTACTTATTGATATTTAATATCAGGTATTATACTCAAAACTTACGATCGGTATAATCACAACCCCCGATTTACGTACTGCAACACCATTGTATATATACCAACTGATAATAACCTATACCTGTTCTGGGATTTTTTAATTGTGGGGAAGCAGAAATAAAAAAATCCCGCCATGAAGAAGCGGGTTTCCCTGATGTTGGTGTGATGCGACTCAAAATCAGAAGTGGCGGTATTTCATAATTGATTTTAGAAGTTATGACCTAATACCGCATTGATATTATCTCATCGAATAAAATACCCTAGGTGCGTTTAACGCACCTATATTGACCGCCTTTTTTATGTCTTCCGAATACCTTGCTGGCAATCATACAAAGCAAATAACATCAATCAAACATGAAATACCGTTAATAATCCGGTTAATGACGCTGGCTCAAATTTCATTCTGGCTTCCGTTATCGTCTGTCTCACCACTTTATAAGCTACTGAACGCAATACGGAGATTTCCTTTTGCGGAATACCAAAAGCAAATAACAATGCCATTTCAAACTGCACTGGGGTTAATTCAGGAAAAAGATTGCGTAATTCCGGATATTGAGTAGGATCGAACACAGTCATATAGACCTCCAAGTTAGGTTTATGTGATAGCTGTATAGTCAGATCGGAATTCTGGCTATACAGCGCTAAAAAACAACTTAACGCTTAACAAACAACATGTAATACACCAAAACCGACATTTTATTCTCTTATCGGCTACGTCGGTTCGCCTCTTCAGACAGACCGCGTTCCTTGCTAACGCTGTGGTACGATATCGGTTTTATTATTTTCTGCCGACGCCCCCGTAAACCAGCCCTTCGGCAAAAATGAAAATCCGGTATCGGCTTCGGTCACTTTATTTTCAGCCAAACCACCTAATAAGATAATATCACCATCAGCAACGCTCACTTGCGTATTGACCTGACGTTTAATCAAGGTTGGACTGTTATTCACGCCCGTCTCAGTTTTGACAAAATTTGATAATTGCTGGTCAATGGTTAAATCAACACCCTGTTGCCGGATTTGCGGACTTACATTTAAGATAACCCCACTGGAACGATATTCTATCGACTGAACAGGCTTATTATCGGCATAACTTACCTTACCTAACACAGGTACATCAGAGCCGACAGAAAATGATGCTTGCGCCCCATTTTTCACCCGTAGTCTGGGCGAACTCACCACATGAAAACGGCTATCAGTCCGGAACAATTCATATAACGCATCTAATGAACCTAAATTAAAGCGAATAAAATTATCAAATCCTGTCTCTTTACCGATACCAACATTAAATTTACCGGAAACCAATTTGGCAGCCAATGCCAAACCTGACCCATTACGTTCAGCGGTTTGCACTTCAAAAACATAGGCAGGAACGACAACCTCATCCGTCACGGTATCGATTTTAGGTAACAATACTTTTAATCAGGCAATATCGGCTTTAGTACCATAATAAACCAGTACATCGCCTGTCCGGTTCAGGAAATCCGAAGCCGTCCCCGCCACGGCTTTTTCTGGTGCGGTTTGCCCCACTGAAATACCACTACGAGGCGAATTAAAATTACCGTCAAACTGGCTGCGTAATAAATCCGATAAATACTCTACTGAGCGATAACGGGGCTGATAGACATAGGTTTCCCTGAGTACTATGGGTGTTTTTGGCGTAAAAGAAACTAAATAATCAATCCCATTACGTTCATGAATGGCAATCTGTAAATTATTCAAATAACGCTTAATGAAAGCCCGTTCATCAATTTCTGGCGTAATACGAAAAGTCACTTTACGAGGGTCATTGATTAATTCTGGCGATAACATAAACGGACGTTCAAAAACCTGTCGATAAATCACATTCAACGCTTGCGGTAAGGGCACATTATCCAGTTCCATCATCACGCCTTTAGCCATTAACAAGGGACTTACCGTTAACAACACCCCTATCCATGCCCTTTTCATTTCATGCCTCCCGAATAGGTTGTGACAACGTCACCGTCAATGTTGCCCGTCATCCGCAAACCATAAAAACGAAACTGCGATAACGGCTCAAGCCGAATTTGCCCCTGCTGATTAAGTAACACCACCCATGCTTGCCCTCGCTGACTAATCTTGCCAGCAATACGCCATTGAGCCGATAAATTTTGTGGCGACGGATTTTGATGTGATTTTTGGGTAGTCTTTGATTTATCAACTGATTCAGAGACAGGCTGATTTTTGGGCGTTATCCCGTTACCACCAAAAAATTGATAAAGAAAATAAACGGAGGCTATGACCAGCAACAACAGTCCTAATGTTAATAACCAGAATTTAGATTGATTAAAAATACTCTGGCGCTTATCCACCACCTGCTCTTGTCCTTGCCCCCCTTCATAAGAATGATAAAGTGGAAAAATCGCCTTGTCATAACTTCACTGATAAGATGAAGTACGGTTGTTTTTAAACAGTTTAATTCCTGAATAAACATCGACCCGATAGCGATTTCGTAACCCTAACGCCACCAGTTTGGTCATTCTGTAAGTCGTCTCAATCCTATCTTTGATAAAACGCGGTAAATTGGCCACCGATTGATTTAATACCACTAAATCACAGGTAATACCTTCTTCATTCACAAAATGACCATGCTCAGCTATAAATGAGCGGTGTTGTTGCGGTATCCTGTCGTTTTCCCAAATGCGCCACGCTTCATCAATGCAAATCAAATCGCCAGCCTGACAAAAAGGGTCTTCTGCTATACCTGTTTCTGTTTTAAATGGACACGAGTTTCGCAATCTCCAAAAAAGAAGTATAAATCACGAGTTTCGCACCAATAAAAAAACGCTCTATTTTTAAGTTTAATTCAGCATAATATATAAATAGAAAAAAGCTCATAAATTAAAAATAACTTATTGTAATTTAAGTAAATTTATACGTCTTAGCAAGTTACAGATTAATTATTGTTCTGAAGCCATTTCTAGAATTTTATATGCCCGTGCGAAACTCGTGTAAATTTAAAAACAAGAAAAAATCAGGGTGTTCATATTTTGTCGGGTTATCCATGTATTAAAGATATCTATAAAACATTCTTACAAGTAAGCAGTTTAAGATACTCTGGTTTAGCGTTATCAGAAGTAAGCCCATCGCCTTTATCTCATGACACTGTTAGCCGATGGCTAAAAAGTAGATGTTTTAGACCTAAAGACCTATGGCGATTAGTTGAACCTTCTATAGACAAAAAAAGCCCTTGCGTACTAATTGCCGATGATACATTGATTGCCAAAACACGTAGTAAAAAAATAGTGATGGTCCATTATCAATATTCAGGTAATGAACATGAGGTTATTGCTGGCATAGGTTTAGTTAATTTGCTTTGGCATGATCTGACGAAGGTTGAATCAATTCCTATCAATTATCGGATTTATGATAAAGATTCTGATGGAAAAACAAAAAACACGCACTTTTCCGAAATGCTCACTCTTGCTAAAAAAAGAGGGATCATGCCAGAAGCCGTAGTGATGGATGCTTGGTATTCTAGCCTGGATAACCTGAAATCAATTCGCTCTCATGGTTGGATCTGGGTAACCACGCTGAGGAAAAATAGGATTGTTAACCATAACAAACAACTGAACAAGTTAGACATCTCAGAAGAAGGAACGTCAATACACTTGCGAGGATATGGTTGGGTAACCGTTTTCAAATTTACAGCCAAAAACGGCCGTATTGATTACATAGTAACAAACAAAGAGAATCCCACCCGTCAATACGTCCAATCTATCATGGATGCCCGTTGGTCTGTTGAAGTTTATCATCGAGAAGTTAAACAAAACTGTGGTATTAAACGCTGTCAGGCTCGCACGAGCCGAGCGCAAAGAAATCATATTTTTCTCGCTATTTCTGCGTGGTTTGAACAACATAAACGTCGTATATCTGAAAAAATAACCCTTTATCAACAAAATTGGGACGTAATCAAAAGTGCTATTACTGAGCAAATCCGTGTTTTATTAGCGTACCCAAATTAGTTTTGTGCGAAACTCGTGATGGAAAAAAATTAGCCTCTTTAACCTGTTCATTATCAACGCAGATAATCTCACCGAATTGATACTCATCGGCTTTCTTTTTATCAAGACAATAAACCCTGATTTTTTCTGCTGAAATGCCATAGATATTCGTGACAATCCGGCGACCTTTCATAAAAGCCGGAATAATAACATGGCAACCCACTTCATAGGATTTACCGCTTCTTGGGATACCTACATAAGCTGAAATTGCCATACATCACCCTATCACCGGAATACGTCGCACAATAAAACGGGTCAGATAAGCCGAAATCACAATCTTCATCCCCGTTATCACCGCAAACAGATTCATGAAATACCAGACACTATCAGGAAGTTGACCAATCAACTCCGGTAAATTGGTTGACGTGGGTAGTAAAGCTAATAAAACAGGGACAAATTCGGTGACCACTAAAAACAGCGCTGAAAACACAATAAATTTAATCGTCAGTGTTCTAAAGACAAACCCCTAATAAAAAATTAAATGCGGACACAATCAAGGCATACATCACTTAATCCCCTTAAGAAGACAATACAATCCGTAATCCCATAAATGACCAAATAATCATTGAAAACAGGGTTAACAAACCACGAATGCTTTCAAACAAGGTACAATGAGCGTCAATGACAAAACGCTGCTCAAACACCTCAAAAATCGCTACTGGACATGACGCTGCCCGTTCCGGCAAATTGAAATTTTCCAAAAATGGAAAAAGATGCTGTAATGGCGATAATATTGATTCTACCGTCGGTGAATCTAAATCCGGCTCATTATTATCAGGATGCGATAAATCGGTTCCTTGCCCGTTACCTGTTGAGCCAGAAGATTGCCCAAAATTTGAAGCAGCGCCCGAATATGAACTGACACCCGATTGACGGGTTCCTGATGAAGGAAAAATATTAGCAGCACTGCCTAAACTACTGGCGCTAGATTTACTATTAGCGTTGCCTTCATTAGAAGGAATTGCATCATTTATACCCGTACTACCCGAAGATTTAATTGAATCTGTCTGTATTTTTGGACGTTCCCCACGATAAGAACAATTATGAACCTCCATAAAACCACTTTTCCAAGTACAGTCATTTAATTTACCTGTATCAAAAGCCTCATAAACTGCACGAGATGTACTCGACTTATATTCCTCTGATGTGCGTACATATAAACAGCCATATTTTTGAAGATAATTATTCCCCATAAAATTAAAGGTATTATAATATTTGGTTGGCTCTTTACGAACAACAGGATTGCCCGAATCATCATAACTCGTCACATTTTCATACGTCGGATAGACAATATCAGCGCATTCTCTTTCACTGGGTGAAATAAAATCAGATTGACCCGAAACCGGATTATAAACGCGCTGAATAGGTGGAAAATTTGAAGATGATTCTAAAACCTTATTGACACTTGGCAATTGACCTGAAATTTTATTATCACTTTTTTGTTTTTCATCATCTTCGCCATTTCCATCTTCTACCGTTTTTCCTGTTGGATTCCATTTAGCATGACAAGTGCCCTCCTTTTCACTACAAAGCAATAAATCATCATCAGCAATATATTCACAACCATCAACATTAGCATAATAATTACTACCCACTTTTTTTGTATGAAACGAACCCGATAGCGAACTTTTATTCATACAAACTTCTTCCAGCGTTTGTAAGTCCTTATTATTATTTTCAGTACCAGAAACAGTCCTTTTAATCTCACCGATAACCGATGCTTTTAACCAAAAACTATCACCGTAAGAATTAACAATTTTCTCAGTCGGAGAACCATCATAAAAACACTCGCTAACCTCAAATTTAAATTGTGAAGCAGGGTAAATTTCAGCATAAGTAGATTTCATAGTATCAAAAAGATTATGAGCAGATTGTTTAGCTTCACTACAAGCCTGCTGCTGCATAGTTGAATCAATATAATCAACACGTTTAAATGTTCCGTCTTCACCCTTAACATCTTTTGATTTAGAAATAACAGAGTGATCAAACGTACCTTTATACTCAGTTTTCCACGTTTCAGCATAAGAATAAGACGCTAAAAACAACAATATCAATCCAACCCTTGTATGACTGCCCAGGCGCATAACAGCCCCCACAAAAAACACAGAAAATAAAATCCGATTGTCAGCATTAGTATAAAAGGGGCATTAATTTGCCCCTCTCCTTGTTACGCACCCCGTACCATACGTAAAACCCACTTAACACCCGCCATGCCTGCATAAACGGCAATAAGACCGCCTGCAACGGCTAAAATACCCGTCATGACAGAATTAAAATTAAGGGAGTTCGTTAATTGCGTGTAATCAATAGCCGTACTTGTCCCTGTTGCTGCTTCGGCAAATGACATTGCAGAACTAAAAGCACCGAATAAACCAATACCTACACTTAAATATAAAGTGCGGAGATTAAGTTTGTTAAAAAACGTATTTAAACCTAATTTAATCAACATAATTAAACACCTTTAAACATATTAATTACTGCACCAAGACCTTTGGAAAATAACCAAAGTCCGATTACCGAGGTAAAAGGAATCCCCCAAAATTGTGCCGCGACTGAATAATCAATATTAAGGAGTTCCTGATATGGCAACTCTTTTATCGTCAATGCCATTGTCTGGCAGTCATTTGTGACTTTCGAACAAATCTCACCGACAATATTATTTTCCTGAGTAGCCATAGCGATCACCTATTCCACTAAATCAAGAAACATTTCAACGTTATGCCCCGTTAAGGGTTGCCCTGTCTGCTTATCGTGATATCTAAACGAACGTTCAAACCCGGAAATTCGGCAAACCAGTTCATTCACTTCTGAATCAATCGCACCCACACGTCGTTTAGACCGAATTTTAACTATAGGCGGTTTAGAATAAGGGTCAGGCGCGGGTAAAATAACAGTGGTATAAACATGTCCATCATTAGACGTACTGACACGGGTCACTTTTTCACTAATCACCGTTTGATATAAGGGCAATACAGCCATAATGGTTCACCTTTGTTGATTTAAGCGTTTGCAACTTGTTTAAATGGATAAATATTATCTTGACGTTCAAAAACACTCACTGGCTCGACATACCAGTTAGGCCGTTGTTGAGAAAAATCGATATGGATAACTTTATAAAAAGGAATGACGTTAGATTTGTCGCCAGTGAGATTTTGTAATTGTGATTTGCTGAGGCCAATATTCGTTAATAAAGTTAAATTATCATAAAATGTTCTTCTTGCCAGAGAATTAAAAACATTTAAATAACCTTCATTAACTAAACGACGATAAAAACCAAATATCCGTTGCGCTTTAGCATAGGAGATATTACCTTTTGGCGTAGTAGAATAATACACGAGTTTCGCAATCTCCAAAAAAGAAGTATAAATTTAAAAACAAGAAAAAATCAGGGTGTTCATATTTTGTCGGGTTATCCATGTATTAAAGATATCTATAAAACATTCTTACAAGTAAGCAGTTTAAGATACTCTGGTTTAGCATTATCAGAAGTAAGCCCATCGCCTTTATCTCATGACACTGTTAGCCGATGGCTAAAAAGTAGATGTTTTAGACCTAAAGACCTATGGCGATTAGTTGAACCTTCTATAGACAAAAAAAGCCCTTGCGTACTAATTGCCGATGATACATTGATTGCCAAAACACGTAGTCACGAGTTTCGCACAGGCATATAAAGTTCTAGAAATGGCTTAAAAGCAATGGTTAATCTGTAAGTTACTAAAACACATAAATTTTATTAAATTACAATAATTTGTATTTAATTTATAAGGTTTTGTCTATTTATATATCATGCTGAATTAAACTTAAAAATAGCGCGTTTTTTTATTGGTGCGAAACTCGTGGTAGTAAAAAAATAGAGATGGTCCATTATCAATATTCAGGTAATGAACATGAGGTTATTGCTGGCATAGGTTTAGTTAATTTGCTTTGGCATGATCTGACGAAGGTTGAATCAATTCCTATCAATTATCGGATTTATGATAAAGATTCTGATGGAAAAACAAAAAACACGCACTTTTCCGAAATGCTCACTCTTGCTAAAAAAAGAGGGATCATGCCAGAAGCCGTAGTGATGGATGCTTGGTATTCTAGCCTGGATAACCTGAAATCAATTCGCTCTCATGGTTGGATCTGGGTAACCACGCTGAGGAAAAATAGGATTGTTAACCATAACAAACAACTGAACAAGTTAGACATCTCAGAAGAAGGAACGTCAATACACTTGCGAGGATATGGTTGGGTAACCGTTTTCAAATTTACAGCCAAAAACGGCCGTATTGATTACATAGTAACAAACAAAGAGAATCACACCCGTCAATACCTCAAATCTATCATGGATGCCCGTTGGTCTGTTGAAGTTTATCATCGAGAAGTTAAACAAAACTGTGGTATTGAACGCTGTCAGGCTCGCACGAGCCGAGCGCAAAGAAATCATATTTTTCTCGCTATTTCTGCGTGGTTTGAACAACATAAACGTCGTATATCTGAAAAAATAACCCTTTATCAACAAAATTGGGACGTAATCAAAAGTGCTATTACTGAGCAAATCCGTGTTTTATTAGCGTACCCAAATTAGTTTTGTGCGAAACTCGTGTAATAATGAGATTTTAATTGTTCAAAAATATGTTCGTCATCATAAATATTCATTTCCATTCCCCTCAGTGCCGTCAGCAAATCATCAAAACTTTTCATCCACAGATCGTAAATTAAATTAGCCCCATCACGTTCATAGTGTTGTTGATAAAGACAAAGCGCCGAAAAATTAACCGGAATCTGATTATCTTTTAAAAACCGTTTTTTCAATCGCCCTTCTAACCTCAACAGGTTATTGGCAAAATCCGTCAGGCGTTTATCATTTAAAATGGCAAACTGATTAAGCAACACCTCATCATTGGGATTAACGCGTAATTTTCTTTGTATTTCACCCAAACGTTTTGCCAGTTCAAGCGCTTTGTAATAAATGCACAGTTCCCTGAGTTTAGAGCCACGGTTAAAATAAACGGTGGATTCATGATCGTTTGATTTCGTGGCTTTGGTTTGTCCATGACTGATATTCTTAAAATAAGCAATGACCTGTTTACAAATACTTTCCGTCGGTAATCTCACTGATAACGTTGTATGAAGTTCAGAAACTTCAGTATTTGCCACATCTAACAAATTAAAAAGATGTGGCATGGAAACCGCTAAATTAGTCATTAACTCCAAGCCACATAATGCAATATTGGTTGAACCAAATACATTATGCCCCTGTAAGAGCTTGGCAGGTGAAGCCTTAAGATTGACACGGGGGAAGATCAAATGGGTTCCCTGATAAATCTTCATTCCCAGACTGGCAAAATGGGTTGGTAATGATTCAAAAGGATGGGTTAATCCCTGAACAGATAAATCCCCTTTTATCTCAAATTCCACATCACGAGCAGACAACCGAACCCCACTTAATTTAGCAATCTGCATAAAATCGATAGAGCCTCCTCCATGCTCCCTATCACGAGATGTTCTCATCACATACTCATCTTTAAATGGAATCTGAAGCTCAAGAAGATCAATCATAATAACCACTCTATGAATACTAATAGTGATTATATATAGTCAAATATCTTTAAATAGTCAACTTACTATTCATAAATAAGTTATTATTTCTATAAATGACTCCCAAGAGAGAATTTTTATGGCTATAGGTGATAATATACGAACAAGGAGAGAAGCTTTAGGAATGACTAGAGAAGAGTTAGCCGAAAAAACACAAATATCATTCTCTCAATTATCAAAGATAGAAAGAAATGAACAAAAAAATCCAACTATTCAGTCAATTATCGCAATCAGCACCGCTTTAAATTGTTCAGTTGATGAGCTTATCTATAATAAAAAATCAACTGACACTAATTATTTAATAAAAGTAATAAATAACTTGCCATTAGAAGATCAAGAAGTAATCAAAAAAATAAGTAAAGGTATGAGTCTGATAAATCAAGCTGAAGAAATGTTAAATAAAAATAATAAAATATGTAAAATAATGCGGGTTCCGCATAAGAGTACATAATTAGTACATAATTAAGAGTCATGTACTCTTGATTATGTAACATTTAATTAACAAATAGCTGATGTAAATGGAAAAGAAAAAAACAACTAAAAGAACTAGAAATTGAATTTAGAAAAAATAACCCTGACGTCATCGGTTATACCCTGTTTAATACCGTTAATCGAAAATCCCTTATTTGGGCTTACCGTCAAGTCAGGCTATCTAGATTAATAAAGAATGTTTACAACAAACAACTCCAGTATTTAACTGATTGATCGCTTTTGAATATTGGAAGATAAAGGAGTTTAGGTTAACCATGTATACGCAAAATTATCCTATATTTTGCTTCAATGCTTCTTATGAAAAAGGAAAAAATGATGAATGATATTCAATCAACTTTACCGGCTACAAATTCAGTAACTCAATATAATACATCATCATATAGTGATGGTATGGAGAGCATTTCTCAAATCAACGAACTGATGATGATGCTAACTGAAATGCTAAAAAAACTCCGTAATACCTTGCAAGAATTTAACCAGAAACAACAAGAACTCGGATGGAATATCCAGGTTGCTTCAATGGATAAAAAACGTGAAGGCATAGATAACGCAAATTCTGCGGCAAAATGGGCAGCATGGGGACAAATAGCTGCAGGCGGGATTGGCCTAGCTGGAACAGGGGCTGGAGCATTATATGGTCGTTCCACCGCGGTAGCTGCAAATACAGTTGATAAAGCCAATCAGGCAATGCAAACAAGTTTAACAGTCGGAGGACAGATTGGAACAGGTTTAGGTCACGGCACACAAGGCATTACTCAAATACAATCGGCTAACGACACAAAATTAGCAGAACTAGATAAATTGACAGGAGAACTTCAAACAACTAATTCGCAAAATTACGCAAAAAATACTAATGATTTAGCAGACAAAATTCGGCAAGTTTCTGAGCAAATGAGAGCTTTTACGAAAGATTTAGTTGAGTTACATAGTCGAATAAATTCGGCCATTCGCCATTAAAATTCGTTTTAACAATTAAAGTTAATAAACTCACTGTATGTATTTTTTAAGATATGAAAAAAACAAAAGAACCATCATAAATTTAAGAGGATAAATTATGATTACTTCATCAGTGGATTCATTCAGCAGTAATGCTATTTCAGGATCCTATAGTGTTACACGTGGCTATAAAGAAGATCCTATATTATCTCAAGGTATAGAAATATTATATATTTTCATGAACTTACTCTCAGATTTAGCCAATGCAAAATATCTTGAAATGAGAAAAAGAGTCGATTTTTCAAGAGATTCTCAAGAAATGGCTAATCGAGTTGATGAAATCATCGCTAAGGTAGCGAAGGAAGGCGATAAAGCAAAAGCAGAAATTCCTGACGATGTCAGAATATTTATGGAAAAAAATAATATCACTGTTGACGGAAAAAACATCAACGATTACGCGCCAAAAGGTCAAGCTTTAGATCAAGGTCAATTACAGGCAGTAAAAGCCGCAATCAAAACCGTATCAGACAGAGCTTCTGATTTTGTTTCTCAATCACAATTACAAATTCAAAAAGTCATGCAAACTTACAATGTTACCGTTAGTTTACTCAATAGTATGCAAACTATGTTAGGAGAAATGAACAAATCAATCGCGCAAAATATCCGCTAAAAATGAGAATGATATCAAATACAAAAGGTAAATAACCGCAGGTTCGCACAATGGCGTTATGTGTAAATGACCGCCGTCTGCGAGGAGCTATTTTCGCAGACGGCTATTCAACATAACGGCGTTGTATATTGTGCGAACCTTAATGGTAAATGAGTGATTTCAAATTCGAATCGTCTATATTGGTACGGAAGCTAAACGTTCTTTGAGGAATTGTGATAGAGAAGTGAATAGCATAAAGAAATAAATTATACTTAAATTTTAAGCTATCAACCTACAGAAATACTCAAAATATAAGGAGCCTACCTATGTCTATCAAAATAAATGATGCAACCAACATATTCATCAATAATAACGTTATTAATTTAAAAGAAAATGATAAAAATAGTAAGTTACTCTATATAAAAAACTTTTTCTATCAAATAATAACCCTTGGATTAAAAAGGTCTTTGTTTGAAGTAAGAGCAGAAGAAAAAAAAGAATTATTTAATATGGCCTTTTCTATATTTAAAGCGATGCACCTTTCTTTTAGTGATATAAAAAAAGATTATCAGAGAGACATGTATTTTTCTCCTTGTAGAAAATATAAGATATATCAATGTGAGTATAATATATATATTAGTAAGTTAGACAGAAACGGTGATGAAATTATTGATTCACGTATCGAACTGGCTAACCTTAGTAAAAGAGAATATTTTGAAAACTTCAAAAAAAAATTCTCAGAAATTAAAGAACATGATAGCTATAAAAAAATAGTAGATACCCATTACAAAATCATAAGTGAATTAAAATATTTTAATATCAATATATTAGATAATCTCAAAGAAGTAGCTATTCGTTATACGATAGAAAATAACTCTAACTATTTGAATAATCCAGACAACTTTGAATTAAAGAAAAAACTAGAAAAAACATCACGTTCTTTTAAAGAATACATAGAAAATAAAATAGAAACACGTAATTTTGGAATGGATGATTTAATTCCCATGATTCATTTTTTCCTTGAAAGTGATCAAGAATTACAAAGAATTTTATTAAACACAGATATTCACGAAAGTTATATGTTTGACGTTATGGATAAAAAACTCGATAGCAACAATAAGATTCTTTCCAATCAAGATGAGTTAAAAATTCAAAATTGGCAAAATATATCACGTGTTCTCAAAATGATTAGTAATAGTAAAGCATTAAGTAACGGAACAAATGAAATAGTAAATAATAAATATAGTGAAAAATTTAATTTAATAGAAGAAATAGATAATCATATACTACAAAATAGCGAAAAATATCCATCAACTTCGGAATATATCAGAAAATATATTAAAAATAGCTAAACGACTTTTTGTCTTCGACCCTCAGCCACTCAGTCGCTTTATTTATCATAAAAAGATAGCTTGGCAGGATGGGCAAGCGCGTGGTTTTCTGCTACCCGATAAGTCCCCCCCTGGCTTCGGCGGTTTTCCATTCGGTTATCTTTGTGATTTCAATCTGCCGCCTTCCATGTCCTGACGGACATTTTAAAAATATCCGCTATAATTTTAAGGCTGGATGCCCCAATATCTAACCTTGCCATATTTAGGGGAACACACATCCAGCCTCTCCAAGCATAAAAAAAGCCCGCCAAGAAGAAGCGGGTTTCCCTGATGTTGGTGTGATGCGACTCAAAATCAGAATTGGCGGTATTTAACCTGAGTTCGGGATAAGCATTATCAATTATACTTGAAGATACGTACCTGCAACAGGTATCTTTGGTTTAGATGGCATTAAACAATATGCAACCAGTCCGCCTAATAAATTCACTACAAAGTTAGCCGGAGAGCGATGTCGCGTATGCTCTATTTGACAAAGATTTTTTAACTCATCAAATACCGTTTCAATGACAGAACGATGACGCAAGATGGCTTTGTCGAAACAAGTCTGTTTAATAGGCTTCATTTTCTTCTTGATATTCGTTATAAGGCTAATTCCCATCGTTTTGAGTTGCTGTTTCAGTGAAGCCGATAAATACCCTTTATCTGCGTACAAACAACCAGAAAGATCCTTTGTCAGCTCAGGCAATGGTTTCCGATCATCGGTGTTTCCTGGTGTGAGTCGAAAACTGAGTATTTCCCCCAAATGATTGATAATTACATGAAGCTTGAAACCAAAGAACCAACCTGTTGAATATTTTCCCCGTTCAGCTATCCCATTGAAGACTTTATGTCTGCGGATCCGTAAGTTATCACACACCGCTATCGGAGTAGAATCGGCAACCGATAGCCCCGTGCATTTTCCCTTAATTGACTCAAACAGTGCCGTTAACGCTAAGGCACTACGCGGAAGTAACTCTACACAGCGTGAATAGGATGGCAAGTTAGGAAATTCCTTCCGGAGATATAAGCGGACATAATAGAGATAAAATACCTTGAATTGCCTGAATCGGAGTTGATGAAACAACACAACCAGTGTCATCATTTCCGCCAACGAAAGCTGAGTAGACCGTCTACGACGCTTAGTACCGTTAGTCAGCAAATATTCATGCATTTTTGGCTCGAAGTCTTTGCAAAAATCATCCATCAGGCAATAAAGTTCAGTAAGATTTTCCATAATTGTTTAACAATGCTCTACTCTTTAACCAGACTGTTAGAGTATTTTAACAAAACAGGCTCATTCAACTATTTGAATATCAAGACTTTCTCTTTATTTCTTATCCCGAACTCAGGTTTCATTAAGATGTGGGAAGATATCAAAGCACCGTTTGTGGCTGCGTGGAATTGGGTAAAAGACCTTTTCACGGGCGGTATTGCTGAGACTACTGAGGAGATGACCGCTAGCTTGCACGCCGTGGGTGATATTCTTGAAACGATATTCACCGCACCGCTTAAGATTGTTAAAGCGCTTTTTTCCGGCAATTTTGGTGATATCGGTAACATCATCAGTGACAAATTTAAAAAAGTGGCGGACGGCGTGAAGAAAATCTTTACGGGTACGTGGAATGCCATCAAAAGTATTTTCTCGGATTCCGATAAAGAACTCGACAACGCCACCAAAAACGTGGAATTCGCCAATAACAGGCTGCAACAAGCCAGTCAGACGATTAATCACATCTCAACAAACAGCCAGAAAGTTATCAGCAATGCTGCCTCACAGACCAACAACATCAATGTGAATGTGGCAAGCGGCAATAAGGCAATCGGTCCACAGATTGGCAGGGAGGTTCACAACCATATCCCTATGCTGAGCCAAGACCAGTTGGTACGAGGAGGCGCCTTTTGAGTTTTCTCTCTCAAGTGATCTCAAATCACATTTCCAATACGCCCACGCAAAAAATCGGCATCGCTGGATTCACCGCTTATGTCTGGACGGATAAAACCACGCAACGCAGTGCTACCGTCACCGATATCCCACTGGAAACAGGCGTTGTGATTGCCGATCACATTAACCCTACCCCTGTGCAAATTTCGATAGGCGGCGTGATTTCCGATTCGTTTTTAAGTTTGAGTAGTGAAAATACCGTCTTTGAGTCTTTCAATCGGCAAATTGGTTTTATTGATAGCTATGTAGGCAATCGGACACAGGCGGTCAGGCAAAAAATTGCGGAAATGAACAGCAAAGCGCAGCAAATTCTGGATTTAAAATCGCAGGTCGAAAACACGGCGCAGGGAATTTATCACAGTCGATATGGGTTATCAGGTGCTCGATAACATGGCGCTGGAAAGTTTCGCCACCTCGCAAAGCAATGAAGATAGTTTTTTGCTTTTCACCTTGACGCTTAAGTAAGTGCGCTTTGTCACCTTTGAGCAGGTGAACATCACCCCTGTTGCCAACAAATCCGCTACAGGGATGAGCAAAACAGGGGCAGCACAAATGAGTGTGGCGAAAAACAAAGGCGCTCAGACGCCACAAAAAAGCGCCCTGAAATCTTTGTTTGGAGGTTAAACAGTATGTACCAGACACGAGTTTCGCAATCTCCAAAAAAGAAGTATAAATTTAAAAACAAGAAAAAATCAGGGTGTTCATATTTTGTCGGGTTATCCATGTATTAAAGATATCTATAAAACATTCTTACAAGTAAGCAGTTTAAGATACTCTGGTTTAGCGTTATCAGAAGTAAGCCCATCGCCTTTATCTCATGACACTGTTAGCCGATGGCTAAAAAGTAGATGTTTTAGACCTAAAGACCTATGGCGATTAGTTGAACCTTCTATAGACAAAAAAAGCCCTTGCGTACTAATTGCCGATGATACATTGATTGCCAAAACACGTAGTAAAAAAATAGTGATGGTCCATTATCAATATTCAGCACGAGTTTCGCACAGGCCTATAAAATTCTAGAAATGGCTTAAAAGTAATGATTAATCTGCAAGTTACTGAAATGCATAAATTTACTTAATTTACAATAAGTTATATTTAATTTATAAGGTTTTATCTATTTACATATTATGCTGAATTAAACTTAAAAATAGAGCGTTTTTTTATTGGTGCGAAACTCGTGTTTATTTGATTTAAATGCTATTGGTCGTGGTAATAAAACGTATGATGAAAAATTAAATGGGTTATTAGTGCTTGATGAATGTGGCACTTGGTTAAATACCCGAAGCTGGAATGATAAAAGCCGCCAGCCTGTTTTAGACTGGTTTTTACATGCGCGTAAATTAGGCTGGGATATTATTTTTTTAGTGCAAAATATTTCATTGGTCGATAAACAGGCCAGAGAAGCGTTAGCAGAGCATGTGGTTTATTGCCGACGGCTTGACCGCTTTGCCATTCCATTGATTGGCTCATTATTGAGTATTATTTTTGGAGCCAAAATATCCGCGCCAAAAATTCATTTAGGGATAGTTAAATATGGCGATAACATTTAATCGCCCGTCGTTGAACGTTGGATATATCGTGGGACTGATTTATATGATGCCTATGATACCAAACAACAGTTTTCTTCTTTTTATAATAAGGGCGTTTATTGTCTTTTACCGCCTTATTCTATTTATGGTCGTTATCAACAACCCTTAACGTTAAGCAAAATTATGCGGTTAACTCGTCTTTATTTAAAACGCTTTTCAAAATTAAGATTATTAATTTTAGGCTGTTTATTGGGTATTTTTATAGGTTATTTTTTTATTCAGCATCCTCAAAAAGAAATATTAGAAACACAGGTCGTTAACCAATTAGAAATAAATAAATTAAAAATAAAATCATTCACGAGTTTCGCACCGGCATATAAAATTCTAGAAATGGCTTCAGAACAATAATTAATCTGTAACTTGCTAAGACGTATAAATTTACTTAAATTACAATAAGTTATTTTTAATTTATGAGATTTTTTCTATTTATATATTATGCTGAATTAAACTTAAAAATAGAGCGTTTTTTTATTGGTGCGAAACTCGTGTCATTTAAATTATTAGGTGATGAAACGCGGATTTTATTTTTAATGGATAATGAAATGATTGAATCCGGTGAGCTTATTCAACAAGGTTACAATATTGAAGTGATGAGTGCCTGTAAAATGAGAATATATGGGAGGGGAAAAAATGCGTTGGTGTCTTGTTAGTTTTATCCTGATATTTTCATTAAATGTGTTTGCTGAAAAAATTGCCATGACCAATGTGCCAATCTCTGAATTTGTGGATTGGTATTCCAGAAAAACGGGTAAAGGGGTGATTGTACCCAATGATTTTACTGAAAAAATTACCGTTTATAATTCCGATATTTCGCCTGAAAATTTACCTGCTTTCTTTGTGTCGGTGATGGCGTCTAGAGGTTATGAAGTCAGTCCTGGCAATCCGGTGATTATTGCCAAAAGTCATCAAGGCAATCATGTCATTTCACCTTTGGATAAGGCGTTAGAAAATCAATTACCGGAAGGGTCAAGTCTGAATTATTTGCCGGATTATCCTAGGCCACAACGGGGTCATTTTTTCACGCAAAAAACGCAAACCTATTCGTTTCATCATGTTTTGGTTAAAGATATTTTTTCTGTTATTGATATCTTTTTGAAATCGTCACCTTACTCAGGCGGACAGGTGGCGATTGATGAGGGCAATAATCGTTTGATTGTGACGACAACGCCAGAGAATCATAAGCAGATACAATCTTTTGTGCCGTCTATTGATATACAACGAACGCAGGTGTTAATTGAAAGCATTATGTTTGAAACCACTGACGGCAGTAATTTTGATTTTTCTTTTGGCGCAGGGAAAAAATCGGGGTCAATGGTGGTAGGAGGTGTAAATACGGCCACGCTCGGCGATATTTTATCCAGTAGCGGTGGGTCATTTGGCATTTTTTCAGGCAATGTTTTAGGCTTGGCATTAACGGCGGTGCAGGGTGATAAGCACAGTAAGTTATTATCTGTGCCGCGTATTTTGACGTTATCCGGTAAACGCGGATTGATTTCATCCGGTCAAAATGTGCCGATTGTGACGGGTAAAATTATTGGTCAGGGTGTTGATGTTAAAAATCCTTTTCAGACCATTGAGCGACGTGATGTAGGGATTTCGCTTGATGTAACACCCGTAGTGTTAAACGGTGACAGTGTGATGTTAACGGTGAAATCCAAAGCGGACAGTGTTTCAAATATTTCCAATGCAACGGATATTGTTTTTAATCAACGCTCAATTGATACGACGGTTCAGTTGAAAAATGGCGATACGTTGTTGATTGGGGGATTAATCCAGCATAATGCGGTTAACTCTACTTCTTCGGTTCCTTTTATTTCTGCCATTCCGTTGATAGGTTGGTTGTTCGATGCTCGATGCTCGGTCAGATACGAAGGATAATACGGTAATGTATATTCTGATTAGAGCACGGGTATTGAATGTTGTTTAACTGACGGAAGGCCATACCCTAGCAGGCGCAGCCTGATGGGGTATGGTTGGAGTCAGTTGTTAAATGTTGTTTGTTATGCGTTAAGTTGTTTTTTAGCGCTGCATAGCCAGACGTCTATCTGACTATACAGCTATCACATAAACCTACGTTGGAGGTCTATATGACTGTGTTCGATCCTACTCAATATCCTGAGTTACGCAATCTTTTTCCTGAATTAACCCCTGTGCAGTTTGAAACGGCATTGTTATATGCTTTAGGATTAACCAAAAAAGAGATTGCTTGGGCGCGTGATGTGCCTTATCCGGTGGTAAGAGATACGTTACAAGACACTAAGAATAAATTTCAGTTTTATTCTTTGAGCAACCTTATTTCGACGTTTCATATCCGTTTGGTTTTGTTCGCGTTTTATCAATGCACCTTGCCAAATAGAAAATAGCCGTTTTTCTCTGCAAAGTACCCTACATTTTGTAGGGTACAATCTTTGATTGTCATTTTTTATATTGACTGGGTATTAGGTCATAACTTCTAAAATCAATTATGAAATACCGCCACTTCTGATTTAGAGTCGCATCACACCAATATCAGGGAAACCCGCTAGTTTATTAGCGGGCTTTTTTTATGCTTGGAGATGCTGGATGTGTGTTCCCCTAAATATGGCAAGGTCAGATATTGGGGCATCCAGCCTTAAAATTATAGCAGATATTTTTAAAATGTCCGTCAGGACATGGAAGGCGGCAGATTGAAATCACAAAGATAACCGACTGCAAAACCGCCGAAGCCAGGGGGGACTTATCGGGTAGCAAGGAACCCCCGCGTTAGCGCTCCTGCTAAGCCATCTTTTTACGATAAATAAAGCGACTGAGTAGTTTGAGGGTCGAAGACAAGCGAATCGTTTAGTGATATTTTGTTTGTTTTTTAATTTCACACCAAATCAATAAAATGATTATTCCTAGATTAATATTCCATAATATACCATCAAGGTTCGCACAATATACAACGCCGTTATGTTGAATAGCCGTCTGCGAAAATATCTCCTCGCAGACGGCGGCCATTTACACATAAGGCCATTGTGCGAACCTGCGTTTATACTGTTAATAGGCTAAGAATGTTTCTTAGCTATTTTTCAATAAAAATGAGGAAGAGGTTTCAAATTTGTTTGAAATCTCGTGAGATATTCAACAAATAAAGCGAGTTAAAATATTGTAGACTATCACTTTAAAAGGTTTACTTAAGAATAAACCTATTAACTTTGATTTTTTAGAAGGAGTTAATTATGTCTATTAGTATCGGTTCAGGTTATTTTCACACCTACATCAGTAATGAAAAAATTAACGATATTTTAGAGAAAAATACGCCTCCTCACATGAGTTTATGGGAGAAAATAAAGGATTTTTTTTGTTCAACACATCAGGCTGAAGCACAAGAATGCATTTATAAACTTTGCCATCCTCCAATCGGAACAACACCGGATGATGTAGAAAATATTTTTAAAAGGCTTAGTGAATTAGCCCATCCCAAATGGGAAGGTAATTTTCTGAACAGAGTGAAATATTTTGAGGATAATAGTTTCTATATTAAGGACAAAAATGGAGATGAAATTTTATCTATAATCATCGACTATGACTATAAAGTCACAACGGGTACGTATCGTTGTTTTTATATGGATGGGACTAGCTATAGTTATCCCTTGCAGAGTTCAATAGACCAGACAGTAATTGATGGTCAAAGAAAAGAGACCGTTTTATCAATTTACTAAAAACAACCAATCCAGTATTCCAGTAGATGCAGAATTAACTTGAAAATGTAGGGCAGTAAGACCAATGACCTTACTGCTTGTTCTATCAGCAGAATACGTGACTGTAGAGCCTGTACATAAATTTGTGTAATTGCCTGATTTTGATATGTTCAATCCAGCATCAAATGAAGGTTAATTTATGGACGAAAAACAATTGCAGGCTCTGGCTAATAAATTGGCCAAAAATCTCAAAACCCCTGACGATCTCAGCCAGTTCGATCGTCTGCTGAAGAAAATCAGCGTTGAGGCGGCTCTCAACGCCGAAATGTCCCACCATCTGGGCTACAAAATCAGCCCAAACCGGGTGCCAACTCCCGCAACGGCTATTCCACAAAGATCGTTACCACCGGCGATGGTCCTCTGGAACTACGCCCTCCGCGCGATCGTGACGGTTCTTTCGAACCGCAACTGGTGAAGAAAAACCAGACCCGGATCTCCGGGATGGATAACCAGATTTTATCGTTGTACGCCAAAGGGATGACCACCCGCGAGATAGCGGCTGCGTTCAAAGAACTGTATGACGCGGATGTCTCACCGGCGCTGGTCTCGAAGGTCACCGATTCCGTGATGGAGCAGGTTACCGAATGGCAAAATCGCCCACTGGATGCAGTCTATCCTATTGTTTATCTTGACTGTATCGTCCTGAAGGTCCGGCAGGACAGTCGCGTCATCAATAAATCCGTGTTTCTGGCCCTGGGTATCAACATCGAAGGTCAGAAAGAACTGTTGGGTATGTGGCTGGCCGAAAACGAGGGCGCGAAGTTCTGGCTCAGTGTGCTGACAGAACTAAAAAACCGTGGTCTGAACGATATCCTCATCGCCTGTGTCGACGGTCTGAAAGGCTTTCCGGACGCCATCAACAGAAGCAGGCCAGCAGGCGCTGGAAGCGTTCGCCAGCGCATGGGACAGCCGCTACCCGCAGATAAGCCGGAGCTGGCAGACAAACTGGGCCAACCTGGCGACGTTCTTCGCTTACCCGGCATACATCCGCAAGGTGATCTACACAACGAATGCCATAGAGTCGCTGAACAGCGTGATCCGGCATGCCATCAAAAAGCGTAAGGTGTTCCCGACGGATGACGCAGTGAAAAAGGTGGTGTGGCTGGCAATCCAGGCGGCGTCACAGAAATGGACAATGCCGCTTAGGGACTGGCGTATGGCGATGAGCCGCTTTATTATCGAGTTCGGTGACCGCCTGGACGGTCACTACTGAGAAAAGGCATTTACACAGAATCGTGTACAGGGTCAAATATCTAAATTCATTAATAACCCCTTTATTTCAATTAGTTATAATAACACGAGTTTTGCACCAATAAAAAAACGCTCTATTTTTAAGTTTAATTCAGCATAATATATAAATAGAAAAAATCTCATAAATTAAAAACAACTTATTGTAATTTAAGTAAATTTATACGTCTTAGTAAGTTACAGGTTAATCATTGTTTTGAAGCCATTTCTAGAATTTTATATGCCCGTGCGAAACTCGTGTATGATAAAGATTCTGATGGAAAAACAAAAAACACGCACTTTTCCGAAATGCTCACTCTTGCTAAAAAAAGAGGGATCATGCCAGAAGCCGTAGTGATGGATGCTTGGTATTCTAGCCTGGATAACCTGAAATCAATTCGCTCTCATGGTTGGATCTGGGTAACCACGCTGAGGAAAAATAGGATTGTTAACCATAACAAACAACTGAACAAGTTAGACATCTCAGAAGAAGGAACGTCAATACACTTGCGAGGATATGGTTGGGTAACCGTTTTCAAATTTACAGCCAAAAACGGCCGTATTGATTACATAGTAACAAACAAAGAGAATCCCACCCGTCAATACCTCAAATCTATCATGGATGCCCGTTGGTCTGTTGAAGTTTATCATCGAGAAGTTAAACAAAACTGTGGTATTGAACGCTGTCAGGCTCGCACGAGCCGAGCGCAAAGAAACCATATTTTTCTCGCTATTTCTGCGTGGTTTGAACAACATAAACGTCGTATATCTGAAAAAATAACCCTTTATCAACAAAATTGGGATGTAATCAAAAGTGCTATTACTGAGCAAATCCGTGTTTTATTAGCGTACCCAAATTAGTTTTGTGCGAAACTCGTGCCAGATTGAAAACCTATCAAGCGATCCGGTGCAAACACATACGCTGTTAACCGACATTGACGATATTGAACTGACATTGACGTTTCATCCAAGTATTTCAGCGTGGAATATGGATATTACTTATCGGAATATCGCAATTAACGGGGTGGCGGTTTCGCTTAACGTACCGCTGCTACACGATAGCCGATTGCCGTTTACGATAGTGGCTGTCGCCCGTGATAATCGCGATATTGAGCCTTCCTTGCTGGATGATTTTGCCAGTGGCAGGGTAGTGCTCTATCTGCTGGTTGGTGAAGAAGAGAAGGAGGCCGTCTATTGAACCGTCAAACGCCGTTTTTTCGTGATTTCGAGTTGTTAATAGGTCAAGGGAAAAAGGCAATAAAGATAGTCCCGCCGTTTAAAATCACTTTTTCGTTTTCGAAGGATTTAACCCGTGACCGCCCCAATATCGGGCAAATTTCACTGTTTAATTTGTCGCCGTCGCGTCGTCATTCGCTGGCTGATTTTCAATATCGCAAGCAGCATATTGCCGCTCAACTTTCCATAGGTTATCTGACCACGGACTTGAAACTGCTGTTTTCTGGCTCCGTCAGTAAAGTCACACTATCAAAGCAAGGCACTGAGATTGTCACCACGCTGGAAATTGCCGACGGCGGGTTTGCTTTTCGCACGGCAACCATCAGCAAAGCCGTGACGTCAAAATCTGAGGCGGTTGATGCTACTGTGAGTACCATGACAGGCGTGAAAAAAGGCAAAGTCACCACGCAATCACCGTTGATTCGCCCCAAAATCATGACGGGGTTTTCGTTTGATGAATTACGTAAGCTCAAAGATGAAAAAGAACAGCTTTTTATCGACAACGGGCAGTTGCATATTTTGAGACGAAACGAGGTGCAAAATGGGAAAACAGAGTTAATCAGTGTGAATACCGGATTGATGGAAACGCCCACGCTTGACGATAAAAACGTACTGACCTTTAAAAGCGTCCTCAATCCCAATGTCTCAATTGGCTATCAGGTGCCAATTGACAGCAAGGTTGCCCCGCATCTTAACGGCGTTTATCGCATTTGCGCGATTGACTACGCGGGCGAAAGTGACACAGGCGAGTGGACGATGACGTGCAAATGCCAGCAGGAAAAAAACTACGTGGTGGTGAAGGAGAGTAAGGCGTGAATATCGAACTGATGAAAACCATTGCCAATCATATCAAATCTGAGATGGGCTGTGCCTTGATTGCCAAAGTGGTCAAGGTGAACCAAACCACGGTAGATTGCCAGCCTGTCACTAAAAAAAACGTGGTGATTAACGATGAAATTCACGCAATCGAATTTCCGGTTTTCCCCAATGTACCTGTCTCTTGGTCACAAGGTGGCGGCAGCTACACCGCCTATCCGGTCGCCGTGTGCGATTACTGCATTTTGCTCACCTTTGATAGTTGTATCGATAATTGGTGGATAGGCAACGACAACGTGCGCGGAGCAGAAAATCGGTTGCATGATTATAGTGATTGTGTCGCCCTTTTTGGACTTTGCAATCGTGACGGCGCCTTTTCGATACCGAAGGTGGCAACCACCGTCGGTGACCACATTTTTACTCACAATATTCACGTCAAACTCAACGTCACGATTGACGGCAACCTTGAGGTGAAAGGCATTATCACTGCTCCACAAATCACCGCACAGCAATCGTTAACGGTTGGCAATATCGATGTCGGCAACCATACGCACGAAGGCGTAGAAACAGGCAATGACAGCACCGGAAAACCAAAATAACCCGAAGGTGATTTTTATGAAAACCAGCCAGTTGACAGAGCACAACGATTGGCGATTTGGTCAATCGCTTGATGATTACCTCGTTGACAGCGAGGCAATTCACCAGAATATCAAAACCCGTTTGCAGTGTTTCAAATCCGATTGGTGGCTAGATGTTGAATTTGGCATGGACTGGCTGCAACTACTCGGTAGTCGTGGTACGGGCGAAACGTTGCGCCGTGAAATCTACAAGGTGGCATTAGGGACGGAGGGCGTCGTGCGTGTCGATAAGCTCAATATCACCGTTAAGGACTTCACCGCACACATCGAGATGGATTATACCGATGTCTTTAACCGAACACGCCCCCTTAATCAGGAGGTCAGCCAGTGAATATCAAACTTGATGAAAACGGTATCACGATTGCGACATTACCTGAACTGATTGAAATATTCATTGCCGAGTTTAAGACAATTTACGGCAGTGATATTAATCTTTCACAAGATACGCCTGACGGGCAGCGCATTGCTATTTATAACCGAATTGCCCATGAATGTTTGGTATTGGTCAAAAAGCTCTATCAGAACCACGAGTTTCGCACAGGCATATAAAATTCTAGAAATGGCTTAAAAGCAATGATCAACCTGCAAGTTACTAAAACACATTAATTTTCTTAAATTACAATAAGTTGCATTTGATTTATAAGGTTTTATCTATTTATATATTATGCTGAATTAAACTTAAAAATAGAGCGTTTTTTTATTGGTGCGAAACTCGTGAGAACTTGAAGCCGGAGCAAGCCGAAGGACTCCACCTTGATTATCTAGCCAGAATCAACGGGCTGTTACGTAAGGAAAACGAAAGTGATAGTCATTTACGGCGAGACGGTTAAAAACCTTTGCGAATGCCAGCCAAAGCACGATTGGCGGTATGGCTGCCCGTTTGAATCTGGTTAAAGGCGTTAATGATGCAGTGGTATACGAAAACACCACCAATGAGACTGATGCGCTGAATATTCCGCCTCATTCGATTTGGGTAATAGCAGAAGGGGGTGAAAATCAGGCAATTATTGATTGTATCGCCCGCAACAAAACAGGGGGGACGGGACTTAAAGGCACTATCACGGGAAAATACATTGACAAGATAGCCCAAGCAGACGACACGTTTTTTGAGGTAGTGCATGAATACCGATTTGACCGTCCTAAAATCACCACAATTTCAATTAAGCTCACCGCCACGCGTGAAAAAGCCAATGAGCCTGTGCCGATACAGGAGATTAAAGACGAACTGGTTAAATCCCTTATCGCATTGGCGAAAACATCAAAGTGACTGCGCTTTATTGCATTTTGAACCGCATTGCACGTACTTACTATGTCTCTGACCTTCAAATATCAAAGGACGGCAACACGTGGACGAGTGCCATTTTAAAAGCCGATGTTGATGAGAAATTCAACATCGTCAGTGACAACATCATCGTTAATGAGGTAGTCACATGAGTCTCAAAGAAGAATATCAAAAACTGCTAATCAAGCAGTATTACACCAAACCCAAGGCAAGGGCGGAGATTTCCGCCCTTTTTAATGGGTATGCGGATTGTTTTGATACCGTTAATGCCTTTCGGGAAGCGTTTAATCTCGAAACGGCGCAAGGTGACCCGCTGGATATCATCGGCAGTTGGGTAGGAATCAGTCGCTTTCAACCCAGTGGTGAGCGCAAAGGCTTTTTTGGCTTTAAAAATCACGCCAAAGCGTTGCCGTTTGGTCAAAAGAGCGGAAAAAACAAGGGGGCTTTCGCTCCAAATTTGCACAGGATTTTTTGCCATTGAAATTACCCGATAAGCAATATCGCAGCCTGATTAAGCTCAAAATCATCAAAAATACCGCCCTTGCTACCGCCACCCAAACCGGTGATGTGAGCCTGTTATCACTGCAACAGGCGGTCAATTTTGCCATAGAAGGCGAAGGCTATTTAATTGACCGCCAGAACATGAGCCTCACCATCGTTATTACACAAAGAGCCGATAGGGAGTGGCTGGAATTCATCTTACGGCTTGATTTACTGCCCCGTCCGCAGGGCGTGCAAATTAATTATGTAACTCAGGAACCGAAAGGCACGTTTGGCTTTAAGGGACATCAAAATGCCATTTCGTGGTACAGCCGTTTTGACGTTAACCCAGAAGCAAGCATTGGTTACTTTGCCAAGAAAACTTTTTTGAATAACAGGAGATAACTTTGAAAATAGACAGACCGAATATTGATATTCAACCGTTTGCAGGGGGCAGCAAAACGGAAGAAAGAACCGCGTTTGGTTCGAAAGAAATCACCGACAATCTTGAGAAAAATCTCAATGCCGATTTTGAGCGTGGATGGGGCATTTTGCCCGTGTCAGAATTGCCCACCATGCAGGATTTTAATGCGGTGGGATTTACCGTTAGCGCCCTTGTGACCCACCTTTACCAAAACGGGATTGCTGAATATGCCGAAAAGCAGATTTACAACAAAGGGGCGGCATGCCTGTCTGACGGTAATATCTATCTCTCAAAGACCGAAAACAACGCCGGCAATCCCTTAACCGATACCACCCAGTGGCAGTCGCTAAAAGACGCTATTTTATCCGCAAATATCGTGCAGCAAACAGGTAACGCCACTGATAAAGTAATGAGCCAGAAATCGGTGACAGATGCATTAAACAGCAAGCAGCCAAACGGAGACTACGCTACAAAAACAGAATTAACCCAAGGACTCAATACCAAGCTCAACAGTTCCGCTGTAAAACAAACAACGGGTAATTCGACAACCGACGTGCTAAGCCAAAAAGCTTCTAACGACAATTATGCCAAAAAGAATTCAGAAGAGCCCCTAAAAGTAGGCAGGCTTAACGTTGAATCACCAACGTTGTCACCGATCATGCAAAACTGATCCACTAACGATCATCTAAAACTGATCCACTTGGTATTATTCGCACATTTTTGTACGGATAATTTATGTTAACCAAGGAGATATTTGTGGATATTCATGTTCGCTTTGCACAAGGACAAAGCCTTCGAAAAATTGCCCGTGAATTGGGCATATCCCGTAACACCGTAAAACATCATTTACAACAACAGACAATGCCAACTTATGCTAAAAGAAGTCAACAACCGACTAAATTAGCACCCTTTAAACCTTATTTGCTTCAGCGAATTGAACTGGCTAAACCTGATTGGATCCCTGCAACAGTCTTATTTGATGAAGTAGTTGAAAGCGGCTATCAAGGCGGTATTGCTCAATTACGCCGATTTGTTTGTCAATTTAAACCAAGCATTGTTCCCGAAGCTGTCGTCCGTTTTGAAACACAGCCAGGTCAACAAATGCAAATCGACTTCACCAGCATCCGGCGAGGTAAAAAATCACTAAAAGCGTTTGTTGCAACGCTAGGCTATTCGCGTGCGAGTTATGTAAAGTTCTTTGATAATGAACGAGCAGAATCCTGGCAACAAGGTTTACGAGAAGCTTTCGACTATTTTGGTGGTGTACCACAGGAAATATTGTGTGATAACGCAAAATTCCTCATCATCGAACGGGATGCTTATGCAGAATGTGAACATAAATTACATGTCGAAAGATTACGGGTTTAAATTGTGTGCTTGCAAGCCCTACAGGGCAAAAACTAAAGGGAAAGTAGAGCGCTTTAACCTCTATTTAAAAAACAGCTTTATCGTACCATTAAATACCGACCTTCGTGCTCATAATCTTGAACTGGATATTGAGATAGCTAATGCAAGAGTGGGGCCCTGGTTACAACGCGTTGCCCATCAGCGGATTCATGGAACAACGTTAGAGAAGCCAGCAGATAGACTAGCTAAGGAAGTTAAGTATCTTCTACCCTTACCAGCAAGGGTTTGCCAATCTATCCCGCAGACTGATACGCTTAATATCCGTATCGTACCGCCCCTTGAATCTGTCAGTTTGCAACACTCAATCAGCGTATACGAAGCATTGCTGGGAGGTGAACATGTTATTGCATGAACAAATTGAACACCTGTGTGAGTCATTGAAATTAAATTCTATTCCGACTCATTGGTCATCACTTGCCGAACAATGCATTGCCCAAGACAAAAGCTACGGAGAGTTTTTACTGTCCCTATTAAAATGTGAGCAACAACAACGAGATGAACGAACCCGTAATCTTTTGAGTCGGATGGCAGGATTCCCAGCACATAAAGAACTTAATACGTTCGATTTTAAGTTTGCAACGGGGATCCCCAAACAACACATACACGAGTTTCGCAATCTCCAAAAAAGAAGTATAAATTTAAAAACAAGAAAAAATCAGGGTGTTCATATTTTGTCGGGTTATCCATGTATTAAAGATATCTATAAAACATTCTTACAAGTAAGCAGTTTAAGATACTCTGGTTTAGCATTATCAGAAGTAAGCCCATCGCCTTTATCTCATGACACTGTTAGCCGATGGCTAAAAAGTAGATGTTTTAGACCTAAAGACCTATGGCGATTAGTTGAACCTTCTATAGACAAAAAAAGCCCTTGCGTACTAATTGCCGATGATACATTGATTGCCAAAACACGTAGTCACGAGTTTCGCACAGGCATATAAAGTTCTAGAAATGGCTTAAAAGCAATGGTTAATCTGTAAGTTACTAAAACACATAAATTTTATTAAATTACAATAATTTGTATTTAATTTATAAGGTTTTGTCTATTTATATATCATGCTGAATTAAACTTAAAAATAGCGCGTTTTTTTATTGGTGCGAAACTCGTGGTAGTAAAAAAATAGAGATGGTCCATTATCAATATTCAGGTAATGAACATGAGGTTATTGCTGGCATAGGTTTAGTTAATTTGCTTTGGCATGATCTGACGAAGGTTGAATCAATTCCTATCAATTATCGGATTTATGATAAAGATTCTGATGGAAAAACAAAAAACACGCACTTTTCCGAAATGCTCACTCTTGCTAAAAAAAGAGGGATCATGCCAGAAGCCGTAGTGATGGATGCTTGGTATTCTAGCCTGGATAACCTGAAATCAATTCGCTCTCATGGTTGGATCTGGGTAACCACGCTGAGGAAAAATAGGATTGTTAACCATAACAAACAACTGAACAAGTTAGACATCTCAGAAGAAGGAACGTCAATACACTTGCGAGGATATGGTTGGGTAACCGTTTTCAAATTTACAGCCAAAAACGGCCGTATTGATTACATAGTAACAAACAAAGAGAATCACACCCGTCAATACCTCAAATCTATCATGGATGCCCGTTGGTCTGTTGAAGTTTATCATCGAGAAGTTAAACAAAACTGTGGTATTGAACGCTGTCAGGCTCGCACGAGCCGAGCGCAAAGAAATCATATTTTTCTCGCTATTTCTGCGTGGTTTGAACAACATAAACGTCGTATATCTGAAAAAATAACCCTTTATCAACAAAATTGGGACGTAATCAAAAGTGCTATTACTGAGCAAATCCGTGTTTTATTAGCGTACCCAAATTAGTTTTGTGCGAAACTCGTGACATACAGGAATTAAGCGCATTAACGTTTATTGAACGTAATGAAAATGTCGTGTTGCTTGGCCCAAGCGGTGTAGGCAAAACGCATTTAGCTATTGGGTTAGGATTAAAAGCAGTACAGGCCAAGAAGAAAACCCGCTTTACCACGGCAGCTGAACTGATGTTGCAACTCTCAACTGCCAAACGACAAAATAAGCTCAAACAATATCTATCACGTTCGGTGATGGCCCCGAAATTGTTGATTATCGATGAGATTGGATACCTGCCGTTTGGGCGAGAAGAAGCAAACCTGTTTTTCAATGTGATTGTCAAGCGTTATGAGTATGGCAGTGTCATATTGACGAGTAACTTATCATTTGGGCAATGGCCAAATGCTTTTGCTGATGACGCAACATTAACTGCCGCTATGCTTGATCGTTTACTTCATCATTCGCATGTACTGCAATTAAGCGGTGAAAGCTATCGATTGAAAGATAAGCGGCGCTCAGGAGCAATGACTGAGTAAAAGTGGATCAATTTTGATTGATCGGATTTAGCTAAAAAGTGGATCAGTTTTCGGTGATCGTTGACAACGGGTGATACGATTTTCAATTTAGGTGGCACTAACGGTTCCAGTGGTGCTGAGTTTGCTTATGTCAGAAATTCCAAAAGAACCCAGGTTCACGATACAAACACAAAAACAACGGTTTTGTTTCCTCCAAAATCAGGCACGCTCGCATTAACCTCCGATGTTGAAGCAATCGATAATTATCCGGTTGGCGCGCCTATTCCTTGGCCTCAAGCTGCACCACCAAAAGGTTATTTAATTTGTGACGGTCAACCGTTTGATAACCTGAGTTCGGGATAAGAAATAAAGAGAAAGTCTTGATATTCAAATAGTTGAATGAGCCTGTTTTGTTAAAATACTCTAACAGTCTGGTTAAAGAGTAGAGCATTGTTAAACAATTATGGAAAATCTTACTGAACTTTATTGCCTGATGGATGATTTTTGCAAAGACTTCGAGCCAAAAATGCATGAATATTTGCTGACTAACGGTACTAAGCGTCGTAGACGGTCTACTCAGCTTTCGTTGGCGGAAATGATGACACTGGTTGTGTTGTTTCATCAACTCCGATTCAGGCAATTCAAGGTATTTTATCTCTATTATGTCCGCTTATATCTCCGGAAGGAATTTCCTAACTTGCCATCCTATTCACGCTGTGTAGAGTTACTTCCGCGTAGTGCCTTAGCGTTAACGGCACTGTTTGAGTCAATTAAGGGAAAATGCACGGGGCTATCGGTTGCCGATTCTACTCCGATAGCGGTGTGTGATAACTTACGGATCCGCAGACATAAAGTCTTCAATGGGATAGCTGAACGGGGAAAAAATTCAACAGGTTGGTTCTTTGGTTTCAAGCTTCATGTAATTATCAATCATTTGGGGGAAATACTCAGTTTTCGACTCACACCAGGAAACACCGATGATCGGAAACCATTGCCTGAGCTGACAAAGGATCTTTCTGGTTGTTTGTACGCAGATAAAGGGTATTTATCGGCTTCACTGAAACAGCAACTCAAAACGATGGGAATTAGCCTTATAACGAATATCAAGAAGAAAATGAAGCCTATTAAACAGACTTGTTTCGACAAAGCCATCTTGCGTCATCGTTCTGTCATTGAAACGGTATTTGATGAGTTAAAAAATCTTTGTCAAATAGAGCATACGCGACATCGCTCTCCGGCTAACTTTGTAGTGAATTTATTAGGCGGACTGGTTGCATATTGTTTAATGCCATCTAAACCAAAGATACCTGTTGCAGGTACGTATCTTCAAGTATAATTGATAATGCTTATCCCGAACTCAGGTTTTGATAAGGTTAAATGTCCAAAATTAGCTTTAGCTTACCCATCAGGAAGACTACCTGAGTTACGTGGTGAATTTATTCGAGGACTTTCCGCAGGTAGAAAAGATGTTGACGTAGGAAGAACCGTATTGAGCGAACAAGGTGATGCTAGTCGCAATATCAAGGGGCGTATTGGGTATGTTCGACAAGGCGAGGCGATTCCGCCTATTGCAGCGGATGGCGCCTTTAAAGTAGACGGGAACTACAACGTGCAAGTCGCACAAGGCAATCGTGATAATTGGGGGTCAATTTCTTCTTTTGATGCTTCAAGAGTTGTTCCTACCGCAAATGAAAACCGACCGCGAAATATCGCGTTTTTATACATCGTGAGTGCAGCATAATGAAATACAGCTTAGAAATAACAAATAAGAATGACATTACTGAAAGTTCGATTACGAAACTTGGCGAAAGCGGTTTTGCTATATCGGATGGATATATGTTGGTTTATGAATATTTGGCTGATTCGACGAGAGAATACTTTGGAGCAAGGTATAGGTACGTCAGTCAGAATACAAGGCCGGGTTACGGCTATGCCCTAGATACACCTGTGATACCAGATAATGACGAATATGCGCTTATTCGTAGTGAAGATCACAAAAGTTGGTTATATGTGCCAGATCATAGAGGAAAAACAGTATACAAAACTGATGATCGCTATCAATACACTATTGATTACCCAGGCGAAATAAAAACGGGTTTCACTTTTTTAGCGCCAAAAACGCCTTTTGATTATTGGGACGGAGAAAAGTGGATCACCGATAAAGAAGCTCAGAAACAAGACGCTCTCCAGAATGCGGGGTATGAAAAACAATCTCGCATTAATAGAGCATCAGAGATTATACAGCCGTTGCAAGATGCGGTTGATTTGGATTTGGCAACAGCGGACGAAATCAAACAACTCAGGAATTGGAAACTCTATAGGTTAAACCTTCATCGTAAGGATATTTCGACAGCACCGGATATTGATTGGCCGAAAAAACCGGAAATAAGCAACATTATCGATTTCGGTGCGCCAAACGTTGCAGATTATCGTCAACATCGGCTTGGATGACCTCGCCAACTATCTGACCATCTTTATCATAACGAAACGCGCCTAACTGGATAAGGGCGCGATAATCAGCATGATAACCAATACTGCCTAAACAGGCTCTCAACCGCCTTCTCGTTATTGGGAAACTTCTTTCCTTCACCTCTTGCCACATATCCTGCTGGATGCCAATTTTCATTGGGCACAACTTGCCATCGGGAAAAAGATAAGGCCAAAAGGTGCTTATCTGGGAAATTGCCTCATCTAACAGCAATCGCTTTTTAGGCGGTGTGGGTGGTTTTGGGATTTTAACCTTCACTGCCTGTTTAGGTTTAACAACCGATTTCTTGGGCTGCTGTTTTGCTACTTTCGGAGGATGAGGCTTTTTTGCATGTTTTTTAGGCGTAGCATTCACCCAGACCTTTTTACCGTAAACAGGGTTACTTTGGGGCTGCTCTTCTTGTGAAGCCTTTCTAGGGCGATTGAGGCTTAATTTCTGGCGTTTCGTCATAATTTAATCTTTAAACAGGTTACTCATTTCGGCATCAGTTAACCCCGTAAATTTCATCACAGATTGTCTGTCCATACCACTTTCTAGCATTTGGCGCGCTATCTTCATTGAAGCCTGTTTTTCGCCCTCTTGGATGCCCTCAATTTTCCCTTGTTGTATGCCTTTCTTGATTCCAATTTCTTCAATCTGTTGAGCAATAGTCATAAATGCCCCCTCGTGTTTTTCTGATTGTTTCGCTATCTCATTGATAAATTCCATTGGCTTTGTGGTGTTACCTTCTTGGATGAGATAGTTAAACATCGTGATAACCTGATTATCGGTATAATAATTATACGACAACAGTTTAACAATACTATCCAGTAGCTCGGTCATATCCCGTCTTCGAATGTGCTTTTGAAGTAACTCAAGCAACGCTATTCGCTTGTGTTGCATGATGTCACCATCATCAAGCGTGGTGACATCAACCAGCTTAAACGGTTTGGTATATATTTCTTCTGCAATATCTCGCCCACTAAAGCAATCAAGCCAGTCAGTACTGTATGGGTGTGGGCTTTTTTCACCACAATAAAACAGGATGGGGAAAACGAGTGGCAGCTCTTTGTGTCCCGCTTCCAGATGCTTCTGCATGGCAGCCATACAGTAACGCATGAGTCGCCAAGCCATCAATTTATCAGGCGTTGACTGGTGTTCAATCAGCAGATAGAAATAACCGCTTCCCTTTTCTGTTTTGACAGAATAGAGAATATCGCTCTGATAGTTTTTCATTTCACTATCGACGAATGAGCCTGATTCCACTTTTAGGCTATCCAAATCACACAAGGCTTTAATCTCATCCGGTAGCCAGATGTCAAAGAAATCTTTTGCCGTCTCTTTTTCACTTAAAAATTGCTTGAATATGGCATCATGGGGCGTTGGGGTAAATTTTTTACTCATCCGATATCTTCAATAATTGTTAATAAGGTATTGAGTTATTAGAAATAAGTAAATTATATTAAATGTGATACTCATTTATAACCCAACGTTAACATACGCGCCCCTATTTACATCGGGGCATTTTTTTAATGACTCGGACTAAATCGGTATTGTTTCTGCTTTTCAAGCACCGCGCCTATCTCTTTAGCTTTTTTCTCAGCCTCAAAAAAACCGTGAACGATTTCACCGTTTCGAAATCGCCAAGCATCGCCTGTGCCGTTCACCAGTCTTGCCATCCACACTTCGCTATCTTTATTGGGTGGCATTAACCGCTTTTTGCTAGCCTTAATCTTTTCACGGAGTTGTATTTTTTCATCCTCAGACAACTCGGCGGACAATAGGGTACAATGCTCAACGATTTCAGCAAGGCTTTTTTCGTCGGTGGCATCGTCGAGGGCGATTAATGCCGCTTCCAGTTTTGGATGGGTTGCTGGTTGTTTTTCTGGTGGTGACGTTGTCACTGTTTCTGCTTTTTCACGCATTTTTTCATTGCGTTCACGGATGACATCCCTCAGTGATAGCCGTTTAAACGAAGCAGGAGCCATTTTGAGCGGTTTTTCCGTTAAATTTGCATCTTCTGTATATCTCAAACATCGAAAATAGCTCAGAGGCGCAAGGAAGCCGTCTAGCAAGGCGATGAATCACTGTTTTGAGTGCCATTCTGTCAAACCACTTCACCCACGGGCTAGAATCGTATTTTGCGCTTTGTACCGTATCCCGTATCTTTTCCACGTCAGCCCGACTCATCACTTCCATTAAAAATTCGCCATTTTTCAGTTTAGCAACAGCATAAACCAGTCGAATTTCACCGCGCTCTTCTGTGTCGTTCGAGATGTGCTTGAAATGTTTCCCTCGCTCATCCGCCCAACGTTTGAATTCATCGGCTTCATAAACCACATCAACAAAAATACTGGAGACCTGACCCGATTGACAGGCACATTTGATAACGCCGTCCACCATCGGCATGTAGACGGCTTTTTTCACAAACTGATTATTCACTTTGGTACTGCGAACAACCAAGGCTGCTTCTCTCCCGTCAGGCATCAGTCCGTCTTTGGCGCAGCGGGTTAAGGCGAGCACCAGCGATTGCTTGTCGGCTTTTTGCAACTCCGCATTTTCAATCAACGCGGTAGCTGCGGTTCGGGTGAACTGCTCAGGGGTAACCTGAGCAGGTAACAGGGCGGCGATTCCTTACTGCATAATGACCGATTGTAGATTTGTATAGACGTTATTCATCGTTTGTAATTCGGTATTCATGACACACCCCCTTCCAACATCAACGCTTCTCTGCGTTTTCTGTCCGCCTGTTTTGCCCAGAAAGGACGGGATATTTTGACTATTGGGTAGGTTTCTATGACACTTTCTAGCATATCAATCACCCGATTTACTTCGTATACGCCCTGTTCGCTATCTTCGTCGTCTGGCTCACAAAGTATCACCGGAAAACGCCCACAAACTGTTTTTTTCCAATCGCGCAGAAAGTGAAAGTCATCGCTTGACCAAAAACCCAATAGGCAACCAGACGGTAAAATTCCGCCTGTATGTGATAGCTATATTTGTTAACGGAATTGCCAAAATCAAAAACATCTTCTGTTGTTTTCACATCCAACAAGGAGGGTTTGTCGGAATATATGCCGAAAAAATCAGGGCGGATTTTCAAGAGTGTTCCCTTTTCCGTACGATAGAAAATTGAAACCTCTGGTTCGCCGTTTTCAAGCAACTCCTCAACCATGGGGTAAGCCAGTGCAGAATCTCGCATCATTTCAACTTGCTCAAAGTCGTCTTTTTTGAGCACGATTTGATTTTTGGCCACGGCTTGCGCCTCAAAATCCGCCAATGTTTGCCTGCCGTCCTTTGCTCTCAAATCAACATCTGGCGCACAAGTGTACTGTTCACCGAAGCGCTCCGGCTCAAGAATAGCGGCATGTACAGCCGTACCAATCACAAATGCACCGTTTTTAGTCTCTTTGTAGGGAGCGTCCTTGTTTGAATTTACGACAGCTATTGTTTTTGCCTTTTGAACCAATCGTATTTGCGTACTCGAATAGCCGTTTGCCGCATGATAGGTGCCGTTTGACAGACGGCGAACAATCAAGCTCTCTGTTGATTTTAATGCATCAATACAGCCGTTCAACATCTCAAGCGTGATACCTTCACCGCTCATGATTTTCCCGTTAACGGGTGGGAAAGCAGAGAAGATAGAGTTATTGTCAATGTTTTTGATGACTGAGCCCATTAGCTCTTTTTCTTCTGTGCAATTATTAATCAATTCTTCAAGTGCGACATTCGTCACGCTTTTTTCGACTTCTCCCACGTTTTCCACAGGGATAACGACAGATTCAGTGGATAACTCTGTTGATTGCGTTAATAACTGATTATCTTTTCCACAATCAAAAAGTTGAATCGCTATTCCCTTGATTTCGCTTAAAGAGATGGTTTTGTATGTTTCCTCAATTTTTGAGGTTACCGCGTCACGTAATTCAGTATATTTCTCAAAAATCTCAGGCTCTTCTGACGGATTGGCTAGCAAATCATCCGCGTCTCGAATCTCGCCTTCGTCGTATTCTTCCTGAACACCAAAAATCGTTAGCAAAGCGCAGAACTGGTCTATTTCCTGTTCTTCGGTAATATCCGTCTGTTTTTCGGTATGAGCGAGATATTCATCAACACTGATTTCTTCCAATCGCGGCGATTTGTAAAAACAGCAATTTGCGCCGTCAGTTTTAAATATATGCCCAGAAGCCTTTTTTTTAGCGGCAATTTTTGTCTCAGACGCAAGATAGATGAAATTTGTTGTCTTGCCCTTCTCGTGGTCAACGGTTGTGATGATGGTTGCCTTGAAGTATTTCATTATTTCGCCCCCTCTATGCGGTTATTCGCCTGTTGTTCCAATCTCCGTAAAATGCTGCCTCTGGCTTTGGGTAATGCCTGTTCTCGCTGCTCATCAAAGCAGTGACAGCAAGCACTCGAACACGCTTTCATCGTTGAGGGTTTGTAAAAAAGCAGCTTGAATTGTTTACGGTTAATTTTTTCAACAAACTCAGTACACGCTTCTTCAAGATAAACGCAGGAGCGGTTATCCAGTCTTGCACGCCAGAAAAAACTCACGAGATTTAAGGAAAGTTTGCCACAGTGACAACAGGTGAAACGCACATCAGGGCGCCCCTGAAAGGTTCGCCGAAATCCATTGAGGGTATACCCCAATATGACACACAAAATCGGCTACAATGTATCCAAAAAAGAGACTGAACCTTTGATATATCCATCAAGTGAATAACGCACTGCATCCCAACAGTGATTGTGAGCATCAACGATAACAGGGAGCACGTCACCCGTATTGCGGTCAACTTTGTACGAGTACAAACGCGCCTCATCAATCGTATGTCTGCAACGTGGGTGAATAATGATTTTTTTGAAGCCTCGAAGGTGCGCTATACCATCTTCTACGCTACCATTCCATTTTGATGCCGGAGCAATATTAAAGCCCTGTCGTTTTAAGTAGCTAATAGTCTCTGGTCTGCTTTAATTGGCCAACGTTTTGCTTCCAGTATTGCTTGATAGAAATGAGGTAGTGCGTCCAATTCCACACCTACTTTGTAGGCTTCGTATTCGACGTACAGACAGTCACCAAGGATGAAACTACGGATCAGGGTGCTAGGGTCATTTGAAAATCCAAAATCGGCGCCAAACAAAAGTCTGTCTGCTTTTTTCCAGAGATCATCATCAAACTCAACAACATCATATTTACCGTTCAATACTTGCTTATTGGCATTTTCCAAATAATCCCCTTCCCAAATCCACGCATAGGTATGGGCATCAAGCCTGATCCGGTCGTTTTTCCGGTCTTCCTCCAAAACATCAGGAAACCACGGGTTGTCATTGTAGTTAAGTTCAACCGAAATACAGTTACTTGGCTTTTTTTGTCTAAAGCGAACATCGGTTGCGCTCCCTTTTCGCTCTGGATTCCACGTCACCCAAATTTCAGAGCCTTCTTCTCGTACCGTGGGAATTAATTTTTGCCATGCATACTCTGGTACGTTTTCAGCCTCATCTATCCAGCAGAACAAAATTGAGGATTTTGATTTTAGGCTATCCAAGTTATGCCTTAATCCACAAAATACAAAAAAAACCCACTTGTCTTTGGTACGAATATATCTTTCACCAATATCAAAAAAGGCATTGAGCCAGTTGACGCTTTGTATTGCCTGTTTGACTTCCTGCATACTGGAGTCTTCAAGTGAGTTCATGAATTCACGGGCGCAAAGTATCACGCCTTTTTTACCGATCCTTGCGGCATTGAAAGCGTTAACCGCCAACATCAACGCAAAGGGGCGTGTTTTGCCACTTCCGCGCCCACCGTAACCACAGCGATAACGGGCACAACGGTTAAAAACCTTAACAAGTTTTGGAGGAACTTTAACGGTTGCTACTTTCATCATTTTTGAATTTTCCGCCGATGACTTGAATAACAGAAGGGAAAATATCTTGTGATTCATCAAGTCCCGATGCTTGTTTAATTTCTAGCAATAGCGTGTTAGGGACGGGTATACCTTCTATCTCCATAAATTGCGCTGCTTCCAGTGAAGTCATTTCACCCGCTTTTTTGCGCTCAAGTATCGATCTTAAATATTCTTTTTGTTGCTGCTTTTCTTCGTCAAAGAAGACTTCGCTTACCCCCATTTTTTTGTAAACGGCAATATCATTGTGGCTAGGCAATCCTTCTTCTATCGTGGTCGTTTCGCCGTCCGGTGTTTTCTTAATGACACGAGTTTCGCACGGGCATATAAAATTCTAGAAATGGCTTCAGAACAATAATTAATCTGTAACTTGCTAAGACGTATAAATTTAATTAAATTACAATAAGTTATTTTTAATTTATGAGATTTTTTCTATTTATATATTATGCTGAATTAAACTTAAAAATAGAGCGTTTTTTTATTGGTGCGAAACTCGTGAATCACTGTCAGTAACTGCTCATTGAGTATCAGACTATCACGCCATGTCATCATACTCGTGATTGCTGGCGGTAAGCAGTCAGCGAGTAGGTGAGAGGGTATCGGAATGCGAGGTGTCTGAACGTATTCGGCTCGTGTGCTGCTGCAACTCGACAACAGCACCATGAGGGATAATGCGATTGGCGCAATCCTGATTGACGACATGCGTTTTAATTGCTGCTTGTGTTGCCTCAGAGTCAACCACTTTACGTTGGCGGGTTTCAACTATTAATTCGTGCAATATCATTGATTACCCTCATTGACTGAAAAGCATTAGTGGTGATGGCTATCTGTTTATTGAGGTCAACGGTGAGTTTTTTATTCAATGCCCTGACTTCGTTTAAGGATGTCAACAACCAAGATGCACATAAGATTAATCCTGCAATAATCACTACGATAAATATGTAAGGTCGCCATAACATATTAGGCTCTCTATCTCTCGACGGGTCATTAGTCCTTTCCAAACTTCGCCTTTTACATAAACCCACCTTTTCATCTCATCACAAACGCCCTTTCGGTCATTGGCGTTGAGCTTTTTGAGTAATGTGGATTTCGCAAAATTCCCCACGCCCACGTTGTAAGCAAATGAGTAAAGCGCTGCTTGAGTCAGTGTATTGATATTGACCTTAACCAGCGGGTCAACATAGCGTTTAACTGTGTTTAAATCGTCATTAAGCCACTTATCACAATCTTCTTCCGTGTACGTCAGGTTACGTTCAATATCGCTGCCTGTGTGCCCGTAGCAAACAGAGAGAATACCGCCCCCATCGAAATAGGGTTTAAATTTCAATCCCTCAAAATGCGTTATCATCGCTGAGGCTAAAAACAACGCACTACCGCCCGTTGCCATCAATATTTTTTTCGGTATCTTCATGGTGATGTTCCTTGAGTTCAAATTCCTTTTTGCGGTAATACCAATTAACAAAAAATGTCCCTATCGTGCAGACAATACCCACTACGGCTACCCACTGCTCAAGCGTGAGAATGCCAATAGCGGTTGTCGCCCCAGCCCATAGGTACGACAAGGGGCTGGAATACTTTTCCATCATGTGATTTTTTCCGGTGAGGTTTTTGGGAGGTAGTGAAAGTTGAGTTTTTATTTACTGCAAATGACCCGACAAAAACGCCATTAATTTTTCCCAATTGCTAAGCTCGTTTTTGACAGGCTCACCCAGTATTTGCCTTGTTCGAAGGTCTGCTACGTTACTCAAAGAGAGTCAGATATTAGGGTCTTCTTTTTGGATACACATCAAATCTTCTGTTAGCTGGGATTCAGGGGCGGTCAATGCTTGGGATGTATAGAGATTAAGATAATTGACCGCTTGCTTTCTGGCTGACTCTGCTATTTTTTCAAATGAAAATGCCATTCTGACGGCGGTAATAACAGCAATACAAATACCCACAAAAATATGATTTCCTAAATTACCAATGACAGATGAACTGAGCAGAAGCAGCAAAAATGATAAAAATTTATCGACTCGTCCAAGTAAAACACTAAACATACTGTTTAATTGATATGAATAATAAATTTGATACAACAATTGTTCCCGATTCATAGTTCCTCACTGCTTTTTACGGTTTCCTCCACCGGAATACGTGGATTGCTTTTCTTGTTTATTTTGTGAAATTTGTTTTGCCTTCTCATATATCTCTCTTGCAAGACTAGTAGGCATGCTGTCACCTAAATTTGTACTTTTCTTACTCATTGTATTTTCCTTATTTGAATCGTTAATTTTTATCGATTTAACAATATCAAATAAGGATCAAACCAAAAACTATTTAACCTTATGTCGACAAAGATTTCTTACTTCCGGTGAGATTTTGAGGTGGTGAGGTGTGAATTTTTGTTTAAAAACGCCTGTCTTTTCACCACGTCAGGCTCGGTGGTATCCTTATCACTCTTCAACTTATAAGGAATTTTTTATGTCTAAAAAATATGAAAAAATCGGATTTTATCCATACGACGCTCGTGCTTTGGCTGTTGAATATTTAAAACGCAGCGATAAAGAATTTACGCCGGAAGAATATATTAATGAGATTTTGAAATTTGAAGAAACTTACAAAATCTGTCTTGAAAAAATGAGTAATAATTCTTGTAACTTCCTCAATACTCTTAACGACGAAAAATAGACGTCATCCCTTCAACTATCGCCTCGGCGGTCGTTCTTGCTGCTTCGATGACCTCCGCTTTTTCGCACCGTTCTTTGACCAAATGTGTCACCACCTCAAAAATAGCGGGCTCCACTTTTTCGAACCATTTTATTATCCACGAGTTTCGCACAAAACTAATTTGGGTACGCTAATAAAACACGGATTTGCTCAGTAATAGCACTTTTGATTACGTCCCAATTTTGTTGATAAAGGGTTATTTTTTCAGATATACGACGTTTATGTTGTTCAAACCACGCAGAAATAGCGAGAAAAATATGATTTCTTTGCGCTCGGCTCGTGCGAGCCTGACAGCGTTCAATACCACAGTTTTGTTTAACTTCTCGATGATAAACTTCAACAGACCAACGGGCATCCATGATAGATTTGAGGTATTGACGGGTGGGATTCTCTTTGTTTGTTACTATGTAATCAATACGGCCGTTTTTGGCTGTAAATTTGAAAACGGTTACCCAACCATATCCTCGCAAGTGTATTGACGTTCCTTCTTCTGAGATGTCTAACTTGTTCAGTTGTTTGTTATGGTTAACAATCCTATTTTTCCTCAGCGTGGTTACCCAGATCCAACCATGAGAGCGAATTGATTTCAGGTTATCCAGGCTAGAATACCAAGCATCCATCACTACGACTTCTGGCATGATCCCTCTTTTTTTAGCAAGAGTGAGCATTTCGGAAAAGTGCGTGTTTTTTGTTTTTCCATCAGAATCTTTATCATAAATAAGATAATTGATAGGAATTGATTCAACCTTCGTCAGATCATGCCAAAGCAAATTAACTAAACCTATGCCAGCAATAACATCATGTTCATTACCTGAATATTGATAATGGACCATCTCTATTTTTTTACTACGTGTTTTGGCAATCAATGTATCATCGGCAATTAGTACGCAAGGGCTTTTTTTGTCTATAGAAGGTTCAACTAATCGCCATAGGTCTTTAGGTCTAAAACATCTACTTTTTAGCCATCGGCTAACAGTGTCATGAGATAAAGGCGATGGGCTTACTTCTGATAACGCTAAACCAGAGTATCTTAAACTGCTTACTTGTAAGAATGTTTTATAGATATCTTTAATACATGGATAACCCGACAAAATATGAACACCCTGATTTTTTCTTGTTTTTAAATTTATACTTCTTTTTTGGAGATTGCGAAACTCGTGTTATCCTGGAAGCCCTCAAGATATCTTTATGAAAATTTGTACCAATCGACTATTTATTCTCGAAATAATTCTTTATGAGCACCGGAAGAAATACTCAACTATATTTCAGCCTTTAATTGGTAAAGAAGCGCTTAACCACATGATTTTTATCCAAACCCGTTGGAAACCCGCAGAAATACGTAGCTTATCACTTGCGGATAGCTTATTTGTTATTGATGAAGAACTCCAAATTGACAAACTGCCAGAAGACGCAAAGTCATTTATCGAACAGTTTGAAATTCCTGAAAATCCGATTATGGCTTATTCGCTTTTAGAAGCGGACTGGGATCCCAAGGAAAACTCAGTTTATCTGATGTAAAGAAATTATTAGCACTCTCCAACATCCTTTCTACCTCTGATAGCTGCTTGCTCAAGGCAGCTTTTTCTCGTTTTAAATTATTGTAATGCGATAAGGCGGTTTTTTGCTCAGCCAACCAATCCTCAAGCTCTTCACTGCTTAAGTTTGGATTGAAAAAATAAGGTTTTTTATTCATGTTTGACCTCGTGTTTGTTATTGAATTTTCCGGCGGTAGCTTGACCAGTTGAAATTGAGCCAAATCCCATTGCTCATCATCATTCTGTCGATAACTCTATCGCCCAAGACTTGTCGAATTTGTTCACTGCTCAGATTCGTGAGCATGCCAAGCGTTTTTTTGTGGGAAGTTCGCCTATCAACCAGTTGATTTACAATAATCTTCGTGTTTTCGCTATGCTGATACTGAATACCTCACGAGTTTCGCACAGGCATATAAAATTCTAGAAATGGCTTAAAAGCAATGATCAATCTGCAAGTTACTAAAATACATGAATTTTCTTAAATTACAATAAGTTGTATTTGATTTATAAGGTTTTATCTATTTATATATTATGCTGAATTAAACTTAAAAATAGAGCGTTTTTTTATTGGTGCGAAACTCGTGTACCTATCTCGTCTAGAATCAACAAATCAACTTTGCAAAGTTCATCGAGTAGTTGTTGTTCGGTCACTTTTGTGTTTTTTTCGTAGGTTGCCCGAAAGCGCATCATCAAATCGGCTACAGTGATACACAATACGGAACGACCTTTGCTCATGAGATAATACCCTATCGATGCCGCAAGATGATTTTTGCCCGTTCCGCACCCACCACTGAAAACAAATCCGCCAAATCCTGTACCAAAACTCTTTGCAAATGCGACAGATTGATTCAACGCATTTTTCTGACCCACGTTGAAAATGCGATAGTTTTCAAATCGGCAATGTGCATGCAGTGGAGCAATACCCGAGCGACCAAATAGGTTTTCTATCCGATGTTGCTTGCGAAAAATGGTATCTTGCAAGCTGGCTTCCTCGGATATTTTTTGCATTTTGGCTAAATGTTCTTCCCAACTACACGCAATTGGCTTGATATTTTCGGGCATGATTTTTTGTAGCCGTTGAATAATATCCATAGTTTTGTTCCAAAAAAATTAACCGTTGATAACCACAAACCCCTCAGGATTGCTGGGACGAGTAGCTATTTCATTGATGAGACTGTTTCGCTGATAGTTTTTCTGCTCAAGCCAAGAAACCTCAAAGCCTTGCCAGTTTCTGAGCATACATTCAGCCAGTATGTCATCGGTTGCATAGCCCAATTTGTTGGCGGCATTAATTTTTTGCACAAGTCGGTTAAGTGCCGTTTCGGTCAGTTTGGCTTTTTTGTTTTTTCGATGCTCAAGATAATCTTGCCAAATGTTTTGACTTGGAGGCTGAAAAAATTTTGGGCGTTGGTCACTAATATTATTAGGTTCTATTTTATGACTGGTTCTATATGACAGATTCGGGTGACACTGTGTCACCATGAGGTTGTCGTTTTTGTTACCATCACTTGCCAAATTGTCACCATCATTTTTTAGTTTTTTCGTTTCTGGATTAGGTGCCAAAGATTGGCTATTATTTAATCGCAAAACATACTTGTTTGATTGATTATGGTGATGCCCATTTCGCTCTCTTTGAAAAACCTGAACGAGTCCTTGTTTTTCCAGTTCGGTAATATGCCGAATGACGGTTCTTTTTGAAATTTCACACTGCTTGGCAATAGATTCATACGAAGGCCAACAGATACCTTCATCATTAGCGTGGTCAGCAAGTTTAAGTAAAACGAGTTTTCGAGCGGGATTTCCTACTTGGGTATTCATGGCTTCTACCATTAGCAGCATACTCACTATCGCTATCCTCCAAAATTTTTTCAAAAAGAAGTTCGCCATCAAATTAATTGACGGTCATTTCACGTGTGATTTCCCTGATGTGGTTGAAAAAATGACAAAGAAAGGCTTTAATTTAAAAAGAGCACGTCAATATGCGCTTTCTGTTCGATGATTTTTTGTTTTTGCTGTTTTTTTTCGGTGATTCATGAACAGAGTGGCGTAAACTACTATCTTTCGTTGAAAATCCCGTAACTGCTGGCGTGGATTTTCGTGTCGCCAAAAGGCTTTTTTGAGCTTTTGGTTAAATTCACGTTCAGCGTCTTTTCTCTTTAAAATCTCTCCAAAACGTTCATAGTCTCTAGATTTCGCATTACTTTTTTTCTGCAAAAAAATAATTTCTACTGTTTTGCTCTGCTTTTTCAAAATGGTTCCTCCTCAAATGTCTTGTGTTGATACTTTTTGTATGAGTTATCCACGCATAGCACAGAAGTAAAAAACATCAAAACAGAACACTCAAACTTCTGTGTTCTGTCTTCCAGACACACTGGAAGAAAACCAAATTTTATAAAGAGCGAAAGCCGTACAAAAAACAGCTAAAAATCGACTTTTAAATTGTAACCAGAAATTTCACTATGTCAAATAGTTGATCAAAGTCAATAATTTAGATAAAAAATAAAACGATCAAAATCAATAGGTTGCGACTCAAAAAATAATCGTATTTTTTGGTGGGATGAGTTGAATTTTTCGCTAATTTAGCAATTTTTTGGCGCGTATATTCGGGTGCCGCTTTCTCCTATCAAAACGCCGTTGCCACCGATGACATCAAAGTGGTACATCAACCCTTTTTCGGTCATTTCGTGCTTTCTCAATTTCACGATTTTTAACGTTTCGTCGTTGTGAAAAACCGACATGCCAGCCTTTAAATGTCGAAAGGTTGTTCTGTATTTTTTTGGCTGAATCATGAGTATTTCCCCTTGTTTTCGAATGAAAAAATAGAAATATCAGAAATTTTTTGCTTTATTGAAAAAAAGGGAATATGCTTTGCCGATGCTACATATTCCCTTTTGGGTTTACCTGGTGTTGGCATGATGTCCAATTGCGAGTTGGACTATTAAAAACAAAATTTCAAACAAATATAGTTATTATTGTATTTCCCTGATATTGGCCAGTTTGCCAGCCAAAACTAACTCTCAAAGCCCCATTTATTCGGGGTTTTTCATTATAAAATTCACGTTATTTTTATTTAAAATAATCTAAAGTATCTTCTGTAAGAAATTTCACTGTAAAATAAAAAACATCAAATAAAAAAATTAAAAATTATAGATAGCAATATAAACCACTTATACTTATAAAAATTCAAATAAAAAAACGCAACTTCTTATTTTTCTATATTTATTACTATGAAATAAATAATGGGTAGGTAATTTAATTACTATTTAAGTATTTCTCTGGTGTTGAAATGAAATTTTTATTTTAATTATTCTTAATATGACTTAAGTATAGATAAATACATCTAATAGTATATACCATATTTTATGGGTATAAATTTAAGCTATAAGCTGTACACCTTTGCGAATAAAATTAGCAGGAATATATCTATCAAGTCCTGTATGTTTACAATATTCATTCAGTTGAATAACACTATGAACATCTGCTTTTTTATAGATATGCTTAAAATGCATTACCACCGTTTGTGTAGCAATATCTAACCTTCTGGCAATTTCCTTAGCACTCAGTCTTTGCTGAGCCCAAAATATAACTTCCAATTCTCTTTTGGTGAAAATGTCATTAGGGGCATCGATTTGTATCGTCTTTCTATTAAGTTTATTTATATAAAATAATAATGCTGGTGCATCAATACGCCTACCATGACTGACAATACCAATTAATTTATTTTCTCCGTCGTAAAGCGGTGTTCTTTCCAAATAATGCGGAACTAGAACACCTGTATTTCCTTTTCCGTAATGATGAATTGCTATAGAAGTTACTTTTTTATTTTCTTTAATTGCTTTTTGATCAGTTTTAATAAACTCTGGCCAGAGTTCTTCACATATCTCAGTTGGAACTTCTTTATCAGATTTTCCTTCCGGATTGAATTTTTTAGGAAATCTGAAAAATTCAAATGCAGGGTCATTTACAAAAATATATCTAGCTTCTAGGTCTTTTATAAGCCAATGGTCTGAACTTTTCCTGATAAAGGATATTAATGATTGAGGTGATGACACATATGATTGTATCTTGTCTCGACTATTGTTCATGTTTTTTACCTTCTAATTTTAAAATTAATTAGATAACTTAATAGTAAACTTACAATGGATATAAATGAAGGGAAATTTATGAATGTTTCCAAAGATGAATACGCATTTAGACGATTACCAAAAGAAAAGAAAACTAGTTTATTTAACGTGACAGTCGTCCGTATGGGTATGGCTACTTCCTTAGCTCAATTCATGTTGGGAGCGACATTAGGACATAGAATGACATTTATTGAAGCAATGATAGCTACTTTTTTAGGTAGTTTAGCTTTGACTTTTGTTAGTTTTGGTTTGGGTTATGCTGGCATGAAAGAAGGGGTATCCACTAGTATTTTAGCAAAATTTTGTGGGTTTGGAAAAATAGGGTCAATGTTAATAGGTGTTGTTATTTCTGTAAGTCTTTTAGGGTGGTTTGGTATTAATGTTTCCCTTATTTCTCAAGGTTTCGTTAATACAATTATTCCAAATGTTAATGTGATTTGGATTACCGTTATTACTGGTTTCTGTTTTTCTTTACTTGTTGCGTTTGGATTTAAAGCATTAAGTATTACAGCTAAGGTAGCAGTGCCTTTATTTTTGATGGTAATACTATTTGTTAGTTTAAATGAAATATTTTTAAAACCAATTAATAGTTTTAGTTTTTCACATCATAATGGTGAATTACTCTCTGTTGGTGATGGCGCTACAATGGTTGCCGGATTATTTATTATTTTCGCTTTATTAACGCCCGATATAAGTCGCTATTGTAAAAATGGTAAACATGTTTTTTGGATGATATTCAGTTCTATTATTATCGGTGAATTTTTTATTAATGGTATTGCTATATTAGTTGTTCATGCAGTAGGTACTGATGATGTAGTGAAAATAATGTTACATAGTGCGGGGTTTATTGGCATTCTTACCATTATTTTGTCTGCAATAAAGGTTAACGACATAAATCTTTATTCTTCATCTCTTCATATTTTAGGATTTTTAGAAACTCTCTCAAATCGAAAATTTAATTATGCAGCAATAACTGTTTCTTTGGGGTTATTCGGAACGTTGTTGGCATCATTGGGTATTTTAGAACATTTAGTTTCATTTCTATTGCTGCTTGGCGTCATTTTCCCTCCTATCGCTGGCGTAATGCTGGTTGATTACTACATTCTGAAAACGAGCAGAAAAATTCTAGACGAAACGAGAGAGAAAGGATTATTGCCGGATGACTCAGCTACGCCACTCATTGGCTGGTCTGCTATTTTTGCCTGTATTGTAGGTACACTTGTCGGCGTATTCTTCACATTCGGCATCCCTTCTTTGAATTCTATTCTTGCGGCTGGAGTGGCTTATTGGGTGTTGATGCAGTTTAAGCTGCGCTATACTTAAATTAAATTGCTGATATTAATCTTTTGAATCTCTTCTAGCTCTGTACGCCGGGTATTGGATATCTGGCGTTTTTTTCGCTATTAAATAGAATATCTCAACAAGTTCTCATATTTATCTCAACTTACCGGAATAAATTCATGTTTTCTCTTAAAGTTATCATTTAAGAGATTATATTGAGATTAATTTGAGAAAAAAGGTAATTTTAAACCTTAATCTACTATATAATTCTCAGTTTAAGACTTTAATTATCTCTTATTTTTCTCAAAGGTGACTCATGAAAATATATATCGATGATGGTTCGACAAATATCAAATTATCATGGAGTGAGGAAGGAATTCAGAAGCACTTCATTAGCCCAAATAGCTTTAAGCGTGATTGGTCAGTTTCTTTTGGTGACAGCAATAGTTCAAATTACACCATCAATGGCGAAATGTACTCTTTCGATGCGATAAGTCCTATTGCCGTTACGACAACCAATGTGGGTTATCAGTATAGCGATGTGAATGTGATTGCAGTGCATCATGCCTTACTCCAGTCAAAATTAACACCTCAAGATGTGGAAATCATCGTCTCTTTGCCGATTGCTGAATATTTCGATACCAAAAATCAGCCGAATTTTGCAAACATACAGAGAAAAAAAGACAATTTTAAAAAATCGGTTGAAGTTAAAGGTGGACGAGCTTTTAACATCATAAATGTTGAAGTAATGCCGGAATCAATCCCTGCTGGTTTTTCAATAGCAAAAGAGCTTGATGACCTAGACTCGCTTTTGATTGTGGATTTAGGTGGCACAACGCTGGATATAGCTCAAGTGATGGGAAAAATGAGGGGTGTATCAAAAATATACGGAAACTCTCATCTAGGTGTATCAATGATTACGCAATCTGTCAAAGAAGCACTTAGTTTGGCAAAAACCAATGGTAGCAACTATTTGGCGGATGATATTATCATCAACAGTCACGATATGAATTATCTAAAACGCCGTATCAACGATGCAAGCCAAATAAATCAGGTTCTTGCTGCACTCAAGGAATCAAGACATCGACTGATTAATCGTGTACTGGACGCTGTCAATACATTCAGTGGGTATACCCATGTGATGGTGATAGGTGGAGGTGCAGAAATTATCGCTGATGCAATTAAATCCCTCTGTGTAACGAGGGAAGACAGGTTTTTTAAAAGCGAAAATCCTCAGTTTGACTTGGTTAATGGCATGTTTTCTATAGGGTGAAATCGATATGGACACACGTAGAAAAATTCAATTTTATATCAATCCTGATAGACATAGCGCTGACAAGTACGTAGGTGAAGTATTGGAAAAAATGCCTCAGGGAGAGAGAGGTAAGTTTATGCCTGGAGCATTTTTATCCGGTGTGGCACTGTTCAAACAAGAGCCTAGATTAATTTACACGAGTTTCGCACGGGCATATAAAATTCTAGAAATGGCTTCAGAACAATAATTAATCTGTAACTTGCTAAGACGTATAAATTTACTTAAATTACAATAAGTTATTTTTAATTTATGAGATTTTTTCTATTTATATATTATGCTGAATTAAACTTAAAAATAGAGCGTTTTTTTATTGGTGCGAAACTCGTGATTTATATGCTCAGCGAGCTTTTGACAGATAAAACCACACTAGAAGAAATCACGACAGTGATGGAAACCGTGTTAAAAAACAAAATGTCTGATTTTAATGATGAGTATGTTGAATTGGAGCCATTGAATTCAATCGACGATTTGAGGGCATTTGAAACCCGAAAAAACGCCAAAAATATTTTTGGTAATTAGTGACGATTTGAAATTTTCAGATTAAGCGCCACACTAAACGAGTAGTTAGGATTTTTAGCTCAAACATGATTACATCTTTTTGCCAACTTTCGGGGTTGGCTTTTTTCTTTTCTGAAATCTGAAAACTAAAAAATTCATCAAACTCATTATGAGCGGCGATAAATTTTTGGCTGTACGAATTACGTTTTTATCGAGAAAGTTGCTCATAAATTGATTACAGGAGCTTTTAAAAGGTATTTTGACTCTTCTTTCTGTCTTCCTTTAGCACTTCAATGAAGACTTGTTCGAATTCGTCATTTTTGGGTAGGTCTTGTTTGAGGAGATATTTGCTGACGAAGAATTCTGGTTCAATACCGAGTCGCCTTGACCCTTCAAATCCGCGTTTGACCCAATCTAGGGGCAAAATGTGTTCGTGGGCTAATTCCTCAGCCCAATGCCAGTCAAACTGTTTGATTTCGTCTTCACGTAGAATGCGAATTGACTTTGCGTCGTAGGTCATGAATTACTTCACTGCCTCTTTGAGTCTTTGACCCGCTTTAAAACTCGGTACGTTTGCAGCAGCAATTTTAAGTGTCTCGCCCGTTTTTGGATTGCGTCCATCTCTAGCTGCTCGATGCTTAACTTGAAAGCTACCAAAGCCAATAAGTTGTACGTCATTTCCAGCCTTTAGCGCTTCTGTCACGGTTTCAATGAAAGCATTCAGCACCTTCTCTGAATCTTTTTTGGTTAAGTCGGCTTTTTCAGCAATTTGATTGATGAGTTCTGTTTTGTTCATGGTGTGCCTGAATTAATGGATACGTTAATCCTAGTGATGCTAGCTGGAGCAACTGAATAGTGCAATGTTTCGGGTTAATTAACTCAAAAAAATCTTTTTTATTAAAATCCCGCCGCTCGCCACAGTCTGTGACCGAGCGGAGCGAATGAGCAGACGAGGAAGCGGAATGTCATCTGTAGTCAAAAAGAAATTTGGTCACTCTGTAGTAACATATTTTTCGATTCAGGGTTTTTGTTAGAAACAAATTTATCCACAGGTGAATTGCGGTAAATAAAGGTATATTTTTAGGTAAAGGTCAAAAGAAGGTAAAGGGGTGGGACATTTTTTATTTTAAACAGAACGTTAGAGCAACAAATACCACCTAGTTTTTGCTAATATCACACCTTAAAGTTTACTGATACCCCACCTAGTTTTTACTAATATCAACATAGTCAACTAGTCTCTGCAGGTTACACAGGCTGTATCTTACTTTTTCATATTCTAGAGCAATTAAAAATGAATTTAAAAGCTATATTAGCCACCTTGACATGCCACCTTTTTATTTTATAATAGATGTTATGTTGTTATTATTAGGGTGGGATGAATGACATCCATAAAAAAATCGCATCACTTTATTTCAGCAAGAATGAGTCTTTCACCAAGAGAGCAAGATTTACTTAGTCTTATGATTTTAGGATTAAAAAAAGAAGCAGATAAAATAAAGTTCACAAAAGCTAATGAAAAAATACCAACTTCATTCATTTTTCATACAAACGAGTTATGTGAGCATTTCTCTATGACTAGACAGGGTTTATATAAAACCCTTGATGATGCAACTAGTTCAGTTATGGGACGATTTTCTGAGATTAAAAATGATGAAATTCAATCATTTGAAAAAGTATCATTATGCAGTTATGCAGAGTTTAAAAATGGAGTTTTAAGACTTTCTGTGACAGAAGAAGCTGCTCATTACATGCTTGATTATTCTAAAGGATTTGGTGAAATAGATCTTAAATTGTTGTTGTCTTTTAAAGGTGGCTACGAAAAAAGGATTTTAGAACTTATCAGTAGATTTAAGACTATAGATTATTCCACTTCCTTAAGCGAACTTTGCTTTATGTTAGGTACAGACTTTAGGAAGTTCAAAAGATTTGATGTATTCAAAAATACCGTATTAATTAAGCCTATAAAAAATATAGTAAAAAACTCTAATGGAGTTTGGAAAGTAAAAGAAGGTTTTAGATATGGATTTATTATTAGCAAAAAGGGCAGAAGTTATCAACCAGAAGATAAATTAACTTTTAAGATGGCTTGTTTTACACAGTCAGTTAACAAAGCTTCTGATGTAATAGAAAATAAAATTGATGAACGTTATAAGTTTGTTGATTATTTATCTGAAAAAATAGAAGCAAATGAGAGTTCGTCATCTGAAGCCTCAGTTTTCTTATCCTTAATTGATGAATTGAATATTATTTACAGTCCAAGTTTTATTGAAAAAGCAAAAAAGATAGCAGTCAGCAAATAAATACAGCGCTCTACGCCAGTGTTCCAGCACTAACGCAGAGCTAACCCTAAACCTACGATACTAGGAGTAAGGCTATGAAAAAGTCTACCTTCCGTGTGCTTGTCTGTGAAGCACCGAATTACACAATTAAGCAGTTTGTTGAAAAATCCCGCAATTTAACCCTACGTCAGCGTGCACGAATTCTGAATAGAGTTGGAGGTGGGGTATGAACTCTGATTTGAAATTATTCAGAAGATTAACCAAGCGTGAAAACGAGGTACTTCATTGGGTGAGTGCGGGCAAAACGTATTGGGAAATCTCAGTAATATTGGGAATCAAGGAAGGCACGGTCAAATTCCACATGGGCAACGTGGTACGTAAGCTGGATGTATGCAGCGCAAAACAGGCGATAAGAGCCAGTGTTGAGTTGGAATTTAGCAAAAGCGTTGGAGGTGCAGCATGAAATATACCTATACCCTCAATGGATTTCGGCGAACCTTTCAGGGGCGCCCTGATGTGCGTTTCACCTGTTGTCACTGTGGCAAACTTTCCTTAAATCTCGTGAGTTTTTTCTGGCGTGCAAGACTGGATAACCGCTCCTGCGTTTATCTTGAAGAAGCGTGTACTGAGTTTGTTGAAAAAATTAACCGTAAACAATTCAAGCTGCTTTTTTACAAACCCTCAACGATGAAAGCGTGTTCGAGTGCTTGCTGTCACTGCTTTGATGAGCAGCGAGAACAGGCATTACCCAAAGCCAGAGGCAGCATTTTACGGAGATTGGAACAACAGGCGAATAACCGCATAGAGGGGGCGAAATAATGAAATACTTCAAGGCAACCATCATCACAACCGTTGACCACGAGAAGGGCAAGACAACAAATTTCATCTATCTTGCGTCTGAGACAAAAATTGCCGCTAAAAAAAAGGCTTCTGGGCATATATTTAAAACTGACGGCGCAAATTGCTGTTTTTACAAATCGCCGCGATTGGAAGAAATCAGTGTTGATGAATATCTCGCTCATACCGAAAAACAGACGGATATTACCGAAGAACAGGAAATAGACCAGTTCTGCGCTTTGCTAACGATTTTTGGTGTTCAGGAAGAATACGACGAAGGCGAGATTCGAGACGCGGATGATTTGCTAGCCAATCCGTCAGAAGAGCCTGAGATTTTTGAGAAATATACTGAATTACGTGACGCGGTAACCTCAAAAATTGAGGAAACATACAAAACCATCTCTTTAAGCGAAATCAAGGGAATAGCGATTCAACTTTTTGATTGTGGAAAAGATAATCAGTTATTAACGCAATCAACAGAGTTATCCACTGAATCTGTCGTTATCCCTGTGGAAAACGTGGGAGAAGTCGAAAAAAGCGTGACGAATGTCGCACTTGAAGAATTGATTAATAATTGCACAGAAGAAAAAGAGCTAATGGGCTCAGTCATCAAAAACATTGACAATAACTCTATCTTCTCTGCTTTCCCACCCGTTAACGGGAAAATCATGAGCGGTGAAGGTATCACGCTTGAGATGTTGAACGGCTGTATTGATGCATTAAAATCAACAGAGAGCTTGATTGTTCGCCGTCTGTCAAACGGCACCTATCATGCGGCAAACGGCTATTCGAGTACGCAAATACGATTGGTTCAAAAGGCAAAAACAATAGCTGTCGTAAATTCAAACAAGGACGCTCCCTACAAAGAGACTAAAAACGGTGCATTTGTGATTGGTACGGCTGTACATGCCGCTATTCTTGAGCCGGAGCGCTTCGGTGAACAGTACACTTGTGCGCCAGATGTTGATTTGAGAGCAAAGGACGGCAGGCAAACATTGGCGGATTTTGAGGCGCAAGCCGTGGCCAAAAATCAAATCGTGCTCAAAAAAGACGACTTTGAGCAAGTTGAAATGATGCGAGATTCTGCACTGGCTTACCCCATGGTTGAGGAGTTGCTTGAAAACGGCGAACCAGAGGTTTCAATTTTCTATCGTACGGAAAAGGGAACACTCTTGAAAATCCGCCCTGATTTTTTCGGCATATATTCCGACAAACCCTCCTTGTTGGATGTGAAAACAACAGAAGATGTTTTTGATTTTGGCAATTCCGTTAACAAATATAGCTATCACATACAGGCGGAATTTTACCGTCTGGTTGCCTATTGGGTTTTTGGTCAAGCGATGACTTTCACTTTCTGCGCGATTGGAAAAAAACAGTTTGTGGGCGTTTTCCGGTGATACTTTGTGAGCCAGACGACGAAGATAGCGAACAGGGCGTATACGAAGTAAATCGGGTGATTGATATGCTAGAAAGTGTCATAGAAACCTACCCAATAGTCAAAATATCCCGTCCTTTCTGGGCAAAACAGGCGGACAGAAAACGCAGAGAAGCGTTGATGTTGGAAGGGGGTGTGTCATGAATACCGAATTACAAACGATGAATAACGTCTATACAAATCTACAATCGGTCATTATGCAGTAAGGAATCGCCGCCCTGTTACCTGCTCAGGTTACCCCTGAGCAGTTCACCCGAACCGCAGCTACCGCGTTGATTGAAAATGCGGAGTTGCAAAAAGCCGACAAGCAATCGCTGGTGCTCGCCTTAACCCGCTGCGCCAAAGACGGACTGATGCCTGACGGGAGAGAAGCAGCCTTGGTTGTTCGCAGTACCAAAGTGAATAATCAGTTTGTGAAAAAAGCCGTCTACATGCCGATGGTGGACGGCGTTATCAAATGTGCCTGTCAATCGGGTCAGGTCTCCAGTATTTTTGTTGATGTGGTTTATGAAGCCGATGAATTCAAACGTTGGGCGGATGAGCGAGGGAAACATTTCAAGCACATCCCGAACGACACAGAAGAGCGCATGCTACAAGAACCCTTGGCACTGTTGCCGCTGCCGAAAGTCATGCAAGCATTTCCTTTACCGATACATCAGACTCGCCCCATTCCTATCGAGAGCCTACAACATCCTTTGTCCGTCTATCAGTCGATTCTGGAGATGCCGATATGAGTCTTCAGTATGAACGCATCGAAAAATTCTGCCAGCAGCTTAAACTGGACAGACTAAGCACAGAGTGGCCAGCTGTAGCGCAAGGAACTGTCGACAAGAACGGCACACTCGCTGACTTTCTAGAGTCTGTTTTTCGACTCCAGTATGAAGGACTTACTGAACGTCGGCGTCAAACAATACTCCGTTTATCTGGGCTGCCAGTGATAAAGACGTTGGAGCAGTTTGATTACAAATATGCCAGCGGTGTTCCCCGTAACCAAATACAGGAACTGGCTGGACTGGCTTTTATTGAGCGCCAGGAGAATATCGTGTTGCCTAGGTCCGTCTGGTGTCGGTAAGACCCACCTTGCTACTGCCATCAGCTATAGGGCTGCGATGCAGGGATTAAGCATCCGTTTTCTAACTGCGGCGGACATGATGTTGCAGCTGCTTAGCTCTCATCGACAAGGTGACCTTAAAGGATATCTTACCCGAGTTATCAGTAAACCTAGACTATTGATTATCGATGAAGTTGGCTATTTACCTTTTGGCAAGGAAGAAGCAAACCTGTTCTTCCAGGTGGTGGCAAAGCGATATGAAGCGGGTAGTGTGCTCTTAACTAGTAATCTGTCTTTTGCTCAGTGGTCAAGTACATTTGGTGACGATGAGACGCTAACAGCGGCTATGCTGGATAGATTGCTGCACCATGCACATATTGTACAGATTAGTGGACAAAGTTATCGGTTAAAAGACAAGCTAAAAAGCGGTCAGCTACATAAAAAATTGAAACCGGAACTTAACGAGTAAATTAAAGGGGGTGGATCAGTTTTACTTTAGCAAAGTGGATCAGAATTCAGTTGGCATTGACATTTACATCAAGATGAGCGCTTGCCGGGGGTCCCATTCGCTGAGTTGCACACCAATCAAAAGCAAGCTCGCGACCATGACGTGCCTGCGGATCAAAAGGCAATACATCATCAGTTAACCATGTAGCCAACCGTTTAAGATCAACCGCTGTTATAGGGTGAAATCTCAAAAAAACACGGATAGTGCGTCTATGTCGCCTGCTCTGACGACCGTGAAAATAATACGAAACCAGTAGTCAGGTGTAACTTTTATCTGTGTTGCTAACCATTGAACGGCCTGTGGATCAATCTCATTGTGGTGTTCAGGGAAACGTCCATGAATATCAATGAATTTAAGTTGTGTGGCAAAACCCAAACGACCTTTATCTGTCATGCCAGGCAATAATGTGCTTTCTTCCGCAGTGAGTGTCCAAAAATCTCGAATGGTTTGATCATAGTATGAAGACACCAACTATCCCCTTGGACTGTTTTATATGGATGTATAATATCAGTATTGAGATAGGTTTTGGGAGATGAGCGGGTGATTTTTTCATGCGAGAAATTTGTTTAAAAATCAAATGGCCTCAAATTGTAGCTTCGCTTCCACTGGGCCAAATAGATTGAATTCCGCACAGAAATAAGATTTATCAATTTCATTAAGTTTTTTGAAGGACTACCTCACCGCCCGATGCCAGCTTGCCATACGCCAATTTTGCTGGGACGGCAAGCCTTCAAGTGGCTTTCTAGGCATATCCTCGCCACATGTGGCTCCGGTATTCCACGTTCCACTTGACGTCTAAGAATTTGAAAAGTAATTTAACATAAAATCAACAAATATTATTAAGCCGGGGTCTCCTCAGAAAACGGAACATAAAGCACGCTAAGCTAGTTGTAGTGGTCGTAGCGGCCTGAACTTACCTGCACCGATCTTGACACTATTGCGCCACAGGTAATCCCCTGTGAGGTTAATGTGCCCAGCCTAGCCGCGACAGATGTTGTAATAACTCATCATCGACGGTATACCCCTTGGCTCGTAATCCATTAGCCACCATTTCCAGATTGTAGTGGCCAAATTTAGTTGACCACTACAGTTCTTGAGGAAGTGGGCACTTGCGGCCTGCTTACCTAATCAATGGCAACTTTATACGAAGGAAAACAATTTTAGAGAGAAAAAGATTTAAATCACATTTAGCCTGACAGATACTGTATAAATAATCTGTAACTGTCAGATCTAGTCTGAACTACTACAAATATGCTTTCTTTAAATTTTATGCACTTAAGAAATCTGATTGACTAACTTGTCCTGCAATTTGAAGTTCAAAGTCGGGAGTATCGTCTATATCTTTTTTTAATAAGAAGTCACTTATATTGTTTTTTTCATCATATTTCAAAATAGCTTCTCCTGAATTATGTCGAAAAACATCTACAAAATGAATTTTTTCATTAGATAACTCTTGATTAATCAATGAGATATCAATTTTGTCAAATCCTGTCTTGAAATCCATAATTTTATCAGCTTTACCATATTCTGAATCTTTAATGCTCTTAAACACAAAAGTATTTGATTCTTCAGAAGGGGTTGAATTACGAGGATAAATAGGTTTTTCTAAATCATCTGAAGTATCAGGATAAATAGGTTTTTCTAAATCATTTGAAGTATCAGGATAAATGGGATTTGTAACGTTAGTTGGAATACATGGTCGAATTGGAACACATGGATTAATACAAGTAATATTTTGCATCCAAGGGTTATTTTGTATGCAATGATTAGTTTCCATCGAATTATTATTGGGACCGTAAATCTCAAGAAGGTCATTTGATAAATCTTGTTCTACACTAGTAATATTGATTTTTGGTTCTTCAATACTGTCAAACACTTTAAACTGTTCTTCCACATTTATGTTTTGCTCATTTTTAGAGCCATATAATTTTTGTAAAGCAATGCCATCCGCAATTTGTAATTTTTGTGGATGTTCAGAACTAGAAGGAGACATGATAGTATATTTATGTATATCGTTTATCTCGTGAGACATCTTTAGATCCGCTAATTGTAAAATATGACCAAATTGATGCATGATTTTTTTCAAACCGTTGTCATTAATATTAAGAAAATATTTACCATCATGGTATTCGTGTTCAATATAATGGTCGTCAGAGACGAAAACTATTTTCGCCTCTGAGGAGTTGTTAACAAGCTCAAGGGTAACATTCACAACTTGCCTGCATTCCTTTATAGCTTCTTTTATTATTTTTTCTTGTTTTTCAGATATACTGCCGATTTTTTCGTCAATTAAATATTTCAATTTAACTGGTTTATTATTTATTTGACTCATTTCTTTGGTTATCTTTTCCGCTATATATTCGGAAAACTCTAAATCAAAAGGATCTACTTCTATAGTATTTTCATGACTAAAAATATCCTTTTTTTCTTCAACTATTACTACTCTGGATTGTTCTTCTTTATCTGGCTTATGTATTTTAGAACCATATAGACTTTGTAAAGCGAGGAGATCAGCATCTTGTAGTTCTTGTTCATATTTAGAACTTAAAGGCGACATAATAGTGTATTTATGTACATCAGTTCTGTTTGAAGGCACAACCAGATCATTTAGTCCCATTACGTGACCTAACTGATGCGTAATACTTGTCGAGTTGTCATCACGAATATTAATGAAGTGCTGTCCATCTCGTTTTTCGTTATCAGTATTATAATTATAAGAACCAAAAATTATCTTTGCCTTTGATGGATTATCAACTAGTTCAAAAGTAATATCGGTAACTTTTGCGTACTTTTCAATAGATTCTTTTATAATTTTCTGCTTTTCAGATACATTTTCCAATTTTTCATCGAGGAAATAAGTTAATTTCATACCTCTAACAAATATATCTTCACCCATTTTATAAGAGGTTGTTGTAATATTATTTGCAACATATTCATTCATAGCCGCATTATATTTTTTCACACTATTGTCATACTCTAAATTATAATCGTTTTCTTCAGTGACCTTTTTGACTTGTTCTTCTACATTAAGGTCTTGTTTACTAATGTTAGAATCATACAGTGTTTTTAAAGCGAGGAGATCAGCATCTTGTAGTTCTTGTTCATATTTAGAACTTAAAGGCGACATAATAGTGTATTTATATACATCAGTTCTGTTTGAAGGTACAACCAGATCATTCAGTCCCATTACGTGACCTAACTGATGCATAATACTTGTCGAGTTGTCATCACGAATATTAATGAAGTGCTGTCCATCTCGTTTTTCGTTATCAGTATTATAATTATAAGAACCAAAAATTATCTTTGCCTTTGATGGATTATCAACTAGTTCAAAAGTAATATCGGTAACTTTTGCGTACTTTTCAATAGATTCTTTTATAATTTTCTGCTTTTCAGATACATTTTCCAATTTTTCATCGAGGAAATAAGTTAATTTCATACCTTTGATAAATTGTTCATTACTGCTTTTATCTTCTACTGTCATAATATTATTTGCAACATATTCATTCATAGCTGCATTATATTCTTTCGTGCGATTCTCATATTCTAATTTGCTATTTTCTGCTTCATTTTTTTCATATTTTCCCTCTAAATTAATGACTTGATTTTTAATATTTTTTCCACTTATTTTCTGTAAAGAACTCTGGTTTAACTGTTTTTTCTCAGGAGAATCGATATCTTCAAAATCTAATATTGAATTACTATTTATTTCTTCATATACTTTTTTTATGTCTTGAGTATTTTTGTTAGCTATTATCTTGTTATGATTATGTCTGACCCATAATTGGTCTTGTCCTTCGCCACCATAAATAACATCGTTACCCCTCCCCCCTTTTATAATATTATCTTCTTTATTGCCTACGATTAAATCGTTTCCTGATCCGCTAATTACATTCTCAATAACTGTTCCTTTAGCTATGCTAATATTTGATGTTAATCCACCTACATCAGAAAATGAGTTTTCATTCAAATTAATACGTTGGTCATCATCATAGCCCGACAAATCTAATGTATCATCGCCCCCAGCATCCCATATGCAGAAAATATTTTTTTGTTCTTTTTCTGTTATTGTATAAAATTTTCTGTTTGTATTTGAGTTAAATCCATAAATAGAGTCATCAATTCTAGTTTTAGTATTTGCTCCATGAGTTTTTTGTGCAGATGCAATGTCATCAAGAAGAGGTGCAGCACTATACAGACCGCCATGATTAGCCCCAGTCTCGGATGCATCAAAATAACTCATAACGGTATATTGTTTTGAACCTTCAGCATACTCGGCTTGTGAATCATAACTGTAATAGCTATTATAGTCGCCAGGATGTCTAAGACCTAATGCGTGCCCTAATTCATGGACTATGGCTTGTCGAGGATAATTTCCAATTGCGGGATTATGAGAATCACCATTAAGATTAACTAAAATATCAGAATGAGTATAATTATCTCTATATCTATAGTTAGTTATTGCATCATAACTTCGTCCTGAATACTGATTAGAAAAAGTAATATCAGATTCATCAACAGAATCAACTTTATTAAATTTAATATTAGCTACATCTTCCCATGATTGTAAACTTTCTTCTGCTTGTTTTTTTTGTAATGGGGTAAATGTTTTGTCTCCGCCAAAATTAGGAAAAGAATAGTTGATTACTAAAGGTTGGGTACTTTTATGCTGACTCTCCCAGGCGGTGTGATTATCAGCTTTAAGGTATTCCGCAGCTGTATCAACACTAAAAGATTTTTTCCCATTTTTAATTAATCCACTTCCCCGCATATTTGAATTAAGAAATTTATCAATTTCATCATTGGAGTTACTCTTTTTATTAAAAATATTATCCATAATTTTTCTCAGTAATTTATACTTGATTAACTCAATATGTAATAATGTGTTTTATTCATGAATTACGCAATGCTTCATATCTGTCCTTCCACAAAAATCGGTGCTCTTTATAGATAATGTTAGTTTTCACAGACGTGAGGATATTTTACAAGCCATATAAGGGGTCTGAAGCCCAATCGTACGAAAACGTACGTTAAGTACATTTTTTATACAATTGCGAATTATGGCCCCACACAAATATGACCGTCACAGCGGCCATTCATCCGTTTCTTCCGCTTGCTTCAGTGGTCTAAGTTGACCTTTTGTTACCTGCTCTACAAGCATGAATGTGTAGTGCCCCAGCATGTTTATATGCGCATGTCTCAGTGGCGAAAGTCTGGCTTCTTCCTCTTCATTGATGGTTTTACCTTCATTGCGCAAATGATCTAGCGCAGCTTGCATGTAGATGGTATTCCAGAGAACAACTGCATTGGTCACCAACCCCAGCGCACCCAGCTGATCCTCCTGCCCGTCCTGATAGCGTTTTCTGATTTCACCTTTTTGTCCATGACAGATGGCTCTGGCGACGGCGTGTCGGCTTTCTCCCCTGTTGAGTTGAGTCAGAATACGGCGGCGATAATCTTCATCATCAATATAGCACGAGTTTCGCACAAAACTAATTTGGGTACGCTAATAAAACACGGATTTGCTCAGTAATAGCACTTTTGATTACGTCCCAATTTTGTTGATAAAGGGTTATTTTTTCAGATATACGACGTTTATGTTGTTCAAACCACGCAGAAATAGCGAGAAAAATATGATTTCTTTGCGCTCGGCTCGTGCGAGCCTGACAGCGTTCAATACCACAGTTTTGTTTAACTTCTCGATGATAAACTTCAACAGACCAACGGGCATCCATGATAGATTTGACGTATTGACGGGTGGGATTCTCTTTGTTTGTTACTATGTAATCAATACGGCCGTTTTTGGCTGTAAATTTGAAAACGGTTACCCAACCATATCCTCGCAAGTGTATTGACATTCCTTCTTCTGAGATGTCTAACTTGTTCAGTTGTTTGTTATGGTTAACAATCCTATTTTTCCTCAGCGGGGTTACCCAGATCCAACCATGAGAGCGAATTGATTTCAGGTTATCCAGGCTAGAATACCAAGCATCCATCACTACGGCTTCTGGCATGATCCCTCTTTTTTTAGCAAGAGTGAGCATTTCGGAAAAGTGCGTGTTTTTTGTTTTTCCATCAGAATCTTTATCATAAATACGATAATTGATAGGAATTGATTCAACCTTCGTCAGATCATGCCAAAGCAAATTAACTAAACCTATGCCAGCAATAACATCATGTTCATTACCTGAATATTGATAATGGACCATCTCTATTTTTTTACTACGTGTTTTGGCAATCAATGTATCATCGGCAATTAGTACGCAAGGGCTTTTTTTGTCTATAGAAGGTTCAACTAATCGCCATAGGTCTTTAGGTCTAAAACATCTACTTTTTAGCCATCGGCTAACAGTGTCATGAGATAAAGGCGATGGGCTTACTTCTGATAACGCTAAACCAGAGTATCTTAAACTGCTTACTTGTAAGAATGTTTTATAGATATCTTTAATACATGGATAACCCGACAAAATATGAACACCCTGATTTTTTCTTGTTTTTAAATTTATACTTCTTTTTTGGAGATTGCGAAACTCGTGTATAGTTAAGTAAATACAACGTTTTATTTATTTTTCCCGCTTCTATAATCGCCTGCGTCAGACCTGAAGGTCACGACCCTGTACACGATTCTGTGTAAATGCCTTTTCTCAGTAGTGACCGTCCAGGCGGTCACCGAACTCGATAATAAAGCGGTTCATCGCCATACGCCAGTCCCTCAGCGGCATTGTCCATTTCTGTGACGCCGCCTGGATTGCCAGCCACACCACCTTTTTCACTGCGTCATCCGTCGGGAACACCTTACGCTTTTTGATGGCATGCCGGATCACGCTGTTCAGCGACTCTATGGCATTCGTTGTGTAGATCACCTTGCGGATGTCTGCCGGGTAAGCGAAGAACGTCGCCAGGTTGGCCCAGTTTGTCTGCCAGCTCCGGCTTATCTGCGGGTAGCGGCTGTCCCATGCGCTGGCGAACGCTTCCAGCGCCTGCTGGCCTGCTTCTGTTGATGGCGTCCGGAAAGCCTTTCAGACCGTCGACACAGGCGATGAGGATATCGTTCAGACCACGGTTTTTTAGTTCTGTCAGCACACTGAGCCAGAACTTCGCGCCCTCGTTTTCGGCCAGCCACATACCCAACAGTTCTTTCTGACCTTCGATGTTGATACCCAGGGCCAGAAACACGGATTTATTGATGACGCGACTGTCCTGCCGGACCTTCAGGACGATACAGTCAAGATAAACAATAGGATAGACTGCATCCAGTGGGCGATTTTGCCATTCGGTAACCTGCTCCATCACGGAATCGGTGACCTTCGAGACCAGCGCCGGTGAGACATCCGCGTCATACAGTTCTTTGAACGCAGCCGCTATCTCGCGGGTGGTCATCCCTTTGGCGTACAACGATAAAATCTGGTTATCCATCCCGGAGATCCGGGTCTGGTTTTTCTTCACCAGTTGCGGTTCGAAAGAACCGTCACGATCGCGCGGAGGGCGTAGTTCCAGAGGACCATCGCCGGTGGTAACGATCTTTGTGGAATAGCCGTTGCGGGAGTTGGCACCCGGTTTGGGCTGATTTTGTAGCCCAGATGGTGGGACATTTCGGCGTTGAGAGCCGCCTCAACGCTGATTTTCTTCAGCAGACGATCGAACTGGCTGAGATCGTCAGGGGTTTTGAGATTTTTGGCCAATTTATTAGCCAGAGCCTGCAATTGTTTTTCGTCCATAAATTAACCTTCATTTGATGCTGGATTGAACATATCAAAATCAGGCAATTACACAAATTTATGTACAGGCTCCAAAGAATCACAGCTAACGATGGATTTAGCTATCTAGCCGGAGAAATTGCAGCACCTTTTATAGCTTCTCTTACAACTGAATATTCATGTAGACTGAAAGTATGTGCGGAATGGGCGATTAAGCAATTTAAAGACTTGTCAACACAGGAATTACGAAATATTACACATCGCTTGTTTCAACAATGGTCAAGTCAATTCCAGATTATTCAATCATCTGGAGAATAATCATGGGTAATAACTATTTACAGCTTCGTAAAATATTGTTTAGGGGAACAGGAAAAGAAACTACTTTGTCTTTTCGCTCTGGAATTAATGTAATTTGTGGCGCTTCTGATACTGGTAAATCATTCCTCGCGGAATCCATTAATTTCATGCTAGGCGGTTCGAAGATCCGGAACATTACAGAACTGAAAGAGTATGGCGAAATAGAACTCGATCTGGTTTCTAGCAATGAAAAAAATTGGCGCCTTCATCCCTCAATTAATGGTGGAAATTTCAAGTTAATTGATTTAGATGATCCCCGCTCTGAAAACATCGTTCTTAACGAAAAGTATGTCAAAGGTAAAGAGAACGCTTTATCTGGTTTTTTACTTGAACAAATAGGACTACCTAATAAGAAAATTTTGAAAAATAGTACTAAACCGCAGACTATAACACGAGGTTCGCACAAAACTAATTTGGGTACGCTAATAAAACACGGATTTGCTCAGTAATAGCACTTTTGATTACGTCCCAATTTTGTTGATAAAGGGTTATTTTTTCAGATATACGACGTTTATGTTGTTCAAACCACGCAGAAATAGCGAGAAAAATATGATTTCTTTGCGCTCGGCTCGTGCGAGCCTGACAGCGTTCAATACCACAGTTTTGTTTAACTTCTCGATGATAAACTTCAACAGACCAACGGGCATCCATGATAGATTGGACGTATTGACGGGTGGGATTCTCTTTGTTTGTTACTATGTAATCAATACGGCCGTTTTTGGCTGTAAATTTGAAAACGGTTACCCAACCATATCCTCGCAAGTGTATTGACGTTCCTTCTTCTGAGATGTCTAACTTGTTCAGTTGTTTGTTATGGTTAACAATCCTATTTTTCCTCAGCGTGGTTACCCAGATCCAACCATGAGAGCGAATTGATTTCAGGTTATCCAGGCTAGAATACCAAGCATCCATCACTACCGCTTCTGGCATGATCCCTCTTTTTTTAGCAAGAGTGAGCATTTCGGAAAAGTGCGTGTTTTTTGTTTTTCCATCAGAATCTTTATCATAAATACGATAATTGATAGGAATTGATTCAACCTTCGTCAGATCATGCTAAAGCAAATTAACTAAACCTATGCCAGCAATAACATCATGTTCATTACCTGAATATTGATAATGGACCATCTCTATTTTTTTACTACGTGTTTTGGCAATCAATGTATCATCGGCAATTAGTACGCAAGGGCTTTTTTTGTCTATAGAAGGTTCAACTAATCGCCATAGGTCTTTAGGTCTAAAACATCTACTTTTTAGCCATCGGCTAACAGTGTCATGAGATAAAGGCGATGGGCTTACTTCTGATAACGCTAAACCAGAGTATCTTAAACTGCTTACTTGTAAGAATGTTTTATAGATATCTTTAATACATGGATAACCCGACAAAATATGAACACCCTGATTTTTTCTTGTTTTTAAATTTACACGAGTTTCGCACCAATAAAAAAACGCTCTATTTTTAAGTTTAATTCAGCATAATATATAAATAGATAAAACCTTATAAATTAAATATAACTTATTGTAAATTAAGTAAATTTATGCATTTCAGTAACTTGCAGATTAATCATTACTTTTAAGCCATTTCTAGAATTTTATAGGCCTGTGCGAAACTCGTGATTTATACTTCTTTTTTGGAGATTGCGAAACTCGTGTATAAGACTTAGTTTTCGTAACCTGGCACGATTTATTCTGATCCAAGAAAACGAAATTCAAAAAAAAGACTCACCTTTTTGTAGTGGACAATACACTACAAAAACCTCTGAGTTGGCAACCATAAAACTTTTACTGACGGGTATTGATGATTCTGCGGTCAACGTAGTGAATGAAAAAAGTTCTAACAATACAGCTCAAATTGAGCTGATTGATGAATTACTAGCAGAACTGTTTATTGAAAATATGGCTAAAGATCGTAAGGAATTAACCTCTCAATCTACCTATCTTGAAGATTCAATTGAGCATCAACGCCAAACTCTTATCTGTGCACAACAGCAACTGGATCTACTACTGCAACAAAGAAAACAAGCTTTTGAAGAACAAAATAGAATTCAAGAACGTCTTGATCAAATATCTGAATTACTTGCCAGATTTACTCTTTTACGTAAACATTATGTTGTAGATATTGATCGCCTGAAATCCATCCAGGAAAGTGGAATTATTTTCAAATATATCGATGTGATGCCTTGTCCGCATTGTGGAGCAAATCCAGCTCACCAAAATTCAGAACAAACATGTAACGGGGATGTAGATTCAATCGTCACTTCAGCAACAGCTGAAATAGAAAAAATTGAGCAACTTTTGATAGAGCTAAATGGTACTATCTCTGATCTTCTCAATGAAGCAGACGGACTTAAAATCCATTACAGAAATTCTGAAACAATTTACCAGAATTTAGATAAAAATATTCGTGAAATTATTGCTCCTAAAATTGATGGTTATAGAAGCTCTTATACTGAATTAATTGACAAACGTGCAGAAGTTCAAAAGTCCGTCGATTTGTTCTCACAATTGGATCGACTAGAAAGTAAAAAAACCACATTACAGAGAAATGTACCCATAAAAAAAGAGAACAAAAATTCACTAGTAGATATGTCCAACTCTATAACTCATAAACTTTCGTTAAAAATATCCTCTATTCTTAAAGCTTGGGATTTTCCCGGTGATTGCCATGTGTATTATGAAAAAAAGGATTCTGATTTTGTGATTGATGGAAAACCTAGAGGAAACCAAGGTAAGGGGCTACGGGCCATTAGTCATGCAGCGGTCAGTATAGCACTACTTGAATTTTGTCAGGAAAATGAATTACCACATCCTGGCTTTTTGGTTCTAGATTCCCCTCTACTTGCTTACTATAAACCAGAGGGTAAAGATGACTTTGCCTTACAATGTACAGATTTAAAAGTGAAATTTTATGATTACCTTATTCACCAGCACTCCCAAAATTGGCCGTTTTGGATTACTTTAATTAAAGTTTTTTATTAAAAAGCAATATTAAATAAAGTACATAAAATAGGGTTGCTCTAGATATTAAAAAGAATTTGTCGTATCTTATTTTTTCAGTTTTTAAGCTAAAATTAAATTATAAAACACTTTATAAACTGTTGAATTCGAAATCTTTAATTGACCGACAATTACTCTTACCCCCATTCCATAAGAACACAGTTGTCTTATTTCTTCTTATAAACACTGTGCTTATGCCCAAAAACTAAATATTATTTACTTTCGCTTCCAATAAACTTTCGTTTGTACGCTCTAGAATATGTTCACGTTCGGCTTGAGCAATTGCTGATAAGATAGTGACTATCATTTTGCCCATGGTACCTTCGATGTTGATACCATCATCTAAAAATCGTATCGCTACCCCCTTAATAGATATACAATAATCTCATTTAGATCATGAATTTTAACAAAAATAAAAGTTACTAAAATTAAATAAATTACGCAGAGATTCATAGTAATAATAAAATCAATATTTCGTCTTAAGCCATTGGGATACAAGGGATTGAAGCAATGAGTCGTACAAACCGTTCTTTAAGTCAAAACACCCCATGAACAGCTCCGAAGTAGCGTAGCTGTGCCGCTCACGCCATAGCGTGCTACGTTCTCTGATGGTACAATTATAAACCTGTTAACAAGTTTTAAAGCCAATCGGCGTAAGATGGCGAAGCTTCAGCGCCAGTTAAGCCGTAAAATAAAATTTAGCGTAAATTGGAAAAAGCAAAAACGTAAAATACAGTGCTTGTATTCTCACATAGCCAATATTCGTAAAGATTACCTCCATAAAACTACAACGGAAATCAGCAAAAACCAGGCGATGATAATCATTGAGGATTTGAAGGTCAGCAAAATGTCGAAATCGGCGAAAGGTACGGCGGAACAACATGGACGCAATCTACGCGCAAAATCAGGGGTAAATCGCTCGATACTCGACAGCGCTGGTACGAAATGCGGCGTCAGCTTGAATACAAGCAGCTATGGCGTAGTGGTCAAGTTTATCCACCTGCATATACAAGTCAGCGATGTGCCTCCTGTGGTTATATAGTGAAAGAAAACCACTTATCACAAAGCAAATTCGTGTGTTAGTCATGCGGCTCGTTGAAGCAGAAACCCACTGAAATGATTCAGACTGAAGTCTGAATGTAGTAGAAATCCTCGGCCTTTAGGACGGGGAGGATGTCAAAGACCAGTCATTGAGGAAGTGAGAGTGTGCAAAATGAGTAAAAATAAACAGGTTTTATTTCCAACTGTTAAGGAAAACCTAGTTCTAAATATGTCTTCGTTGGAGGCTAAGAAACATGAAGCTATGTCCTTTTTTGAACCTGTAAAACAAGGTTTCCAACTACAGTATGAAAATCTTAATGGGCGCTTATATCAAGGTAATTCATTTGACTGGCTTGAGTCTCTTGATGATGCGAGTGTCGACCTAGTTTTTGCTGATCCACCATATAATATAAAAAAAGCCAATTGGGACAATTTCGATAGCCAAGAAAAATACATTGAATGATCTATCAAATGGATCAAGCAATCATCACGAGTCTTGAAACCTACAGGGTCTTTGTATGTATGTGGTTTTTCGGAAATCCTTGCTGATTTGAAGCACCCGGCATCAAAGTATTTCAAGCATTGTAGATGGCTTATTTGGCACTACAAAAATAAAGCCAATTTAGGAAGTGATTAGGGACGTTCACATGAAAGCATAATTCACTTTCGTAAGTCTGATGCATCAAAAATCAATATTGACGATGTAAGAATACCTTACGGTGCACACACACTGAAATATCCATCTCACCCGCAGGCGGAGACAAGCGCTTATGGCAAGAGTACAAATAAATCACGAGACAATTCGACTCCTCACCCAAGAGGGGCAAAGCCAAAGGACGTGATAGATATTCCGACCACCTGCAATGGGATGGGCGAAAAAACACCTCATCCAACACAAAAGCCTGAAGAATTGGTGCGTAAGTTTGTTCTAGCATCCTCGAATGAGGGCGATCTAGTTATAGACCCATTTTCCGGATCTGGTACAACCTCTGTTGTTGCCGAGCAGCTTAACCGTAAGTGGATGGCTTGTGATCTCGATCCACAATATAATCAGTGGGCTATAGACAGGCTTAAAAGTGTTCGACGTATGACAAAATATGAATGGATAGCGCACGACCAAAAAATAGCAAAACAAAGGGAATCTATCCGATGAGTCTTTCTGATTTAGTAAGTCACGTAATAAATAAAGAACGATTTCACACCATCGAGCAATATATTGATTTTTGTACCAGTTACTTAGAATTCGTTGATACAGGATTGCAAGCGCGGATAGTGTCGCAAAACGAAGTCCACTATCAATTTTTCCAGTACCGAGAAGATGGAAGTTTCAATATCACTCGGCAACTGAATTCTAGCTTGATGTATGATGCTGAAGGTTTCGCCAAAGCTGAAAATCAGTTCCGCATGGCTTTTAGGCAATGGCGAGATGGTCAAATGCCATCCGACGACCTGCGTGAAAATTTGATTCGCACTATCTACACTATTCAACAATCCATTGGTGCCGCGCTCGATGCTTTCCTGCAGGGAAATCAAACCAAGCTAGAAAGGTGAATGGTGATTTATTTGAGCGACTTATTCGCTTGCTAAGTATCTGGAACGATGCAAGTTCCAGTAAAAGATAGTGATGATATTGAGCTTTTCAAATCCAGCTATCAGCATGATTTGCTGTTGAATAAAGATAATGAGTTAAAAATTATTGGCTCGGTAAAAACGTCCAGTAAAGACCGAATTGATAAGATTTTCATGGATAAATTTCTTTATAACCGTCTCACTGATACTGCTCTACCTCATATCGCTATTTTCTTGAATGATGTACAGCGAAAAAAGACAAAGCACAAAAATAAGTATGGAGTCAATGGTACGTTTTTACCAGGGCATTTCAAAGCATACACAGTCAAATTAAACCCATTAGACGGAGTTTATTACTGCGATATTCGTCCAAATATGGTCAGTGATCCATTACTTTCACAGCATATAAAAACAATTGACCATTTTTTCTATACTGATCTTTGGGAGCTACTAGATAGACCTAGTCAGACTCTGAAAGAAGTAGCTATCAAAGACTAAGACAAAAAGGCACTGTTGCAAAGATCGGGTCACTGATAATCTTCTCTGACAATTTAACCAACAGTGCCAAAAAATTAATAAAATTTGTGTTATGGGTTATTTAAATTAAATATTAATCATTAAGTGCTTTATAAACTGTTGAGCGCGCAATCTTTAATTGACGGGCAATTGCTGTCGCTCCTATTCCCTGGGAGCATAGTTGTTTAATTTTTTCTCGATCAACACTGCGCTTACGTCCAAATTGAACGCCTTTTAATTTCGCTTCCAGGCGGCCTTCGTTTGTTCGTTCTAAAATACGTTGGCGTTCTGCCTGAGCAACTGCTGATAAGATGGTGACTATCATTTTGCCCATCGTACCTTCGGTGCTGATACCATCATCTAAAAATCGTATCGCCACCCCTTCTTGGTCAAACTCTTTTATCAATTGGATCATATCAGCGGTATCACGGCCCAGGCGATCCAGTTTTTTAATCAAAATAATATCGCCCTCTTCGACCTTCAAACTCAATAGATTGAGTCCATCCCGATTAGTATGGCTGCCTGAGACCTTATCAGTAAAAATTCGATTTGCTCTTACACCGGCTTGTTTAAGCGCTTTAACTTGAATATCGAGCGATTGTTGACTGATTGAAACTCTGGCATAGCCAAAAAGCCGCATTAAATGTCTCCTTAATCGATTTAAAGACACAGAATGTCTTTTATTTTTATGAAACGATTTAATAGACATTTTAGAGCAGATATTTTTCCCTGTCTAAAAATTTATAACTTTGTCCACTAATCTGTACAATATGAGCATGGTGCAGCAATCTATCCAGCATAGCCGCTGTTAGCGTCTCATCGTCACCAAATGTACTTGACCACTGAGCAAAAGACAGATTACTAGTTAAGAGCACACTACCCGCTTCATATCGCTTTGCCACCACCTGGAAGAACAGGTTTGCTTCTTCCTTGCCAAAAGGTAAATAGCCAACTTCATCGATAATCAATAGTCTAGGTTTACTGATAACTCGGGTAAGATATCCTTTAAGGTCACCTTGTCGATGAGAGGTAAGCAGCTGCAACATCATGTCCGCCGCAGTTAGAAAACGGATGCTTAATCCCTGCATCGCAGCCCTATAGCTGATGGCAGTAGCAAGGTGGGTCTTACCGATGTCAGCGATCATGCAAAACTGATCCACTAACGATCATCTAAAACTGATCCACTTGGTATTATTCGTACATTTTTGTACGGGTAATTTATGTTAACCAAGGAGATATTTGTGGATATTCATGTTCGCGTTGCACAAGGACAAAGCCTTCGAAAAATTGCCCGTGAATTGGGCATTTCCCGTAACACCGTAAAACATCATTTACAACAGCAGGGAATGCCAACTTATGCTAAAAAAAGTAAACAACCGAGTAAACTGGCACCCTTTAAACCTTATTTGCTTCAGCGAATTGAATTGGCTAAACCTGATTGGATCCCTGCAACAGTCTTATTTGATGAGGTAGTTGAAAGAGGTTATCAAGGCGGTATTGCTCAATTACGCCGATTTGTTTGTCAATTTAAACCAAGCATCGTTCCCGAAGCTGTCGTCCGTTTTGAAACACAGCCAGGTCAACAAATGCAAATCGACTTCACCACCATCCGGCGAGGAAAACAACCCCTAAAAGCGTTTGTTGCAACGCTCGGCTACTCGCCTGCGAGTTATGTAAAATTCTTTGATAATGAGCGAGCAGAATCCTGGCAACAAGGTTTAAAAGACGCTTTCGACTATTTTGGTGGTGTACCACAGGAAGTATGGTGTGATAACGCAAAAGCTCTCATCATCGAACGGGATGCTTATGCAGAAGGTGAACATAATTAAATGTCGAAATGCTTCAGATGTCGAAAGATTACGGATTTAAATTGAGTGCTTGTAAGCCCTACAGGGCAAAAACAAAAGGGAAAGTAGAGCGCTTTAACCACTACTTAAAAAACAGCTTTATCGTACCATTAAATAACGACCTTCGTGCTCATAATCTTGAACTGGACATGGAGATAGCCAATGCAAAAGTGGGGCCCTGGTTACAACAAGTCGCTCATCAGCGGATTCACGGAACAACGTTAGAGAAGCCAGCAGATAGATTAGCTAAGGAAATTAAGTATCTTCTTCCTTTGCCAACAAGGATTTGCCAATCTATCCCGCAGACTAATGCGCTTAATATCCGTATCGTACCGCCGCTTGAATCTGTCAATTTGCAACACTCAATCAGCGTATATGAAGCATTGCTGGGAGGTGAACATGTTATTGCATGAACAAATTGAACACCTGTGTGAGTCATTGAAATTAAATTCTGTTCCGACTCATTGGTCATCACTTGCCCAACAGTGCATTGCCCAAGACAAAAGCTACGGAGAGTTTTTATTGTCCCTATTAAAATGTGAGCAACAACAACGAGATGAACGAACTCTCCATCTCTTTAGTCGGATGGCAGGATTCCCAACGCACAAAGAACTTAGTTCGTTCGATTTTAAGTTTGCAACGGGTGTTCCTAAGCAACAAATACAAGAATTAAGTGCATTAACTTTTATTGAACGTAATGAAAATGTCGTGTTGCTTGGCCCAAGCGGTGTAGGCAAAACGCATTTAGCTATTGGATTAGGATTAAAAGCAGTACAGGCCAGGAAGAAAACTCGCTTTACAACAGCGGCTGAACTGATGTTGCAACTCTCAACTGCTAAACGACAAAATAAGCTCAAACAATATCTCACGAGTTTCGCACCAATAAAAAAACGCTCTATTTTTAAGTTTAATTCAGCATAATATATAAATAGAAAAAATCTCATAAATTAAAAATAACTTATTGTAATTTAAGTAAATTTATACGTCTTAGCAAGTTACAGATTAATTATTGTTCTGAAGCCATTTCTAGAATTTTATATGCCGGTGCGAAACTCGTGTATCTATCACGTTCGGTAATGGCCCCGAAGTTGTTGATCATAGATGAGATTGGATACCTGCCATTTGGGCGAGAGGAAGCAAACCTATTTTTCAATGTGATTGCCAAGCGTTATGAGCAGGCAGTGTCATATTGACGAGTAACTTATCATTTGGACAATGGCCTGGTGCTTTTGCTGATGACGCAACATTAACCGCCGCTATGCTTGATCGTTTACTTCATCATTCGCATGTACTGCAATTGAGCGGTGAAAGCTATCGATTGAAAGATAAGCGGCGATCAGGAGCAATAACCGAGTAAAACAGTGGATCAATTTTGATTGATCGTATTTAGCTAAAAAGTGGATCAGTTTTCGGTGATCGTTGACACTGTGTTTGATTTCATGGTGAGACGCCTTTTTCCTGGTGTTGATTAATAAACTGACGTGGGTCGAATTCCCCTAGCTGACTAAGCATGTTGTCGGTATTAAACCCGTTTAAGTTACTGCCTTGGGGCACAGTCCGTTTATCCGTCCTTTCCCTGTTACCTGCTTCTGCTTGCATTTCTTCAATGATTTTTAGCTGAAACCCTTCCTAGAAAACCACCGTCACTTCATTGCCTGCGCCGATAGGGATAATCGGGTGATATTGTCCAGCGCGTTTGATGTAATAGTTACACGAGTTTCGCAATCTCCAAAAAAGAAGTATAAATTTAAAAACAAGAAAAAATCAGGGTGTTCATATTTTGTCGGGTTATCCATGTATTAAAGATATCTATAAAACATTCTCACGAGTTTCGCACAGGCATATAAAATTCTAGAAATGGCTTAAAAGCAATGATCAATCTGCAAGTTACTAAAACACATGAATTTTCTTAAATTACAATAAGTTGTATTTGATTTATAAGGTTTTATCTATTTATATATTATGCTGAATTAAACTTAAAAATAGAGCGTTTTTTTATTGGTGAGAAACTCGTGAAGATTCAGAGAAGGCACTGAACGCTTTCATCGAAACGGTGACAGAATCTTTGAAATCCGGCAGTGACGTACAGCTGATTGGCTTTGGTAGCTTTCAAGTTAGGCCAAGAGCAGCTAGAGATGGACGAAACCCAAAAACGGGCGAGGCACTTAAAATTGCTGCTACCAACGTCCCAAGTTTTAAAGCGGGTAAAACTTTGAAAGAAGCTATTAATTAAAAATTCAGGCAAAAAAATAGCCAATAGGCTGGTGTTGGCTAGAAACAATGAGTAAAACTCTTTATGTAATAAGATAACATATAGTATTACAATTGATAATAATTATCAACAACTATGCTTCAATACCTCATCTTCGACAATTAACATCATCATCGCTGTTAATCCGGTGTCTTTAGTTCGCTTCGTTCACAGCTTAGCAAGAACGCTAACGCAGTATTCCATATAATATATTCGTTTCTCACCGCTTCCCGGGCTTCCGTGATTAAACTATTGGCATTCTCTATCACTATTGAACCTGAGTTCGGGATAAGAAATAAAGAGAAAGTCTTGATATTCAAATAGTTGAATGAGCCTGTTTTGTTAAAATACTCTAACAGTCTGGTTAAAGAGTAGAGCATTGTTAAACAATTATGGAAAATCTTACTGAACTTTATTGCCTGATGGATGATTTTTGCAAAGACTTCGAGCCAAAAATGCATGAATATTTGCTGACTAACGGTACTAAGCGTCGTAGACGGTCTACTCAGCTTTCGTTGGCGGAAATGATGACACTGGTTGTGTTGTTTCATCAACTCCGATTCAGGCAATTCAAGGTATTTTATCTCTATTATGTCCGCTTATATCTCCGGAAGGAATTTCCTAACTTGCCATCCTATTCACGCTGTGTAGAGTTACTTCCGCGTAGTGCCTTAGCGTTAACGGCACTGTTTGAGTCAATTAAGGGAAAATGCACGGGGCTATCGGTTGCCGATTCTACTCCGATAGCGGTGTGTGATAACTTACGGATCCGCAGACATAAAGTCTTCAATGGGATAGCTGAACGGGGAAAAAATTCAACAGGTTGGTTCTTTGGTTTCAAGCTTCATGTAATTATCAATCATTTGGGGGAAATACTCAGTTTTCGACTCACACCAGGAAACACCGATGATCGGAAACCATTGCCTGAGCTGACAAAGGATCTTTCTGGTTGTTTGTACGCAGATAAAGGGTATTTATCGGCTTCACTGAAACAGCAACTCAAAACGATGGGAATTAGCCTTATAACGAATATCAAGAAGAAAATGAAGCCTATTAAACAGACTTGTTTCGACAAAGCCATCTTGCGTCATCGTTCTGTCATTGAAACGGTATTTGATGAGTTAAAAAATCTTTGTCAAATAGAGCATACGCGACATCGCTCTCCGGCTAACTTTGTAGTGAATTTATTAGGCGGACTGGTTGCATATTGTTTAATGCCATCTAAACCAAAGATACCTGTTGCAGGTACGTATCTTCAAGTATAATTGATAATGCTTATCCCGAACTCAGGTTATTGAATATCGCTTTACGTGCCTAACGGCATCAAAAAACCACTATAAGCGATTCCACGCCACGCAAAATTATTGGCAATACGTTTTATGAGTTAAATCCCAAAAACGCCGTACAGAGCGTTTTAGGAGGCTTAAAATTGATTTCTGAACTAGATATGAACTGCAATATCAAAAAATTTTCAGATTTCTCTAAAATTCCCTGTAATCGATTTTTCGGGTGTTTTCAGATAGAAAAAATCTGATTTTACCCCAAAAATTGCAGTAGATGCCCCGCCGCGCCTGCCCACCAAAAGTGGCGTTTTTTATGCAGTTGCACAATGCCGTTCAAAGTAGGCCAGTACTGGCATTTTCGGTGATTTTAGGTGGGTAAAAACTTGTGCAAATTTGTGCACTTTTATGCAAATCCATGCACTTATTTTTTTTATCGCTTTAAAGGAAATTTTGACAAGCATTACGATTTATCTATACTGTATAAACAAACAGCATTGAGGGTGTTATGTTAAATATTGATATTAAACACGAGTTTCGCACAGGCATATAAAATTCTAGAAATGGCTTAAAAGCAATGAGCAATCTGCAAGTTACTAAAACACATGAATTTTCTTAAATTACAATAAGTTGCATTTGATTTATAAGGTTTTATCTATTTATATATTATGCTGAATTAAACTTAAAAATAGAGCGTTTTTTTATTGGTGCGAAACTCGTGTTAAATTCACAGAAAGAGACATCCAGGGAATGCCAAAGGGTTCGATGTCAGCGCTGGAAAAAGAAATTATAAAAAAAATAGGTATTCGTTATTCTGATATGATATTGAGGGTTAGAAAAAGCTCATCTCAGGGGATAAATATATCTGGAGTTAAAGGTGAAGAAAAAAACAAGTAATGAAAGCGATAGAGAAAATTTGGGAAGATGATAGTTGGCTCCCTCTTTAGACATTAACACCATTGAAAATATCGTATGAGTAAAAACCGCAGTTTGAAAAAGTTAAACATCAAACGCAAAGACCATGTCTTTGTAGCTAAACCGTTTTTAGTATTTGATGTTAAGAATCAGCATTCTTCACAATTTTTTGATACTTACGATGAAGCCGCTGATTACTGTATTGATAAGGGATTATCAACATTTCCGGAAGTCGGTGAAGTGAGTTACAATAATCCTAATGAGATTTCCCTTTCTCCCGTTAATTTTTATTTTGTGCCAAAAAATTCATCAACAATCTATGTGATTGATGTTGATGATTTTGAGGAAGTGAGCAAGCAACTGTCTTGAACAGTATATTTATGGAGCAACGTTATGATACGACTCATCCCATTCTTGGTTCTTTCTGAGAATCGCATTCAGGATAGTCAGCAGTTTGCGCATACAGGCAACCAGCGCCACTTTTTTGGCTTTTCCTGCTGCAACCAGCCGTGTGTAAAATGCTTTTATCACCGGATTGAAACGAGTTGCAACCAGTGCAGCCATGTACAAAGAGGTTCGAACTCCGGCCCGACCGCCAAAAATGGTTCGTCGGCCACGCATGGTTCCCGAGTCTCTATTAACAGGAGCTACCCCAACCAGTGCACTGATCTCCCTGCGCGAGAGTTTCCCTAACTCAGGGACTTCTGCCAGCAATGTAGCAGCAGTCATCATACCAATGCCTTTGATAGTACTTAGCCGCTCTGCAAGCTCGTTGAAATGATCCGTAATATGCTTATGCATATCCTCGTCAATCCGTTTAAGTTCATTTTCTAGTGCATTGATGATGTTACTGATGCTTTTTCTGTTTTGCGGGTGAGATGGATGCATCCGGTTTCTTTCAGCTACAAGCATTGCAATCAGCTGGCGTCTGCGCACCACCATAGCAGCAAGAATCTGACGCTCTGCATCGGGAATAGCCTGGATAAAACGTGACCGCTCAGGATGGCGGTTAATGACATCAGCCATCTGAGCTAAAACTCTGGCATCTATTCTATCAGTCTTTGCCAGATAGCCCATGGATCGAGCAAAGTCTCTGGCTTGCCTGGGATTGATAACGGCAACATCAAAACCTTCAGCCTGAAGAGCGCATGCAATCGCTGCCTCGAGACCACCTGTAGCTTCCATCAGAATCAAGGCTATGTTGTTCTTTTTCAGTTGATAAATGATGGTATCGAACCCGTCAGGGTTATTGCTGACTCTGAACTGCTCAATGTTATTGGTGCCTGCAATATCCAATGAAGCTTTAGAAACATCAATTCCTACACAAATTGGATTTAGCTGACTCATATTACCCATCCTTGCAAATACGTTATGAATTACGGACAACTGTTCGGGTTTCAGATGAGTGGCTAAGTGTATGCATCATTCGCTTTGCTACGGGCTATAAACCCCAGGGACAATCGGATTACATACACCTTGCCAAATCTAATCGCTATTATTATAACCAAATTTCAAGATACAAGGGATATACGGTAAATACTTTAACAGCAGTGAGCCGACCTTAAAGCCCGATATGCGCTTTGTGGTCACCGAACTGGGCGGCTTGAAAGCCAATCGCGATTTGTTAATGGCGGTGTTATTTACGCTCATGCTCTGGTCAGAAAACCTGATGTACAACACGCCGCGTAGCTTACGCAAGATGAACATCATTGATGAAGGCTGGAAACTGCTGGATGCCAAAAGTCCTAAAGTCCGCGATTTCATCGAAGAAGGTTACCGTACCGCCCGTCGGCATAATGGCTCCTTTGGCACCGTGACACAAAGCATCCGCGATAAAAATTTAAGCACGGCAGCGCTGGCCGCTTATGACAACAGCAGTTTTAAATTCACGCTGATGCAAGACGTCAAAGCCTTTACCACCTTTCAGAAAGAAGAGCCTTCCACCTTTAACGAGATGGAGTGGGCGTTAATTCAAAAGTTTCCACCTGCCAGCCGTGCCGGATTTAGTGCGGTGCATTTGAGCGTCGGCGGTTACAGCAGTTTTCACCGATTGATGCTAGACCCGTTAAGTAATGAGCTTTTCTCTTCCCGAGGTGACGACTTCACCTATCGGGAGAAACGCCTAAAAGAAGGCACGAACATCAATGACATTCACGAGTTTCGCACCAATAAAAAAACGCTCTATTTTTAAGTTTAATTCAGCATAATATATAAATAGATAAAACCTTATAAATCAAATACAACTTATTGTAATTTAAGAAAATTCATGTGTTTTAGTAACTTGCAGATTGATCATTGCTTTTAAGCCATTTCTAGAATTTTATATGCCTGTGCGAAACTCGTGACATTATTTTTGAAATGGTGCAAAAGAAAGACCCTGCGTTATTGGCGAAATTAAAGCAGGTGAAACCGTGAGAAAAGGAGGTGTGAATTGAACACTATGGTAGTGACGTTCCTGATTGTGATTGCATTGATGTGCAGTCTTTTTCAGTTCATCACCAAAACGAGGAAAAGGCAAATTGTGCTTAATAGTGCGTCAATCCTTGCCATGATGACTGGCCTTTTCATGTCGTGATTAAATCAGCTTGAGGCAATTTCTTACTTGCCTCATGGGGTGGGATTGTAAAGATACAGAAAAGGAAGACCTTGCAATTAACTTTTTTGGAGACAATAAATGCAAAAAATAGTGGCATTACTCACAGGATTAACGAAAACGCAGGCAATAAGGAAAGCAATCACGTTCACTTTTGCGTCGTTTTTCATTCTGTTGGTGTCTTGTTTTTATACCGTTGGGGTAGGGGCAGGCGGGATATCGTTCAACGCCGTCACCCAACTAATAAAACAAAACCCTAACCTTGAAATCCTGGCGCTTTTTTGGGGGATGACCCAGACACTCTGGATTTTAGGGATTTTTTGTTTGGGTTTGGCAATCGTTGAGTATTTCAGCCAAAAAACAACCCAGCCTCGATGGGTCAACGCCGTGTTAAAGCCAAACGCCTATTTAAAGTGGATGGTGGAAATGCTGTATTGGTCAGCGATAATTTTGCTGATGGTGGGATTCACTGCTCGCAATCTCGGACTAGATGTCAGTCAAATTCAGCTGTTCGCCGTTAACGCGAATCTGCCCTCGCCGCTGATATTTTTCCTTTCTTTAGGGCAAGCGGCATTAATGTCTTCAGGTTTACTTGCCCTATTAGGCGTAGTGACTAACCTGTCTACCCTAAAAAAGCCAGTCACCAAGGCCTGACCGCATGAAAAAGACCATCATCATTAATTTCATCATAGGAAGTTTATTAAGTGCGCTGCTGATTGTTTCCGTACACCACTGGCTTTTTCCGCCGACGAACATTGTCACGTTTGATATGAAAAAGACCACCGATCGCTTTTTGGTGCAGGTGAGCAAACTGGACTTGTCAGATGAGAAAAAAGACCAGCTGATAGAACGATATAACACTACCTTAAAGCGGGTGCTAGAAAAAAACAGTAAAAGTAACACCGTGATACTGGTCAATAGTGCAGTGATGGCAGGGGCAGTGGATAAAACGGCTGATATCCAGCAACAGATTGCCGAGGCGATGAAAAACCATGAATAAATGGCTGCCTTGCATCGGTATGTTGATGAGCTTTAGTGCGGGAAGTCTGGCTACTGAAATTGGCACGTTTGGCGATGTGTGGGAGATAGCCGAACAAAATTTGCTGACGGCGATTGAAGGGCAGGTCGAAAGTGCTTTTTTAGGCAATGAGGAAAAAATTCACCAGGAATGGCGTGAGCGGGTAACAAAAAATGCTGAGCGACCTGAGCCGGTACAGGGATTGACCAAAGCGGTGAAAAATACCACGCGGACGTTTGACCCCAGTTTTACGGTCACCAAAGATATTCGTGACCACAACGGCACGGTTTTTGCGCGCAAAGGGCAGAAGGTGAGTCCCTTGTATCTTGAAATTTGGTTATAATAATAGCGATTAGATTTGGCAAGGTGTATGTAATCCGATTGTCCCTGGGGTTTATAGCCCGTAGCAAAGCGAATGATGCATACACTTAGCCACTCATCTGAAACCCGAACAGTTGTCCGTAATTCATAACGTATTTGCAAGGATAGGTAATATGAGTCAGCTAAATCCAATTTGTGTAGGAATTGATGTTTCTAAAGCTTCATTGGATATTGCAGGCACCAATAACATTGAGCAGTTCAGAGTCAGCAATAACCCTGACGGGTTCGATACCATCATTTATCAACTGAAAAAGAACAACATAGCCTTGATTCTGATGGAAGCTACAGGTGGTCTCGAGGCAGCGATTGCATGCGCTCTTCAGGCTGAAGGTTTTGATGTTGCCGTTATCAATCCCAGGCAAGCCAGAGACTTTGCTCGATCCATGGGCTATCTGGCAAAGACTGATAGAATAGATGCCAGAGTTTTAGCTCAGATGGCTGATGTCATTAACCGCCATCCTGAGCGGTCACGTTTTATCCAGGCTATTCCTGATGCAGAGCGTCAGATTCTTGCTGCTATGGTGGTGCGCAGACGCCAGCTGATTGCAATGCTTGTAGCTGAAAGAAACCGGATGCATCCATCTCACCCGCAAAACAGAAAAAGCATCAGTAACATCATCAATGCACTAGAAAATGAACTTAAACGGATTGACGAGGATATGCATAAGCATATTACGGATCATTTCAACGAGCTTGCAGAGCGGCTAAGTACTATCAAAGGCATTGGTATGATGACTGCTGCTACATTGCTGGCAGAAGTCCCTGAGTTAGGGAAACTCTCGCGCAGGGAGATCAGTGCACTGGTTGGGGTAGCTCCTGTTAATAGAGACTCGGGAACCATGCGTGGCCGACGAACCATTTTTGGCGGTCGGGCCGGAGTTCGAACCTCTTTGTACATGGCTGCACTGGTTGCAACTCGTTTCAATCCGGTGATAAAAGCATTTTACACACGGCTGGTTGCAGCAGGAAAAGCCAAAAAAGTGGCGCTGGTTGCCTGTATGCGCAAACTGCTGACTATCCTGAATGCGATTCTCAGAAAGAACCAAGAATGGGATGAGTCGTATCATAACGTTGCTCCATAAATATACTGTTCAAGACAGTTGCTTGCTCGGTGGGCAGTGGTAACGGTAATACTGGCTTCCTCTTCAGTATCTACCGTTCGTGAAGGTTAATTAATTCATCGATACGATAAGCACCTATCCCGTTGACCCAGTAGATAGTCGCTTTTTTGCTACTCGCTTCCAGCGCTGAACCAATCACCCCTGCTACCGTTCGACTGAGGATGGCTCGGTGAGGAAAACCTTGCTTAGGAATATCAAAGAGAATGTCATCTTTTTCCCCTCTGCCAACCACTTGATGCGTTTCACCGTTCATGGCCAGTAATGCATTCGCCATATCGGCAATACAGGCACCAAAGCGAAAGCTGTGAGTTAACCAGAGACGGTCAGCATTACTAAGCGAAGGCGCATTTAATGCATCGACCGCGCCTCGAAAACGATAAATCTGTTGATGGGATGTTTTGCAAAGCACATTAGCGGGAAATTTCTCATCTGCCTCTTCCCTCACTGAGCGATTAAACGCAATGTAGAGCATCCGGAGTTCGGGATGATTTTCGGCATATTTCACTAAGGTTGAGGTTTTTCCTGTTCCGGCAAAAGCATTAACAACGAGCTTATCGCCCTGCCAGTCAATAACGGCTTGTTGTTCTGGCGTTGGATTTATCAAAATTTTCTCCAGTATTACTCAATGCTATGAGTTTACCAGAAATTGATTGAATAGGTGTTTTAGGGAAATCTAGGGCGTTTTTGATATTGCGTTTGACTTTAATGCTAACCTGAGTTCGGGATAAGGAATATAAAGTTTTTCATTATATATTCAATTACTTAAATTAAAATTTTTACATAAAACAGTGCTAAGTTTTGGCTTTTTTCATGATTTTAGCAGAGAAAATAGCTTATTTTTTAACCTACAACCAACTAAAAATATTCCCTTTTTTATCATTTTATTGATTTTAAAAGGTTTTTATTGATAAATGAGCTATTTTTATTTTCTCATAACTAACGCTTATCCCGAACTCAGGTTAATGCTAAAGTTAAAGCGACAGAGAACGTATTGTGAGCGACGATAAATTTTCGGCTGTACGAATTTACGTTTTTATCGAGAAAATCGCTCAGAATCGATTACAGCGCGTTTTAGTGATAGGTTATGACTGGTATTTCTGTTTTGATTTTCAAAAATGATTAGATTTAACGATTTTTAGTTTGTGATAGGTTATTTTTTCTGTTCAGAATCGTTCGGTTTCGGACACCCTACAATATACCTGTACAAAAATAGGTTAAATTACGTTTCGTACAGGTCTTTTAATTCGTACATCTTTTTCGGTCAGTTATTTGACCGCTTCTTTCAACGTTTTACCCGCTTTAAAACTGGGGACGTTGGTAGCAGCAATTTGAATAACCTTGCCTGTTTGTGGATTGCGTCCTTCCCTTGCTGCTCTTTGCTTAACTTGAAAGCTACCAAAGCCAACGAGTTGTACTTCATCTCCAGCCTTTAGCGTTTCTGTCATGGTTTCAATGAATGCGTTCAGTGCCTTCTCGGAATCTTTTTTGGTTAAGTCGGCTTTTTCAGCAATTTGATTAATGACTTCTGTTTTGTTCATGGTGTGCCTGAATTCATGGATACGTTAATCCTAGTGATGCTAGCTGTAGCAACTAAATAGTGCAATGTTTCAGGTTAATTAATTCAAAAAAATTTTTTTAATTAAAACGCCTACGCTCGCCGCAAGTCTGTGACCGAGCATAGCGAGTGAGCAGACGAGGAAGCGTAATGTCACATTAGTCAAAAAGAAATACGGTCACTCAGTAGTAACATATTTTTCGGTTTAGGGTTTTGTTAGAAGAAAAGTTATCCACAGGCAAGCCTCGCGCGCGTAGTTATATTTAGTTATGTATAAGTTAAAAGAGTTAAAGGAAAAAAATCATTGCTAACTTATTGATTAATAAATATAAAAAAATAAGTTTGTCCGTAAATAACGATAGTTTGTCCGTAAATAACGAGTTGAAATATAAGTTATTCACAAATTTTTTGTTTGTAATTTGCACATGTCCATGAATAACGATATAATGTAGCGTCCGTAAATAACGAAAAATGCAAGCCGTTTAAATACGCGAATATTTAAACGGCTCTAATCAACAATCCTAATGAATCTAGGAGAGAGACTGTGGTTGATCATACAAAGAAAATAGGAAAACGCAATTTGAAGACTTTACGCCCTCGTAAAAACGAATTGGAATTTTTTATTGCTGATGATGTGGACATTTCTAGTTTTCGGGATGAGCTAGCAAGTATGGAGCATCCATTTTTTGCATTAAAAGGTGGGGATACGAGAGTCAGGGAATATAAAAATGGTAATGTAACTGTAACAGTTACTCCTAATGCTTATGGAATTGCTAATGTTTTTGATAAAGATATTTGGATTTATGCTATTTCAAAATTGCAAGAGGCCATTAATAGCAATCAGCCGATTAGTCGTACAATTGCTTTTACTCCTTATGACTTTTTTATTACTACCAATAGAGCTAAAGGTGGCGTCGCATATAAAGAACTGGAGAAAGCCCTTGATAGATTAAAAGGGACAACGCTCAAAACTAATATTTTTTATTCCGAAGAGAAACAAGAAACGATTAGTTTTGGATTGATTGATAGTTGGCGGATTCTAGAAGAACAAAAAGGAAAGTTAGAAATAGGTATGGTTGAAGTAACCTTACCTGATTGGTTATTTCAAGCAATCACAAAAACTAAGGTATTACAAATTAGCCCTGATTATTTCCGGATCCGGAAAGCTATTGATAGGCGTTTATATGAAATAGCCCGTAAACACTGTGGCAATCAGCATGAATTTACTATTTGTCTTGATAAGCTTCATCGAAAGAGTGGTTCTTCGAGAGAGCTAAGGAAGTTTAGATTTGATATAAAACGACTTACTCAAGTTAATGATCTTCCTGATTATGAAATTCTGTTTGATCCGACTACAGACAAAGTTACATTCAAAAATCGCAATCAAAATACTCCTCAAGCAGAAGCTTCGCGTAAACAAGAGAAAGGTAAAAAAGAGATTTTTAAGATCAAAAATAAAATTTTAAAGAAATAAGGTATATATGGTAATATGTATGTATGGTAATATGTATTGATATGCCTTATTAATTTATATGAGGTTTTAAATGGCCAAGATAGTTTCTTTTCTTAATGGTAAGGGTGGAGTAGGAAAAACAACATTGACACTGAATGTAGCAACGGCTCTTGGTAATAAAGGTTTAACAGTTATAGCAATTGATACAGATCCACAGTCTAGTTTAAGTGATTTTTATCACAAAAAAATGCCGTTTGATTTAGCAGAAGCGGACTCAGAAAAAGAAGTTTATAAAGTTAAAAAAAACTTTGATTCTTATGATTTTATAATCATAGATGGAGCAGGATCATTAAACAGTATCTCCTCGGCTGCCGTATTCATGAGTAACCTTGTAATAATGCCTATTACACCTTCTGCTTTAGACTTTCGAGCTAGTGGGTCATTGGTTGAAGCTATAGAAGCAAGAAATGATACACAACCCAATAAAGTTATTGCTAGATGGGTTATTAACAAAACAATATCTAGCGCTGTAATGACTTCTATATTAAAAGATGGGATATCAGAATCTGGTATCGAAGCTTTTAAAACACAAATATCTCAAAGACAATCTTACATACGTTCACTTAATAATGAAGGGTCAACAATTTATGACAGTAAAGATACAAAAGCTAGAGGCGAAATAGATTTGCTGACCAAAGAAATTTTAGAGGTGCTTAAATGTCCAATATGAGATTAAGTAAGAGCCATAGAAATAAAGATAAAGTTATAGCTGAAATTTGCGAGCCGAACATTCCATCGAAAAAATTTATAATGAATATTCCTGAAAACATTCACACAGAATTTAAATTACGTTGTGTTTCTGAGGGTGTAACAATGAAAGAAGTAATATTGGAATTTATCAGAGAATGGATAAAAAAATAAAATCCGATAATTAATAACCGCTCTACGCCAGTGAGACAACACTAACGCAGAGCTAATCCAAAACCTAAAGCAAGTAGGAGTCGGACTATGCGAAATAGTACGCATATTGCACGCATAATGAAAGTGTGCAACATATCAATCGAGCAGCTTTTGAGCTTTGCTCACACGTCAAAACACCTTACAACCCGTCAGCGTCAGTACCTTCGTAGTATTGGAGGTGCTGCATGAAACCTGAGATGATTAAACTTTCTTTGAGCGCTAATGTTCCCTGTGGTTTTAGCAATAGTGAGGGAAAAATTCAGACTGATGCCAAAATGACAGATTTACTTTTTAAGTTAATCCGTACTCCTGAAATGAAAACATTGATAGAAAAAGTACAAACTGAAAGATCCCCGTTTTTCGTAATATGCCATTTGCCATCTGATTACAACAAAGCGCACAAAGTTTGGCAATTCCATTTTTTACCCCTTTTTTGTAGTGAAAATGGCTACCTAGGCACTTTCTTCCACGCTCACGCGTTCCTGTTTTTGTCGCCGTTGGAGTATGTCGATGGCATGCAGCCTTATGCCGTAACCACAGAAAAACCTAACAAGCTGTTTACTGATAAAGAGTGGGAAGTTTTGTTTTTAGCGTTGCATCGCTTGAATAGCAAGGAAATCGCCAGACGGTTAAATATTGGGACGAGAACAACTGATAATCATTTGAACATTATCTATGAAAAAGCGGGCGTTCATTCAGCTTGCCAGTTAAGGGCATTTGGAAAATCCAAAGGCTTTGAGCGCTATATTCCTGTGAATTTGCTTCCTCGTTCGTGTGTTAAAGCTATTCAGCCTGTTGGAGGTGCAGCATGAACACCGAAATGAAATTATTTAGAAGATTAACCAAGCGTGAAAACGAGGTGCTTCACTGGGTGAGTGCTGGTAAAACCTATTGGGAAATCTCTGTTATTTTCGAGTGACCTAGCTCCCTGTAACTTCCGGTTATCTTCCGCTTCCTCGCCCGTTCCCTCGCGTTGCTCGGTCACTTGGCTTTGGCGAGCGGTGCACGTTTTAATTTTAAGGATTTTTTGGATTGTTTTTTTGATTCTGTTTTCTGACTTTCGCTTGCTAGCAACGAACAGCGGCGACGAGGAAGTGGAAATTAATCTGTGGCTATGGAGTTGTCTGAAACTGCTTATTGAAAGATTTGAAGATAATGAACAGCGGGTTTAGTGTTTTCAAGGCTTAAAGCCAATATTAATACCGCTAAACGGTATTTAAAATCATTGTGCTGGGTATTTACATTACCGTTGATAAGTATTTAAGTTACCGTTAAGCAGTATTTTGTAAATTAAAAGGTATCTTTAATGCTTAAAAAAAAGTATTTACAAATTTCTATTTTATTACTATGATACTTATAAATCGGTATTTAATGGAGAGTTTAATGGCTTCAACGTATATAGATCATCTAACTGGAGAGATTTTAACAGAACCTGAATTTGTTAAGGTTTATATACGTGATCTCTGTCGTGTTAAAGGGATAAATGTCACTCAATATAAAATTTTCAACTTCATGTTATTAAACATGAACTATGAAAATGTTGTTGCTTACGGTTCGAAAACTAAAGCTGCTTTTTTGAAGGAAAACGATCTTAAGTTACAAACTTTCAATAATAATATTAATTTTTTGATTTCTGCTGGCTTAATAGAACGAATTAGCCGAGGTGAATTTAGAGTAAACAAGAAATATGCTGTGAAAGTTGATTGGACAAGAGTTCAGTCGATTGAATGGACATCAGTTTACAGCAGAAATGGTATATTAGATAAAGTAAAAATTAACCAAGAATAATTTTTGCGCTGACTGAACGGGAGGCAACCCAAACAGCCAGCTGACCATAAACCTACCGTAGATAGGAGTAAGGCTATGAAAAAGTCTACCTTCCGTGTGCTTGTCTGTGAAGCACCGAATTACACAATTAAGCAGTTTGTTGAAAAATCCCGCAATTTAACCCTTCGCCAGCGTGCCAGAATTCTCAAGAGAGTTGGGGGGAGGACATGAGAGAATTTGATTTGAATCAGCTTTCTGATTTTAGAGATGTGTTTCCTGAATTAACTCAGGCACAGTTTGAAACTGGAATGCTTTACTCTATGGGTATTACTAAAAAAGAGATTGGAATGTTACGTTCGGTATCCTATTCAGTTGTTAAAGAAACTCTTGACGATATAAAAAAAAGGATGGGGATTTATTCATTGAATCAATTACTTTCAATTTTTCAGGTACGGTTAGTTTTATTTTGTTTGAAAAATTGCATTTTGAAGAAATCGTCGAAATAAACAAAAAATCATCATCAATTATACCCTCTATTTTAGGGGGTATGGCTATTATTATATTTCAGTAATATGAGGGGTTCATAATATGAATATTTTATTTAAATTGTTTAAATTTCGGCCTATATCAGGGGAGCCAGCTTTCGTTAGCTGGTTTTTTTTATGGTGTAGCTAATAACTCTACTCGAAAAGTTCGCATTTTTGCTTTTTAACCTACAGTATTAAATATTTTTTTATATTAAGTAAGATAGTTAATGTAAATAAGGTTTGATATGAATAAATTAATTTTAAAAAATGACTTTAAATTGTACGAGTTATTTGTAGGGTTAACGGTAACCATTATGATTACCTGTGACACACTTGTGTATAAGACGTTTGATTTTTATTCTGTGAAAATAACGGCAAGTGGGATAATTTTTTCTCTTTGTTATTTGCTTTCGGCTATCACAACCGAAGTTTATGGTTATAAGCTAGGAACGAGAATAGTTTGGATTATTGTACTTTGCCAAAGTCTCTTCGTTATTTTGGTTAATATAACCTGAGTTCGGGATAAGCGTTAGTTATGAGAAAATAAAAATAGCTGATTTATCAATAAAAACCTTTTAAAATCAATAAAATGATAAAAAAAGGGAATATTTTTAGTTGGTTGTAGGTTAAAAAATAAGCTATTTTTTCTGCTAAAATCATGAAAAAAGCCAAAATTTAGCACTGTTTTATGTAATAATTTTAATTTAAGTAATTGAATATATAATGAAAAAATTTACATTCCTTATCCCGAACTCAGGTTAATATATGTTCAATCTATCAAGCCGATAATAATCATATATCAGAAACCTATCAGTCACTTTTTGGTGAGTTCTGGCGTGTTATGCTGGGTACTTGGATTTCTGTTCCCGCTTCTTATTTCTGCAATGGTTATATTATTAGTAGATTGAAAATTTATTTCAAAGGAAGATTATTTTTAATTAGATACATGTTATCAGCCATGATTGCGCAAGGGGTTCTTTTAATAACTGCTTACCCTATTAGTTTGTCTTCAAAGTACTCTTTTTTAGAGTTAATTAATATTATTTCAACAACATGGAGCTACAAGGTAATCATGTCTACAATATTACTACCAGTAGGTATTATTTTAGCGAAAGAGGTGAAAAAAATAGAGAATATAGATACCTTTGATTACAATATTAGTTATAATCCATTTAAAGTTTTTAAACAAAACAGTAAAAATGAAAATAATACAACTGACTGATTTACATTTATTTTCTGATAGAAGCCAAAAATTATTTGGTATTGTCACTTACGATTCACTTAATAAAATTATTGATCACCTTCTGAGTAATGAAGGTGATTATGATGCAATTATTTTGACTGGTGATATTTCTCAGGATGAAACAATAGAATCTTATCAATTAGCAAATGAAATGCTAATGAGGCTTAATAAGCCAATTCATTACATTCATGGTAATCATGATTATAAGTCTAATTTAGACTTGATTTTTAATATCCATAATCCAGTAGAAAATCTATCTATACCTTATTGGGATTTTATATCAGTAGACACTGTTGAATATGGAAAAGATAGCGGTTTTATATCAGATAATGAATTTAGCTTGTTGAAGAAGAAAATAAGCGAAAGTAAAGAAAATAATATAGCATTAGTGATGCATCATCATTGTTTGAAACTTGGAACTCCACTTATTGATGATTGTATGTTGTTAAATAATAATCAATTGCTGAGATTTATTGCTGGAGAAAATAAAATAAAGCTCATTATGTGTGGACATGCACATGGAAATTATAAGCTAAAATATAATAACTTCACTTTGGAGGTTTGTCCTGCTATTTGTTTTCAGTGGAAGAAAGGAACAAAAACACCAAGTATAGAGAATATAAGTGGCTACCGTAAATTTTCTTTTTTCAAAGAAAGTTATTCAGCTAAAACTATCATGTTTTAATCGATTGAAATTAATAATATTATTTTCGATATTTTTGTTCTTTGGTTTATTGTGAAGCTTAACTTCTTCGTTTATTTTTTTTGACAAGCTCCTTCCTTCATTAAGACCTGTATTATATGCGATTAAAGTTGCATCTCTTATATTAAGATCAGGAAAGTAATCGATATTTTTTAAAATATAATTACCAGTATAAGTATGCTTGCTATATTTATTCTTTATTTCATACTCATTGTTTCCGTTTTCTGAATAAATAAATAATTTTTTATTTTCTAATCGCAACGAGTAATTTTCTTTTTCCATAAAAATGAGTTCTTTAGGATGAATAAGCGTTAAGAAACATTCATTGTTTATGATCTCGTCGTAATTTAATTCAATGCATTCATGGCTTCCGTAACATTTAAATATATATAAAAATTGACTTTCTTTCCTTTTTTTATCAACTAATTCAAATTGATAACGAGGATTGTATGATTTTTTTAAAAAAGAAAAAATATTTTTAAGGTAAATCGTTTTTTTCATCATTAGAAGCTTCTTATTTTTTTGATAACCACACCTAATAACTCATAATTTTCATAAACAGTAGGGTTTGATTCTATCATGATAGGAGAAAAAGCTAAATATTTTGATTCAATATAAACCCTCCTGAAGAAAGGAGTATGATGATTAATTTTAACAAGCGTTATATCCCCATCTTTAATTTTTGCTTCCTTTGATACTATGCAGATAGTTCCTATTGGAATATGAGGATTTAAAGTATCATTATCGATTTTGATAGCAAACAGTGATGAAGATGAATAATTTCCTATTTCAGCAATGAATGTGTCTTCAAATAACTGATTATCGATGTAATCATCAATACGAGATAGGGATATTAAAGGCATAGGTTCAACAATGACTTTTGATAAAACCCCTTTCTCTTTTTTCTCTATAAGCTCACTAACACTGGTGTTAAAAAATTTAGCTAGCACTTCCAATGTGGTAAGTGTTGGATTCCCCACGCCACGTTTTAAAGAATTAACCGTTGCTATACCTAAGCCTGTTATATCACTTAACTGTTGAGATTCAATATTTTTCTCATTCATCAATCTGGTTAAGTTTTTGGCAATCGTCTTTATTAACAAATCATCCTCTTTTGATATTTTACTATTTTTATTTTGCATAATTTAAATTACCTGATAATATATAATCTAAAAAGGATTTTTAATAGACTTTATTTGTAATAAATAATCATAATTCTAACACGTAAATCATGAATGAGGAGGTGATGAAGGAAATTAATGTTGGTTTTACTAGGTTTTCATCAACCAAATGTTTTCTTCATACATTTGCAATTACCTAAATTCCAACCGTTACTAAGGGTTAGCACAGCACAACGCTCAGTTTTTACTCAATTTAATCATTAACCGTTTTAAGGAGACTTAAATGAACGGCAAGGTCACTTCATGCCTAAAAAACCCTTTCACTGTGGGTGCGGTAGCTATCCGTAAGGTGTTAAAGCAACAGAAATCATTATTCACTCTGACGTTTTTGGGATTGTTAATGTTTGTTCCTGCCATGCAGGTCTATGCAGATCCACCGACAACGGGGGATTTATTCAGTGGTGGCAAGGAGGTGGTGAAAAGCACCTTCGGTAAAGGCTCAACGGTTGTCTGGATTTTGTACGTACTGGAAATTTTGGCAGCGATTTTTGCTTATGTAAAAACCAAGAATCTAGCGGTCTTTGGTGGGATTGCTGCCGTGATTGTGTTTGTTAACGTGGTCTTCGGGTTGATTTAAATGAATGCTGCTTCTCGCTATCAGTTTCCGACCACGCTCACCCATCAGCGTCGTTTCTGTGGGCTGACGATGGATGAGGGGGTGGTTTATTTGCCCCTTATTGTCTGTGCGATTTTCGTCAATATGTGGATATTTGCGCCGGCATTAGCCGTGGCCTTTGTTGGGCTTCGCAGGCTTAAGCAGGGCAAAGGGTCAAGTTATCTGTTGGGGCTGGCGTACTGGTGTCTACCGACTTCCATTATGCGTTTTTTTATCACCGTATTACCCGAAAGTTTCAAACGGTACTGGATAGCGTGAGGCGCGTGCATGGATTATCAACTGCGAAAATCATCACAAAAGCAATTAGCCATCGGGGTCGTGACCTGTGTGGTGATAACCATTTTAAGTCTGGGAGTTTGTTATCGGCTACTGATGCAAAACAGGGAATTGACTTCTCAGCTTCTTAACAATCATCAAACGATTGTGACCCCGATGGTTGACCATGAAGGCTTTAGTTTTTACGGCACGCGCGGTGATGCGCGGTATCTTCGCCTGATGGCCTTAAGTCTGTTGAATCTGCGTCTTAACGTTTCGGCGCAAACCATCAAAGACAGTCATGATTTGTTGCTGACCTACAGTGATACGCATTTACGCGAAAAACTGATTGAAGTGTTAGCGCAGGAGCGTCAGCGGATGGCTATCAATGAAGCCAGCTCTACCTTTTATCTGAAGGAGGTCAAGGTGAGTCCCGATAGCGGTGTGGTGGATATTACCGGCGAATTGCACTTTTTCTACGGCATTAAAGCGGTGGAGCCGGTCGAGAAGCACTATCGCTTGCGCCTCGAGACCCGCGACGGGGCATTGAAACTGACGGATTTTGTGGAGTTGCCGGTATGAACAAACTGCTTTTTTGCCTAAGTTTTATTTTGATTTCCACATCCGTTTGGGCAGAAACCCTGACCGTTCCCCCCCACAGCGTGGTGCGCCTAATGGTGAGTAATCGTGAACCGAATGTGATTGCGGTGATGAACGACCGGATTGTGGAAGCCAATAGCGCCGCCGGCAAGCTCGCCGATAAAAAAGCCACTGACAGCGGGGCATTGATTTTCACCACCGAGGAAACAACACCATTTTCGCTCTACATCGAAACCGAAAAGGGGTTTGGTTTTACGGTCAATGCGATTCCTGCTAAAAAATCCCAGGGCATCAATATCAGTGTGATGAATACCGAGGCGAAAGCTGACGCAAGTGCCGAGGATTGGGAAAAAACCAGTGATTCTTACAGTCAGTTTATCACGCGGACTTTCATGGCAGCGATGAACGACAACATCCCCACCGGTTTTGTTAAAAATGGTCGCGTAAATGTCAATTGGCAAGACGCTGCGTTAAACAGCTTCCGTTTTCGGAACGGTGTCAGTTTTCAGGGCAAAAATATACGTCTATTACGGGTGAACATTGAGAATAAAACAACCCAGCCCATTCAGTTAAATGAGCGGGTCTTCTGGGTACCCCAAACGATGGCTATTGCGTTTAATCCGACCGTTAACACCTTACGACCGCATGAGCAGGTCACGCTGTTTCTTCTGATTAAGGAGAAACCGGAATGAACATCAATCATTTTATCCGCAAAAATCAACAGGTGGTATTCAGTGCAATTGGCCTCGGTGTGGTGGCGATTTTCACGCTGCTTTGGTGGATAAACAGGCAAGCCTCAGGCGTTGAATTAACCGCCGCTGACAGCACCGTACAATCAGGTAATGCCACCACTCAAGAGCCGGATTTAACCGGCGCCATCACCAATACCTTTGACAATAAGGTGCAAGGCAATGTGGTTACTGATGCGCAGCTAAGCGAAAAAGAAAACCGGCAGGCAATGGACATGCTGCTAAAAGAAATTCAGGGCATCAAGCGCGATTTTGATGCGGTTAAAAACGAAAATAGCCAGTTAAAGGCCAATGTGGGTCAGCTTCAAGCTGAAATTCAGAGTAATCAAAAAGCGATGGAAAGCCGGCCAACACCAAGGGCAAGTCAAACAGCGTATTCCTCGCAAATCGCTATCCTGCCACCGAAAGGCCAACTTGAAAGCAGCCGTTTTAGTTATCCAAAAAAAGAAAACGCGGCCTCATCCGGTTTTTATGTCCCCTCGGGGACGTTTTCAACCGCCATTGTACTGGAAGGGGCGGATGCCAATGCGTCTGTTAAAGGCGAAACTAAAAAAGTCGCCATGCAGTTTAAATTAACCGGCCTTGCCCACCTGCCTGGTAATCAAAAACTGGATAAATTAACCCACTGCTTTGTCACCGCGTCAGCCTGGGGTGAAATTTCCAGCGAACGGGCAGAGGTGAGACTCGAGCGTCTGTCGTGTGTCATCAACAACAAACATATTGACCAGGTGGTTGAAGGACATGTGGGTTTTTATGGCAAAAACGGCATTAAAGGGATACCGGTGATGCGCAATGGCGCGATGCTCGGACTGGCCTTTGGCGCAGGCGCATTAGGCGGTTTGGGTAACGCCTTCTCGCAAATTGGCAATACCACCGTCGGCATGGGGGCAACCCATCAGGCTACAACTCAGGAAGTCGCCAGACAAGCGTTAGGCAGTGGGGCATCAACCGCAGCCAATAAATTGGCGGATTATTACATTGAGCGTGCGGAGCAATATCATCCGGTTATCCCGATAGGCGCTGCGAATCGTGTCGAAGTGGTTTTCCAAAAAGGATTTAAAGCTGAATTTATTGAAGACCTGGCAGCGAAGAAGGCCAGTGAATTACCCACCCAACTGGCGAAAAACGTCACCAACAGCGTAAAAACCAATCTGCCTCCGGAGTTGCTCAATCAGTTAGGCAGTGCGGCATCAATGGATTTATCGGATTTTGTCACCCCCACAAAACCACCGTCAAATAACGGAGGCGTGAAGCCATGAGTCGATTTGCAACAAACATCCTCGTCGCCATCCATCAAGGCGCTGAACACACGTTAAAACTGATTAAAAACGGCTTTTTTTACTTACCGGTTATCTTTTTCTGGTTAACGATGATGTTTTTTTCTGCGGGTCATTTATCCACGGATGAGGGATTTAAATTTAGCAAAGTGAGCCAGGTAATGGATGCGGGCTGGCAACTGCTTGAACCGGTTTTTCGCTTGTCGCTTTGTATCACGCTGATACTTTGCGTTTTGCAGTTTGCTATCCGTCTTTTTTGTCGAAATGCCGCCCGTACGCCATTAACCAAAGAGGAATAAAGTGATGAATACGTTAGTGCAGAAGCCCATCATCAAACATCCATCCCTTAATGTAGTGAGGGCAAAAAACACCGCGATGTTGCCGATTAAACAAAAGGCGTCAATCGTTAAAAAAATAACAATACATGGCTTACAACTGATAACCAATCTCTGTCTTTATTTTCCCATAACGTTTATTTGGTTCACGGTCGCTTTTGCGTTAAGTGGAAATCTGGCAATCAGTTATCCAATTGAACCGGATGCGATGTACTTAACGTTTAATAACGTTGCCGAGCTGCTTGCCTCCGTTTTTCGTCTGTCCCTAGCTATCACCTTAATACTTTGTTTTTTGAGGTTGGCAATTGGGATTTTCCGGAAAAACTCTAACAATAAGGAGTCAACATAATGTTGAATTGTCGGGTATGGATTATTACTAGCATTGTGTTGCTCTCCGGTTGCGCGGGTATGAATAGTGAGTTTGAATTTGGCAAACCTGCTAAAGACTCCGGTTACTGGATGAGTGAAGCCGATGAGATGACGGATACAGCCAGTCATTCAACCGCCCAACATAAAGTCGAGGTCGTTAAGTCCGCTAAAGGATTTAACCTATCGGCTTACCGTTTGATTCAGTTAAACCCGATGCAAACAGCGGTAACATTGTTAACTGAGCGACCTCAGAACATAAACAACCCATTACGGTCACCCGCTAAAAATCTTTCTTCACGCTGGTTAACGAATAACGTTACCGCACAATCCAGTGCCGTCTGTCCGGCAAGTCCTTGTCTGGGTGAAATCAGCGCCCCGTCTCGACAGTCTGAGCGCATCACGCGCGCGTGGATTGCGCCTTATGTTTCACCGGATGAAGTCGTTCATACCGGCGAAGTGGTTTATTTCGTGACCACCCCGTCCAGCTGGGCAAATGTGGAGAAGCTGTGATGTTAAAACACGTCAATCCACTTAAAATCATTGAACTGGTAGGCAACGCCTTGATGGAAAAAGACACCACCCGTGAAACAGCGAAAAAGCTCGAGTCGATGGATTATCCGCATTTACGTGACTTGTTGCCCTATCGGGATTATGACGGCGACCATCAGCTGTTTATTAATCAGCATTCACTGGGCTTTTTGTTGGAAGCGCAACCCTTAATCGGTGCCAATGAAAAACTGGTGGAATCACTGGAAGAACTGGTTAAGAATAATTTACCGCGTGATATTCCGCTGCAGGTGATTTTACTGTCCAGTCAAACGGTGTATGAGAAATTAACCACCGGATTGCGTGATTTTAGCTGGCATGGCAATCGTGCCGATGAGTGCAATCAGATTACGCAGGGTTTTTATCTGGATGCCGCGCGTCATCAGTTTGCCAATCCCCAAAATTTACCACTGACGCTGAGAGACTATCATCTGTTTTTTGCTTTCTGCCAGCCGTGCAAGCGGATAACGGAAAGTGAAATCATCAAAATACGTGAAATCCGCCGTAATCTGTTAAGCGCACTCAATGCCTCGGATATTCATGCGGACAATGCATCAATTACCCGCTTTTTGCAAATGATGCGCGAAATGATTAACCCCGACACAGAAAGATTAAAACCGTACTCATCAGAATGGATAGAAGACAAAGACATTAATCAGCAGATTGTGCAAAACAATACCTGCTACTGGTTTAAACCGGGGTATGTGGAAATTACCGGACGCAATGAAGAAGATGAACTATTTTCGACCCGTGCCATGCATTTTAATCTCGACAGTAATCCCAGAGAGCACTATCTCTGGCAAAACGGCAACATCATTTCTAACCTGCTCAATCCGCAAAACGGCATCCGTTGCCCATTTGTGATGAGTTTTATCATACAAACCGAAGACCAGTCCCGTAGTCAGGGTGAAGCCAATAAGCAGTTTCTGGATTTGGAGCGGAAAGTCTCCTCGTCTTATGCCAAATATATCCCCTCAACCAAACGCCAGCACGCGGAATGGAAGAGTTTGCGCGAAGGCTTGCTGTCCACCGCGACGTCACTGTCCGGTTATTACTTCGGGGTTACGCTCTTTTGTCGTGATGATGAAGAGGAAGCGGCTAAAGAAGCGGAGCGCACCAAAAAAGCATTTTCTATGCAAGGGCTTAATATGGTCAGAGCCGATTTAATGCAGATGCGCAATTTCCTGGGTCATCTACCTTTTGCGGTTGGCGATAATCCGAAGCTCTGGAAAGACTTTTTAAAAACCGGGGCCATACAGCGTGCGGAGTCTTTTCAGGCGGTCAATCTCATGCCGATTATCGCCGATAACAAGCTCAGTCAGGCAGGGATAGTCTTCCCGAGTTACCGCCATCAACTGGCGTTTCTCGATATTTTTGACGCAAGTCTCCCTAACACGAATTTTAACTGGTTTGAATCCGGCACCTCCGGCGCGGGGAAATCGGTGTTGGCACAAACGATTGCCAGACAGGTTTTGGATAGTGGGGGTTATCTGTCCATCTTTGATATCGGGGATAGCTACAAAGCCTTTTGCCAGAGTGTGGGTGGCACCTACATTAACGGGGAAACCTTGCGCTTTAATCCGTTTGCCAACATTACCGATATCACCTTGAGCGCTGAGCGCATTCGTGACCAGTTATGCATTCTGGCCAGTCCTAATGGCTTGATGGATGAAGTGCATGAATCACTGATACTGGAAGCGATTACGGAATCCTGGCCTGACAAAAAACAGGATATGCGTATCGATGATGTCGTTAACTATCTAAAAAAACATCGCGGTAAAATCCAGGAAGCTAGCCGCATCACCGGTCGCATTGATGAAATTCTGGTACTGCTAAACAAATACACCACCAAAGCAACTGTCTTGAACAGTATATTTATGGAGCAACGTTATGATACGACTCATCCCATTCTTGGTTCTTTCTGAGAATCGCATTCAGGATAGTCAGCAGTTTGCGCATACAGGCAACCAGCGCCACTTTTTTGGCTTTTCCTGCTGCAACCAGCCGTGTGTAAAATGCTTTTATCACCGGATTGAAACGAGTTGCAACCAGTGCAGCCATGTACAAAGAGGTTCGAACTCCGGCCCGACCGCCAAAAATGGTTCGTCGGCCACGCATGGTTCCCGAGTCTCTATTAACAGGAGCTACCCCAACCAGTGCACTGATCTCCCTGCGCGAGAGTTTCCCTAACTCAGGGACTTCTGCCAGCAATGTAGCAGCAGTCATCATACCAATGCCTTTGATAGTACTTAGCCGCTCTGCAAGCTCGTTGAAATGATCCGTAATATGCTTATGCATATCCTCGTCAATCCGTTTAAGTTCATTTTCTAGTGCATTGATGATGTTACTGATGCTTTTTCTGTTTTGCGGGTGAGATGGATGCATCCGGTTTCTTTCAGCTACAAGCATTGCAATCAGCTGGCGTCTGCGCACCACCATAGCAGCAAGAATCTGACGCTCTGCATCAGGAATAGCCTGGATAAAACGTGACCGCTCAGGATGGCGGTTAATGACATCAGCCATCTGAGCTAAAACTCTGGCATCTATTCTATCAGTCTTTGCCAGATAGCCCATGGATCGAGCAAAGTCTCTGGCTTGCCTGGGATTGATAACGGCAACATCAAAACCTTCAGCCTGAAGAGCGCATGCAATCGCTGCCTCGAGACCACCTGTAGCTTCCATCAGAATCAAGGCTATGTTGTTCTTTTTCAGTTGATAAATGATGGTATCGAACCCGTCAGGGTTATTGCTGACTCTGAACTGCTCAATGTTATTGGTGCCTGCAATATCCAATGAAGCTTTAGAAACATCAATTCCTACACAAATTGGATTTAGCTGACTCATATTACCCATCCTTGCAAATACGTTATGAATTACGGACAACTGTTCGGGTTTCAGATGAGTGGCTAAGTGTATGCATCATTCGCTTTGCTACGGGCTATAAACCCCAGGGACAATCGGATTACATACACCTTGCCAAATCTAATCGCTATTATTATAACCAAATTTCAAGATACAAGGGACAATCGGATTACATACACCTTGCCAAATCTAATCGCTATTATTATAACCAAATTTCAAGATACAAGGGATATATGGCAAATATTTTAACAGCAGCGAGCCGACCTTAAAGCCCGATATGCGCTTTGTGGTCACCGAACTCGGTGGCTTAAAAGCCAATCGGGATTTGTTAATGGCAGTTTTATTTACGCTAATGCTCTGGTCAGAAAACCTGATGTACAACACGCCACGCAGTTTACGCAAGATGAACATCATTGATGAAGGCTGGAAACTGCTGGATGCCAAAAGCCCTAAAGTCCGCGATTTCATCGAAGAAGGTTACCGTACTGCCCGTCGGCATAATGGCTCCTTTGGCACCGTAACACAAAGCATCCGTGATAAAAATTTAAGTACGGCAGCATTGGCCGCTTATGACAATAGCAGTTTTAAATTTACGCTGATGCAGGATGCAAAAGCCTTTAATTCTTTTCAAAAAGAAGAACCTTCCGCCTTTAACGAGATGGAATGGGCATTAATTCAAAAGTTCCCCCCAGCCAGCCGTGCCGGATTTAGCGCCGTGCATTTAAGTGTGGGCGGTTATAGCAGCTTTCACCGATTGATGCTCGACCCGTTAAGTAATGAGCTTTTTTCCTCTCGAGGTGATGACTTCACCTATCGGGAGAAACGCCTAAAGGAAGGGGCAAATATCAATGACATTATTTTTGAAATGGCGCAACAGAAAGACCCCGCGTTATTGGCGAAATTAAAGCAAGTAAAACCATAAAAGGGAGAGGATTCCTCTGAACATTTTTTTTGAGGATTGAGTCTCTTAAATTGGCAAAGTGGATCAGTTTTGCATGATCGGTGACAAGCTTGAGGCAATTTCTTACTTGCCTCATGGGGTGGGATTGTAAAGATACAGAATTGGAGAAAATAAATGCAAAAAATACTCTGGATTTTAGGGATTTTTTGTTTGGGTTTGGCAATCGTTGAGTATTTCAGCCAAAAAACAACCAAACCTCGATGGGTCAACGCCGTGTTAAAGCCAAACGCCTATTTAAAAGCGATAATTTTGCTGATGGTGGCATTCACTGCTCGCAATCTCGGGCTGGATGTCAGTCAAATTCAGCTGTTCGCCGTTAACGCGAATCTGCCCTCGCCGCTGATATTTTTCCTTTCTTTAGGGCAGGCGGCATTAGTGTCTTCAGGTTTGTTTGCCATATTGGGCGTGACGACTAACATACTTGCCCTGAAAAAGCCTGTCAAAAAGGCATAACGCATGAAAACGACCGCCATCATCAATTTTATCACCGGCAGCTTATTAAGTGCTCTGCTGATGATTTCCGCACAACACGGGTTCTTTCCTCGGACGAACATTGTCACCTTTGATATGAAAAAAACCACTGACCGCTTTTTAGTGCAAGTGAGCAAACTGGACTTAACGGAGGCGCAAAAAGACCAACTCATTGCGAAATACAACAACAGCCTGAAGGCTGTTTTAGAAAAAAACGCGAAAGGTAACACGTTAATATTAGTGAGTGGTGCGGTGATGGCAGGGGCAGTAGATAAAACGGCTGATATCCAGCAACAAATTGCCGAGGCGATGAAAAACCATGAATAAGTGGCTGCCTTGCATCGGTATTTTGATGAATTTCAGTGCAGGAAGTTTGGCAACTGAAATCGGCACGTTTGGTGACGTGTGGGAGATAGCGGAACAAAACCTGCTGACGGTAATTGAGGGGCAGGTGGAGAGTGCCTTTTTAGGCAATGAGGAGAAAATTCACCAGGAATGGCGTGACCGGGTAACAAAAAATGCCGAGCGTCCTGAACCGGTACAGGGACTCACCAAAGCGGTGAAAAATACCACGCGGACGTTTGACCCCAGCTTTACGGTCACCAAAGATATTCGTGACCACAATGGTACCGTCTTTGCGCGCAAAGGGCAGAAGGTGAATCCGTTTGATATTACCCCCTTTAATGAAACACTTTATTTCATCGATGGTGATGACGAAAAACAGCTGGCCTGGATCGCCGCGCAAAAACCGACGACCGCCATCAAAAAAATCATTTTAGTGAACGAGAATATAAAAACAACGGCCGAGACCTTAAATCAGCGTATTTACTTTGACCAAGGTGGCGTTTTAGTGAACCGGTTTGGCATTGAGCGATTACCCAGTGTCGTGGATGAAATGCCGAATCAACCCTTACTACGGATAACTGAGGTGGCGTTAAAATGAGTCAGTTTGAAGATTTAGAAGTCAGTCCCGAAAAACCCTATCACCACTGTATTTATCTTTATCCTGCCAGTGGGACGCTTGAACAGGAAATAGGGGAAGAGCTGAGAGCGATGATGAATGTCGGTATTCCTGATATGTGTATTTGTTTATTCGATCACTCAGACCCAGAAATTGAACATTTTGACGTTTTAATTGAATTCAGTCATCAAGTAGCCGCTGAATTTTTGCCTGACGACAAAGTTTACGTTTTTGATGAAACAAAAACGGATGCCGACATTGGTGATGAATTATTCAATCGGTTGATGAGCTTGAAAAAAGGCACTGAAATCAGAATACAAAAACAGGTGAGTTTATGAAAAGTCGTATCACAGTGGGTTTATTCATGAGCGCATTACTGTTGCCGGCTGCGGTATTAGCCGAAACAACACGCTGTACACCAAAACGTACCGAGGGCGTCACGATTATTGAATTAGCAGATTGTAAAGTGCTGAACGCGGAAGAAATCCAAAAAAGCGCCATTGAAAATATCAGCACAAATTTTGGTGGCATGCATCCGGTCATTAATGCAAAAGGAAGCGTCACGCTTGTCGCGGCTTATGATTATGCGTGTGCCGACTGTAAAAAAATGGCACCGATGTTGTTAACGCTGGCAAAAAACCACCCCGATATTCGCGTGATATTTCGAAATACGCAAGGTGAATTACCGAATGCCCAATTAGCGGCGCAGGCTGAAAAAAAGGTCTGGATATTACAGGGAGAGAAGGCCTTTATGCACTATTTTAGCCAGCTATTTAAGGGGCAATCCGTAAAGGATGCGATGTTTGGCGTAGGAATTGCGTTTGCTGGCACGAAAGAGGAACTTTTGGGATGGGATGTCACGAGCGACAAGATAGCCAAGCAAACCAAATACTTCCTGGAAGAGTTAAATATTAAAACCACACCCGCTTTCATTGTTACTGCCACCAAAAATCCAGACGTGAACAGCACCACAATGTTAACCGGTGTGGTCGATGAAAAAACGTTATTAGCTGCCGTCCAAAAAGCGAAGCGAGGTGCATAATGAAAACGCGACGCTTGCACGTATTGTTCGCTTTTTTGCTACTAACTCCGATGCTGTCGGCAAAAGCGTCATTGTGTGAGGGTCGCTGGGTCAATCCCATTACCGATATCTGCTGGCGCTGTTTGTTTCCAATTAGCCTTGGTGATATCAGTTTAAATAACAGTAGCCTGCCGGATACGCGTAATCCCTCTTCCCCGATTCAGTTATGCCCAGCGCCCCCCCCGTTATTTCAGCGCATTGGTCTTGCGATAGGTTTCTGGGAGCCGTTTGCCATGACCGATGTTACCCGCGCGCCGATGTGCATGGTCAATATGGGCGGTTTCACCATTCCGATAGGACAAATTGGCATGGGAAAAGGCACCAAAGGCGCGAATGAAAATCCAGGCGGGATGTACCACGTTCACTGGTATAAATATCCGCTGATTAGCTGGCTTAATATCTTGACCACCATTGGCTGTATGCAAGGCGGGGAATATGACATTGGTTATCTCTCTGAACTTGACCCGATGTGGATGGACGACAATCTAGCACTCTTTACTAATCCAGAGGCGCTGCTATTTGGCAATAGCATCGCGCAGTTAGCCTGTGCCGCCGATGCGATTGCCAGTGAAGCCCGTTTGCCACTCGATGCGCTCTTTTGGTGCGCGGGTTCTCACGGCTCGATGTATCCATTCACGGGGACGGTTTATTCCGAAAGCAGTGGCATTAATAGTGCGTTATTACTCACTGAGCGGATGAATTTTAAATTACATCGCCAAGGCATGATTTGGGACACGATTGGCGAAAACAAGGCGGTATGTCAGGAATACCCGACCGTCATTATGCCGAAAAGCCGTTATCGCTATCAGATGGTCAATCCCGTGCCGGATGCCAATCAGTGCCATCCGACCGGTCGCAGTATTATTCGCTGGCAAACGGGTAAAGAAATGCCCAACACCAAAAAGAATTACGGCTATCTAGTGTGGAAAAAACGCAACTGTGTGGTGCTTTAGGAGGATAACGATGCGGAAACTACCATTACTATTTCTATTAATTTTACTCCCTTCAGCCACCACACAGGCAGAAGAGGGCGCGCCGTTAGCAAGTGTACAGCAAGAAACCGCCTATTTTTTATCATCCAGCATCCCCGAAAAAACGTTAGTGCCGCTATTAAAATCAGCACAGACAAAAGTAATTCCAGTCTATTTTAATGGACTGATTGACAACAGCATGGAAAAAACCGCCCGTTACTTGCTCAATCTGATGCAAAAATATCAGGTAGCGGGTATCCAGATTGACCCGCTGCGCTTTGACTATTATGGCATTACCCAGGTTCCTGCACTGGTTAAACGCTGTGGCAAGACATTTGATGTCGTGTATGGGTCATTGGCGCTGGAGGAAGGATTAACGCAAATCAGTCGTCATGGAGCGTGCCGTGATGAATAAAATACTGACCGTGCCACTCTTTATGTTTGCGATATCGGCTTTTGCCAACGATATGGATAATGCCGCGAAAGAAGGTTATGACCTCGCTGAACAAACGCAAAAGCAGACAGAATCTGCGCTAAAGGATTTTCAGCCGCAAAAAGAACTGCCTAATTTTACCGCTAGCCCCAATGAGGCGGATTTTTATCAAGATGCATCAAAAATAGGCAATGCCGCCAATCAGTCCCTAAATGACAGTGAGTTAGGCAAGCTCGCCCGTGAAACCTATATCAACAATCCCAAGGATAAAATCGACTGGCAATCGGATATGGTAAAAAACAGCCAAACCATTCAGGAAAATGCCGAAGGCATTACGGCAGGAAGTTTTGATAAGTGCAGCAAAAAAAGTATTAGCCAGTCAAGCTTTAAAGCGCATGTTTGCGAGCGGGGAAAAACGATAGTCAGTACCTGTACCAACACAGCAAGCGTTGAATGGACAAGTGAAACCCAAACCAAAACCGTCACCCGCGTTTATCAATTACAAAACCTGCCTTTCCATAAGGAAGGAAGGCAGATTGTTGCGGTTATCACGCCAGATGTGGATGGCACGATAGAAAAAGTAACTTATGCTCACCCAGGTTGCCATCGTTGCTATGGCGGTGTGGAAGTTTCAGGGCTTGGCGGTGATTTCTTTTATTGGATAGGTTCAAGACAGACGCTGAGTGGAGAACTGAATATAACTGACCGAACATTCAGTCAAAGTCGACCCATCCGATTCTCACACAACGATCGAGATAGCGCCAAAAGATATCGCTTTAATAGCCCCGCCAAATTAACGTTGCACTTTACCGTAAAAGTCAATGAAACAATCTGGCATCCAAAAGTCGTTTGGACAGCGAACTGCCCCGTTGATAAGGCCAACGCGGTCAAAACCAAAGCGGGGGGCAGTCAAAAAGGAGAAACTCGTTATGTCGTTAAAGACGGCAAACGTTATCCTGTCACACTCCCTTGCTGGCAAGAATCCGAACAGTGGGTGGTCTCTGAAAACGATGACAATACCTGTGGTCGTTGGGAAAAAGACCCAAATTGCAGTGAAGGGACACGCCAGTGTTTGCAGAAAATCGGCAATTTATGCGTTAAAGAATCGGTCAATTTCCAGTGCCAGCAAACCACGCAGGGGGAAGGGTTTCTCTGTGGCGGTAAATTCTACTGCTCAGACGGCAAGTGTGCCGCCATTGCTTCGGGTAAAAACAATGACTTTGGCGAAGCAGTATCACAATTAGCCGCACTCGCTAAAGCCGGTAAAGATATCAGTGGAGATGGCAAAAATATCAGTGCCTTTACCGGTAAACCGATGGCGTGCCGTAAAACGGCGATTGGTTTTAGCAATTGCTGTAAAAGCAGCGGTTGGGGACAGGATATTGGGCTGGCCAGTTGTGACAGTGAAGAAAAAGCGATTGGTAAAGCCAAAGAAAAAGGGTTGGTGGTCGATGTGGGGGAATTTTGCGCCGAAGACGTGTTAGGTGTGTGTTTACGCAAAAAGCACAGCTATTGCGTGTTTGACAGTAAGCTCGCGCAGATTGTGCAAGCCCAAGGTCGAGATGGTCAACTGGGCATGGGGTTTGGCAGTGCTAAACATCCCGACTGTCGCGGACTGACGATTGACGAATTGCAGCGGGTGAAATTTGATGCGCTGGATTTCACCGAATTTTATGACGAACTCAATAGCCAAACGAAACTACCTGATAGTCAGAAGCTCACTGAAAAAATCAGTCAGCAGATTAAAAACGAATTACGGGGGCGCAAATCATGAAACGCCTTTTGTTAAGTGGCGTGCTGGTATCGGCGATGGTTACCGCAAAGCCGGACGATGGCTATCACTATTCCCCTGCGGTCGGTTGGCATTGGTATAACGAACCGGCACCGCAACAGGAAACGCTGGAAGCACCGTCATCACCGCAAAAAACACTGTCAGCCGTGGAAACCATGCAAAAAATTAAAGCCCTGGGCGATGAATTACGCAATGCTGCGGTGCTCGACCCGAAATCGCCGGAAAAATTGGCGTGCTGGATGGCATTTCAAAACTACTGGTCGGATAACGCCAGCCAGTTTTCAGCTACCTGGCAGAAGGTACTATTGCTCAAACCGGAACTCGATTACAACAACCGGCATTCCCATTATAACGCCACGGCAACCCTGTCTTACGCGAACGAGCGTAAAGCACAAACTGCTGCCATCAAAGCCGTCAATGAACGTTATGGGGTCTTTTTCTTCTATCGCGGGAATGCGCCCCTAGACAACAAGCTCGCCCAGGTGGTGCGGGAATTTGCCCAGCAATACCAGATGGCGGTGATGCCAATTAGTGTCGATGGCGTCATCAACCCTGAATTACCCAACAGCCAGAAAGACCGAGGACAGGCGGCAAAAATGCAGATTCGCTATTTCCCTGCACTCTTTTTGGTTGACCCGAGCACGGGCAGCTACCATCCACTGGCCTATGGCTTTATCAGCCAGGATGATTTAGCCAAGCGGCTGCTCAATCGCGTCACTGATTTTGCGCCGAGGGATTAACGATGAAAACACTATTTGCTTTTTTTATACTGCTTTTCGTCATCCCCGCTAACGCGGATGTGATTGACAAAATCGCTGCACTCGAAAAACACAAGACAGCGGCAGGAGATACCCCAACGCAACCGCGCACAGTGCCCAAAGCGAAGCCCCAGTCTTTTCACTTATCGACCGGTCAGGCACTTAACATCACCCATTGGCAAATCGTGCATTTTATGAAATCCGATTGTCAGTATTGTCAGCAGTTTAATCCCATCCTGCATGCCACCGTGCAGCAACTGGGCATTCCAATCTTTGTGTACAGTTTTGACGGGCTGGGCGATAGCACCTTTACCAACGTATTACCGGTAACCCCTGATGTGATTGGTGAGTTTTTCCCTGAATTACCGCAGGTGACCCCAACGAATTTCATTGTTAACACCCAAACACTGGTCGCCATTCCGGTTTCGCAAGGCATGTTGAGTGCAACGGCCTTCGTTAACCGACTGGAACAGTCTTTTCTACTGGCTGAAAAACTGGGGGTATTGCAATGAAAAAACGCAATAACCTCATCGCCCTAATGCTGTTTGCTGCCACAACGCATGCCGGTATCAATGAAGATTTAAACAAGTTTTTCCAACAACTCGACAGCGGCAGTGGCGGGAATGTCACGCAAGCGGCGGCCTGGCAGGGACAGGCTGCCGGTTATCTCACGGGTGGGTCGCTGTTTCTGCGTAATCCCGTCAGGCAAATCCAGCTTATCTCGGTCACCTTACCCGAAGTGAAATCCGGTTGCGGTGGCATTGATGCCTATCTGGGATCATTTAGCTTTATTAACTCCGACCAGATAAAAGTGATGGCCAAACAGATTTTAAGTAATGCCGCCGGTTACGCCTTTGACCTAGCATTGGAAACCGCACTACCGCAAGTGAAAGCGGTTAAGGACTATCTACAGAAGCTGGCGACCGATATTAACAATACCAATATCTCCACCTGTCAGGCGGCACAAGGGATTATCGGTGGACTGGGGCCAAAAAATCAGGCCAACACCCAACATATTTGTCAGGATATCGCGGGTAACCACAGCGTTTTTGCTGATTGGGCAGCGTCCCGTCAGGGCTGTGGCGTGGGCAATGAAACCAGTAAGGTGTTTAACCATGCCAATGACGAAGAGAAAAAGCGGATACCGCGCAATCGCAACTTAACCTGGAGTGCCTTTGAGAAAATTAATCAGTTTATAAGTAGTGACAGGGAATTAAAGGAGCTGATGATGTCGCTGGTCGGCACCGTGATTTATGGCAATCTCGGAGAGTTATCGATATTGCCAGGGCTAGGGGCAAGTGACAGTGTGATGGACGCAATTTTAAAAGGTGGCACAACGGAGGTGTATCGTTGTGACGATGTCACGCAATGCTTGAAGCCCACGAAGAGCAAAATCACAGTGACCGCCAGCCATGGCATGATAGCACAAATCCAAAAGTTGTTGTCAAGCCTGTTTAAAAAATCCACCACCGATGCGGCATTAACCGACAAGGAGACGGCCTTGATTGGCAGTACCCGCGTCCAAATCCTGCGCTATGTGATTGACAGCGCCTCACTCAGTCTCGATGAATCGATAGTCACATCGCTGGCTGAATACATCGCCAGCGATATGGTGGTGAGCTATATCGACGGCCTGATTGATTTAGTGGAGGTGGCAGGCGCAGGGAGTCTGAATACCGAAGAAGAAAACAAACAGTTTCAAAACAGCCTTAAAACCGTGCGCGAGAAAATGGCGCTGCGCTTAACCAAAATGCGCATTAATCAAAGTCATCTGCTGGAGCTTGAGCGCAATTTGCACTATTTGCGCCAGCAACTCTCATCAGGGTTGTCTGACCGATTGATGAGCAACTATCAGTTTGGAGGATAAAGATGGTGTTAGATACCTGGTTTATCAGCGGGGGTGATATGGTGACCCAAACCTTAAATGCGGTGGCGGCGATGGTTAATCACCGCACCTGGGGTGGGCTGCTTTATCTGGCCGAAACGCTCGGCATTTTAACCTGCGTCATGACGTACGTTAAAACCCATGACTTAAAAGGGCTTTTTGCCTGGGGATTCACCTTCGTTTGTGTGACGGCATTATTGCTTACACCGAAAGTCACGGTGGTGGTCAACGACCTGACAAGGCCAGACAAAATCAATCGGGTGGATAATGTGCCAGTAGGATTAGCCACCCCACTTTGGTTGCTCACCGGTATCGGCCATTCAGTAGCGACATTTTATGATGACTTTTTCCATCTCCCCGACAGTGTTGCCTACAGCAAAACGGGCTTAATGTTTGGGCAAAAACTGATGCAGGAATCCCTGACTTTTCACAGCCACAGTCCTGAGATTAACGCTAATTTCAGTGAATACGTCAAAAACTGTGTGATACCCGATATTCAGCTTAACCACAAATACAGCTTAAGCCAGCTACTCAATACCCGTGATATCTACAGCCTGATTTTCTCCAAACCCAGTCCCTTAAGAGGCATTTATTATCAGGGGTGGGGGTCTGAAAATACTGAAGGCGCACGCAGTCAGTTTATGACCTGCCAGCAAGCCACCGTGAAACTTAAAGCGCTGCTTAATCTGGATACCACAGGCTCCGGCAGCACACTGATGTTTTATGCACGAAAGCTCTTTCCAGGTCGCCACGATGCGTCAGTGGTATTACCACATATGCTCGAAGGCAGCTACAACTACTTTATGAAAGCCAGCCAATCTGCCGCCGATATTTTAAAACAGAACATCATGATAGCGGGCTTAAGAAAAGGCTTTAACGCCTACGCCGCAGCCATGAATGACCCCGCAGGGTTAAATCTCATTACCACCGAGCAATCGCTGGCCAAAATGCGCTTATCCCATCAGGCCAGTTATCATCTAGCCAGTGAAATGCTACCGCAACTGAATACCGTGTTGATGCTTTTATGTATTTCGCTCTTTCCGATTATGGCGTTAGCGCTCTTTGTCAGAGAAATTACGTACAAGGTCATCATTAATTACCTGAATATCATGGGTAGCCTGATGTTGTGGCCAGTGATGTTTGCTATCTTTAATCATATTTATAATTTTATGATGGCGACCACCTTGAATGGGGAGAGCGTGACATTTTCCAATCTGGACAGACTCACCCAGACCGGCAGCACGACGGCGGGTATTGCCGGCTGGATGATGATGTCGATTCCGTTTTTAAGTTTTAAGCTCTTCACCGCCCTCGGACAACAGATTGCCAGTGCCGGCTCCTATCTGGGTAATGCCCTGGCAGGGGCAACGACCGCCGATGCGTCAGCGGTGGCGAGCGGCAATTACAACATGGCCAATATGCAGGTGGAGAATATCAATGGCTTTAAGACCGATTTAAATCGGAGTTTCAAAGCGGGACTCTCCAGTCAGCAAATCGATAACGGGGCGGTGATTAGCACCACTCAAAGTGGTCAGCATATTGTCGATACCACCCAAGCCATCTCGAAATTGCCGTTTAGTTTAGACACCAGTTCGATGCTCGATACCAGCTTCAGTAAAGCGTTAAGTAGTCAACACCGCGAGACCGAAAGCTACCATCAGGGCTTAAAAAGTGCGATTTCGGATACCTACAATATCTCGACCGCGTTAAGTAACCAGTTTAACAAGCAAGGGTCATTTGAAAGCGGGTTAACCGGTGAACAGCGTCAAGCGATAGAGGATATTCAGAGACAATCCCAACAGGCAAAATCTTCTCTTTCATCAAATAACAGTACATCAAGAGAAGATACAACTTCCACGGACAGAATAGATAATGTTTCTTTGGGTATATCAGGCAGTCTTAGTGGTAGTAAAGGTGCTTTATCAGGGAAAGGAGAAGCCTCTTATAGACATACATGGACAGACAAGAACACAGAATCTGCATCAAAAAGCAATAAAACATCAGAAGATCTGCAGGTAGCAAGGGATTTTTCTGCCAGTCAATCCGCATCGTTCATAAGAAACATGACCGATAATGAGGTTAGCCGGATTTCCAACGCGGAAACACGATCTTTAGTGAGAGATTTACGAGCCTCACTGCAAAATACCAGCGAAAACTTCGCCGGATTTACCGCAAGTCAAACCAAAGAACAAACGATCTCTGAACAAGCCAATTTAACCGAAACCCAACGCCTAAGTGCTTCACATCGCCTGGAGCAGGAGTTTACCCTGTTTGCGTATTCGCGTTTAGGTGAAGCCGAAGCAAGTCATGTGTTAACTGATTCCGGAACACCTGCGATCAGGGCGCAGCGTGAAGCGCTGGTGAGCGAGTTCAGTGATCGGATAGCCGATGATATTCGGCATAATCACTTTGCCAATCAAGCAGTGGTGGCCAGTCATTATCAGGGTATGCAGGTACCTCATGATGCCAGCCAATATAATCCAGCTGGCTTTAATCAAAATGACGCACAATTGGAAAAGCAAGCCAACAAAGGCCAAATCCGGCAACACCAGACCATTGTTAATCCTGAAACCGGTGAAAGCAATAAGGTCAGCCTACTTGAATCTGCCGAGGCCAATACCGGTGAATATGCGAAAGCGATGAGAGCAGAAAAAACCGATTTTGGGCACCACGTGGCACCGACTCAGGATAAAATAATTGCCAATGAAAAGGCGATAAATAAGGAAAAATCGGCTAATATTAATAGATATGAAGAGAAGGGGGGCAAATGAAATTTTTAACCTTTATCATCATGATAGTAACGCTTGAATCATTATGTTTGTTTTTCTTTAAACAGACATTTTCTATGATTAGTATGTCAATCATAACAGTTTGTGGTTTTCTTTGTTTTACTGCAAAAAACTGGAAAACCTATAACAAAGTAATAAAAAAGGGGGTGGTTGGAATATTTTGTTTTGGAATAATGCTGATATTCTTAAAGGAACACCTAAATATAACACCACAGAGTACTGATTCGGTGACCGATGAGCTCTATGTTTTATCTATTACCTTCTGTTTTATTTTATTAGTTATGGCTGTTTTTTTTATCAAATTCAATGCTAATAATAACTCACACAATATATTGAATGAAGACCTAGATTATAACCCCGCTACAGGACTTCCTATGTGTGGTGGTCTTGATGCAGGTGGTAATCCCTACGGCGTCAGCGATGATTAATCGTTTTATCTAAAAACCAAATAACTTCATTTCACTTGTTCAATTTAATGTTCAAGTGACTTCTTATACCTTAATTCAAGGAGTTTTTAAAAATGGCACATCCTTTTAAGCATTTAATTTTGGTCAGTTTCATCTCGACTTCACTAGCCCTTACCGGCTGTAGTGCAGTCAGCACAGCAGTGAAAAAACGCAACCTCGAAGTAAAAACCCAAATGAGTGAAACGATTTGGTTAGATCCGGCTTCTCAGAAAACCGTTTACTTGCAAATTAAAAACACCTCTGACAAAGATATGTCGGATTTGGCGAGCTTGATTAGAAAAGCGGTGGAAGCGAAAGGCTATACCGTGGTGAATAACCCCAATGCCGCCTATTACTGGATACAGGCCAACGTGTTAAAGGCCGATAAGATGGACTTAAGAGATGCCCAACGCTTTTTATCGCAAGGTTATGAAGGCGCTGCCCTTGGCGCAGCAGTGGGCGCAAGTGCCATGGCTTATAACATCGATTCCACCGGCGGCGCATTAGGCGTTGGATTAGCCGCAGGGCTGGTTGGCGCCGCGGTCGATGCGATGGTAGAGGATGTGAATTATACGATGATAACCGACTTGCAAATTAGCGCCTTAAGCAAAGGCGTTAATGTGACGGTAAATGATACTGCGCGCTTAAAACAGGGCACCTCAGGCGCTAAACTTCAAACCAGCACCGAAACCACCAACCGTCATAAATACCAGACGCGCATTGTGTCTAATGCCAACAAGGTCAATCTGAAATTTAAAGAAGCGAAACCGGAACTCGAAAACCAGTTAGCCAACAGCATCGCCAATATTCTTTAATTTCTCACAAAATAAAGCCCAGTTAATTTCACGCTTTTCGATAACGAATTGGGCTTCTCTCGTAAAGGAATGTTTGATTATGAGTCTTGATGCCAGAAACATGACCCAGGGCGGTCAGGTAATCAAATATATGGTGGCCATGTTTATGCAGATAGCCAATATCGTGGCGTTCTGGGTAATTCTGGCTACCATTCTTGTCTTTTTTGCCACCATTGCCTTTCAAATCCCGCTTGAGAAGATGATACACGGATTAGCGTACTGGGCGATGGATACACTGGTCATCCCGCTACAGGAAGCAATTGGCACCCGCGAAGGCGGCACTTTCACCTTTCACTGGTTAAACCCCCGAACCGGTCAGGTGGTTGAATTTGAAAAAACCGCCCGCGAGGTTCGTATCGACAGGTATTTTATTCATTGCTATGTCTTCTTGAAAGACGCGGCATTTTGGGCGTGGGGAGTCGCCTCCTTTACCTTTGTTGGCTTGATTGTGGCGGTGTTCTGGTGGTTAGGTAAAAAAGGTGCACAGCAGAGAAAAAATGAGATTATTGGCGGTCGCTATCTGGCCAGTTCGGTAAAAGAGATTAACCGCTTCTTAAAAGCCAACAGTAAACTCTCATCGCTTAAGGTTGGGGATTTGCACCTGGTTGAAAACAGCGAACAACAAAATATTGGGCTGCATGGCACGGTGGGAACAGGAAAAAGCACCGTCATAAATGACCTGTTGAGTCAGGTAAGACAACAGGGGAAAAGAGCTATTATCTACGATAAAGGCAATAACTTTATCCCGCTTTTTTATCGCGAAGGCAAAGATATTATCTTAAACCCAATGGAAGCACGCTGCCCGAACTGGGATTTATGGCGCGAATGCCAAGACCGTGCTGATTTTGAAACGTTTGCGCTGCCCTTATTCCCCGATGCCAAAAGTGGTGACCCGTTCTGGCTGATGTCTGCTCGTCTTTTGTTTGTGGCGACCGCTGAGTATATGCGCTCACATCCTGACCGTTCGATTAAAAAATTATTGCAGAGGTTATTGTCGATTTCGCTGGCCGAGTTGCATGATTTTGTGCAGGGCACCGATGCCGCTAATCTGGTTGATGGCAGTATAGAAAAAACCGCCATGACCATTCGTACCGTGTTAAGTGCTTATGTCAAAGCCTTACGCTACTGTCAGGGATTGGAAAAAGAAGGCAAGCCGCCTTTCTCCATTCGGGAATGGGTGCAAAATGCCGATGAAGATGCCTGGATTTTTATCTCCAGCGATGGTCGCTTACATACTGCCTTAAAGCCGTTAATCAGCACCTGGCTTAATATCACCATGCAATCGGTACTGGCGTTAACACCCAGCAGGGAAAGTCGTATCTGGACAGTGTTAGATGAGTTACCCAGTCTTCATAAGCTGCCGGTCATTAGCGATTATCTCTCCGAAGCCCGTAAATTTGGTGGGGCAACCCTTATCGGTATTCAAAACTTTTCGCAACTGGAAGCGAACTATGGCGCTCATGACGCTCGCAATATCTGGGATTTGTCGAATACCACCTTGTATTTCCGTGCCCCCAGTGGCAGTGTCGCCGAGTGGGTACAAAAAGAGTTGGGTGAGACCCGTTTACTGAAATTCCGTGACCAGTATAGCTACGGTGTGGATACTATTCGGGATGGGGTGAACTTTTCCAAAGAAGATACCCGCGAAAAAATTGTCAGTTTTTCCGATATTCAGAATCTGGATGATTTGGAGTGCTTTGTCTCGCTCCGCGGGAATGTACCTATTGTCAAACTTACCTTGGAACATAAAACATATAAAACGATTGCCGCAGGGAAAATTGAGCGCGATGTTTCAGCCATTTTTGATAATCAGATTGAGCAGAAACTAAATAAATCGGGGATTGAAAATAAAGTGGACAAATTGGTCACCGGTCGACGCACGCAATCAGACCAAAATAATCAAAACCAGACCAACAACCCGCAGACGATGGAAATACCTCCCGCTGAACAGACCCATTATGTTGAGCCGGTTAATTATTATGGCACCGCAAAAACCGGCAAACCGGTATTAGAAGCAGAAGAGAACAACTTGGATAACCCAGTACAAGAGACAAACAACAACCTAAAACATGAAAAAAGCACAGAAAAGGAGATTTAGCCTATGCTCTCGGTTAAAAATCTCACCAGTGGAGGTGCTTCTGCCAGTGCCAACTATTATGAAGAAAAGGATAACTATTACTTCGTCGGTGAAGAAGGGACTTGGTGGTTTGGTAAAGGCGCTGAACGGTTAGGATTAACCGGCGCGGTGGATAGAAATACCTTTGAGCAGGTGCTGGAAGGAAAATTACCGGACGGCACCGATTTAAGTTTTAATGTTAATGGAAAAAATAAACATCGACCAGGCTATGACTTAACATTTTCTGCCCCTAAAAGTGTGTCGGTATTAGCTTTGGTTGAAGGCAATACCGCGGTGTTAGATGCACATAAACAGGCGGTAGTGTCAGCACTCAAAGAGATTGAAAGCGTAGCCTCAACCCGTTCAATGACAAAAGGGGTCACGCAAACGGAAATCACCGGCAATACGATTGCTGCCCTTTTCCTTCACACGACTAACCGCAATCTCGATCCTAATTTACACACGCATGCCTTATTAATTAATGCCACATGGTCAGATAAAAGGGGCTGGAAAACGCTGTCATCGGATACCATCAATCGCAATGGCTTTAACGAAATTATCCGCGATTTACAGATCACCTTTGGGTCTATTTATCGCCAGCACTTAAAAGAAAGTTTGCAAAAGCAGGGATTTTCTTTTGTTTCAACGGGTAAAAATGGGTTATGGGAAATAGAAGGCGTACCCACCGAACCGTTTTCATCCAGACGCAAAGAGGTTGTTGAGGCGGTAGGCGAAACCGCTTCTGCTAAACAAAAAAGTGCTGCCGTGTTAGCAACCCGTAAGGCAAAAACTTTTACCAATGTCGAAACACTGCATAAAGAATGGCAAGAAACGCTGGCGAAAACCGGTTATTCGGCGGATAACGTGAAAAAAGCAGAAACCGTCACCCCATCAACACCTGAAATCGACCTTAAAAATGCCATCTCACAATCCATTAAGGTACTATCGGACAAAAACACCCGATTTTCCTATGATGCATTATTAATGCATGTTATTAATCGCATCCCTTGCCAGACAAAAGCATTAGAAACATTACGCAAGGAAATTAACCAGGCGATTAAACAAGGGAATCTCGTACCACTTAATTCAGAAAGCACGCTTTTGACCACCCAAACCCATCTTAAACAGGAAAATGAGGTTAGCACACTCATTCATCAGTTGCGGTACAGTAAACATGAATTGACAACAAAACAAGAAAGCGCATTAGCCAAAAATATCACGCTAAACAATGTCCAGTTTAATCTGGTTAATCTTAAAGGCGGGTTTGCCCATGAAATTCAGGTAATAGACGAAATCCATGTCCTTGCCAAAGAAAATAAATTAAATACCGTTATCATTACGCCAAATAAAAAAATCAGCAATAAATTACAGGAACAGGTCAATAAGAAAGTAAAAACCATCAGCATTGATGATTATTTAAATGATAACCAGAAAAATAACCACAAACGGCAATTAATCGGGATTTACCAGTCTGAACATCTCCCCCTTAACAAAGTCGCGGCATTACTTAGTCGTTCTTATGCTGAGGGCGACACGATTATTGCATTGGATAGTGCCAGCCGTAAAAATAAAGGACTGACCAGTGAAATCGCTCGCGCACTCGGCGCTGAACCGATTAATGCCTATGAATCCAATGCCGATAAACATCTCTATTTTATCCCTGAACAGGACAAAGCCAGCAGAATACAGACCGCCGCTAATCATTTTGCTAACTTTTATGCTTTAAATAAAGAGGTCATCATTCAGGCAGGAAATACCCCAACAAAAGAAGCGTTAACAGCCAAAACCCGTGATATTTTAATCAAAAAAGGATTGCTGTCTGAAAATAAGATGGTAGTGACCACCAAAAAATCGATATTTTTAGATGCCGCTAACCGCAATCAGCGTAACACCTATAACATCGGCATGATACTTGAGCGCACAACAGAAAATGAACGGCAGCAGTATCAGATAAAAAGTATTAGCAAACAAAGTAATAAACTTCTATTACAGGATAATGCAGGTAACACGTCTGCCCTTTCAATAAATAAAATAGATAGTCACTACCATCTCTTTAAGGTGCAAGAGATGGAACTGCGAGAAGGCGATAGCGTCAAAGCAACCGGCGTATTTGGCCAAAATATCCAGGCAGGCAAAACCTTTACGGTGACGGAGTTAAAAAAAGGCAATTTTTTATTTACCGATAAAATCATCATGGAAGATGAGCACGGTAAAAAAGCGTCATTTACCCCAAAAGCCGATTGCAAACTGGAATACCACTACTGTGAAGCATTTGGAAACAGTCTCAATAAAAATCAAACCGTGATTGCGGTGTTTAACGAAAAAGAGGTTAATAATTCAACCATCAATCAGATAAGGCACAGCGGAAAAAACATTATCGGGCTTACCGGGTTGGATAGGGATAGTATCCAAAAACGGTTACAACAAACTGAAATTAGCACCACTGTGCTTTCTGATATCCAGCAAGGTGATGAATCATTCTTAAAAGCCGCCGATGTTGCTAAACATAATGTCACCCCTGATATCCAAAAACAGCTAAACATCGCCATTGACCGGCGGACAAAATCAAGTATGGTTTTTAATAGCCTCGATGTGATTACCGATGCAGCAAAATCCAGTAATTTTTCGTTTAATGATTGCATTAACGCTTTTAAACAGCGCCTCAAAAAAGGTGAAGTGAAATGCGTGGATGAAACAACGCACGAGTTTTATGGTCGCTTTATTCGCAAAGAAGATTTTGATAATGAGGTCAAAATCCTCACGCAGATTTTACAAGGTAAAAACAGTCAACTGCCGTTAATCCAAAATAACGAAAAACTGCATTTTACCGGATTAACCCAAGGCCAACAAAAAGCCGCCATACTCGTTTTAACCTCAAAAGACCAGACGATAATGATACAAGGCTATGCGGGTGTCGGGAAAACCACCCAGTTTAAAACAGTGGCTCAAGCCCTTAACGATAACCGACCCGATGTGAATATCGTCGGCCTCGCACCCACCCATAAAGCCGTCAATGAATTACATGCAGCGGGCATAAAATCCCAAACTATCGCCAGCTTTCTAATGGAAAAGCACCAGAGCAACCTCAAAACATCGTATAAAAATACCCTGTTTGTGATTGATGAAAGCTCGATGATTGGCAATAAAACCCTGGCAGAATTACTACTTAACATCACGGATAATGCAGGGAGAGTCGTCCTCTCAGGGGATGCAAAACAGCTAAAAGCCTTCGAACGGGGCGCCCCTTTTGCCCTCGCCTGGCAACGAAGTGCCGCCGATAAAGTGGTGATGGAGGAAATCGTCAGACAGACACCTGAATTAAAACCGGCTATTGAAGCAATAATTGCCGGAAACACCAAAAAATCACTCGATATTATTTGCCAGGTTTCTCCTGACCGAGTAGCAAGGGATAATGGTGCTTTTATTCCCGAAAGCGCAATCATGAAGGGCGCTTCATCAGGTAAACCACAGGAAAACGACAATCAAATGATAAAAATGGTGATTGATGACTATGTAGGTAGAACGAAAGAAGCGCGTGATAACACGGTGATTATCACACCATTGAATGCAGCTCGAAATCAGTTAAATGAAAACATTCATGCGGTGATGCAAAGTCAACAGATGCTGGGTAAATCAGTCCGTATTCCTGTTTTACAACGTATCAACCATCAGGAAGCAGATTTAAAAGATAGCCAGTTTTGGCAAAACCAGTTGGGTCACATCGCAAAAATCAATCAACATTATTTTGAAATAACAGGAGTTTCAAAAGAAGGCATTGTTAGTCTGGTAAATCGGGAAAATAATCAGGAGAAATACCTGTCACCGCTTGAAGTAAATCCTGCCGTCGTCGCACTTTTTGAAGACAAAACCATTGAGGTCTCAGAAGGTGAAAAAATCCGGCTCACCACAACCGATAAAGACCGCAATATTGCCAATAACGACAGGGGCATGATAAAGCGGATTGAGGACGATAAGCTCCATATTGAGTTAAACGGCAAGCTCGTCACCTATCAACCCACAAAAGAATATGCCGACAGACATCTGGATTACACCTATGCCATCACAAGCTATGCTTCACAAGGCGCTTCTTATTCCTATGTTATCGTCTATGAAGGCGCGCATACCCTCGCGGCAATGGATAATACCTATGTGGAATTATCCCGTGCAAAAGAACACGTTCAGCTTTATTTATCAGATGGCAATGCTTGGATGAAAAACCTGACAAAAAATTCCGGTGACAGATTAACCGCGCATGACATCCTGAATAAACAGGAAGACCAACTGGCTAGAAATGAAATCAGAATTTGGGATAACAGCAAAGAAATTGGTAACACAAAACTGGCACAAAAGATAGAACCATCACTACTTGAAGTGGCCAGATTTTCCCATCATGACCGACCTGAATTGTTATTACCCGTCACCAACGAACACGGCATCCAGCGGGGAAATCTTCATATTCCGGTGGGCGTTTATACAGGGAACACAAACATTGAAGAAGCCACTTACAAAGGCGCATCCGATGGCGTCTATATTGTACTGAACAAAGGCAATGATGAGAACAGCGTTAACCTCTATTCACTATCACAATTTGATGAAGCCTTAAAAAATGATAAAAAAGACCATTCGATTGTGATTGAACTGGATAACGTCCCTAGAAATGAAATCCCTGAAAGTTTACCGCAAGATAGAGAAATAGAAAAAATTAATGAGAAGTTGGACATAACACTAGAATCGGCACTACTGCATGATGATGAGAAAATACCGGATCTTCAACTCGAAGAAGAACCTCAAAAACTGGAAAAAGAAAATGATGAAATAAATATTTCATATCATCATGAAGAAGAGAAAAACTCAAAAATTAAAGAAAAGGAATATGGAGATTAAAATAATCTTCTCTAATCATAAAATCTTAATTAAGAGATAAAAATGAAAACTAAATTTTTCGGAAATAAACTAATAAATCAAAAGATTAAAAATTCTTTAGAAGAAGAAATTAAAAAATATGGCGATATTAAATATGCTTATTTAATTATGAATAAATCCAATCCAATGAATGTAATCATAATTAACAACCACACTGATTGGTTTGAATTTTATATAAAAGGTAATTACCACCTTATCGACCCTGTAATTATAAATGCAATGGAAAGAGTTGATGATTTCGAGTGGGATGATAAAATCATGATATATTCAGAAATGAAACTACCAAAAATTTTCAAAAAATCAGAAAAATATAATATCAAAAAAGGGCACACATTCATACTTCATGATTACAATGATAATTTAGCAGTATTATCTATATTTCATACTAAATCAGACAATAATATTACACAACTCATACACGATAATAAAGAAAGATTACAACAATTACTTATTAAAACACATCAAAAATTTCTATCTCTTTATAAAGAGATAGAAAAAAATCGTAGTCAATTTAAATACTCATTGCTTTCTCGTAGGGAAAATGAAATTTTATATTGGGTTAGCATGGGGAGATCATACCAAGATATTGCCAAGATACTTGATATTAAACCTGGAACCATAAAATTTCACATGAGCAATATAGTTAAAAAACTAGGAGTTTATAATGCCAAACATGCTATAAAGCTAGCCACAGAATTAAAAATTATTCACATGCCATCTGGATAAAATGTTAAAGGCCAGCGATCATCAAATTTATATTCAGATAAAATTTTTTTCTTTAAAAAAATAGTATTACCTAAATCAATTGGCATAATAATTAAATAAATAATCTCTTTTTTTTCCGAAATGCCATTATTAATAACAAAAACATTCCATCCAGAGCGCTTAAAAATAATTAGCATCTGATGACTAATGATTGCACACAAACCATCATAACCATAGCTTCTTGTATAATAAATCATTGACAAAAAAAGCATTGAGCTTATAGCGTATTTACTTATTTTATATTGCCTTGTTCTGTCTTTATCCACAAATAATCTACTGGCATCAATATAATTTCCATTAGGTAAATCTATTTTTTTAAAATATTTATTAAATTCTCCTTCAATCATATTAGCATTCATCATATCAATAAGTCTAACCCCACAGATAATTCTATCTTTATAGAACCCTAAAATATAATTAGCGTCTTTGTTATCATACTCATCAAATTCTTTATTATTTTTACATTTAACTAACCAGTTAAGCCTGTCTTTGAATGATTTCTTCCTGAGGAAAAATAAATCATTTAATTGACAGTTAGATATTTCTGAGTATTTAACATCAATAAAATTTAACATTATCAGATTTCACATAAATACATTATTTCAGTTAAAAAATAATCAATGTATGGATCAATTTTCGCTGGCAATTTGTCGTAATAATAATTCAAATTTTTTTTAAATTTCATATTTAAATCCAGTGATTTTCCTCATGATAATACATAAACAAACCAATAGGTAGTAAAAAATACCCCTATAGCAAGGTGATTAATTAGAATTGTTAATTATTATAAATAGTGTTCACATCAGGGAAAACTCTCCAAAAAATAAATAATAAGGGGTTCTAATTTAACCTGAGTTCAGGATAAGCGTTAGTTATGAGAAAATAAAAATAGCTCATTTATCAATAAAAACCTTTTAAAATCAATAAAATGATAAAAAAAGGGAATATTTTTAGTTAGTTGTAGGTTAAAAAATAAGCTATTTTCTCTGCTAAAATCATGAAAAAAGCCAAAATTTAGCACTGTTTTATGTAATAATTTTAATTTAAGTAATTGAATATATAATGAAAAACTTTATATTCCTTATCCCGAACTCAGGTTAATTTAGAACCCCAACAATAAATCGCTTTTTCGTTTTTCTTGGTTACATCTCAATCAGGGGGAAATTATCATGATTCAACCCAACAAACACAGAACAACATTTCGAAAGCTCCAACCTGGTATGTCCGTTTCCTACAACGAAGAAGTTGTCAAAATAATAAGATTACGAGAACGTAAACTAACAGATAAAGGCTTACTTTACTATTTTGATATTGAGGGTGGTAACGGAATTCTGATAGGTGAAAGTGGCAAGCGGATATTTGTTACTAACTAAATGAAATTATCGAGTAGTACAAAGATGACCACGCGATGATATCAATCAATTCTACGATAACGCTATTACATTAGTTGCTGAAGGTCCTTTATAACCCGCTTTCGATAGAAAAATTCACTTCCTGACCTTCATAGAGCGTTTTATAATCATTACTCTGAATCGCAGAATAATGAACAAACACATCCTGACTGCCATTTTTAGGTGAAATAAATCCAAAACCTTTATCCGCGTTAAACCACTTATCAATACCTGTATTGATGTTTGACATAATAACTTCCTTAATTTTGTTAATTAATCAAAAATCTCAAAGATTAACAATTAACATGATTTTTACTAGTGGTATTTAATCAGAAGGAGCTCATTAATGAATGAGGTATTATGATATTGCTAAATTTTGAGTTACTTAAAATTTTTTACTAATAAAAAGAGATTGTTAGTCTCGATAAAGAACTTAATCAAGTCATACTTTTTTATTTAATGCAACAATTATTTTCGTAAAAAAATAGTTATTAGACACTTGAAAATAAAGAGGCGAGTTCTTATTTAAAAAGTAACGTTAATAAGCGCAAAAAGGAGGACAATATGGCTTATCGTTCTTTTTCTCTTATTCCAATGCTCAGTGATAACCTGTTATCTGATAGATTTACTCAAATGGATAAATTGTTTAGCAGAATAACCGGCGAAAAACCTTTATCAGACATTCCATCTTATAATTTATACCAAAAAGATAAAGAAAATCTGGAACTCTCAGTAGCGGTTGCGGGTTATAAACAACACGAATTAGATATATCGGTGCTGAATAATAAGCTGACCATCAGCGGAAAAAATCAAACAGAGAAAGAAGAAGGTAACGATGAGAGCAAAACAAAGAAATCGCTACATAAAGGTATTGAGAAAAAAGGCTTTTCGATGAGCTTCGACCTTGAGCATCGCATCAGAATCCAAAATGCCAACTTAGCCGATGGTTTGCTAACATTAACCTTTAATTACGAAATACCGGAAGAAGAAAAACCACAAAAAATCACTATTGGGCAGAAATCTCAGCCAGAAGTGATTGAGCACAAAAAATAACTTTTAAAGCCCCTAATTTCAGGGGCTTTTTAATAAAAAAGCGTTATTTTATTTTTGTCTAAAAAAATGACTAACTTTGTAATCCACTTCGTTAATTCTTTCTTTCACAGCTTGATAACCAAATGCTTTAATCATGTTATCATCAATATCCTGTGGGCGCTTATGAGCAAATTCAAACATAGAATCTAACTTCAATTCTGATTTAAGCACGGCATCAGCGATTAAAGCGAGTTTTTCATCTAAACTAATATCCTTATTGCCCATTTGTTCATTTTTTTTCTTTAAAACTCTGACCCCTATTTTTAGTATTTCCAATGCAACCGCCGTCCGGTTTGCCGTAGATTTATTTTCACCATCTTTTAATTTTTCATCGACCATTTCATCGATAAAATCCATAATACTAAAAGGAATCTTCAACAGAACAGGATGATTTTTTTCGCCTTTCATTTCAAACCTCAAAAAAAATGAATTAAATTTACACTTAATTTTGTATTATATAATTAAGTTATAACTATATTAAAATTAATTAAAAATTATTTATTGCAATATATTTTAACTTATATCACATTTTAAAACTATTTATAAATTAATCTAAAACTTAATAAAAAATTAATATAAACTTTATTTTTGTATTTTTTTATTAAATAACATATAGTTATAACATAAATAGTCATAACTTATTTAAAAAATATTTTTTCCTTATCGTTTTTATTGATCATAAAACAGTCTATATTTATATAAATAACTGAATTTTAAATATAAAATTAGGAAAAATTTATTTTGCGCGTGGTGTGTAAGTTAGTGGTAGAAAAAGCGGATTGAGGGAGGTAAAATTGAAAATGATTATTGGGATATCCTTAAAAAATCCTTTTGCTCTATAGGGGCGACAATATGCCGAATTGTTATGTTTTTTAAATAAAGAGCTACGTGATGAAAATTAATAGCAAAACCTTTAACGCCATAAAAAAAGAATATCCTAAATTATCTGAAAATGACTTAATCAATCATCCTTGTTTAAATATTCATATTGGTGCCATGATTTTAAGTCGTAACTTTGCTCTCTACGGCAAAAATTGGTTAGCTGTTGGCATGTATAACGCGGGAATGAGAAATACCAATACATCAATTAAAAATCGTTACCACTATGCAAATAAAATTTACCAACATTATCTGAAAATAAAATTTGGAAAAATGAATGAGAACAAAATTTATTAACCAACTCAGAGAAATAAAAAAGAGGAAATAACCATGTTAAAATCTTTATTAAATTTAGATAAAATGATAACCCCTAAGATTATAATAATTTTTTATTGGCTTGGAATAATTGCTGTTTTATTTTCTGGCATTGCTGCTATTTTTACTGGTAGTCATTTAGGTGGTTTTTTCTCAGGTTTTATAGGTGGATTAAGCACAATGGTTATTGGCCTTATTGGTGTGCGGGTTTCTTGTGAATTAATTATTTTATTATTTAACATTTACGCCAAACTTAAAGAAATAGCTGAAAATACAAAAATAAAACCATAACAGAATTCATTTAACGATTAATTACGCCAAGTGACTGCGGATTTTAAAAGAAATAAACCACGAAAAGATAAATAATAAAATAACTGGGCGGATAGACCGCCCTTTATTTTCTCTTTAAGCAACAAGACGAGTACGCAAAGCAGCAATACGTTGTTGACCAATAGCATGATATTCAGCAAGAAGCTCTATACCAATATAACGCCGTCCTGAAAGCGCAGCAGCAATACAGGTAGAGCCAGAACCCGCAAACGGATCGAGTACAATAGCATTAGGTTGCGTAAAAGACTCTATCAGCGGTTGTAAGCTACTAATGGGCTTTTGAGTTGGGTGATAAAGATTACCTGTATATTGCCATGACTGTACGTCTCTCATTGGCTTAACGGGCATCACGGGACGACCTTTTGCCAGCAGATAAGCGTTTTCGTGGCTGTGCTCTAAAAACCCAGTTTTTGATGCATAACGTTTCTTGAAAACGAGATGACCAACAATTCGGAAGCCGGATTTTTTCCAGGCATCAACAAATTTATCCACCCGATTCCAGCCGTAAAAACTGACCATCAGACTGTTGGGTTTCAACACACGAAACATTTGTTGACAGGCAGGCTTTAGCCATTCGTCATTGTTATCGTTGGCAATGGAACGCCCTGAGCGATCCGTGTAATCAACCAGATAAGGCGGATCGGTGAGAATAAAATCGATTGCATTATCAGGAAAAGTTGACATAATTTTCAGGCTGTCGTCTTGTATAAATCTGGACATTTGCAGTGTCTCCTATTTAGTGGGACAGCAGGAGGTGACCCCTTGTCACCATTCCCTTACTGCCCGATGTCACGAAGCCATTGACCATTTGGGGTCAAGTGGAACGTGGAATACCGGAGCCACGTGTGGCGAGGATATGCCGCGAAAGCCACTTGAAGGCTTACCGTCCCCTAAAAATGGGCGTATGGCAAGCTGGCATCGGGCAGTAAGGGAAATCCTTCAAATTTGAAATTAATTCGATTGATAAATCTGATTTCTGTGCGGGAATTCAATCTATTTAAGCGATACGCTTTTTTTCACTGTGCTTTTTAACACCCTGTAGGGAAACATAAGCGGAGCCGCCATTAGCGGCGACATCCTTATTGTTAAGACTTCATGCCTTTTAAATTATCTATGATTTTATTATTACCAACCTGGTTATCTTTAATGGGCGTTAATTCTTGCTCCTTTTTTTCGTTAGGAGTCTTTTCAAAAACACCCGTAACCTGTTTTATCAATGCGATAAGTTCATTTCCTGTTATTCCTTGTCGATAAAGGCTAGAAATAATTGCGGGTAAACGTGTATCTACTTCAGCTAAAGCAACACCACAAACCACTGCTTGCCTAATAAATTCCCCTCGCATTTTTAATGGTAATTTATCCATGAAATTACACGCCTCATCATCTTGAGGATATATGTCAGGACGCAGATAAGATTGTATTTTTCGTCTATCTTTCATACATCTGCCTTATACGTAAACGAGTGTTTTAACGAGAGCAAGTTGAGCATCATCCAATTTTCTAACTTTTTTATTACGAAAATGAGCAGTTACGTAATTATCAATCAATTCAGCACCACCCCCCGCTAAATAAATGCGATTGACTTTTTGAAGTTGTTCTATTTGACTAATCACACTTTTAGCGTAGTTCTCAATCGCATTATTAATTTCGGTCATGACATGATCAATCATGCTACGGTTATTAATAATTGCACTTATCTCTTTTCTCTTATCTTCAGAACTTAAAATAGCATTAGCTTCATATTCATTAATATCACTATCAGCGATACCCATCGCTTTAATAATGGCAATAGCAACACTACGAGTACCAATTGAAGGATTACCATAAACCTCAGATACGTCCAGTTCACCACCTGTTATGATACCACAATCCATAGTAGTGCCACCCAGATCGACGATGATGCTTTTTTCCAATGGAGAAACATCATCTTTTTTCAATTCTTCTGCAACGGCAGAAACTGACTCTGGCATTACAAAAACACTTTTTATTTCAAATGATTGATTATTATTTACTTTTACTTTCCTTAAAACATTATTTCTTTTTCGTTCAATGTTAGCCATGTTCTTTTGCCCATCCTGATGAAAAAATTCATTAATAGGCAATGTGACAGTTATTTCTATTTCCTGTGGAGATAGAGTAGATGTTAATAACGCTTTATGAATCGCCAACAAATCAAGATCGCTGTATTGAAATGCTATATTTGTTGTAGAAAGAATTGCATTATGTCCCTTGTCAAAAGCGTACTTTTTCCCATCGATGTCAAAGTTTAGCTGCATTAACAACGCCTGATATTAGCCGTTACTGTAAAAATAAAAACCATCTATTTTGGATGATAACATTATGTATTATTGTCGGCGAATTTATTATAAATGCCATATCAATATTAATTGCTCAAGCATTAAATACTGCTGATATAGTCGATATTGTTACCGTTAATGCTGGGATTATTGGATTAATTTCAGTTATTTTGTCTGTTGTTAAAGTCAATGATATTAACCTGTACACATCATCACTCGGATTAGCTAACGCACTAGAAGTTTTTACTGGTAAAAAATGGGACTATTTTAAACTAACGATTTGTATTGGGTTGGCTGGTACAGCGTTATCAATGGCTGGCATTTTAAATCATTTCGTTGATTTCCTCTCTATGCTTGGCGTTATTTTCCCACCCATCGCTGGCGTGATGCTGGTTGATTATTATATTTTGAAAACGAGTCGAAAAATACTAGATGAAACCAGAGAAAAAGGGTTATTACCTGACGATGCCTCTACGCCACTCATTGGCTGGTTGGCTATTATTGCCTGTATTATAGGTACTGTTGTTGGAGTAGTATTTAATTTTGGTATTCCGTCTTTAAACTCTATTCTGATAGCTGGAATGACTTATTGGATTTTAATTAAAATAAAACAAAAATTATAAATTTAATTAACAAAAAACTATCCGCATATTTTAATATGCGGATAGTTATCAATTTTACTACCTAATTTTCTCAATCTTGTATAGGATATATGACTGCATTCTATTATGGAATAATAGTTTTAATTCAACCATTGAGTTGACCTGATACTTCTCTTTTATCCGTTTTAAATACTCACACACCGTATTCACGCTAATATCAAGCTCAAGAGCTATTTGATCAACTTTAAGGATATTATTATACAATACAAAAACCTTTAATTGAGAAGACGTTAGTTCAGGAAATATGGGGTAATAATATGAAAAATTATTAGCTGTAAATATCATAATCTCTCCCAACCTTTGAATAACAGCCAGTTGATATAGATTTAGATTTCTCAATAAAATCTAATGGAATATAGCGCTCTAAGCCTTTGGCTTTACCCAATGCTCTTAACTGGCAAGCTGAATGAACGCCCGCTTTTTCATAGATAATGTTCAAATGATTATCAGTTGTTCTCGTCCCAATATTTAACCGTCTGGCGATTTCCTTGCTATTCAAGCGATGCACCGCTAAAAACAAAACTTCCCACTCTTTATCAGTAAACAGCTTGTTAGGTTTTTCTGTGGTTACGGCATAAGGCTGCATGCCATCGACATACTCCAACGGCGACAAAAACAGGAACGCGTGAGCGTGGAAGAAAGTGCCTAGGTAGCCATTTTCACTACAAAAAAGGGGTAAAAAATGGAATTGCCAAACTTTGTGCGCTTTGTTGTAATCAGATGGCAAATGGCATATTACGAAAAACGGGGATCTTTCAGTTTGTACTTTTTCTATCAATGTTTTCATTTCAGGAGTACGGATTAACCTAAAAAGTAAATCTGTCATTTCGGCATCGGTCTGAATTTTTCCCTTGCTATTGCTAAACCCACAAGGAACATTTGCGCTCAAAGAAAGTTTAATCATCTCAGGTTTCATGCAGCACCTCCGATACTACGAAGGTACTGACGCTGACGGGTTGTAAGGTGTTTTGACGTGTGAGCAAAGCTCAAAAGCTGCTCGATTGATATGTTGCACACTTTCATTATGCGTGCAATATGCGTACTATTTCGCATAGTCCGACTCCTAGGTCATTTAGGGTTTGGATTAGGTACTTGTCGGGATCGTTAGTCCCTTCAAGTACCGCTTACTTAAGTATATAAAAATGAATATATAAGAGTATATACACTATGTATTATTAATAACTGATTTAGCTAATTTTTTAACTAAATTCATATCATAATTTAAATAACCAACAGCACGTAAAACTCGTGACTTTGATATATTTTTTTGTGGCACAATTTCTTGTATTTTATCTATCATAATAGAAAGTGCATCTTCATCTAAATTAGTCATACGCAAATTCATTTGCTTACCAGTTGTAATATTTCTCTTTTCTACAACTCGCGTTACACCTTTTGTTATTCTATCACTTCTACTCACTTAAGAAATCTCCTCAACTCTTTTAATAAGTTCATTTGTCAATGATAAATAATCTTCATGTGGTCTTTCATTAAAAGCATAAAGAGGAGAGGGTCTATGGTTTTCTGTAGCTTGCTTATAAAGCTCACTAACCCTTATTTCTGTTGTAGCTATATGATAGCCTAACTTTTTGACATACTCATTTATAGCTTTTTGCATTTTAGAATGAGATTTGTTTACTTTTGTCTTTACAAGAGTATATACAATATTCTCTTGACGTTTTACTTCTTTTGCTACTTGTAGTAAATCATTAATGCCTTTAATAGCTCTTCGATCCATATCAACAGGAATAACAATTAAATCTGTAATTAAAAGAGCATTTTCTATGCTTAAATCAATTGCAGGGCGCAAATCAAACAAAATAAAATCAAATTTAGCATTCAAGCGTTTAAGTGCATCATCTAAAATAGTTAACCTATGCCTGAATCTTTCAGCACTTCTAGCTTCAACAGCTAATGTTATATCCGCTGGAATAATAGATAAGTTTTTTATTTCATCATTTGAATCAAGGGCTGAATATATTATTTTATTAATATCAAATTTAGGGTTTTCAAAAAGATCTGTAATCGTATAATCTTCATCCCCTCTACCTAAATCATCACTAAGATTTCCTTGATGATCTAAATCAATAAGCAATGTTTTATACCCTTGTTGTGCTAGACAACAGCCAACAGCTATACAACTAGTTGTCTTACCTACCCCACCTTTACTGTTGGCAAAGCTAATAATAAAAGGATTTTTCATATAAAATCCAACATTAATGTATATACTTAGATATATACATTATATATAAAAAAACGATTCGTGTCAAAAAATAAAGTATATACAGTTATATATACTTAAATGACCATCAATTATTTTGGAAAAGTCGTTTCTTTAATTTATGAACTTCTTTTTTCCCTTTTTCTTGCTTACGCGATGCTTCGGCTTCAGGGGTATTTTGTTTACGATTTTTGAAAGTTACTTTGTTTTTCATTGAATCAAATAGAATTTCATAATCAGGAAGATCATTAGTTTTAGCTAATTGCTTAATATTGAATTTGAACTTAGATAATGCCGCCGTACTACCTGTTTTTGAATACAATTTTTCTAAACAAATTGTAAATTCGGCCTGACTACCACAATGCTTGCGAGCAATCTCATAAAGCCGTCTATCAATAGCTTTCCGGATTCGGAAATAATCAGGACTAATTTGTAATACTTTTGTCTTTGTTATTGCTTGATAAAGCCAGTCTGGTAAAGTTACTTCTACCATCCCAATTTCAAGTTTACCTTTGTGTTCCTCCAGAATTCGCCAACTATCAATTAACCCGAAACTAATCGTTTCTTGTTTCTCTTCGGAATAAAAAATATTAGTTTTGAGCGTTGTCCCTTTTAATCTATCAAGGGCTTTCTCCAGTTCTTTATATGCGACGCCACCTTTAGCTCTATTGGTAGTAATAAAAAAGTCATAAGGAGTAAAAGCAATTGTACGACTAATAGGCTGGTTATTATTAATTGCTTCTTGTAGTTTTGAGATAACATATATCCAAATATCTTTATCAAAGATCGTAGCTAACCCTATACCAGCTAATGATCTTGCAATGACAGTGATATTACCATTTTTATATTCCCTAACTTTCGTATCACCACCTTTTAAAGCAAAAAAAGGATGCTCCATACTTGCTAATTCATCCCTAAAGATAGAAATATCAACCTCATCAGCAATAAAAAATTCTAGTTGCTTATGTAATTGTGGACGTAATGTCTTCAAATTGCGTTTTCCTATTTTTTTTGTATGATCATGCACAGCCTCACTCCTAGATTTGTTAGGATTGTTGGTTAGAGTCTGTTAAAGTCTTACAGGCGGTTTTAGTATTAATCAATTTAAACCAGTTTAATGATAGCTGTTGCAAGCCCGACAATCGCAGCCATAATACTAGCCATTTTAATGATTAGTTTGTTTGATATACTTTCAATATCTTTGTGCAACAGGGCTATCTTTGCATCAGTTTTATCAGCACGAGCCGCGGCTTCCTTCCTTGCATCAGTTATTTGTGCTTCAACTTTCTCAAAGCGATGCTCCATGTCCTTGCGTACATCTGCAATTTCAACAGATAAATCTTTGCGAACATCTGCAACATTCCGATTTACTTCTGCAATTTCATGTTTCAACTCAACGATATCAGCTTTCGTTGCTACATCGACTACCTCGTGAGATTTCCGTACAGCAAGAGAGATAGCCCTAGCATGTTCTTTCGTAATGCCTGCGTTCTCTAATGTCTCGACGAACTCTTGTGTATCAAATGCAACTTGGCCCATAAGTGATCTTCCTCATTTTTTGTTAATTGTAACCTGAGTTCGGGATAAGGAATATAAAATTTTTCATTATATATTCAATTAGTTAACTTAAAATAATTACATAAAGTAGTGCTTAATTTTGGCTTTTTCATGATTTTAGCAGAGAAAATAGCTTATTTTTTTAACTTACGATCATTAAAAATTTTTCCGTTTTTTATCATTTTATTGATTTTAAAAGGTTTTTATTAATAAGTGAGCTATTTTTATTTTCCCATAACTACTGCTTATCCCGAACTCAGGTTACTTAATACCCTGTTTCGAGCCGCTACCCGAGCAATGCTGCAGTGGGCGAGCGAACAGGGTATCGAAATTGGTATTTTCTGTGCCTTGCACACTTATGGCCGGCAACTCAATCAACATCCGCATGTTCATGTTTCCGTCACCCGAGGGGGTTTGGATAGTAAACATGGTGTATGGCGAGCACTGTTCTTCAAAAAAAGGGCGGTCGAAGAAATCTGGCGAGGTGCTGTCATCCGACTACTGCGTCACAGTTATGAACTGATTAATCCTGGCCGTCTTCCCGGTCTTGGCCATATCCGTGACAAAAAACATTGGCGGCGTTACTTGAGGGTGCAGTACGGACGTTACTGGAAAGTGCACTTTGCTAAAAAAACGAAAGGGGCCTGGCATAGTGTTAAGTACCTCGGCCGCTACCTTAAACGCCCACCGGTATCTGCGTCAAAACTGCGGCATTACCGAGGGGGAGCCGTTGTCCATCACTACTATGACCACCGGACTGTGGGCAGTACCGGCAGCAGACTCTGCCGCAGGAAGAGATGATTAGGCGCTATATCAGCCATATTCCGTCCAGGCATTTTAAAATGGTGCGTTACTATGGTTTTTTGTCGAATCGTAAACGGGGGAAACTATTGCCGAAAGTGTATAAGGCACTTGAGATGACGGCACGTAAAAAACCGGAGAACCCCGGTTTTTCTGTGCTGATGAAAGGATTTCTGCGCACTGATCCGTACAAATGTATTCTGTGTGGCGACAGGCTGCTTTTCACCGGTGCGCAAATGGGTAAAAAAGCAACGGAATTGTTGTCAGAAAGACTGCATAACATGGAAAAAAAAACGAGGGTTACGCAGCTAAACGCAGGATCAATGTGTCTAAAATCAGGTTATAAATTACACTCTCTGAGGAAATGTTAACTGGCACCAAACACAATAAATCGATTCCCTCTCCTTTTTGCAATAAGGGATGGCTTTTGCTCCTCACTTTAAAAGCGATTCAATTTCCTAACCATCTAGGCCGGAGCGCGCCGATTTAGCGCCGGATATTTTATCGGTAAAAATATTGGTTTTTGTACAGCCGGCTTGTTCAAGCGCATCAATCTGAAGGTAGACTTCCTGCTCGCGCGTACTGACCCTGACATAACCGACTAGTTTTGGCATAGTTTCTCAGATAGCTTTAAAAAAATGCGTTTATGGCATGTTGTTTTATGAGATGAGTATAAGATACAGTGAACAGGGGATTCTGGCAAGGGATTTTTATGTCTCAACAAACGGCCGTTTGTTGAGACAAGGAAAACGGGTAACGCCGCTGCCCGTTTCATTGTCGTATCAGATAAGATTTTTGGGGAAATCTGCGGGTAATTCACTGGCCGCGCAGGCGATGTTTACCGATAAAACCCCTTAAATCACATTTATCAAACGTGCTCATAATAGTAGATATCTCCTTTGTCTTATACATCTGCATTATCTTTTCAGCATATTTTCACATCCGTACCGCTTCGATTATACTGAATGGCGACATACTGGGAAAAATACGAGTTAACCTAAATCCGGCTTTGGCAAACAGAGTTGAATACTCTTCTTCAGTGCGTTCATGGCTATGCAGCATGAGTAGCATCTGAAGATCCAACCACTTTCCAATTGCCGGTTGATTGGGCCCAGGAATAACCATCTCGACTACCAATAACTTACCGTTTTTAGGTAGAGCAGTGTGGCAGTTATGAAGGATCTTCAAACAACTCTCCTCATCCCAATCGTGAAGAACGTGCTTCATGATAATGGCGTCGCCTTTGGCATCAATTTTTTCAAAAAAATCTCCCCCCACCAACTCGAATTGGGTATCCGCATTACAAGCATTCAGTATCGGCTGGGCACCGTTGATAACTGAGGGGGCATCAAACAAGATCCCTGTTATTTCCGGATAGCGTTTTACAATTGAAGCGAGCAAATAGCCGTGACCGCCTCCCACGTCGATTAATCGCTTTATACCGGAATAGTCGTAGGCATCAAGCACAGCTGCACCGGTAGCGGCACTAAAACTGGTCATTCCCTCATTGAATATCTGTGATGCACGTGGGCATTCTTCCAGATAGCTAAAAAACGGCTGGTTGTAGACCTTTTCAAACGCCGGCTTTCCGGTACGCACGCTGTAGTCTAGACTCCCCCAGACTGGCCAATGCCAGTCTGAACAAAAGAACGCAGAAAAGCCCCCGATTCCGTCAAGCGGGTTTTTCTTCAGAAGGTTACCCATGGGGGTCAAGCTGAATGTCTTATCTTCGTGTTCGTGAAAAATACCCTTACTGGCCAATGCTCGCATTACCCGATAGAGCGAATGGGGGTGAGAGTGGGTCGCTTCTGCTAAATCCGCAGCACTCCTGGAACCCTCCTGCAGTAATTCGGCAATACCCAGTCTGGCAATAACGGAAATAGCCTGGGACACCATAAACCCGAATACCATTGACATAATTTTCTCGGACGCGTTTAACTCTGATGAGTCAAGCTCAGAATTATTTTTGGATATTTGTTTTTGCATGCTCTTACTCCTATACGATCATAATAGATCACGAGTTTCGCAATCTCCAAAAAAGAAGTATAAATTTAAAAACAAGAAAAAATCAGGGTGTTCATATTTTGTCGGGTTATCCATTTATTAAAGATATCTATAAAACATTCTTACAAGTAAGCAGTTTAAGATACTCTGGTTTAGCGTTATCAGAAGTAAGCCCATCGCCTTTATCTCATGACACTGTTAGCCGATGGCTAAAAAGTAGATGTTTTAGACCTAAAGACCTATGGCGATTAGTTGAACCTTCTATAGACAAAAAAAGCCCTTGCGTACTAATTGCCGATGATACATTGATTGCCAAAACACGTAGTAAAAAAATAGAGATGGTCCATTATCAATATTCAGGTAATGAACATGATGTTATTGCTGGCATAGGTTTAGTTAATTTGCTTTGGCATGATCTGACGAAGGTTGAATCAATTCCTATCGATTATCGTATTTATGATAAAGATTCTGATGGAAAAACAAAAAACACGCACTTTTCCGAAATGCTCACTCTTGCTAAAAAAAGAGGGATCATGCCAGAAGCGGTAGTGATGGATGCTTGGTATTCTAGCCTGGATAACCTGAAATCAATTCGCTCTCATGGTTGGACCTGGGTAACCACGCTGAGGAAAAATAGGATTGTTAACCATAACAAACAACTGAACAAGTTAGACATCTCAGAAGAAGGAACGTCAATACACTTGCGAGGATATGGTTGGGTAACCGTTTTCAAATTTACAGCCAAAAACGGCCGTATTGATTACATAGTAACAAACAAAGAGAATCCCACCCGTCAATACGTCAAATCTATCATGGATGCCCGTTGGTCTGTTGAAGTTTATCATCGAGAAGTTAAACAAAACTGTGGTATTGAACGCTGTCAGGCTCGCACGAGCCGAGCGCAAAGAAATCATATTTTTCTCGCTATTTCTGCGTGGTTTGAACAACATAAACGTCGTATATCTGAAAAAATAACCCTTTATCAACAAAATTGGGACGTAATCAAAAGTGCTATTACTGAGCAAATCCGTGTTTTATTAGCGTACCCAAATTAGTTTTGTGCGAAACTCGTGTAGATGTTAAACAGAGATAGTTAGAGGGTCCACACTCCTGTATTCATTTCGCTGGTAAATCCTGGTCCAAAGGCAGCCAGCATTCCCTCGCTGCCTTTCGCGAGGCCACCATTGTTAAACACTCGTGCTAGAACATCAAACACGGCAACACTCGCTATGTTCCCGCACTCTTGCAAACTTTGTCTGCTTAAAGCCACGGCTTCCCTATGCAGGCCGAGATGGTTCACCAGCTCGTCAAGAATTCGGCGACCTCCCGTGTGAAATATATAAAAATCCAAGTTATCAATGGTCTGTTTACTGAATTGATCAACAAAAGATTTCATTACTGGAGCCACTTTTTCGATGGTACCAATCACTTTCTTATTAAGAGAAAATTGAAATCCCGTGTCCTTTATGTCGTACTTGATGTAATTTTCGCTATTCTTCAGGATGAAGGATTCGCTATTCGTGATCCGATAACCGCCTAAATTGCTGTCTTTACCTCGCATCACACAGGCAGCAACCGTATCACCGAATAGTGCCGAGCTGATTATGTCTGATAGTGTGTTTGCTGTGGGCTGAAAACACAGAGAGGAGAATTCGCAGCTTACAATTAGCACATTTGCATCAGGAAAAGCTGTGCAGTATTCGAATGCTCGATTGATAGCTGAGGCCCCCGCAACACATCCCAGCTGGGAGATTGGCAGCTGTTTGGTTTTTGGGGAAAATGGAAGAGCGTTGATTAAAAAGGCGGTCAATGAGGGCATCATAAAGCCGGTACATGAGACAACAATGATCATATCTATATCTTCTGCTCGAACTTCAGCAAATTCCAATGCATCGCGGGCGGCGATGATACCCAAGCGTTGGGCCTCTTTGCTATAGATTAAACTCCTTGACTCAAATCCAGAGTTGACAACACATTCTGCCAGGGGGCGGACAATGTAACGTTGTTGTACTTGACTATTTTGGATCATGGCTTTCGCTTGTTTCCAATCAGGGTGTTCAGGAAACAAGGTTTGCAGCGCTTGGATCATCTCGTTTTGTGTCACTTTGTGTTCAGGTCGAATAATTGAGGGTTTCAACAGGGTTGTCATAACGTTTTCCTGGTTATCTACTATTACAATTTAAATTGAATTTCACCAGTGCTTATACACGGTATCCCATTCCGATCATATCTGCGCCGATAACAGTTATTAGCGGAATAATATTGTGCAGGGAGTAAGGGTCAAGGCGACAATGCCGTTTGTAGGTGGGTGACAGTGGTGTTGTTAGAGTAGCATTATCGAATAACAGTCTCTCGTTCAGTGATAAGATTGAGGACAGCTGTTTAGTTTTATTGGTCATCGGTACCATTTTTTTATCTATTTTATCGGGGATGTTCAGGAGACAGAGTCCCCGGCATTTTTATCACCTGTAATAAGTAATTTTATACTATAAAAAATGGAAAAATCATTTTTTTTCACCGCGTTATTCTACCCCAAAATAGGTTAATTTTTTGTTAAAAAAGTTTTGAAATTTTTAGACATTAAATAAGTGATGCATCTCAAGGAAAGGAGTGCTTTATTTTGAAAAAAGGTTTTTTCACTGCACTTCTCAAATGGAACTGTTTATCAATTTTTAACCTAAGCTTAGGTGTTTTGATGAAAAAGTAGCTTTAAGTTAGTCTGGGCTGGTTGTTGTTGGCATACCCTTTTTTAAACGCCTCTTATTTCCATCCTTCTCTAAAAGCATTAGGTGAAATATGGGTTTTAATATTCCCATTTTCTAGCCAGGCTAATTTCACACAGGTAGAACCATCATCGCACATTATACTGAGCATAATAAATCTCACTTATTTAAATTAATTTATTAAAAAAAAATCTTATATTCTCATAATAATATAAATAAGAGATTAATGTAAATATATTATCTAATATTTAACTAATTGTTATTTTTAATTCTCACTTATTGACATTAAAGAGACAATAAGAAATCCTAAAACAAAAATAGGTGATATATGAAGAAAATTTAAGAATTTTCATTATGGTTATGGGTTGGATTTATTTCGCCGTGCTAAACGTTGCAGATTATCCTCAACATCAGCTTGGGTAACCTCTCCGACTATCTGACCGTCTTTGTCATAACGAAACGCGCCTAACTGGATAAGTGCGCGATAATCAGTATGATGACCAATACTCCCTAAACAGGCTCTCAAACGCCTTCTGGCTATTGGTAAGTCCTTTTCCTTCACCTCTTGCCACATATCCTGCTGGATGCCAATTTTCATTGGGCATAACTTGCCTTCAGGGAAAAGATAAGGCCAAAACGTGCTGATTTGTGAAATAGCCTCATCTAACGGCAATCGCTTTTTGGGCGGTGTCGGTGGTTTTGGAATTTTAACCTTCACTGCCTGTTTAAGTTTTTCAACCAGCTTCTTGGGCTGTTGTTTTGCTACCTTTTGGGGTTTCGGTTTTTTTGCCCGTTTTTTGGGCGCAGCATTCACCCATACTTTTTTACCGTGAACAGGGGCACTTGAGGTCTGTTCTTCTGGTGAAGCCTTTCTAGGGCGATTGAGGGTTAATTTCTTTCGTTCCGTCATCATTTAATCTTTAAACAGGGTGCTCATTTCAGTATCAGTCAAGCCCGTAAATTTCATCACAGATTGCCTATCCATACCACTTTCTAGCATTTGGCCCGCTATCTTCATCGAAGCCTGTTTTTCGCCTTCAAGTTTACCTTCTTGAACGCCATCATTTTTGCCTAATTGGTAGCCTTCCAGCTTTCCTCTTTGTAATCCTTCTTGTAATCCTTCTTGTTTTAATGCTTGAGCAATAGTCATAAGTGCTCCTTCGTGTTTCTCTGCTTGTTTGGCTATCTCGGTGATAAATTCCATGGGTTTTTTAGCATTACCTTCTTGGATGAGATAGTTAAACAGTGTAATAACCTGATTATCGGTATAATAATTATACGACAACAGTTTAACAATACTATCCAGTAATTCTGTCATATCCCGTCTGCGGATGTGCTTCTGTATCAAAGTTAATAGAGCCATTCGCTTGTGCTGCATAATCTCACCATCATCAAGCGTGGTGACATCAGCTAACTTAAACGGTTGCGTATAGATACTCTCGGCGAGTTTTTTGTCATAAAAACAGTCCAACCAATTCGTGCTATAGGGGTGAGGGCTTTGTTCACCGCAATAAAAGAGTATTGGGAAAACGAGCGGTAATTGCTTATTTCCCTGTTCTAAATGGTCGGGTAGCAACGTGACATCTCTGTCACGCCGCCCCCTAAGAACGGTACGTGCAAGTTTCCCCGCATACCGCTCAAGCCTTTATAAGTCACGATACAGTATGATCGCAACCAGCAGCCCGACTATGTTTTTGGCGATGGCAATTAGGATGTAAGAGTTCAAGATTACCCAGTTCATTTCCGCCTCCTTTCACTCTTTCGACTTTATGGTGTATGTTCCAGCCAGTTTCTTGAGTAATTAATTGGTTGCAGCATAAACAGCGTTTATCTTGTCTTATCCATAGTACTCTTACTTTCTTACTTCCTACGGTTTTTTGTTTCCAGGTATTTTCTAGCCTTTTTTCGAAATACATTTCCCATTTTTTATCGAATGGGCAGGCTTCACTTCTGATTTTTATATGGCGCTTTATAGGTGTGGAAGATGCTTTGTACAGTGTAAAATTCTTGCCTTCCGGCGCTTTTCCACTAAACACCCATTGATTATTCCCTTGAACGGTAAAGTATTTTTTTCTTACCCAATACTTACCTTTCTTTGGGTGACGTCTTAAACACCATTTCCACAAAACTTGCCAAATCAGATGATCGATTTTAGAAAAGGCTTTTTTTTTCGCAACAACATGTCGGTGGTAATTTACCCACCCTCTAATTATCGGGTTGAGTTTAGTTATCAGTTTCCATGCGCTGCTTGACCTTTCCTGCTTTATCGTGGTTCTAATTTTCTTCAAAAAGTTTGTGAGATTTTTTTTTGCGGGTGATATTAAAAATTTTCCGTTAAAAGATCTAACATTCTGTCCTAAGAAATTAAACCCTTCACTAATATGGATAATTCTCGTTTTTTCTTGTGATAGACGCAAGCCTCTTTTTGCCATAAATCCTTCAACCAGTGGTTTGACCCTTGATTTAAGGAGTTCATGTGAGATACCTGTTATCACAAAATCATCCGCATATCGCACATAATGGACTTTATGCTTATTACCTTTAGCCGTACCTGAATATCCAAATACTTGTCGGAGTTCAGCTTCAAGACCATCCAGTGCCATATTAGCCAATGTTGGGGAAATAATACCGCCTTGCGGTGTCCCACCATTGGTGGTGTAAAAGGCTCCACGATCTAATAAACCTGATTTTAGCCACTTACTTAATATCACTTTATCCATAGGAATTGTGTTGATTAAGAAATCATGACTAATGTTATCAAAGCATCCTGCAATATCCGCTTCTAACACCCATTTTGCTGATTTAGATTTTGCACAATTACAAAATATTTGCTCTATCGCATCAGCGGTACTTCTAAGTGACCGGAATCCGTAACTGTTCTTATCCGCTGTGATTTCCGATACAGGCTCTAGGGCTAGCAAATGTAGCGCTTGCATCGCTCTGTCAAGCATGGTCGGTATACCAAGAGGTCGCAGTTTTCCGTTTGCTTTCGGGATATATATTCGGCGTAAAGGTTTTGGTCTATACCCTGTACGTTTCATAGCCCCTATTGCGTTCCACTTCTTTTCGGGTGTATTCCACATAACACCATCGACACCAGGCGTTTTCTTGCCTGTATTGTCGGTCACACGTTTTATCGCCATCACTTTAGCGGTGAATGACCGTGTTAATAAACGTTGCAACGCTTTTACTCTGCGCCATTGCTCGTTCTTCGCTGCTTTCGCAATACGTACTTGTAACTTTCGCACCCGTACATGACTGGTTTTCCAGTTAATAGAATGCCAGCTTGTTGGGTGGAAGGATGCAGATGCACACATGTTGGCTGCACTCAACTTGCTTTCCTCCTCTTGAAAGTTTTACTCGTCTTCTCACGATTAAAGACCCGATGAAAGTCTGCTCACTTTCGTGGTAAGGCAAAGTTTGAACCTCTATCCGTCCCATTACAGGCCGGCATTCGCTTTTTTCATCATCCTTTACCCGCACCGTTATCAATCTATCTTACGATATCTCTAGCCTTACGGCGGCGGTACGGGCTTACCAGGTTTCACCTGACATACAAACTATCGGGTTAGGTTCTATCTCTCGACCGGAGGGTTATTGCCCATGTATCCGCACAAAAACCACAGATAACCTACCTCATACCTTTTGGTTCAGGCCTATCAGCATCTTTGGCCTGTTAGCGATCACGGTCTTTATTAACAGTTCACATACGTTAACCATACCGATAAACCTAGCACCTCATCCGCATGATGCTTGCAGGTAATAACTATTCCCTCACGGTTTCGTTATCGCGTTTTACAACGCAAGGTTTCATTGTCCCGTGAGCTTCAGACCCCGCAGTTGCCCGCCACGCCTGTCACGGTAGGTTACAGTCAATGGGATGACTGGTTTTGTCCATTCCTTTGTCAAAACAATATGTCAGACAACTTCCTGTCGCACTTTCTGCATCGCTGCCATACTATAACGCATCAATCGCCATGCAATGAGTTTATCTGGAGTGGATTGTGCTTCAATTAAAACATAGATATAGCCACTTCCCTTTGAGGTGCTGACTGAATACAGGATATCACTCTGGTAATTTTTCATCTCACTATCGACAAATGAGCCAGATTCCACTTTGAGGCTATCTAAGTCACACAGGGCTTTAATCTCATCCGGTAGCCAGACATCAAAGAAGTCTTTAGCCGTCTCTTTTTCACTTAAAAACTGCTTGAATACACTGTCGTGTGGCGTTGGTGTGAATTTTTTACTCATCCGATATCTTTAATAATTGCTCGCGTCAGATTGAATTATGGCAAACAAACCCGCTATATTAAATACGCTATTTATTCATTACCTATCAAACATCATAATCCAGCCATACAAAAACGCACCCTATCTTATCAGGTGCGTTTATTTATTGTTACTGGTTTATTTTAATAGCTAATCACAAGAAAATGGCTAAAAATCGATTACAGGCTCTTCTAGAGGTATTCATGAATCAGGCCTGTGCCGTTTTTTCATTCTCAGCAACTTTGGCAAGAATATTTACCAACAGTTTATTGATGATAAGTGTCTTCTTCGCTCGGGTCGCTGAGACATACAGCAAATTGATTTCATCTCTAAAGGCTGCTTTGTCCATATTAGGCTCAAAGAGATTATTCGGAAAGTCATTATTGATTTCAACAATGTCCCATTCCAGTCCCTTGTATCTTGAAATTTGGTTATAATAATAGCGATTAGATTTGGCAAGGTGTATGTAATCCGATTGTCCCTGGGGTTTATAGCCCGTAGCAAAGCGAATGATGCATACACTTAGCCACTCATCTGAAACCCGAACAGTTGTCCGTAATTCATAACGTATTTGCAAGGATGGGTAATATGAGTCAGCTAAATCCAATTTGTGTAGGAATTGATGTTTCTAAAGCTTCATTGGATATTGCAGGCACCAATAACATTGAGCAGTTCAGAGTCAGCAATAACCCTGACGGGTTCGATACCATCATTTATCAACTGAAAAAGAACAACATAGCCTTGATTCTGATGGAAGCTACAGGTGGTCTCGAGGCAGCGATTGCATGCGCTCTTCAGGCTGAAGGTTTTGATGTTGCCGTTATCAATCCCAGGCAAGCCAGAGACTTTGCTCGATCCATGGGCTATCTGGCAAAGACTGATAGAATAGATGCCAGAGTTTTAGCTCAGATGGCTGATGTCATTAACCGCCATCCTGAGCGGTCACGTTTTATCCAGGCTATTCCCGATGCAGAGCGTCAGATTCTTGCTGCTATGGTGGTGCGCAGACGCCAGCTGATTGCAATGCTTGTAGCTGAAAGAAACCGGATGCATCCATCTCACCCGCAAAACAGAAAAAGCATCAGTAACATCATCAATGCACTAGAAAATGAACTTAAACGGATTGACGAGGATATGCATAAGCATATTACGGATCATTTCAACGAGCTTGCAGAGCGGCTAAGTACTATCAAAGGCATTGGTATGATGACTGCTGCTACATTGCTGGCAGAAGTCCCTGAGTTAGGGAAACTCTCGCGCAGGGAGATCAGTGCACTGGTTGGGGTAGCTCCTGTTAATAGAGACTCGGGAACCATGCGTGGCCGACGAACCATTTTTGGCGGTAGGGCCGGAGTTCGAACCTCTTTGTACATGGCTGCACTGGTTGCAACTCGTTTCAATCCGGTGATAAAAGCATTTTACACACGGCTGGTTGCAGCAGGAAAAGCCAAAAAAGTGGCGCTGGTTGCCTGTATGCGCAAACTGCTGACTATCCTGAATGCGATTCTCAGAAAGAACCAAGAATGGGATGAGTCGTATCATAACGTTGCTCCATAAATATACTGTTCAAGACAGTTGCTTTGTTCTTGATGAAGCAGAACCTAACACTAACAAAGACTGTTCACGGATAGACGCAATTTTAACCTTAGCTAGAAACTCCTCAAGTGATGATGAAGCTACAGCCATCAAAGGTACAGTAAGCGGAACATCAATGTATTATCGCAATCGAAGCATGTTCTGTTTTGCGTCTATCAATCCTAGAGAATTGGAATTAGCAGATCAAAGCCGTATATCTATACTGGAAATAGTAAAAAAACCTCAAACTGCCGACTCCAAAGATACATTTAATTTTATCAAAAAAGCCTATTTGAAGCTAGAAAGAGAAGACTTTTCTACTCAATTAAATAATCTCATTATCTCAAGACTTCCCACCCTTGAAAAAAACCTGGCGGTTTTCGTTGAAGTAGCAGGAGATCACTTAGGCCACTCAAGAGACGGAAAACAATACGGTTCATTGTTGGCTGGATTCGCCACTCTAGCTCAGAACAAACCTATAGACTTAGCAACCGCTAAAGCCTATGTGGAAAAGTTGAAGTTAACAGAGGTTGTAGAAGAAAACAGAGACACAAACGCCACTGGATGGGATATGTGCTGGACTAAAATGAGCGCGGTAAAGCTAACATTCAGAGATAGCCGTAGCAATGTCACCGTAGGCGAAGGGATAGAGATGCTACAACAAAAAAATATTGAGGAGTTGGCTAGGATTGTAGGTTACGAGCATTCAGGCGGTGGAAAAATAGGCCAAGAACAACTTGAAAGAGCAGCATTAAGAGGAAAGATAGAGGTTGAAAAGGCGCTTAGAAAGCTAGGGATAATCTACCAAGACGGTACAGTATCTCTATATGGCTGTGTAGGAGAGGGGATCTACATAGCTAATAGCAGCGAAGCGATGAGTAAAGCATTAGCTGGTACACCTTCTCAAAATTGGAAACAACATAGTTCAAGAGTAGGAGAATCAGTGCCAAAAACTATTTTTATTGATGGGCAAAACCGAAAAGCAAAATTTATCCAACAGAACATTCTAAAAAAATGATTGAATTCTTATAGCTATAAAAAATACTCATAACCATAAAAAAAAGAGAGGTGAAACTCTCTTTTTTTTGCCTATTTTTACTTGTTTAGGAAAAGGTGCGGTCAAAGGTGCGGTACTTTATTTATAAAAATCATGAAGTTAAATTAAAAACGCACAAACGCACCTAAAAAAACACCATATACGTAAGAAAAAAAAACAGAAAATGAAACGAACAAAAAATAAACAAAAAAAACATCGTATATATATTTTTTTTTAGGTGCGTTTGTGCGTTTTTATATATAAATATCTATAAGTATATAAAAATAAAATAAAAAAAGATAAAAAAAACGCACCTTTGACCGCACCTTTTTAAAAAAACGCACCAATAGATGAAATATTAAGGAAACAAAGCAGCGGTCAAGGGAGCGTGGAATACCGGAGGGAGCGGAGCGACTGAGGATATGCCGCGAAAGCCCTTGACGGCTGCGGAGTGACCCTAGCCTTGGCTTGGGGGTTAGGGAGCTGTCGCTTGCGACTGCGTGCCTGACCCTCGAGCCATCGGCGGCAAGAGCGGAGTTTGAGGCAGCGCCTCAAGGTGTTGATTTTGAAGTTGGTTTTGATTTTTATTTTTTTACTTCAATTTTTCTATTTTTCGATCAGATTGGAAAGTTTGTCAGAGGTTACCTCAAAAATACCATCTAAAAAGCCCTGTAATCCATCCTAAACTATTATTTTTAAAAATAGGCACAAAGGTAGCGCTTTTTAATTTCATGGCCTTAAAATGGCTTATATTGCGTTTTTGCTATTTGATGATTTGGAGTGGATTTAGAAGTTGGTTTTAAGGTGATTAATAAATTTCATAAAGTGATTTTTTCAATGTTAATTCATGTGAAGGTTAATGTTGAGTTCAAACGCCTGACAAAGGCTTATAGGTGTTATATTTATGGTATAGTTCGTTAAGTAAATAAATTAGATGTATAGAGATATTGAATGACTGAACAAAAACGCCCTATTTTGATAATCAAAGGTAAACGAGGTTCAAAGGTTTCAACGCTTGAATCGGCGGTTAAACCTACTTTAAAACCAAACAATAAGGCTTTTGTTACGCCTAAAACTGACAAAAAACAGAAGGCTGAAAAAACACCTAAACCACCAAAGGTTAAACAGGAGCCAACAAAGCCAATTACCAAGGAAGAAAAGGCTGCCAGACACGCAGCTAAACTTAAAGCTGCTGTTGATATATTAGTAATTTTGTTCCCTAAAGTTTTTAATCTTGAATCACCAAAACCGCTAAAGGTGGGGATAGGTAAAGGTATTAGAAAAATGATATCTGAAAAGGGGCTAGATATTCCAAATAGTCAGATAAGTGCGGGTTTGATGGCTTATACTCAAACTGAGGCTTATCAGAAATCTTTAGTTGAATTTGGTTCTCGTTTTAATCTAGATGGTTTGGTTGATGGAGAGGTTACCGATAAGCAAAGAGAAAGAGCCAAGAAAAAACTTGATGAATTACAGGCTTCAAAGTAATTGATATGCCTATTTTATTTTTATTTTTCGCGGTGATAAAAATTTAATTAAGTGAGGATTTCTTAAAGTAATACTGGTAACTATTAAGTGCCTCTTACTACATTTAAAAAATATAGGTACAAAAATAAAGCTGTACCTATAAATTAGATATCGAAAGTTAAAAAATCAGGAGGTGACTGACAATATCTATTTTAAATTTAAGAATAGCCGATTATTTATTTGTACTTATATCATCTTTAATGCAATAGGCACTTCCATCAAGATATTTCAAAGCATTATTCTCTAGATTATTTTTAAATTCTTTTACTGCAAACTGACACGCCTCTTCTGTTTTAAATTTTTGAGAATGAATACTGGCAAAGTTATTTGTTGAGTAGGGAGTTGAAAACATAGTAAGAATTAATATCCAGATATTATTCTCCTCTATTTATAATAATGACTATTTATATTTAAAATAGAAATATGAAGGTATTAAAATACGATACTTCAATATTTTCTCTGGTGTTGGAACTTAATATTTAATTATTATCTGAATATCTTTAATTTAACTTAAGTATAAAAAATAAAATCAATAAAAAACCCCTATTATTAGGGGTAATTAAATAGGTGTAATTTTCATGAAAAATTTATAAAATAAAAAAGGTTGAAAGAAATGTTTATAAATTAAAATATAAAACTATGAGATAAGTTGTACCCCTTTACGAATAAAGTTAGAAGGAATATATGCATCAAGACCTTTATGTTTACAGTATTCAATAAGTTGAGCATTGCTATTAACATCAGCTTTTCTATAGATACTCTTTATGTGTGAATCTATCGTTGAAGGGCAAATATCTAGTCTTTTAGCTATTTCTTTAGCCGTGAGCCGTTGTTGTGCCCAGAAAATAACTTCAAGTTCTCTTTTTGTAAAAGTATCATTAGGCGCATCAAATTGAATTTTTTTTCTGTTTAATCGGTTCATGTAATGCAGCAATGTAGGAGTCTCGATAGCTCTTCCATGACAAACAAGACCAATTATTTGATTTTTATTATCATAAAGAGGGCTTTTATTGCAAAGATGGGGGACCTTATTATTACTCTTTCCATAATAATGAATTTCTATGGCTGATAACATTTTGTTTTTTTCAATAACATTTTTATCATGCTCAACAAGCTCAGGCCAAAGCTCTTGACTTGATTCTAATGGAACTTCGTTATCTAACCTACCCTCCATACTAAATCCACTAGGTACATTAAAATAACTTAATGCAGCATTATTCATGTAAATAACCTGAGTTCGGGATAAGAAATAAAGAGAAAGTCTTGATATTCAAATAGTTGAATGAGCCTGTTTTGTTAAAATACTCTAACAGTCTGGTTAAAGAGTAGAGCATTGTTAAACAATTATGGAAAATCTTACTGAACTTTATTGCCTGATGGATGATTTTTGCAAAGACTTCGAGCCAAAAATGCATGAATATTTGCTGACTAACGGTACTAAGCGTCGTAGACGGTCTACTCAGCTTTCGTTGGCGGAAATGATGACACTGGTTGTGTTGTTTCATCAACTCCGATTCAGGCAATTCAAGGTATTTTATCTCTATTATGTCCGCTTATATCTCCGGAAGGAATTTCCTAACTTGCCATCCTATTCACGCTGTGTAGAGTTACTTCCGCGTAGTGCCTTAGCGTTAACGGCACTGTTTGAGTCAATTAAGGGAAAATGCACGGGGCTATCGGTTGCCGATTCTACTCCGATAGCGGTGTGTGATAACTTACGGATCCGCAGACATAAAGTCTTCAATGGGATAGCTGAACGGGGAAAAAATTCAACAGGTTGGTTCTTTGGTTTCAAGCTTCATGTAATTATCAATCATTTGGGGGAAATACTCAGTTTTCGACTCACACCAGGAAACACCGATGATCGGAAACCATTGCCTGAGCTGACAAAGGATCTTTCTGGTTGTTTGTACGCAGATAAAGGGTATTTATCGGCTTCACTGAAACAGCAACTCAAAACGATGGGAATTAGCCTTATAACGAATATCAAGAAGAAAATGAAGCCTATTAAACAGACTTGTTTCGACAAAGCCATCTTGCGTCATCGTTCTGTCATTGAAACGGTATTTGATGAGTTAAAAAATCTTTGTCAAATAGAGCATACGCGACATCGCTCTCCGGCTAACTTTGTAGTGAATTTATTAGGCGGACTGGTTGCATATTGTTTAATGCCATCTAAACCAAAGATACCTGTTGCAGGTACGTATCTTCAAGTATAATTGATAATGCTTATCCCGAACTCAGGTTAAATATATCGTGATTCAGTATCCTTTATGAACCAATGTTCTTCGCTATGTTCCATAAAAGATATAAGCGATTGAGGCGATGATGAATATTGTTTAATGCTATTTTGGATGTTAGTCATAATATTGATTCTCCATTTCACTTATTTTAACTTAAGAATAGTTAATTAAATAAGGATAACACCCCTAAAATTTAGGTGTATTTGTCAGAATTTTCTCACTAATATTAAATTTTCAAATGTTTTCGTATTCTCAATAAAAATAAGTTTTCTGATACAACCATATAACCAAGGATGAAGAAAAATGATAAAAAGAAAAATATCGGAGGATACTTACTCTCTTGATAGAGTTCCAAAGGAAGCAAGAGTTAGTTTAGTTAATGTAACTTTGGTGCGTATGGGAATGGCAACAGCTTTATCACAGTTTATGTTAACCTGAGTTCGGGATAAGAAATAAAGAGAAAGTCTTGATATTCAAATAGTTGAATGAGCCTGTTTTGTTAAAATACTCTAACAGTCTGGTTAAAGAGTAGAGCATTGTTAAACAATTATGGAAAATCTTACTGAACTTTATTGCCTGATGGATGATTTTTGCAAAGACTTCGAGCCAAAAATGCATGAATATTTGCTGACTAACGGTACTAAGCGTCGTAGACGGTCTACTCAGCTTTCGTTGGCGGAAATGATGACACTGGTTGTGTTGTTTCATCAACTCCGATTCAGGCAATTCAAGGTATTTTATCTCTATTATGTCCGCTTATATCTCCGGAAGGAATTTCCTAACTTGCCATCCTATTCACGCTGTGTAGAGTTACTTCCGCGTAGTGCCTTAGCGTTAACGGCACTGTTTGAGTCAATTAAGGGAAAATGCACGGGGCTATCGGTTGCCGATTCTACTCCGATAGCGGTGTGTGATAACTTACGGATCCGCAGACATAAAGTCTTCAATGGGATAGCTGAACGGGGAAAAAATTCAACAGGTTGGTTCTTTGGTTTCAAGCTTCATGTAATTATCAATCATTTGGGGGAAATACTCAGTTTTCGACTCACACCAGGAAACACCGATGATCGGAAACCATTGCCTGAGCTGACAAAGGATCTTTCTGGTTGTTTGTACGCAGATAAAGGGTATTTATCGGCTTCACTGAAACAGCAACTCAAAACGATGGGAATTAGCCTTATAACGAATATCAAGAAGAAAATGAAGCCTATTAAACAGACTTGTTTCGACAAAGCCATCTTGCGTCATCGTTCTGTCATTGAAACGGTATTTGATGAGTTAAAAAATCTTTGTCAAATAGAGCATACGCGACATCGCTCTCCGGCTAACTTTGTAGTGAATTTATTAGGCGGACTGGTTGCATATTGTTTAATGCCATCTAAACCAAAGATACCTGTTGCAGGTACGTATCTTCAAGTATAATTGATAATGCTTATCCCGAACTCAGGTTATGTTAGGTGCCACTTTAGGTCATGGAATGACATTTTGGAACGCTCTACTTGCAACATGTTTAGGCAGTTTACTTTTGGAATTTGTTGCCCTTGGCCTTGGTCTTGCAGGGATGAAAGAAGGAGTATCAATTAGTCTTCTTGCAAGATGGACTGGATTTGGGCGTTTAGGGTCAGCATTAATCGGGTTGGCAATAGCCATTAGTCTTCTTGGCTGGTTTGGCGTGCAAAATTCAGTTCTTGCGGAAGGACTATCTTACTCATTAGATTACAAAATTAACTTTGTATGGATAGCTGCTTTTTCAGGGATACTCTTAACAGTATTAGTGGCTTTCGGTTTTCGGGCATTGAGTTGGACTGCAAAAATTTCAGTTCCTTTGTTTTGTCTGGTTGTCGGATGGATTATTTTTTACTTATTTAAAGATGGAAGCTATTTAGATTTAATGAATTCTTCACCAAAAGGTAATCTACTGACACTTGGAGAAGGAACCACTATCATATCAGGAGTAGTTATTATTGGCGCATTAATTACGCCCGATATAAGCAGATACTGTAAAAATAATAATCATGTGTTTTGGATGATAACATTATCAGTTATTGTTGGTGAATTTATTATTAATGCTATTGCCATATTAATGGCGCATGCATTAGAGGCAGCTGATATTGTAACTATAATGACACATAGCGCTGGATGGATAGGGCTATTATCGGTAATATTATCCGCAATAAAAGTAAATGATATTAATTTATATTCTTCATCACTTGGATTATCTAATACAATAAAAATAATTAGCAATAAAAAAACAAATTACGTTTTTTTGACAGTATCTTTAGGAATAATAGGAACATTATTGTCGGTATTTGGTATTTTAAACTATTTCGTTGATTTCCTTTCCATGCTTGGCGTTATTTTCCCACCTATCGCTGGAGTGATGCTGGTTGATTACTACATTCTGAAAACAAGCAGAAAAATATTAGACGAAACTAGAGAAGAAGGTTTACTCCCTGACGATTCCTCTACGCCACTCATTGGCTGGTCTGCTATTTTTGCTTGTATTGTTGGTACACTTGTAGGCGTATACTTCAACTTCGGCATTCCTTCTTTGAATTCTATTCTTGTGGCTGGAGTGGCTTATTGGCTTTTGATGAAAATGAAAATTTATATAGAAATTTAAATACGATTTCATTTATGAATTAAATAAAAAACCAGCCATGAAGAAGATGGTTTGAATTTCCCTGGTGCTAGCATGATGGGGAGGAAATTTTATAATTTAAAATTTGCAGCATTACGTATTGAGTGATTGATACTAATCAGTAGTTATATTTTTTGTACTCTCTATTATGGAGATAGATATTCTTGTCTTAGTGTGTTAAGGCTCAAAGAATATTGAGCCTTTGAAGTGATTTACTCGTTAATTTTTTCGATACTCAACCTTGCATTTTTCTAGAGCAAAAATAAACAAACGTACTTGAAACATCGCAAGCAAGTTATTGAGTGAGTAAAAATCCAACTTAATTTTTATATCTTCCAAGGTTTGTTTTATTGCTGGATAGCTAACAGAACGTAGATGAGCAATTTTCCCTTGAGATAATCCAAGACAAAACAGTATTGTCGTTTCAAATTGTGCTGGCGTTAGCTCTGGAAACACGTCATGTAATTCAGTAATGTTGGTTAAATTGAACATTTTCATGCTATTTCCTCCATCACTGGCTTACGTCTAGCCCATATAAGCCGATCTTCTTTGAATAGCACGTTGAATATACGACGGTCATTACGGGTGAATGAGACTTTGCTAGAAGGTGTGTTGGAGTTTCTAGGAATGATCCAGTAGGTATCAATGAGTTTAGAGCAAGGTTTGGTAATAGCCATAGTTTTGGCCTCTTGTACAAGTTATAAAACCTCACCAATCCGAGATCAAACGGGGTGGTGAGACGTAACAAGGTTGATCTACCGGCGTACAAGAAACCAGCGAGCCTTACGGCTCCCTCATTACGTCCCACCATTATCAGGATGTAATTTAGGTTTTCAGACATAAAAAAACCGCATTAAGCGGTAGTCCGCTTGTACATTTAGGAGATCAAACCCGATGCTAGATTTTTCTAGCTAATTGCTACTATAACTAATGTTCTAATTCATAATCAATATGTTTTTAGTGGTTAAATTTTATTTTTGAAGTTTATCAAGTTCATCATCAGATAAACCCGTAGAAAGTTTTACTATGTTAAGATCTACGCCATTAGCTAAAAATTGTTTAGCTAACTCAATCTTTGTTTTTTGTATACCTTTTTGTAATCCCTCTTGGATCCCTTCCTGTCTACCTTCTTGTCTTAATGTTTGAGCAATGGTCATAAGTGCTCCTTCGTGTTTCTCTGATTGTCTGGCTATCTCTGTGATAAATTCCATTGGTTTTTGAGCATTCCCTTCTTGAATGAGATAATTAAACATAGTGATAACTTGATTATCGGTATAATAATTATACGACAACAGTTTAACAATGCTATCCAGTAGCTCGGTCATATCCCGTCTTCGAATGTGTTTTTGGAGTAACTCAAGCAACGCTATTCGCCTATGCTGCATAATATCACCATCATCAAGTGTGGTGACATCCGCTAACTTAAAGGGATTGGTGTAGATATGCTCTGCCAGTTTTCTGTTATGAAAACAGTCCAGCCAATTCGTGCTATAGGGGTGAGGGCTTTGCTCACCACAATAAAACAGGATAGGGAAAACTAACGGTAATTGCTTATTTCCCTGTTCTAAATGTTTCTGCATGGCAGCAAGACTATAGCGCATGAGTCGCCATGCAATGAGCTTATCAGGGGTGGATTGGTGTTCAATCAAAACATAGATATATCCGCTTCCCTTTGAGGTATTGACTGAATAGAGAATATCACTCTGGTAATTTTTCATCTCACTATCGATAAATGAGCCAGATTCCACCTTAAGCGAATCCAAGTCACACAAGGCTTTAATATCATCCGGTAGCCAGATATCGAAGAAATCTTTTGCCGTCTCTTTCTCACTTAAAAACTGCTTGAATCCGGTGATATCGAAATAAAATCGCTCAGAGCAATTTATACAAAAATGGTATGGGAGCGTGAAAAAGACACCAGTTCTGAAACTTATGACAGTATGACAACAAGAATATTATGTTACTCAAAAGACAGCATCTCAGAAGCCGTCAAGCATTATGCAGCCATTGAACTCTCAGAAAAAACAGAAAAAATTAAAACCACTACCGGAACAAGAAAAAACTATATTCCTAGTGAAGAACTCATGGCTAAATTAGAAAACGTTAACGCTATTATTGAGAAGCGCTCAGCCAGAGCCCCTACCCTAAAAACAATCCATGAATGGGCTAAAAATAAAGCTAACTTAGGTTTAACGCTAAATGAACTGACCCCAACTTATATCAGGCGATATTGTAGAGTGGGCGGCAAAAATATTAATGCTAATACCGCCAAGCTATATCTAAATATCATTGATAACATCTAACACTTGTTAGCAAATGTTAAGGTTGAAAAAAGAATTTAAACACATTGCAGGTTTTTCTATCATCACTGAGTAAGGTAAGATGGTAAGGCAACGACTTTAGAAAACTTCAGTTTTGGTATTAAATATTTTTTATTAGCTTTCTTGAAAATTGAGCAATCAAAACGTTACAAAACCAGACACTCAATATAAAAATAACTTGTCAAAAGTTGTCATTGTAACCCATCAAAACCCCACATTTAAAATTAAGAGATTGTCAAAAGTTGTCATTAGAACCTCACAAAACCTCATATTTAAAATATTTTTCGGACATCGTAAGAAATTTTATGCCTGTTATCTCTTAACGTACTTTTCGGGCACGTTAGGAATGCAATTTTTATAATGACAGCGAAGATTTTATTGGGGTCACTACGCGAGGAAAAAATTATAGGCAAAACTAAGAATAGAGCCTTATAAAACCTAATGTTCATGTAGAGTTTTGCTAAGTTCTAATATTTGGTACGCAACGAAGTACGCATGGTTGGTACGCAGTTACCAGTGCGTACCTGATACTTGTGTCAAGCTCAAAACTCAATGTCAGCCTCTACAAGCGATTTGGATATTGAGTTAATACAAAATTATGACTGAAATGACAAAAACGCCGCACAGCGCGTTCTAGGGCGCTTAAATTTGATTTATGATACTAGTCGCAATGGGTAAAAGTAAAAATGCGCTGCAAATGACGACAGCGCATTGAATACAGCAATTTCATATAGTTTTTACGTTAAAGAAATCTGGAAGAAGAAATAATTACCTTAACAATAAAATTTTACGCAATTGTGATAACTTGTTAAATACCACACTGTTAGGTAACACAAGGCATTAATCTTAATGACTAAAAAATTTACCCCAACCCCACACGATGCCGTATTCAAGCAGTTTTTAAGTGAGAAAGAGACGGCAAAAGATTTCTTCGATATCTGGCTACCGGATGATATTAAAGCCTTGTGTGACTTGGATTCGCTTAAGGTGGAATCTGGCTCATTTATCGATAGTGAGATGAAAAATTACCAGAGTGATATTCTCTATTCAGTCAATACCTCAAATCAGTCAATACCTCAAAGGGAAGCGGATATATCTATGTTTTGATTGAACACCAATCCACCCCTGATAAGCTCATTGCATGGCGACTCATGCGCTATAGTCTTGCTGCCATGCAGAAACATTTAGAACAGGGAAATAAGCAATTACCGTTAGTTTTCCCTATCCTGTTTTATTGTGGTGAGCAAAGCCCTCACCCCTATAGCACGAATTGGCTGGACTGTTTTCATAACAGAAAACTGGCAGAGCATATCTACACCAATCCCTTTAAGTTAGCGGATGTCACCACACTTGATGATGGTGATATTATGCAGCATAGGCGAATAGCGTTGCTTGAGTTACTCCAAAAACACATTCGAAGACGGGATATGACCGAGCTACTGGATAGCATTGTTAAACTGTTGTCGTATAATTATTATACCGATAATCAAGTTATCACTATGTTTAATTATCTCATTCAAGAAGGGAATGCTCAAAAACCAATGGAATTTATCACAGAGATAGCCAGACAATCAGAGAAACACGAAGGAGCACTTATGACCATTGCTCAAACATTAAGACAAGAAGGTAGACAGGAAGGGATCCAAGAGGGATTACAAAAAGGTATACAAAAAACAAAGATTGAGTTAGCTAAACAATTTTTAGCTAATGGCGTAGATCTTAACATAGTAAAACTTTCTACGGGTTTATCTGATGATGAACTTGATAAACTTCAAAAATAAAATTTAACCACTAAAAACATATTGATTATGAATTAGAACATTAGTTATAGTAGCAATTAGCTAGAAAAATCTAGCATCGGGTTTGATCTCCTAAATGTACAAGCGGACTACCGCTTAATGCGGTTTTTTTATGTCTGAAAACCTAAATTACATCCTGATAATGGTGGGACGTAATGAGGGAGCCGTAAGGCTCGCTGGTTTCTTGTACGCCGGTAGATCAACCTTGTTACGTCTCACCACCCCGTTTGATCTCGGATTGGTGAGGTTTTATAACTTGTACAAGAGGCCAAAACTATGGCTATTACCAAACCTTGCTCTAAACTCATTGATACCTACTGGATCATTCCTAGAAACTCCAACACACCTTCTAGCAAAGTCTCATTCACCCGTAATGACCGTCGTATATTCAACGTGCTATTCAAAGAAGATCGGCTTATATGGGCTAGACGTAAGCCAGTGATGGAGGAAATAGCATGAAAATGTTCAATTTAACCAACATTACTGAATTACATGACGTGTTTCCAGAGCTAACGCCAGCACAATTTGAAACGACAATACTGTTTTGTCTTGGATTATCTCAAGGGAAAATTGCTCATCTACGTTCTGTTAGCTATCCAGCAATAAAACAAACCTTGGAAGATATAAAAATTAAGTTGGATTTTTACTCACTCAATAACTTGCTTGCGATGTTTCAAGTACGTTTGTTTATTTTTGCTCTAGAAAAATGCAAGGTTGAGTATCGAAAAAATTAACGAGTAAATCACTTCAAAGGCTCAATATTCTTTGAGCCTTAACACACTAAGACAAGAATATCTATCTCCATAATAGAGAGTACAAAAAATATAACTACTGATTAGTATCAATCACTCAATACGTAATGCTGCAAATTTTAAATTATAAAATTTCCTCCCCATCATGCTAGCACCAGGGAAATTCAAACCATCTTCTTCATGGCTGGTTTTTTATTTAATTCATAAATGAAATCGTATTTAAATTTCTATATAAATTTTCATTTTCATCAAAAGCCAATAAGCCACTCCAGCCACAAGAATAGAATTCAAAGAAGGAATGCCGAAGTTGAAGTATACGCCTACAAGTGTACCAACAATACAAGCAAAAATAGCAGACCAGCCAATGAGTGGCGTAGAGGAATCGTCAGGGAGTAAACCTTCTTCTCTAGTTTCGTCTAATATTTTTCTGCTTGTTTTCAGAATGTAGTAATCAACCAGCATCACTCCAGCGATAGGTGGGAAAATAACGCCAAGCATGGAAAGGAAATCAACGAAATAGTTTAAAATACCAAATACCGACAATAATGTTCCTATTATTCCTAAAGATACTGTCAAAAAAACGTAATTTGTTTTTTTATTGCTAATTATTTTTATTGTATTAGATAATCCAAGTGATGAAGAATATAAATTAATATCATTTACTTTTATTGCGGATAATATTACCGATAATAGCCCTATCCATCCAGCGCTATGTGTCATTATAGTTACAATATCAGCTGCCTCTAATGCATGCGCCATTAATATGGCAATAGCATTAATAATAAATTCACCAACAATAACTGATAATGTTATCATCCAAAACACATGATTATTATTTTTACAGTATCTGCTTATATCGGGCGTAATTAATGCGCCAATAATAACTACTCCTGATATGATAGTGGTTCCTTCTCCAAGTGTCAGTAGATTACCTTTTGGTGAAGAATTCATTAAATCTAAATAGCTTCCATCTTTAAATAAGTAAAAAATAATCCATCCGACAACCAGACAAAACAAAGGAACTGAAATTTTTGCAGTCCAACTCAATGCCCGAAAACCGAAAGCCACTAATACTGTTAAGAGTATCCCTGAAAAAGCAGCTATCCATACAAAGTTAATTTTGTAATCTAATGAGTAAGATAGTCCTTCCGCAAGAACTGAATTTTGCACGCCAAACCAGCCAAGAAGACTAATGGCTATTGCCAACCCGATTAATGCTGACCCTAAACGCCCAAATCCAGTCCATCTTGCAAGAAGACTAATTGATACTCCTTCTTTCATCCCTGCAAGACCAAGGCCAAGGGCAACAAATTCCAAAAGTAAACTGCCTAAACATGTTGCAAGTAGAGCGTTCCAAAATGTCATTCCATGACCTAAAGTGGCACCTAACATAAACTGTGATAAAGCTGTTGCCATTCCCATACGCACCAAAGTTACATTAACTAAACTAACTCTTGCTTCCTTTGGAACTCTATCAAGAGAGTAAGTATCCTCCGATATTTTTCTTTTTATCATTTTTCTTCATCCTTGGTTATATGGTTGTATCAGAAAACTTATTTTTATTGAGAATACGAAAACATTTGAAAATTTAATATTAGTGAGAAAATTCTGACAAATACACCTAAATTTTAGGGGTGTTATCCTTATTTAATTAACTATTCTTAAGTTAAAATAAGTGAAATGGAGAATCAATATTATGACTAACATCCAAAATAGCATTAAACAATATTCATCATCGCCTCAATCGCTTATATCTTTTATGGAACATAGCGAAGAACATTGGTTCATAAAGGATACTGAATCACGATATATTTACATGAATAATGCTGCATTAAGTTATTTTAATGTACCTAGTGGATTTAGTATGGAGGGTAGGTTAGATAACGAAGTTCCATTAGAATCAAGTCAAGAGCTTTGGCCTGAGCTTGTTGAGCATGATAAAAATGTTATTGAAAAAAACAAAATGTTATCAGCCATAGAAATTCATTATTATGGAAAGAGTAATAATAAGGTCCCCCATCTTTGCAATAAAAGCCCTCTTTATGATAATAAAAATCAAATAATTGGTCTTGTTTGTCATGGAAGAGCTATCGAGACTCCTACATTGCTGCATTACATGAACCGATTAAACAGAAAAAAAATTCAATTTGATGCGCCTAATGATACTTTTACAAAAAGAGAACTTGAAGTTATTTTCTGGGCACAACAACGGCTCACGGCTAAAGAAATAGCTAAAAGACTAGATATTTGCCCTTCAACGATAGATTCACACATAAAGAGTATCTATAGAAAAGCTGATGTTAATAGCAATGCTCAACTTATTGAATACTGTAAACATAAAGGTCTTGATGCATATATTCCTTCTAACTTTATTCGTAAAGGGGTACAACTTATCTCATAGTTTTATATTTTAATTTATAAACATTTCTTTCAACCTTTTTTATTTTATAAATTTTTCATGAAAATTACACCTATTTAATTACCCCTAATAATAGGGGTTTTTTATTGATTTTATTTTTTATACTTAAGTTAAATTAAAGATATTCAGATAATAATTAAATATTAAGTTCCAACACCAGAGAAAATATTGAAGTATCGTATTTTAATACCTTCATATTTCTATTTTAAATATAAATAGTCATTATTATAAATAGAGGAGAATAATATCTGGATATTAATTCTTACTATGTTTTCAACTCCCTACTCAACAAATAACTTTGCCAGTATTCATTCTCAAAAATTTAAAACAGAAGAGGCGTGTCAGTTTGCAGTAAAAGAATTTAAAAATAATCTAGAGAATAATGCTTTGAAATATCTTGATGGAAGTGCCTATTGCATTAAAGATGATATAAGTACAAATAAATAATCGGCTATTCTTAAATTTAAAATAGATATTGTCAGTCACCTCCTGATTTTTTAACTTTCGATATCTAATTTATAGGTACAGCTTTATTTTTGTACCTATATTTTTTAAATGTAGTAAGAGGCACTTAATAGTTACCAGTATTACTTTAAGAAATCCTCACTTAATTAAATTTTTATCACCGCGAAAAATAAAAATAAAATAGGCATATCAATTACTTTGAAGCCTGTAATTCATCAAGTTTTTTCTTGGCTCTTTCTCTTTGCTTATCGGTAACCTCTCCATCAACCAAACCATCTAGATTAAAACGAGAACCAAATTCAACTAAAGATTTCTGATAAGCCTCAGTTTGAGTATAAGCCATCAAACCCGCACTTATCTGACTATTTGGAATATCTAGCCCCTTTTCAGATATCATTTTTCTAATACCTTTACCTATCCCCACCTTTAGCGGTTTTGGTGATTCAAGATTAAAAACTTTAGGGAACAAAATTACTAATATATCAACAGCAGCTTTAAGTTTAGCTGCGTGTCTGGCAGCCTTTTCTTCCTTGGTAATTGGCTTTGTTGGCTCCTGTTTAACCTTTGGTGGTTTAGGTGTTTTTTCAGCCTTCTGTTTTTTGTCAGTTTTAGGCGTAACAAAAGCCTTATTGTTTGGTTTTAAAGTAGGTTTAACCGCCGATTCAAGCGTTGAAACCTTTGAACCTCGTTTACCTTTGATTATCAAAATAGGGCGTTTTTGTTCAGTCATTCAATATCTCTATACATCTAATTTATTTACTTAACGAACTATACCATAAATATAACACCTATAAGCCTTTGTCAGGCGTTTGAACTCAACATTAACCTTCACATGAATTAACATTGAAAAAATCACTTTATGAAATTTATTAATCACCTTAAAACCAACTTCTAAATCCACTCCAAATCATCAAATAGCAAAAACGCAATATAAGCCATTTTAAGGCCATGAAATTAAAAAGCGCTACCTTTGTGCCTATTTTTAAAAATAATAGTTTAGGATGGATTACAGGGCTTTTTAGATGGTATTTTTGAGGTAACCTCTGACAAACTTTCCAATCTGATCGAAAAATAGAAAAATTGAAGTAAAAAAATAAAAATCAAAACCAACTTCAAAATCAACACCTTGAGGCGCTGCCTCAAACTCCGCTCTTGCCGCCGATGGCTCGAGGGTCAGGCACGCAGTCGCAAGCGACAGCTCCCTAACCCCCAAGCCAAGGCTAGGGTCACTCCGCAGCCGTCAAGGGCTTTCGCGGCATATCCTCAGTCGCTCCGCTCCCTCCGGTATTCCACGCTCCCTTGACCGCTGCTTTGTTTCCTTAATATTTCATCTATTGGTGCGTTTTTTTAAAAAGGTGCGGTCAAAGGTGCGTTTTTTTTATCTTTTTTTATTTTATTTTTATATACTTATAGATATTTATATATAAAAACGCACAAACGCACCTAAAAAAAAATATATATACGATGTTTTTTTTGTTTATTTTTTGTTCGTTTCATTTTCTGTTTTTTTTTCTTACGTATATGGTGTTTTTTTAGGTGCGTTTGTGCGTTTTTAATTTAACTTCATGATTTTTATAAATAAAGTACCGCACCTTTGACCGCACCTTTTCCTAAACAAGTAAAAATAGGCAAAAAAAAGAGAGTTTCACCTCTCTTTTTTTTATGGTTCACGAGTTTCGCACAAAACTAATTTGGGTACGCTAATAAAACCACGGATTTGCTCAGTAATAGCACTTTTGATTACGTCCCAATTTTGTTGATAAAGGGTTATTTTTTCAGATATACGACGTTTATGTTGTTCAAACCACGCAGAAATAGCGAGAAAAATATGATTTCTTTGCGCTCGCCTCGTGCGAGCCTGACAGCGTTCAATACCACAGTTTTGTTTGACTTCTCGATGATAAACTTCAACAGACCAACGGGCATCCATGATAGATTTGAGGTATTGACGGGTGGGATTCTCTTTGTTTGTTACTATGTAATCAATACGGCCGTTTTTGGCTGTAAATTTGAAAACGGTTACCCAACCATATCCTCGCAAGTGTATTGACGTTCCTTCTTCTGAGATGTCTAACTTGTTCAGTTGTTTGTTATGGTTAACAATCCTATTTTTCCTCAGCGTGGTTACCCAGATCCAACCATGAGAGCGAATTGATTTCAGGTTATCCAGGCTAGAATACCAAGCATCCATCACTACGGCTTCTGGCATGATCCCTCTTTTTTTAGCAAGAGTGAGCATTTCGGAAAAGTGCGTGTTTTTTGTTTTTCCATCAGAATCTTTATCATAAATACGATAATTGATAGGAATTGATTCAACCTTCGTCAGATCATGCCAAAGCAAATTAACTAAACCTATGCCAGCAATAACCTCATGTTCATTACCTGAATATTGATAATGGACCATCTCTATTTTTTTACTACGTGTTTTGGCAATCAATGTATCATCGGCAATTAGTACGCAAGGGCTTTTTTTGTCTATAGCACGAGTTTCGCACCAATAAAAAAACGCGCTATTTTTAAGTTTAATTCAGCATGATATATAAATAGACAAAACCTTATAAATTAAATACAAGTTATTGTAATTTAATAAAATTTATGTGTTTTAGTAACTTACAGATTAACCATTGATTTTAAGCCATTTCTAGAACTTTATATGACTGTGCGAAACTCATGTATAGAAGGTTCAACTAATCGCCATAGGTCTTTAGGTCTAAAACATCTACTTTTTAGCCATCGGCTAACAGTGTCATGAGATAAAGGCGATGGGCTTACTTCTGATAACGCTAAACCAGAGTATCTTAAACTGCTTACTTGTAAGAATGTTTTATAGATATCTTTAATACATGGATAACCCGACAAAATATGAACACCCTGATTTTTTCTTGTTTTTAAATTTATACTTCTTTTTTGGAGATTGCGAAACTCGTGTAGGATAAAAAATCCGCTAAAAAAATCACCTTTCGAAACATGTATCGACATGTCTTTAAAGTCGATCCACTGGCTTGTCTCTTATGCGGGAAAGAATTACTCTTCGCAGGAATGAATTTTGGATTGAAGCTTAAAGAGCTTATGGCTCGTCACGATGAATTGGCACGTTTGCGGTGGCAATAAAAACTCACTATAGGGTAGATCTATCTTTTGTTCAAAACTGATTAATAATTAATCGTTCCTTAACCCTTTATTCTGTTTTTTATCTCAACCTTCAAAAATAATTCTGGCAAAACTTAGAAAAAATAAAAATGGGTTCATCAGGGCATAGGTTAATTAGTAACCTTTTCTGGTATTAATTTCTTATACATCAAGATATTTATTAACTTCAAATCCCTGTTTCTCTGGTTTCATAAAGCACCTCCGACACTCAGAAGGTACTCACACTGACGGGTTGTAAGGTATTTTGACGTGTGAGCAAAGCTCAAAATCTGCTCAATTGATATGCCTCACGCTTTCATTATGCGTGCAATATGCGTACTATTTCGCATAGTCCGACTCCTACTTGCTTAGGGTTTGGATTAGCTCTGCATTTGTGTTACTAGCACACATGCAGAGTGATTATTAATTACTGTTTTTTATAAGTTCGTTTTTTTACTGGTGTATGAACATTCTTATCGAAATCAGCTAGAAATTCTTGTTCTTCTATAGTAAAGTTTTGTTTAGTATCATACTCTTTGATAAAAAAAGTAAACTTTATCTTATTTACTTTCCTTCCTATTTTATCAATAACCTCAAATTTTAAATCCTTTATTTCTGTACATTTTGTTATTTCTTTGACCGCCTTATTTAATACATCTCTTCTAAAAAACGGGTATTTTGGATAGCTATATACTTTTTTGCCTTTGCTATCTACATCATATAAGTAGATCTCATCTTTTAATTCATTAATAGAAATATCAAAAAATTTGATTCTACTGTTATTGCTTATTTTTTTCTTATCAATTGATAAATAGAGGATGCATTTACACTAGAAAGTTTGACAACAGATAACAAAATTTGGGTGGTATATTTTTTTTCTGAGCCGACTAGTTTACATAAATACTGCTTTGCAGATTTTGTAAATTTAATACCTATTTTCCCTTCGTTTTTATAATAAGCAGAAAATTCAGTCAAACTTAAATTTATATAGTCAGGAGCGTTTTTACTAGTAAATAGAAGCTGGAGCTCGTCAGAAAGCTCTATTATTTCTTCGTGCTTAAGTTTCAATAAGACATTATCAAGTATTATTGCGCCTTCTTTTAGAGAACAATATGCTGTATCTATATTAACATTTACCCATTTAACATATTCATTTGCAGTTAAATAAAAAATGTGGTTGTCATCAAATTCGTTTTTTGTATTTATTTTACTTAACACTAAAAATAATACTTTTTTTGCGCTCATAGGTAAAGATGAAAGAGTAGAATTCAACTCATTTCGGTGCCTCACTTTTGTTAATCTTGAAACGGCTGTTTTATTCATTACCAATCTCATTTTTTATTCAACCTTCATTAAAGCCAGCCCTAAAAACATGATATTTCAACAAAATAATATCATGTTTATTTTGTTGGGGATAATACCGGAAAACCTCTCATGTTTAATAAAAAAAACATCTATATTTTAAATATATAATAAATTCACTTGTAATGTATTTAGATATTCCACAAGTTTTTAAGTCTTTAAATAAAAAAGAAAAGGTTTTTAAGATAAAGTGTTTGTGGATAACTTTTTTCTAACAAAAACCCTGAACCGAAAAATATGTCACTACTAAGTGACCGTATTTCTTTTTTGCAATTGTGATATTCCGCTTCCTCGTCTGCTCACTCGCTTTGCTCGGTCACAGCCTTGTGGCGAGCGTAGGAGTTTTAATTAAAAAAATTTTTTTGAGTTAATTAACCCTTAAACATTGCACTATTGAGTTGCTACAGCTAGCATCATTAGGATTAAAATATCTACTAACTCAGGCACAACATGAACAAAACAGAACTCATTAATCAAATCGCTGAAAAAGCCGACTTAACCAAAAAAGATTCAGAAAAGGCGCTGAACGCTTTCATCGAAACTGTGACAGAAGCGCTAAAGGCGGGAGATGAAATTCAACTCGTTGGTTTTGGTAGTTTTCAGGTTAAGCAACGTGCAGCCAGAGATGGACGCAACCCCAAAACGGGTGAGGCACTTAAAATTGCTGCTGCAAACGTACCGAGTTTTAAAGCGGGTAAAACGTTGAAAGAAGCGGTCAAATAACCTGACCGAAAACAATGTACGAATCAAATCACCTGTACGAAACGCAATTTAACCTATTTTTGTACAGGAGTTTTGGGTGATGTCCGAAACCGAACGATTTCGAACAGCAAAAAACGTCTATCAGAAATTAATAATCGATAAATCTAACCATTTTTAAAAATTAAGACAAGATTACACGCAAATCAACCTCTAAAACGCGCTGTAATCGATTCTGAGCGATTTTCTCGATAAAAACGTACTTGTACAGCAAAAAATTTATCGTCGCTCATGATGCTTTTGGTGCGTTTTGAGTTTTCCTGATTTCAAAAAAAGAAAAAGCCAACTTCAAAAGTTGGCAAAAAAAAACGCCAGATGATTAATATCCGGCGCACAGAGCTAGAAGAGATTCAAAGGATTAATATCAGCAATTCAATTTAAATATAGCAGAATTTCCTGACGCGTGATTTTAACTTAATCAAAATCCTTTATAGCCGTCGCAGCCATAAGAATTATGGTAGATGTTAGAATTAAAAAATTAAGTAAAATTTTTTTGTATTCTGATAGCATTATGCGGTTGCCCACTATTAAATTAACGGGCAATATTTTCCCTAGTGTTGGTCAGCTATCCGCTGGTCCTTTTTAGAGAAAATAGCGCCCAGGCGTTTAAATTATTATTTATTGAATAAATCCTATGAGTAAAAAATTCACACCAACACCCCATGATGCCATATTTAAGCAGTTTTTAAGTGAAAAAGAGACGGCTAAAGACTTCTTTGATGTCTGGCTACCGGATGAAATTAAAGCGCTATGCGACTTAGATAGCCTAAAAGTGGAATCAGGGTCATTTGTCGATAGTGAAATGAAAAACTATCAGAGTGATATTCTCTATTCTGTCAAAACAGAAAAGGGAAGCGCTTATCTCTATCTGCTGATTGAACACCAGTCAACGCCTGATAAATTGATGGCTTGGCGATTGATGCGCTATAGTATGGCGGCGATGCAGAAGGTGCGACAGGAAGTTGTCTGACATATTGTTTTGACAAAGGAATGGACAAAACCAGTCATCCCATTGACTGTAACCTACCGTGACAGGCGTGGCGGGCAACTGCGGGGTCTGAAGCTCACGGGACAATGAAACCTTGCGTTGTAAAACGCGATAACGAAACCGTGAGGGAATAGTTATTACCTGCAAGCATCATGCGGATGAGGTGCTAGGTTTATCGGTATGGTTAACGTATGTGAACTGTTAATAAAGACCGTGATCGCTAACAGGCCAAAGATGCTGATAGGCCTGAACCAAAAGGTATGAGGTAGGTTATCTGTGGTTTTTGTGCGGATACATGGGCAATAACCCTCCGGTCGAGAGATAGAACCTAACCCGATAGTTTGTATGTCAGGTGAAACCTGGTAAGCCCGTACCGCCGCCGTAAGGCTAGAGATATCGTAAGATAGATTGATAACGGTGCGGGTAAAGGATGATGAAAAAAGCGAATGCCGGCCTGTAATGGGACGGATAGAGGTTCAAACTTTGCCTTACCACGAAAGTGAGCAGACTTTCATCGGGTCTTTAATCGTGAGAAGACGAGTAAAACTTTCAAGAGGAGGAAAGCAAGTTGAGTGCAGCCAACATGTGTGCATCTGCATCCTTCCACCCAACAAGCTGGCATTCTATTAACTGGAAAACCAGTCATGTACGGGTGCGAAAGTTACAAGTACGTATTGCGAAAGCAGCGAAGAACGAGCAATGGCGCAGAGTAAAAGCGTTGCAACGTTTATTAACACGGTCATTCACCGCTAAAGTGATGGCGATAAAACGTGTGACCGACAATACAGGCAAGAAAACGCCTGGTGTCGATGGTGTTATGTGGAATACACCCGAAAAGAAGTGGAACGCAATAGGGGCTATGAAACGTACAGGGTATAGACCAAAACCTTTACGCCGAATATATATCCCGAAAGCAAACGGAAAACTGCGACCTCTTGGTATACCGACCATGCTTGACAGAGCGATGCAAGCGCTACATTTGCTAGCCCTAGAGCCTGTATCGGAAATCACAGCGGATAAGAACAGTTACGGATTCCGGTCACTTAGAAGTACCGCTGATGCGATAGAGCAAATATTTTGTAATTGTGCAAAATCTAAATCAGCAAAATGGGTGTTAGAAGCGGATATTGCAGGATGCTTTGATAACATTAGTCATGATTTCTTAATCAACACAATTCCTATGGATAAAGTGATATTAAGTAAGTGGCTAAAATCAGGTTTATTAGATCGTGGAGCCTTTTACACCACCAATGGTGGGACACCGTAAGGCGGTATTATTTCCCCAACATTGGCTAATATGGCACTGGATGGTCTTGAAGCTGAACTCCGACAAGTATTTGGATATTCAGGTACGGCTAAAGGTAATAAGCATAAAGTCCATTATGTGCGATATGCGGATGATTTTGTGATAACAGGTATCTCACATGAACTCCTTAAATCAAGGGTCAAACCACTGGTTGAAGGATTTATGGCAAAAAGAGGCTTGCGTCTATCACAAGAAAAAACGAGAATTATCCATATTAGTGAAGGGTTTAATTTCTTAGGACAGAATGTTAGATCTTTTAACGGAAAATTTTTAATATCACCCGCAAAAAAAAATCTCACAAACTTTTTGAAGAAAATTAGAACCACGATAAAGCAGGAAAGGTCAAGCAGCGCATGGAAACTGATAACTAAACTCAACCCGATAATTAGAGGGTGGGTAAATTACCACCGACATGTTGTTGCGAAAAAAAAGCCTTTTCTAAAATCGATCATCTGATTTGGCAAGTTTTGTGGAAATGGTGTTTAAGACGTCACCCAAAGAAAGGTAAGTATTGGGTAAGAAAAAAATACTTTACCGTTCAAGGGAATAATCAATGGGTGTTTAGTGGAAAAGCGCCGGAAGGCAAGAATTTTACACTGTACAAAGCATCTTCCACACCTATAAAGCGCCATATAAAAATCAGAAGTGAAGCCTGCCCATTCGATAAAAAATGGGAAATGTATTTCGAAAAAAGGCTAGAAAATACCTGGAAACAAAAAACCGTAGGAAGTAAGAAAGTAAGAGTACTATGGATAAGACAAGATAAACGCTGTTTATGCTGCAACCAATTAATTACTCAAGAAACTGGCTGGAACATACACCATAAAGTCGAAAGAGTGAAAGGAGGCGGAAATGAACTGGGTAATCTTGAACTCTTACATCCTAATTGCCATCGCCAAAAACATAGTCGGGCTGCTGGTTGCGATCATACTGTATCGTGACTTATAAAGGCTTGAGCGGTATGCGGGGAAACTTGCACGTACCGTTCTTAGGGGGCGGCGTGACAGAGATGTCACGTTGCTACCCGACCATTTAGAGGCTGGACACAAAGAGTTGCCGCTGGTTTTTCCCATCCTGTTTTATTGCGGTGAGAAAAGCCCACACCCGTATAGTACAGATTGGCTAGACTGCTTTAGTGGCAGAGATATTGCCGAAAAGATATATACCAAACCGTTTAAGCTGGTTGATGTCACCACGCTTGATGACGGGGAGATCATGCAGCATAAGCGAATGGCGTTGCTTGAACTCATCCAGAAGCACATTCGCAGAAGGGATATGATCGAGCTACTGGATAGTATTGTTAAACTCTTGTCGTATAATTATTATACTGATAATCAAGTAATAACCCTGTTTAACTATCTCATCCAAGAAGGTAACACTAAAAAGCCAATGGAATTTATCAATGAGATAGCGAAACAATCAGAAAAACACGAGGGGGCATTTATGACTATTGCTCAACAGATTGAAGAAATTGGAATCAAGAAAGGCATACAACAAGGTATGCAACAAGGGAAAATTGAGGGCATCCAAGAGGGCGAAAAACAGGCTTCAATGAAGATAGCGCGCCAAATGTTGGAAAGTGGTATGGACAGGCAATCTGTGATGAAATTTACGGGTTTGACTGATGCCGAGATGAGCAACCTGTTTAAAGATTAAAACGATGACGGAACGCAAGAAATTAACCCTCAATCGCCCTAGAAGGGTTTCACCGGAAGAGCAGATATTAAGTAACCCTAGGCCCTGATGAACCCATTTTTATTTTTTCTAAGTTTTGCCAGAATTATTTTTGAAGGTTGAGATAAAAAACAGAATAAAGGGTTAAGGAACGATTAATTATTAATCAGTTTTGAACAAAAGATAGATCTACCCTATAGTGAGTTTTTATTGCCACCGCAAACGTGCCAATTCATCGTGACGAGCCATAAGTTCTTTAAGCTTCAATCCAAAATTCATTCCTGCGAAGAGTAATTCTTTCCCGCATAAGAGACAAGCCAGTGGATCGACTTTAAAGACATGTCGATACATGTTTCGAAAGGTGATTTTTTTAGCGGATTTTTTATCCTACTGGATTAACGGATAAACAACCTCTGTTAACATTTTTCGCATTGGGGCTGATGGACTTAAAAAACCGTAATAGCGGATCATGTGAAACCATTTTTGAGGTACATGAGACTCAAACCGGGTAATCAATTCGTCGGATGTTATGACCTCTTCTTCCTGTTTTTTTGTGCGGTGACTCTTATAGCGTAACGTGATGTTATCTTCACCGGCATAATGTTTTAAACGACTAAGCGAGACAGGGGCTTTCTTTAGATAAAATCCGAGATAAAGGGTGACATGGGTGATATTGGAAAGGATATTAGAGAGATTGATATTCCAGCCACGTTTGTAGTGAGTGTTAAGTAGGCGATTCCAAGAAAATTTGCTTCGCCCTTCACATTTAAGCTCATCAGGAATCGTCAGGGTGTAATAATGTTTTCTCAACGATTCGGTTACCCGATGTCGCCACATAGTCATGACGTTTTCGCGATAAAAGCTCATATCTCGCCAGGTGTTATTTTTAGTGACCCCGCCGGCTGTGGTTGAAAGATGAATATGTGGATGCCATTTTTGGTCACGTCCCCAAGTGTGGATGGCAGTGAAAATGCCGGGGGTGATATTGAGATCACGGCAGATAGTTAATACCACATCAGCGGCTAATCGATTCATTTCACCGAGCAGCCACCGATTGGCGCGAATAACAGGCCAATATTCACCAGGCATGGTAAAAGTAATGTGTTGCCAAGGGACTTTAGGTAACCAGGCCAGCGTATTGTTAATCCATTGTAGGCAAGCTTTTACGCCGCAATGAGGGCAGCTTCGGCTTTTGCAGGTAAATTTAACCCGCTTCTCATGATTAGGGCATCGCCAAATTGACCATCCCATAAGCGAAATGCCGCAAGCCATAATCTTTACCATGGTTTGCATCACAACTGGGCGAACGGTATTAGGCGGTTGACGGTTAAGCCAATTGAGCCAGCGTTGACCAAATTGAAAAACATGACTAAAACGCGGTGACATAAAAAGGACTAAAAGGTTGAGAAAATAGAGTTGAGGTTATATCAGTACTAACGAGCAATGACAAGTCGTCGTCGGAGGCGACCATCTTGATTACGACAACCGGCATTCCCATTATAACGCCACCGCAACCTTGTCTTACGCGAACGAACGCAAAGCCTAGGCCACTGCCATTAAAGCCGTCAATCAACGCTATGGGGTCTTTTTCTTCTATCGCGGCAAGGTACCGTTGGACAACAAATTAGCCCAAGTGGTGCGGGAATTTGCCCAGCAATAACAGATGACGGTAATGCCAATTAGTGTCGATGGTGTCATCAACCCCGAGTTACCCAACAGCCAGAAAGACCGAGGACAGGCGGCGAAGATGCAAATTCGCTATTTCCCTGCGCTTTTTTTGGTTGACCCGAGTACCGGCAGCTACCATCCACTGGCTTATGGCTTCATCAGTCAGGATGATTTAGCGAAACGGCTGTTAAACCGCGTGACTGATTTTGCCCCGAGGGATTAACGATGAAAACACTATTTGCTTTTTTTGTGCTGCTTTTCGTCATTCCCGCTAACGCGGCCGTGATTGACGAAATCGCCGCACTCGAAAAACACAAAACGGTAGCAGCAGAGAAGAAGCTGGCTCAACAGCGCGCAGCGCCCAAAGCGAAGCCACAGACCTTTCGCTTATCAAACGGACAGGCGATTAATATCACCCATTGGCAAATCGTGCATTTTATGAAATCCGATTGTCAGTATTGTCAGCAGTTTAACCCTGTGCTCAATGCCACCGCGCAGCAACTGGGTATTCCGGTTTTTGTCTACAGTTTTGACGGACTCGGTGATAGCACCTTTAGCAACGTATTGCCGGTAACCCCTGATGTGATAAGTGAGTTTTTCCCTGAATTACCGCAGGTAACGCCAACGGATTTTATTGTTAACACGCAAACCCTGGTCGCTATTGTCAACGATCACCGAAAACTGATCCACTTTTTAGCTAAATCCGATCAATCAAAATTGATCCACTTTTACTCAGTCATTGCTCCTGAGCGCCGCTTATCTTTCAATCGATAGCTTTCACCGCTTAATTGCAGTACATGCGAATGATGAAGTAAACGATCAAGCATAGCGGCAGTTAATGTTGCGTCATCAGCAAAAGCATTTGGCCATTGCCCAAATGATAAGTTACTCGTCAATATGACACTGCCATGCTCATAACGCTTGGCAATCACATTGAAAAACAGGTTTGCTTCTTCTCGCCCAAACGGCAGGTATCCAATCTCATCGATAATCAACAATTTCGGGGCCATCACCGAACGTGATAGATATTGTTTGAGCTTATTTTGTCGTTTGGCAGTTGAGAGTTGCAACATCAGTTCAGCTGCCGTGGTAAAGCGGGTTTTCTTCCTGGCCTGTACTGCTTTTAATCCTAACCCAATAGCTAAATGCGTTTTGCCTACACCGCTTGGGCCAAGCAACACGACATTTTCATTACGTTCAATAAACGTTAATGCGCTTAATTCCTGTATGTGTTGTTTGGGGATCCCCGTTGCAAACTTAAAATCGAACGTATTAAGTTCTTTATGTGCTGGGAATCCTGCCATCCGACTCAAAAGATTACGGGTTCGTTCATCTCGTTGTTGTTGCTCACATTTTAATAGGGACAGTAAAAACTCTCCGTAGCTTTTGTCTTGGGCAATGCATTGTTAGGCAAGTGATGACCAATGAGTCGGAATAGAATTTAATTTCAATGACTCACACAGGTGTTCAATTTGTTCATGCAATAACATGTTCACCTCCCAGCAATGCTTCGTATACGCTGATTGAGTGTTGCAAACTGACAGATTCAAGGGGCGGTACGATACGGATATTAAGCGTATCAGTCTGCGGGATAGATTGGCAAACCCTTGCTGGTAAGGGTAGAAGATACTTAACTTCCTTAGCTAGTCTATCTGCTGGCTTCTCTAACGTTGTTCCATGAATCCGCTGATGGGCACCAGGGCCCCACTCTTGCATTAGCTATCTCAATATCCAGTTCAAGATTATGAGCACGAAGGTCGGTATTTAATGGTACGATAAAGCTGTTTTTTAAATAGAGGTTAAAGCGCTCTACTTTCCCTTTCGTTTTTGCCCTGTAGGGCTTGCAAGCACACAATTTAAACCCGTAATCTTTCGACATTTGAAGCATTTCGACATGTAATTTATGTTCACCTTCTGCATAAGCATCCCGTTCGATGATGAGGGATTTTGCGTTATCACACAATATTTCCTGTGGTACACCACCAAAATAGTCGAAAGCTTCTCGTAAACCTTGTTGCGACGATTCTGCTCGTTCATTATCAAAGAACTTTACATAACTCGCACGCGAATAGCCTAGCGTTGCAACAAACGCTTTTAGTGATTTTTTACCTCGCCGGATGCTGGTGAAGTCGATTTGCATTTGTTGACCTGGCTGTGTTTCAAAACGGACGACAGCTTCGGGAACAATGCTTGGTTTAAATTGACAAACAAATCGGCGTAATTGAGCAATACCGCCTTGATAGCCGCTTTCAACTACTTCATCAAATAAGACTGTTGCAGGGATCCAATCAGGTTTAGCCAGTTCAATTCGATGAAGCAAATAAGGTTTAAAGGGTGCTAATTTAGTCGGTTGTTGACTTCTTTTAGCATAAGCTGGCATTGTCTGTTGTTGTAAATGATGTTTTACGGTGTTACGGGATATGCCCAATTCACGGGCAATTTTTCGAAGGCTTTGTCCTTGTGCAAAGCGAACATGAATATCCACAAATATCTCCTTGGTTAACATAAATTATCCGTACAAAAATGTGCGAATAATACCAAGTGGATCAGTTTTAGATGATCGTTAGTGGATCAGTTTTGCATGATCGGTGACACTATTCCCGTTTCGCAAGGCATGCTGAGTGCAACCGCCTTCGTTAACCGACTGGAACAGTCTTTTTTGCTTGCTGAAAAACTGGGGGGATTGCAATGAAAAATCGCAATCCAATAATCGCCCTGATGCTGTTTGCTGCCACAGCGCATGCTGGTATCAATGAAGATTTAAACAAATTTTTCCAGCAACTCGATAGTGGCAGTGGCGGGAATATTACGCAAGCGGCGGCGTGGCAAGGACAGGTAGCCGGTTATCTCACCGGTGGGTCGCTGTTTCTGCGCAATCCCGTCAGGCAAATCCAGCTTGTCTCGGTCTCCTTACCCGAAGTGAAATCCGGTTGTGGCGGCATTGATGCCTATCTGGGGTCATTTAGTTTTATTAACTCCGACCAGATAAAAGTGATGGCCAAACAGATTTTAAGTAATGCGGCCGGTTACGCGTTTGATTTGGCCTTGGAAGCCGCACTACCGCAAGTGAAAGCCGTCAAGGATTATCTGCAGAAGCTCGCGACCGATATTAACAACACCAATATTTCAACCTGTCAGGCGGCACAAGGCATTATCGGTGGACTGTGGCCAAAAAATCAGGCCAACACCCAACATATTTGTCAGGATATCGCCGGCAATCACAGCGTTTTTGCTGATTGGGCAGCCTCCCGTCAGGGCTGTGGCGTGGGCAATGAAACCAACAAAGTGTTTAACCACGCGAGTGACGAAGAGAAAAAGCGGATACCGCGTAATCGCAATTTAACCTGGAGTGCATTTGAGAAAATCAATCAGTTTATCAGTAGTGACAGGGAATTAAAGGAGCTGATGATGTCGCTGGTCGGCACCGTGATTTATGGCAATCAGGGAGAGTTATCGATATTGCCAGGGCTAGGGGCAAGTGACAGTGTCATGGACGCAATTTTAAAAGGTGGCACAACGGAGGTATATCCTTGTGACAATGTCACGCAATGCCTAAAGCCAACGAAGAGCAAAATCACAGTCACCGCCAGCCAGGGCATGATAACACAAATCCAAAAGTTATTGTCAAGTCTGTTTAAAAAATCAACGTCCGATGCAGCACTTACCGATAAGGAAACGGCCTTGATTGGCAGTACCCGCGTCCAAATCCTGCGCTACGTGATTGACAGTGCCTCGTTAAGCCTCGACGAATCAATGGTGACGTCACTGGCTGAATACATCGCCAGCGACATGGTGGTGAGCTATATCGACGGTCTGATTGATTTGGTGGAAGTAGCAGGCGCAGGGAGTCTCAATACCGAAGAAGAAAACAAGCAGTTTCAAAACAGCCTTAAAACCGTGCGCGAGAAAATGGCGCAGCGCTTAACCAGAATGCCGATTAATCAAAATCATCTGCTGGAGCTTGAACGCAATTTGCACTATTTGCGCCAGCAACTCTCATCAGGGTTGTCTGACCGGTTGATGAGCAACTATCAGTTTGGAGGGTAAAGATGGTACTGGATACCTGGTTTATCAGCGGCGGTGACATGGTGACCCAAACCTTGAATGCGGTGGGAGCCATGGTAAATCACCGCACCTGGGGTGGGCTACTTTATTTAGCCGAAACGCTCGGCATTTTAACGTGCGTCATGACCTATGTAAAAACCAATGACTTAAAGGGACTCTTTGCCTGGGGCTTTACCTTTGTTTGTGTGACGGCACTCCTGCTCACACCGAAAGTCACCGTGGTGGTCAACGACCTGACAAGACCAGACAAAATCAATCGGGTGGATAATGTGCCGGTGGGACTGGCCACCCCACTTTGGTTATTGACCGGTATCGGCCATTCGGTAGCGACATTTTATGATGACTTTTTCCATCTCCCCGACAGTGTTGCTTATAGCAAAACCGGCTTAATGTTTGGCCAGAAACTGATGCAGGAATCCCTGACTTTTCACAGCCACAGTCCTGAGATTAATGCCAATTTCAGCGAATACGTGAAAAACTGTGTTATCCCTGATATTCAGCTAAACCACAAATACAGCTTAAGCCAACTACTCAACACCCGCGATATTTATAGCCTGATTTTCTCCAAACCCAGCCCCTTAAGAGGGATTTATTATCAGGGCTGGGAATCTGAAAATACCGAAGGCGCACGCAGTCAGTTTATGACCTGTCAGCAAGCCACCGTAAAACTTAAAAACCTGCTTAATCTGGATACCACAGGCACCGGCAGCACGCTGATGTTTTATGCCAGAAAGCTCTTTCCAGAGCCGCCACGATGCCTCAGTGGTATTACCGCATATGCTCGAAGGCAGCTACAACTACTTTATGAAAGCCAGCCAATCTGCCGCCGATATTTTAAAACAGAACATCATGATAGCGGGCTTGAGAAAAGGCTTTAACGCCTATGCCGCGGCCATGAATGACCCTGGAGGGTTAAATCTCATTACCACCGAGCAATCGCTGGCAAAAATGCGCTTATCCCATCAGGCCAGTTATCATCTGGCCAGTGAAATGTTACCGCAACTCAATACCGTGTTGATGCTTTTATGTATTTCGCTCTTTCCGATTATGGTTTTAGCGCTTTTTGTGAGAGAGATTGCCGCAAAAGTGATAATTAATTAACTTAACATTATGGGTGGCCTCATGTTGTGGCCTGTAATGTTTGCTATCTTTAATCATGTTTACAACTTCATGATGGCAACCACGCTAAATGGCGAAAATGTGACGTTTTCTAATCTAGACAGACTCACCCAGACCGGCACCACCACGGCAGGTATTGCCGGCTGGATGATGATGTCTATTCCGTTTTTAAGTTTTAAGCTCTTTACTTCCCTTGGCCAACAGATTGCCAGTGCCGGCTCCTATCTGGGTAATGCCCTGGCAGACTGGGGATGCGGTGGCAAGCGGCAATTACAACATGGCCAATATGCAGGTGGAGAACATCAACGGCTTTAAGACCGATTTAAACCGGAGTTTCAAAGCGAAAGCGGGATGGTGCTGTGATTAGCACCACCCAAAGTGGTCAGCATATTGTCGATACCACCCAAGCCATCTCAAAACGGCCGTTTAGCCTGGATACCAGTTCGATGCTCGACACCAGCTTTAGCAAAGCGTTAAGCAGTCAACACCGCGAGACCGAAAGCTACCATCAGGGCTTAAAAAGTGCGATTTCGGACACCTACAATATCTCAACCGCGTTAAGTAACCAGTTTAACAAGCAAGGGTCATTTGAAAGCGGGTTAACCGGTGAACAGCCTCAAGCTATTGAAGACATCCAACGACAATCACAACAAGCGAAATCTTCTCTTTCATCAAATAATAGTACGCCAAGAGAGGATAAAACTTCAACGGATAGAACCGACATAGGGGGATTTGGAGTATCTGGATCTTTTGGTGTTAGTAACGAAAATATGGGCGGTGTTGCTAATGCAAAGGCAAATCTTGAAGCGTCATATCGACACCAATGGGTTGACACTAATACAGACTCTGCGTCAAAAAGCAATAAAACATCAGAAGATCTGCAGGTAGCAAGAGACTTTTCTGCCAGCCAATCCGCATCGGTGATAAGAAATATGACCGATAATGAGGTTAGCCGGATTTCCAATGCCGAAACGCGATCTTTGGTGAGAGATTTACGAGCCTCACTACAAAATACCAGAGAAAACTTTGCTGGATTCACTGCTAGCCAAACCAAAGAGCAAACTATCTCTGAGCAAGCTAATTTAACCGAAACCGAACGCCTAAGCGCTTCCCACCGCCTGGAGCAGGAATTTACCCAGTTTGCGTATTCGCGTTTGGGGGAAGCTGAGGCAGGTCGTGTGTTAACGGATGCCGGAACACCTGCGGTCAGGGCGCAACGTGAAGCGCTGGCCAGCGAGTTCAGTGACAGGATAGCCGAAGATATCCGCCATAATCATTTTGCCAGTCAAACGGTAGTAGCCAGTCATTATAAGGGTATACAGGTATCTCACGATGCGAGCCAATATAATCCAGTCGGTTTTAATCAAAGTGCAGCGCAATTAGAAACGCAAGCCGATAAAGGTCAAATCCGGCAACACCAGACCATTGTTAACCCAGAAACGGGTGAAAGCAATAAGGTCAGCCTACTTGAATCCGCCGAGGCCAATACCGGTGAATATGCAAAAGCGATACGGGCAGAAAAAACCGATTTTGGGCATAAAGTGACACCCACGCAGGATAAAATCACCGCCAATGAAAAGGCGATAAATAAGGAAAAATCGGCTAATATTAATAGATATGAAGAGAAGGGGGGCAAATGAAATTTTTAACCTTTGTCATCATGATAATTACACTGGAATCATTATGTTTGTTTTTCTTTAAACAAACTTTCTCTATGATCACTATGTCGATTATAGCGATAAGTGGTTTCTTTTGTTTTACTGCAACCCGTTGGAAAAATAGTCAAAAAATTGTAAAAATAGTTGTTAGTTTTTTTTACGTATTTGGTAGTTCGCTTATTTTAATAAAAGAATATTTAGATATTACTTTATCTCATGATGGAGTTTTTACTAATGAGTTATTTGTTACTCCAATAATCATTTCCACCTTGGTTATTTTATTTTTATTTATTTCATTAAATATCAAAAATCCAAATTACACAGTCAGTGACAATGATTTTTCTCATAATCCAGCCAATGGTTTACCTATGGTCGGAGGGACTGATATTGCTGGTAATATGTATGGAGCATGTTCAAAATCAGACGACTGAAACCAGAATATAAATCTAAAGAAAATTAATCCTATTAATCGAAATTAATTACGATCTATCGAAAGATAGATCAAATCTCTGTTACCTCAATTCAAGGAGTTTTTTAAAATGGTACACCCTTTTAAGCGTTTAATTTTGGTCAGTTTCATCTCAAGTTCACTGGCACTGACCGGTTGTAGTGCAGTCAGCACAGCAGTTAAAAAACGCAACCTCGAAGTAAAAACCCAAATGAGTGAAACCATCTGGTTAGACCCTGCTTCCCAAAAAACTGTTTACCTACAAATTAAAAATACCTCCGATAAAGATATGTCGGATTTAGCGAGCTTGATTAGAAAAGCGGTGGAAGCGAAAGGCTATAGAATGCCGCCTATTACTGGATACAGGCCAATGTATTAAAGGCTGATAAGATGGACTTAAGAGATGCCCAACGCTTTTTATCGCAAGGTTATGAAGGCGCTGCCCTTGGCGCAGCAGTGGGCGCAAGTGCCATGGCTTATAACGTCGATTCCCCCGGCGGCGCATTAGGTGTTGGATTAGCCGCAGGACTGGTTGGCGCCGCGGTCGATGCGATGGTGGAAGATGTAAATTACACCATGATCACCGATTTGCAGATTAGCGCCTTAAACAACGGCACCAATGTGACGGTAAATGATACCGCACGCTTAAAACAGGGCACTTCTGGCGCAAAACTTCAGACCAGTACCGAAACCACCAATCGCCATAAATACCAGACGCGCATTGTGTCTAATGCCAATAAGGTTAATCTGAAATTTGAAGAAGCAAAACCGGAACTGGAAAACCAGCTAGCCAAAAGCATCGCTAATATTCTTTAATTTCTCACAAAATAAAAGCCCAAGACCCGTACCATGCATCAGGGTGTCAGCACCTTTGAAAACACGGGTAATTTAGTCTCCACCCTTTTTTTGCATGACACCAGCCGAAACCTTGACCCACAACTCCATACGCATGCGGTAATTGCCAATGTCACACAAAATAAGCAGGGTGAGTGGAAAACGCTATCATCAGACCGTCAAATGGGGCAGGGATTTGTTGAGGTTACCTGGAATAATCAGGTGGCATTAGGGGCGTTATATCGCCAGTTCTTGAAAGAGGAATTAACCGAGCAGGGCTATAAGTTTAACCTGAGTTCGGGATAAGCATTATCAATTATACTTGAAGATACGTACCTGCAACAGGTATCTTTGGTTTAGATGGCATTAAACAATATGCAACCAGTCCGCCTAATAAATTCACTACAAAGTTAGCCGGAGAGCGATGTCGCGTATGCTCTATTTGACAAAGATTTTTTAACTCATCAAATACCGTTTCAATGACAGAACGATGACGCAAGATGGCTTTGTCGAAACAAGTCTGTTTAATAGGCTTCATTTTCTTCTTGATATTCGTTATAAGGCTAATTCCCATCGTTTTGAGTTGCTGTTTCAGTGAAGCCGATAAATACCCTTTATCTGCGTACAAACAACCAGAAAGATCCTTTGTCAGCTCAGGCAATGGTTTCCGATCATCGGTGTTTCCTGGTGTGAGTCGAAAACTGAGTATTTCCCCCAAATGATTGATAATTACATGAAGCTTGAAACCAAAGAACCAACCTGTTGAATTTTTTCCCCGTTCAGCTATCCCATTGAAGACTTTATGTCTGCGGATCCGTAAGTTATCACACACCGCTATCGGAGTAGAATCGGCAACCGATAGCCCCGTGCATTTTCCCTTAATTGACTCAAACAGTGCCGTTAACGCTAAGGCACTACGCGGAAGTAACTCTACACAGCGTGAATAGGATGGCAAGTTAGGAAATTCCTTCCGGAGATATAAGCGGACATAATAGAGATAAAATACCTTGAATTGCCTGAATCGGAGTTGATGAAACAACACAACCAGTGTCATCATTTCCGCCAACGAAAGCTGAGTAGACCGTCTACGACGCTTAGTACCGTTAGTCAGCAAATATTCATGCATTTTTGGCTCGAAGTCTTTGCAAAAATCATCCATCAGGCAATAAAGTTCAGTAAGATTTTCCATAATTGTTTAACAATGCTCTACTCTTTAACCAGACTGTTAGAGTATTTTAACAAAACAGGCTCATTCAACTATTTGAATATCAAGACTTTCTCTTTATTTCTTATCCCGAACTCAGGTTAAGTTTATTGCAGCCGGTCAAAACGGCCAGTGGGAAATAAAAGGCGTACCCACCGATATTTTCTCCAGTCGTCGCAAGGAAATCATTGCAGCGGTTGGGGAAAAGGCACCCGCAAAACAAAAAATGGTGGCCACTTTAGATACTCGCCAGAAAAAAGATTTTTCCAATATTGAAACCGTACGTCAGGAATGGAAAAAAAAGTTACAAGCAACCGGATTTGATAAAAATGCCATTATTAAACCGGTGACCCACCAAAAAATCGACCAGCAACAACAAATTACGCTGCAACAAGCCGTTAAAAATGCCATTCAGTCACTGGAAATTAATCACCACAGATTCATCTATGACAAACTTTTAACACAGGTGATTAATCAATTGCCTTTTGAATCAGGCATGATAAATAGCATAAGAGCCGAAATCGGAACGTTTTTGGATAAGGGCGATTTAATTCCGGTTAATAGAGAAGGTACCGCCTTGACAACCCCCTATCAGCTAAAAGCAGAAAACGCCGAAGCACAGCTAATAACTAGCTTAAACGCCAAAGAAAGTGGTTTAACCTCAACACAAAACAGCCCGTTGACAACCAGTCTGGTAAAAAATAATGCAGCGGTGAATGTTGTCAATCTAAAAGGCGATGCAAATCACCATCTCAGCACGCTTTCCCAGATTCAGACGCTGGCGAAGGAAAATCGCCAACCCCATATTATTGTCGTGCCAAATGTGACGACCAAAAACAATTTGGTTGCTGAGCTTGAAAATGACATGAATGTAATGACGTTAAAAGACATCGAACAAAATGAAAGAGTTGTCAAAAAAGCCTTATTAAGCGTCTATCAGTCCGAAAAGATAGGGCTTGATAAGATGAAATCCCTACTGCAAACCGTAAACCACCACAATGCGACAGCGATTGTTTTTGATAGCACAGTACGGTCACAACCAGGATTAACGAAACAGATTGCTGGTAACCTCACTATCCCAACGATTAACTGTCATCAGGTTAATACCAGCAAACAGCTTTATTTTGTCGAAAAAGTGGACAAAAGAGACAGAGCACAGCTCGCGGCAAACTATTATTCTCTGTTACACGTCACCAACAAGGAGGCTATCATTCAGACAGGGAGTAATAAACTGAATGCCGAGATAACGCATAAAGTTCGTAACACTTTAATAGAAAAAGGATTATTGTCATCACAATCGGTCACCATCTCAACGCAAAAATCAGTGTTTTTCGATGCATCAAACCGTAACAACCGCAATACCTATCGGGTCGGCAATCAATTAGAAAAAATAAACGGTGACCAGAAGGAAACCTTTTTAATTAAAGATATTGATAAAAAGACCAACACCCTTGTGTTATTAAATGGTGACGGCTGTTATACGCAGCTCCCTATCAATAAAATATCAAATCACTATCAACTTTATAAGACCGAAAACTTAGAGCTGAGGATGGGCGATAAAGTGAAATCAGAGGGGCGATTTGGTGACAATATTCCTGCAGGTAAAGCCTTTACCTTCAGCCAGATAAGAAAAGGAAATTTTTTGTTTCGGGATAAAGTCATCCTTGAAGATAATAAAGGTAAGACCTTTTCCTTTTCACCGAAAACCGAAGTCCCATTAGCGTACCATTATTGCGAATCGTTAGGAAAGAGCTTATCAAAAACCAAAACAGTAATTGCTATCACCAATGACCGAGAACTCAACGATAGCAAGATTAATCAGATAAAACGCAGTGGTAAAACGGTCATTGCCATCACTGGACACGATAAAGCCACCATTGATAAAAAAATGGCCTTTAACGATGTAAAAATGGAAACCATCAGTGCAGAAAAAAACGATTTTTATAAGGTAATAAATACCCAGACCGCAAAACAAAATCCGCAAGCCGATAGACAAAAAGCCATCGAGGTTGCTATCGATAAAGTAACCGGTTCAAAGGTCTTTTTTAATGGTGCAGCAGTCATCACAAAAGCGGTGCAGTTATTACCTCATGCGCCCATTGAACGGATTGCCGCTCAGTTTGAAAAACAGTTAAAACAAGGCGATTTTATCGCTATTGATGGCAGTTTTAACACACTGATGGGCAATTTTATCGAAAAATCAACCTTTGAGAGAGAATCACATATACTTAAACAGATATTAAAAGGCAAAAACACCCAGTTACCCCTGATTAAACAAAGTCTACCTATTGATACCACCGGACTCACGCAGGGGCAACAAAAAGCCGCCGAAAAAATCTTACGTTCACCTGACCAGATTATCGCCATTCAAGGTTATGCAGGCGTGGGGAAAACCACCCAGTTTAAAACCGTGGCTAAATCCCTCAAACAGAATCGACCCGACATCACGCTAATGGGACTTGCGCCCACCCACAAAGCGGTGGCAGGACTTAAAGAAGCCGGTACACCCTCACAAACCATTGCCAGTTTTCTGAATGAAAATAATACCGAAACCAACTTTAAAAATACCCTGTTTATTATTGATGAAAGCTCAATGATAGGCAATAAAACCTATGTGACCTTATTAAAAACCATTACTGAAAAATCAGGGCGTATTGTACTGTCAGGTGACCGGCAACAACTCAAATCCTTTGAAAGTGGCGTACCGTTTAAAGTAACGCTCGAACGGAGTGCCGCAGACACCGTGGTGATGCGTGAAATTGTTCGACAAAATCCGGAATTAAAACCCGCCATCGAAGCGGTGATAGCGGGCAACATCAAGCAATCACTAGCCGTTATTAACAACGTGCCGCCAGATACCGTTACGCGGATGAAAGATAGTGATATTCCAGCTAATTCAGTGGTTGACCTCAAAGGCAAAACACAGGAAGAAAAAATAGCCGCCATTGTGAAAGATTTCACCAGCAGAACAAAAGACGCACAGAATAATACCCTGATTGTCACTCCATTAAACCGTGACCGAGCCGCGATTAATGAAGCGATTCATCAAACGCTTTACCAGGATGATAAAAAAAGCCTCACTATCCCCACCTTGCAACGCATTAATCACGCTGCCGCTGACATCAAAACCGTTGATTTTTGGCAAACAAACACCGGTAACATTGCCAAAATCAATCAAACCTATTATCACATTAACGAAACGTCATCAGATGGCACCCTTTCACTGCATCAGCCTAACAATCAGCAGGAGCGTTATCTGTCAGTCATGACGCTTAATCCCGATGCCGTCACATTGTATCAAGCGCAGACGATAACCGTCAGTCCTGGCGAAAGAATTAGGCTAACCGTTACCGATAAAGAACCTATGGCGGCAAACAATGAGGTGGGAATAGTGAAAAAGATTGAAGGTGATAACTTGTTAATTGATTTTAATGGCAGGACGTTAGCCTATCAGCCCCATAAAGAGATGAGCGACCGGCATCTTGATTATACCTATGCCGTTACCGCTTATGCTTCACAGGGCGCATCCGTGCCTTATGTGATTGTGTATGATGGTGCCAGTGATAACAAAGCAAAACTGGCTGCGCTGGATAATACTTATGTCGAATTCTCACGTAGTAAAGCCCATGTTCAGGTCTACCTCGACGAGGCCGAAAAATGGATAAAGCACATTGAAATCCATAGCGGTGAGCGCTTTTCAGCCCATAATTTTATCAAACTTCAGGATGACCAATTGGCAGTGAGTGAAAAAAACGTGTGGGAGCAAAGCAAAGTTATCACCGAAACCGCATTCGCGAAAAAAGTAGACTCCTTAATCGCCGAGGCAGGAAGATTAAGCACCCTCAATAAATCCCCTGAAATCTTATTGCCCGTTGTTAATGAAAACGGCATTCACCGAGGCAACTACCATTTACCGGTGGGAATTTATACGGGCAATATTGATTTTGAAAGAGCCCGCTATCAGGGTGCTAAAGAGGGTAAATACATCATTCTCCAGAAGGGCGATGAAAGTGTCGAACCCAAAACCTATCAAACCGACCAGTTACCAAGCGCACTACAACAAATAGAAACGGATAATACCATCGTAATAGAAATTACGCAGGAAACCGCAAAACCCAACGAATTGACAACTGCAGTAGAAGAAAGTCTTTCATTGATATGGACAAAGCGTTAAATCTTGACATAAATGATACATTACTTAAAGATGAAGAGAGCAAATTACCTGAGAATGTTGATGCTGAAAAATTGATGGATACTGAGAAATTATCCTTGCCAACTGAAGATAATCTATCGATAGACGAGGTAGACTCCGATAAAGAATCTAAACGATTAGATAACGATGAAGTCAATATTTTGCATCATGAAGATAAACAAAAAATCAAAGAAAAAGAGTACGGTGATTAATCTAACCATAGCCTTATAAATTAATTTTATAATAAATAACCTTAAATAGACGCTAAGTTTGTTATTCCTGTCTTGACCTGATATTTTTACTAATGGAATAAAGCAAAATAGCGGTTATTAAAAAACAAATAAAAGTAGACATCGATTAGGGGACCATAAAAGATGCTTTCAGTTACTAATTCATCTTCACAGATAGTATATGAACCAGGTGATAATTTATCTAATAAATCAACCAATTCAACAGAAATAATCAACACATCTCAAGAGGAAATTATCAATGAATCTATTCAAAAACCTGAAGAACTGTTATGGAATAGTTTCACAGAAATGCGAGATTACCTCATGGAAGGAACTTATTTCTCCCTTTTTTCAGAAAAAGAATATCCTGATCTTCATAAGGACTTAAGAGCTTGTCAAAATAAGCTTAAAGATATCGACTTACCCTTATCAAAATCCTTGCTTACCGGAGCAACAGATAAGTTCATCAGACATTTTGGCATCTTGAATAAAACAGCAATCCATACTGAAAATCAGGTTAGAAAAGAATTCAAAAATATCGATGAAACATTAGATATTTTACATAACTGCCTGAAAGACATCGAACAATTAAAAGAAAAAACGGCGCCAGAATCAACAACAAAGAAATATCTGAAATTTTCTTTAATAGGCATTGCGCTGAGCTTCGTAGGCTTGTTAGTAGGCGCAATGGTTTTCGCCTTACCCTGTGTTGCGCCTTGTCTAATTAGTGGCTCTCTCTTACATATAATTGGTTCTGGAATATCAACCGCTGCTGGCTTTTCGGGTATTGCCTTTGGCCTATATCAGACTCACAAACAATATAAAATAAATTCTCACCGCGATAAATGGAATGAATTCGATGCTATACTTTCTAAAACATATACTCATTTAAATGAATTAAGGAACCAGAAAATGTTAAAATCAGTTTATGATCTGGGATTAAATCAATCACAGGGATTTCAAAAAGTTAATGAACAAAGTAGTTCAATAGAAAAACAAAACGCTGAAATGAAAAACGAGATTAGTATATTGAAAACTGAGCTGACCGAGTTGAAAGAAAAAATGGACACGTTAATTAATCAGTTTAATAAAGCAGCGACATCTTCAGATGAACAACAAAATGACTCAAATGTAGTAAAAGCATTTCCCCTATATCGGCGGCATTCTTTCTAAATGTGGGTAATACGATTTACCTAAAGAATCATAGTTAAAAAAGCACTATGATTTATCGAACGCGATTTTTAATCGTGCTAGTAACCATGTTTTTCGTTTAATCGAGTTCTGTTTGTTGATAGCGAGACTAAGTGCTTTCTTTTGTCCAATGATAACCACCATTTTTTTACCTCTGGTGACCCCAGTATAAATCAAATTTCGTTCAAGCATAAGATAGTTCTGCATAGCTATCGGAATCACAACACAAGGATATTCAGAACCCTGGCTCTTATGAATAGTTGTTGCATAAGCTAAGGATATCTCATCAAGCTCATTAAAATCATACCGGATTGTTCTGCCATCAAAATCGATGATCACTTCAGATTCAACCGTATCAATTAACGTAATAATTCCGATATCACCATTAAAAACATCTTTATCATAATTATTCACTAATTGAATAACTTTATCACCCAAAGAAAGCGTCCGGCCATAACGTGTCACTTTCGAGGAAGTGACATTATTATTAAGCTGAGATTGTAACATATCATTAATACTATGCGCGCCAATTCCGCCCCTATTCATTGCAGTTAATACTTGGATATCCCTGACCGGATCAAATCCAAACCGCATCGGTAATCGATGTAAGATAATATTTAGAAGTTTATTTTTGATATCTTCAATATCTTCCGAATGAATAAAGAAAAAATCACTTTCCTCGCCTTTTTTCACAATTTCAGGGAAGCGCCCCATATTAATAGCATGAGCACTGGTGATAATTTTAGAACAAGCTGATTGCCGGAATATTTTGGTTAATCGACTAATAGGGATTTGCTGACTGTGAATAATATCAGATAAGACATTCCCGGGTCCTACCGATGGTAGCTGATCGATATCCCCTACCAACAGCAACGCTGAATGGTCAGGTAATGCCCGTAGTAATTTATTCATCAATACAATGTCAATCATTGAGGATTCGTCAACAACCAGTAATTCGGTATCAATAGGGTTATCAGCATTGTGTTTAAAATCAAATTGTGAAGGATCAAAATCCAGAAGACGATGAATCGTAGTGGCATTTTCTCTGGTTGATTCACTCAATCGTTTAGCAGCCCGTCCAGTTGGCGCACAAAGCGTCGGTTTTATCCCTTTAGTTTTTATAATATGTAGGATACTGTTAATCACCGTAGTCTTACCAACACCAGGCCCGCCTGTTATGACACTCACCTTGCTGTTTAAGGTTTTTTCGATAGCGGTCTTTTGCGAATCGGATAACGTTATCTTATTTTGTTTCTCAACCCAGGGAATGGATTTTTCCTGTGCGATATTCTCCCAGGGAAGTTTTCCAGAAATCAAACGCTTTAAATGACCAGCAACACCTTGTTCAGCAAAAGATAATGACGACAAAAATACCCAGATTTCATTTTCAACCGATTGTAAAACCAGCCGGCGTTCTGTTAATTCAATCTCAATGGCCTGGCGTATAATATCTTCATGAATATTCAGTAGGCGATGGGTTTTATTAATTAATGCTTCTTGTTCTTCTGCACAATGTCCCTGATTAGACAATTCCTGTAAAACATGCCGGATACCGGCTTGAGCACGGATCAGAGATTGTGTATCGACGCCTAGGTTTTGTGCGATTTGATCTGCTGTTTTAAACCCAATACCATAGATATCAATCGAGAGTTGATAAGGATTCTCAAGTACTTTAGAAATTGCCGATTCACCGTAGGTTTTATATATACGAACAGCTCTTGAAGTTCCGACCCCATGAGATTGTAAGAAAACCATAATTTCCCTGACTACTTTTTGTTCTGCCCAGGCAGAACTAATCTTTTGCTGGCGTTTTTTTCCAATGCCTTCAACTTCAAGTAATTTATCAGGGTGGTGTTCAATAACATTAAAAACATCAGCACCAAAGGATTTGATAAGTTGTTTGGCAAAAACGGGGCCTATCCCTTTGACCATACCTGAACCCAAATATTTTTCCATGCCTTCCAGAGTGGTAGGAACAATAGTTTTTATATGATGGGTTTTAAACTGTAGACCATAATTAACGTCGTTAAGCCAGATACCCATACATTCAATATATTCCCCTGCACTAATAGAAGCAGTATTACCCGTTACAGTAATTAAATCTTTATGTCCGGAAACCTTAGCTCTAATGACAAAAAAGCCGGAAACTTCACTATGAAAAGAGACGCGTTCAACAACCCCTTCAAGGGATTGCGGTGATTGAGATTGACTATTTTGCATGAACTATCTCAAGGATAATGTAATTAAAAATTAGCCTTTAGAATGTTTACTCATTCTATCAATATAAGCCATACCAAATGCAGAGACAACAAAAGCTAAATGGATAATAACACACCACATTATTTTATTATCCGCCACTTTTTCTGCTTCCATAAAAATTCGTAAAAGATGAACTGAAGAAATGGCGACAATCGATGAGGCCACTTTATTTTTAATGGAATTAACATCCATTTTTCCCATCCAGCTTAATTTTTGATGTTTATCATCGACGGTCATTTTTAAAATAAAGTTCTCATAACCTGAAAACATAACCATAACTAAAAGCCCACCAACTAACGCAATATCAATCAGCGATAAAACCGTCAAAATTAATCCAGATTCAGTGATAGAAAAAAGTTCTGGGATGACATGAATTATCTGCTGAAAAAACTTTAAAGTAAGTAAAATAAATCCAAATGACAACCCAATATAGACAGGAAATAATAACCATCTCGATGCATAAATGATTTTTTCAATAGATTTATCCATTCTTTTAGCTTTCCTTTATTTTAAAATTTTGCAAAAATTATCAAAGATATTATTTCCGTTTAAAAAAATAACTCAGCTTATATTCTATCTCTTCCAAATACTTTTGGTAATTTTCATCTGACATATATAGCGAGGCTTTCTCTTTATTTTTCTTTGTTGCATAAAATAAAAGATTTTCCATATATTCAATTTTTAAAACAGATTGTGCAATTAAAGCCAGTTTATCATCTAGAGTAATTTGAGGCTCTTCATTATTTTTATTCTCTTTTCTTTTTTGCATAACAAGGCAACCAATTTTTAACATTTCCATCGCAATAACGGTACGATTTGAAGTGGAATTAGGCTCACCATCGGCGCGTTTATCTTCAACGAATTCGTCTATTTGTTTCAGAATAGAATCAGGTATGGGTAAAGATAAGCGATATTTGTTTTTAACTTTTTCCATGAAAAAGAACCTTAATGATTATATAATGAATATCATTTTACATTAAAATACAAGTTAATAAAGAATCTTTTAAGATTCTTAAAAGAATCTATATAGCATCTAATTTTTAATATAAATTATTTATACATTAAAATCAATATATTAATAAAAAAAAAAGAATCCCTCAAGAATCTTAATAGACTTTATATAGATTCTTTTAAGATAATATACTTATAAAACAAAAGGATGCAATAAAGATTCTTGATAGACTCTAAATAGAGTCTAAACTTGATGAATAAATATATATAATTAACCAAAAAAATATTATATTTCATATAATTAAAACAAAATATATATTTTGCGTGTGGTCTGTAAATTAGTGATAGAAAAATCGGATTTGGTGAGGTAACATTGATAGTCTTTATTAGAATTTTCTTAAAAAACTTTTCGTTTTATAGGGGCGACAATATGCCCAATTGTTATGTTATTTTGAATAAAGAGCTACGTGATGAAAACTAAAAATTTAATGTGGCTATTTTGTCTTGTTATCTCAAAATTATCCCTTGCTGATTGTTTTGATAAAGCTGGAAGTTATTATCAAATAGACCCCGATTATTTAAGAGCGATTGCCAGACAAGAATCCAATTTTAATCCCCATGCAAAAAATAAAGATGGTTCACTTGATTTAGGGGTGATGCAAATTAATAGCAAAACCTTTAACGCAATCAAAAATGAATACCCTACATTATCTGAAAATGACTTAATCAATCATCCTTGTTTAAATATTCATATTGGTGCCATGGTTTTAACTCGTAACTTTGCTACCTACGGTAAAAATTGGTTAGCCGTTGGTATGTATAACGCGGGAATGAAAAATACCAATACATCAATTAAAAATCGTTACCACTATGCAAATAAAATTTATCGACATTATCAGAAAATAAAAACGGAAAAAATAAATGAGAATAAAATTTACGGGTCGCTGGAATAAACAAAGCCTTAAAAATGCAATTTGTGAAGCGATTGAGGAATTACAATTTTATGACATTGAATTTCTCTCCGGCGTTAATCTTTATTTTCATGGGGAAAATATTCATTTTGATAAGATTGAAATTCGAAACGAAAATGATACCCCTGTCATTTTTATTTATGATAATAATATTCCAGTTATAAAACCACGCAAAAGGAAAAGAAGAAAAGCCCCCGTCATTAGCCTTGCGGATTTTAAAAGAAATAAAACCCGCAAAGATAATTAATTAAACAACCTGTCTTTATTTGGGTAAATTTACTAACAGAGGAAATATTAATCAAAATTTATTTCATATTCTTTGCTGAGCTAAAAGCATCTAATGTTTCTTTCCTAGCTTTAGAATGATCAACGATAGGTAATGGATAATTTAGAGTAGTCTGATCTGGCACTTTACTCAGTTCGGGTAACCAACGACGAATAAAGATACCTTTTGGGTCAAAACGTTTTCCTTGGGTTATCGGATTGAAAATTCTAAAATAAGGGACAGAATCTGTACCCGTCGATGCAGCCCACTGCCAGCCACCATTGTTTGCCGCAAAATCGCCATCCAATAATTGAGTCATGAAATAACGTTCGCCCTTACGCCAATCTATCAGTAGGTCTTTAACCAGGAAACTTGCCGTAATCATTCGCAAACGATTGTGCATCCATCCGATTTTATTTAACCTGAGTTCGGGATAAGAAATAAAGAGAAAGTCTTGATATTCAAATAGTTGAATGAGCCTGTTTTGTTAAAATACTCTAACAGTCTGGTTAAAGAGTAGAGCATTGTTAAACAATTATGGAAAATCTTACTGAACTTTATTGCCTGATGGATGATTTTTGCAAAGACTTCGAGCCAAAAATGCATGAATATTTGCTGACTAACGGTACTAAGCGTCGTAGACGGTCTACTCAGCTTTCGTTGGCGGAAATGATGACACTGGTTGTGTTGTTTCATCAACTCCGATTCAGGCAATTCAAGGTATTTTATCTCTATTATGTCCGCTTATATCTCCGGAAGGAATTTCCTAACTTGCCATCCTATTCACGCTGTGTAGAGTTACTTCCGCGTAGTGCCTTAGCGTTAACGGCACTGTTTGAGTCAATTAAGGGAAAATGCACGGGGCTATCGGTTGCCGATTCTACTCCGATAGCGGTGTGTGATAACTTACGGATCCGCAGACATAAAGTCTTCAATGGGATAGCTGAACGGGGAAAAAATTCAACAGGTTGGTTCTTTGGTTTCAAGCTTCATGTAATTATCAATCATTTGGGGGAAATACTCAGTTTTCGACTCACACCAGGAAACACCGATGATCGGAAACCATTGCCTGAGCTGACAAAGGATCTTTCTGGTTGTTTGTACGCAGATAAAGGGTATTTATCGGCTTCACTGAAACAGCAACTCAAAACGATGGGAATTAGCCTTATAACGAATATCAAGAAGAAAATGAAGCCTATTAAACAGACTTGTTTCGACAAAGCCATCTTGCGTCATCGTTCTGTCATTGAAACGGTATTTGATGAGTTAAAAAATCTTTGTCAAATAGAGCATACGCGACATCGCTCTCCGGCTAACTTTGTAGTGAATTTATTAGGCGGACTGGTTGCATATTGTTTAATGCCATCTAAACCAAAGATACCTGTTGCAGGTACGTATCTTCAAGTATAATTGATAATGCTTATCCCGAACTCAGGTTATTTAGTTGTCGCGTACCTGCATCAACAATCGGATAACCAGTAAGACCCTGCTGCCAGGCCAACAACATAGCCTCATCATTTTTCCACTACACTCGGTCTGTCCAGTCAATAAAAGGTTTGTTTTTACATAAAAAAGGATGAGCAACGATTAAATGACGGTAAAATTCACGCCAAATTAACTCATTTAACCAGATAAAAGCACCATCTCTATTTTCTAATAAACGAGGATGTTCAGTTCTTAATCTATTAAAGCATTGCCGAGAGGAAAGAACACCAACAACTAAATAAGGGGACAGACAACTTGTACCATCAATAGCAGGAATATCTCTTGTTTTTTGATAATTGTTAACATTCTCACGACAAAAATTCCATAATTTAGCTAATGCAATTTTTTCACCAGAGGGAAACGCCTCTGATTTGTAGACGTCATTTAAATAGGGATGGATAGGATTTATATAAATTCCACCACCCTTTCGCATTTTAGGCGCTGGCAGAGAACAAACTTCGGTTTTGATTAATTGTTTAATAAAGGCATGCCTAAATGGCGTAAAGACTTTATACATCTCATTATTAATATTTAAAACAGAACCTGGAGGCAAAAGAACACTATCGTCAAAACTACGAATCGCAACTTTATTGCCTATAATATGTTCCAACTGCTGGTCTCGTCTAAGCTCATTTAACTCATATTGTCGATTAAAAAATATTTCACTGATTTCTTCTTTTTGACAAAATTCTTTTAACCAATCTAATGATGCATTAAAATCGGCACATTGTTGATAAATGAGAGGAATACCTAATTCAAAGAGACTGTGTTGTAACTTTATTAAGTTCTCGTGAATAAAAGCGATTTGACGCACTGATATATGATGTTTTTGCCATTGTTTAGGCGTTGCTATATAAACCGCGATAATTTTCACATGTTGATCCTGACATGCATTAAATAGCGCTGCGTTGTCTGTAATACGAAGATCATTGCGAAACCAAACAAGACGATTCATGTTAAATGCCTTCCAAAAACAACGAAAAGTAATGAGCCTGAGTTACTCACTTTCCAGTGTTTTTTTTAAATTAAGATAAAGTTTTTCTGCCATGTCGTGCAAATCTTCGCACTCATCTGCACAATCATCCAGATTTAGTTGATTGAGCTTATCTAAGAGGATTAATGTTTGGCTTTTTATGAAGCCGGCCATATTTAAAACTGAGAGTTCTTGTTTTTTCATCGTTTGTTAAAACGTTCAGCAAAAGATTTGATATAAGGTTATTCTACACAATGATAAGGATGCTTTCTTTTCTTGCACTACCTGTCAATTTTATAAAAACAGTTTTCTATAATAAAATTCCATATAAAAAAACATAACATTGTTGAATCATTTTTTGATAATAGGATGCTGTTCAACCAGATGTTTACGCTTTTCTTCTAATTCAGAAATTTGTAGGGTGATATCTTCAATTTTCTGCTCAATATTATCGTGATGCTCCTGAAGTATTTCCCGAGCTTCATCAATATCAGAAGCAGTTGGGGTTTCGCCTCGCAATGGTCTGTTAGCTGTCTCTTTCATTGCAAAACCAGTAATTAAACCAATAATAGCAATTACCATAAGGTAATATGCTGGGATAAAAAGATCGTGAGTAGTTTCAACTAACCAAGCCACTACGGTCGGAGTCAACCCGGCTATCATTACCGAGATATTAAAAACACCCGCAAGTGCGCTGTAACGAATATGAGTTGGAAACATGGATGGCAATGAAGAGGCCATTACGCCTGTAAAAGCATTCAGCAACACACCTAAAATCAAAAGACCAATAAAAATCAGCCCAGTTAGTTTGCTGTTTATCAGGAAAAAACAAGGAATAGCCAAGATTAACAGAGCTACACTACCAAAAATAACAAAAGGTCGACGACCAAATTTATCGCTCATCAGTCCAATGAGCGGCTGAAAAAAGAGCATACCTATCATCACAACAATAATAATTAATACACCATGATCTTCTTTGTAATTTAAATTATACGACAGATAGCTTGGCATATAAGTCAGAAGCATATAATAGGTAACGTTAGTGACTACCACAAGACCAGTGCAACTCAGTAGGCTTCTGCGATATTTTGTCAATATCGCTTTAAAAGAGATCTTTTTTTCGACAGCAAACAAATCATCACGATTATCTTGTGTTAGTTTATCCAAATGTTGCTGGAACACTGGAGTCTCATCTAACGCATGACGGAGGTAAAGACCGATTATACCAAGTGGTAATGCAAACAAAAATGGAATACGCCAACCCCATTCAAGAAACTTTTCTTGTCCGAAAAAGTTTGAAATTAATAATACAACGCCAGCCCCCAGCACAAAACCAGCAATAGAACCAAAATCTAGCCAGCTACCTAAGAAACCACGTTTACGATCGGGAGAATATTCCGCAATAAAAATCGATGCCCCAGTATACTCTCCTCCCACTGAGAAACCTTGCATCATTTTGGCAAATAAAAGCAGAATAGGTGCCCAAATTCCTATCGAGGCATAAGAGGGGATTATCCCAATGGAAAATGTACTTATTGACATAATCACGATTGTTATAGCCAGAATTTTCTGTCGACCATACCGGTCACCCAGTACACCGAAAAAAAGACCACCAAAAGGACGAATACAGAACGGTATAGAGAAAGTTGCGAGTGTAGCAATCACTTGTACACTTGAGCTGGCTTCGGGGAAAAACACTTGACCTAGAGCATAGGCTAGAAAACCATAAACCCCAAAATCGAACCACTCCATTAAATTACCTAGCGTTGCAGCAATAACAGCTTTACGCAATTTATCATCATTAATAATCGTTATGTCCTTTAACTTCATGGGTTTAACGGGGGTATGGCTAAATTTCATAAAAAACACCTTTAGCTAATAGTAATTTGGAAGTCTAAAAAACTTACTTAAAAATAGTTAACTTATTTTATTATTTAGAATTAATTAATTTTTTTCTTACACGAGTTTCGCACCAATAAAAAAACTCTCTATTTTTAAGTTTAATTCAGCATAATATATAAATAGAAAAAATCTCATAAATTAAAAATAACTTATTGTAATTTAAGTAAATTTATACGTCTTAGCAAGTTACAGATTAATTATTGTTCTGAAGCCATTTCTAGAATTTTATATGCCGGTGCGAAACTCGTGTCTTATTCTAACCTGAGTTCGGGATAAGCATTATCAATTAGACTTGAAGATACGTACCTGCAACAGGTATCTTTGGTTTAGATGGCATTAAACAATATGCAACCAGTCCGCCTAATAAATTCACTACAAAGTTAGCCGGAGAGCGATGTCGCGTATGCTCTATTTGACAAAGATTTTTTAACTCATCAAATACCGTTTCAATGACAGAACGATGACGCAAGATGGCTTTGTCGAAACAAGTCTGTTTAATAGGCTTCATTTTCTTCTTGATATTCGTTATAAGGCTAATTCCCATCGTTTTGAGTTGCTGTTTCAGTGAAGCCGATAAATACCCTTTATCTGCGTACAAACAACCAGAAAGATCCTTTGTCAGCTCAGGCAATGGTTTCCGATCATCGGTGTTTCCTGGTGTGAGTCGAAAACTGAGTATTTCCCCCAAATGATTGATAATTACATGAAGCTTGAAACCAAAGAACCAACCTGTTGAATTTTTTCCCCGTTCAGCTATCCCATTGAAGACTTTATGTCTGCGGATCCGTAAGTTATCACACACCGCTATCGGAGTAGAATCGGCAACCGATAGCCCCGTGCATTTTCCCTTAATTGACTCAAACAGTGCCGTTAACGCTAAGGCACTACGCGGAAGTAACTCTACACAGCGTGAATAGGATGGCAAGTTAGGAAATTCCTTCCGGAGATATAAGCGGACATAATAGAGATAAAATACCTTGAATTGCCTGAATCGGAGTTGATGAAACAACACAACCAGTGTCATCATTTCCGCCAACGAAAGCTGAGTAGACCGTCTACGACGCTTAGTACCGTTAGTCAGCAAATATTCATGCATTTTTGGCTCGAAGTCTTTGCAAAAATCATCCATCAGGCAATAAAGTTCAGTAAGATTTTCCATAATTGTTTAACAATGCTCTACTCTTTAACCAGACTGTTAGAGTATTTTAACAAAACAGGCTCATTCAACTATTTGAATATCAAGACTTTCTCTTTATTTCTTATCCCGAACTCAGGTTATTCTAATGCCTGATAATTTAACAAAATAATCAACTAGATATAAAGGTTGGTCTGTCACGAGTCGCTCTTTCTGTGCTTTTGTTAATTGTTTTATTTGACATTCAAACGATAAAGCCTCTGCATGATTTGCGAGTTTGGATTGATACACTAACAAAAGAGGGGCTTTTCCTTTTAAAGCCTTAGCTCCCTTACCTAATTGATGTTGTTGAAAACGACGGGTTATATCTGTTGTAATGCCAGTATAAAGCTCATCGTATCTATTTCTTATGATGTAAATTATCCAATGCTTTTTAGCCATGTTGGGGAAATTTATTTTTTGTTCATTCAGTAATTCTAGGGGCTGTCGTCACGAGTTAAAGACAGGCATTGGTTGTTCTTTTTTTAGGCAAAAAAAATGGGAAAAGGTAGCCGTACACCTTAGGTTTGATTAAATCACTCGTCATGCTGGTATGGATCTGGGTTAATTTTGACCATAACTTGGGTCTTAAATATACTATTCTCGATATTTTCATCTTGTGACGACAGCCTCTAGTTCTACGCCAATTCGATATGAAAAATTGCATCAAAAAGGAAATAGATATTAGGTTATTTTATCCGATGATAAGGACTTTTTCTTTTCCGGCGCTACCGATCAATGGCATGGAGCCGTGCAACTCCGGTAAGTAAATCAGAAACAATTTTAGTATTTTGCCCATGAAGATGATTACCCAATCCACCCCAACGCTGAATAAGCAATAAATCACCAAATAAATCATAACAGAGTTCCGCTTCATACCAGCGAAAATCATTTTCCCAACGCCAAATCAGCATGAGCATCAGTAGATTGACGGGTTGATTTATTTCGACGTGCCAAACGTTGCAGATTATCCTCAACATCAGCTTGGGTAACCTCTCCGACTATCTGACCGTCTTTGTCATAACGACACGAGTTTCGCACCAATAAAAAAACGCTCTATTTTTAAGTTTAATTCAGCATAATATGTAAATAGATAAAACCTTATAAATTAAATATAACTTATTGTAAATTAAGTGAATTTATACATTTCAGTAACTTGCAGATTAATCATTACTTTTAAGCCATTTCTAGAATTTTATAGGCCTGTGCGAAACTCGTGAACGAAACGCGCCTAACTGGATAAGTGTCCGATAATCAGCGTGATGACCAATACTGCCTAAACACGCTCTTAAACGCCTTCTCGCTATCGGTAAGCCCTTTTCTTTCACTTCCTGCCACATATCTTGCTGGATGCCAATTTTCATGGGTTTCAATTGATTTTCAGGAAATAGATTAGGCCAAAGCGTGGTTATTTGTGAGATGCTTCTTCTAACGGCAATCGCTTTTTGGGCAGTGTAGGTGGTTTTGGTATTTTAACCTTCACTTCCTGTTTAGGTTTTTCAACCACCTTTTTGGGCTGTTGTTTTGCTACCTTTTGGGGTTTCGATTTTTTTGCCTTTTTTTTGGGCGTAGCGTTTACCCAGACCTTTTTACCGTAAACGGGGTTACTTGAGGTCTGTTCTTCCAGTGAAATTTTTCTTGGGCGATTGAGAGTTAATTTCTTGCGTTCTGTCATGGTTAATCTTTAAACAAGTTACTCATTTCAGCATCATTTAAGCCGGTAAATTTGATCACGGATTGCCTGTCCATGCCAGTTATCAACATTTGTTTTGCTATCTCAAATTGGGCTTCAAGTTTGCCTTCAAGATTACCTTTTTGAATACCTTCTTGAATGCCATCATTTTTTCCTAATTGGTAGCCTTCTTGTTTTAATGCTTGAGCAATAGTCATAAGTGCTCCTTCGTGTTTCTCTGATTGTTTAGCTATCTCAGTGATAAATTCCATTGGCTTTTGAGCATTACCTTCTTGGATGAGATAGTTGAACATAGTAATAACTTGATTATCGGTATAATAATTATACGACAGCAGTGTCACAATTTCATCAAAAAGCTCTGTCATATCCCTTCGGCGAATGTGCTTTTGTATCAAAGTTAACAAAGCCATGCGCTTATGTTTCATAATCTCACCGTCTTCAAGTGTGGTGACATCGGCTAACTTAAAGGGATTGGTGTAGATACTCTCTGCGAGTTTTCTGTCATGAAAACAGTCTAACCAGTTCGTGCTATAGGGATGAGGACTTTGTTCACCACAATAAAACAGGATGGGAAACACCAGCGGCAACTCTTTGTGACCAGCCTCTAAATGGTCGGGTAGCAACGTGACATCTCTGTCACGCCGCCCCCTAAGAACGGTACGTGCAAGTTTCCCCGCATACCGCTCAAGCCTTTATAAGTCACGATACAGTATGATCGCAACCAGCAGCCCGACTATGTTTTTGGCGATGGCAATTAGGATGTAAGAGTTCAAGATTACCCAGTTCATTTCCGCCTCCTTTCACTCTTTCGACTTTATGGTGTATGTTCCAGCCAGTTTCTTGAGTAATTAATTGGTTGCAGCATAAACAGCGTTTATCTTGTCTTATCCATAGTACTCTTACTTTCTTACTTCCTACGGTTTTTTGTTTCCAGGTATTTTCTAGCCTTTTTTCGAAATACATTTCCCATTTTTTATCGAATGGGCAGGCTTCACTTCTGATTTTTATATGGCGCTTTATAGGTGTGGAAGATGCTTTGTACAGTGTAAAATTCTTGCCTTCCGGCGCTTTTCCACTAAACACCCATTGATTATTCCCTTGAACGGTAAAGTATTTTTTTCTTACCCAATACTTACCTTTCTTTGGGTGACGTCTTAAACACCATTTCCACAAAACTTGCCAAATCAGATGATCGATTTTAGAAAAGGCTTTTTTTTTCGCAACAACATGTCGGTGGTAATTTACCCACCCTCTAATTATCGGGTTGAGTTTAGTTATCAGTTTCCATGCGCTGCTTGACCTTTCCTGCTTTATCGTGGTTCTAATTTTCTTCAAAAAGTTTGTGAGATTTTTTTTTGCGGGTGATATTAAAAATTTTCCGTTAAAAGATCTAACATTCTGTCCTAAGAAATTAAACCCTTCACTAATATGGATAATTCTCGTTTTTTCTTGTGATAGACGCAAGCCTCTTTTTGCCATAAATCCTTCAACCAGTGGTTTGACCCTTGATTTAAGGAGTTCATGTGAGATACCTGTTATCACAAAATCATCCGCATATCGCACATAATGGACTTTATGCTTATTACCTTTAGCCGTACCTGAATATCCAAATACTTGTCGGAGTTCAGCTTCAAGACCATCCAGTGCCATATTAGCCAATGTTGGGGAAATAATACCGCCTTGCGGTGTCCCACCATTGGTGGTGTAAAAGGCTCCACGATCTAATAAACCTGATTTTAGCCACTTACTTAATATCACTTTATCCATAGGAATTGTGTTGATTAAGAAATCATGACTAATGTTATCAAAGCATCCTGCAATATCCGCTTCTAACACCCATTTTGCTGATTTAGATTTTGCACAATTACAAAATATTTGCTCTATCGCATCAGCGGTACTTCTAAGTGACCGGAATCCGTAACTGTTCTTATCCGCTGTGATTTCCGATACAGGCTCTAGGGCTAGCAAATGTAGCGCTTGCATCGCTCTGTCAAGCATGGTCGGTATACCAAGAGGTCGCAGTTTTCCGTTTGCTTTCGGGATATATATTCGGCGTAAAGGTTTTGGTCTATACCCTGTACGTTTCATAGCCCCTATTGCGTTCCACTTCTTTTCGGGTGTATTCCACATAACACCATCGACACCAGGCGTTTTCTTGCCTGTATTGTCGGTCACACGTTTTATCGCCATCACTTTAGCGGTGAATGACCGTGTTAATAAACGTTGCAACGCTTTTACTCTGCGCCATTGCTCGTTCTTCGCTGCTTTCGCAATACGTACTTGTAACTTTCGCACCCGTACATGACTGGTTTTCCAGTTAATAGAATGCCAGCTTGTTGGGTGGAAGGATGCAGATGCACACATGTTGGCTGCACTCAACTTGCTTTCCTCCTCTTGAAAGTTTTACTCGTCTTCTCACGATTAAAGACCCGATGAAAGTCTGCTCACTTTCGTGGTAAGGCAAAGTTTGAACCTCTATCCGTCCCATTACAGGCCGGCATTCGCTTTTTTCATCATCCTTTACCCGCACCGTTATCAATCTATCTTACGATATCTCTAGCCTTACGGCGGCGGTACGGGCTTACCAGGTTTCACCTGACATACAAACTATCGGGTTAGGTTCTATCTCTCGACCGGAGGGTTATTGCCCATGTATCCGCACAAAAACCACAGATAACCTACCTCATACCTTTTGGTTCAGGCCTATCAGCATCTTTGGCCTGTTAGCGATCACGGTCTTTATTAACAGTTCACATACGTTAACCACACCGATAAACCTAGCACCTCATCCGCATGATGCTTGCAGGTAATAACTATTCCCTCACGGTTTCGTTATCGCGTTTTACAACGCAAGGTTTCATTGTCCCGTGAGCTTCAGACCCCGCAGTTGCCCGCCACGCCTGTCACGGTAGGTTACAGTCAATGGGATGACTGGTTTTGTCCATTCCTTTGTCAAAACAATATGTCAGACAACTTCCTGTCGCACCTTTTGCATCGCGGCCATGCTATAACGCATCAACCGCCATGCAATGAGCTTATCAGGCGAAGATTGTGCTTCAATCAAAACATAGATATAACCACTTCCCTTTGAGGTTCTGACTGAATACAAAATATCACTCTGGTAATTTTTCATCTCACTATCGATAAATGAGCCAGACTCCACTTTGAGGCTCTCTAAGTCGCATAGTGCTTTAATCTCATCGGGTAGCCAAATGTCGAAGAAGTCTTTTGCCGTCTCTTTTTCACTTAAAAACTGCTTGAATATGGCATCATGGAGTGTTGGGGTGAATTTTTTACTCATCCGATATCTTCAATAATTGCTCGCGTCAGATTGAATTATGGCAAACAAACCGACTATATTAAATACGCTATTTATTCATTACATATCAGACATCATAATCCAGCTATACAAAAACGCACCTTATCTTCTCAGGTGCGTTTATTTTTTGTTACTGGTATCTCTACATGGCTAATCACAGAAAATGGCTCACAATCGATTACAGGCGCTTCTAGAAGCATTACTGAATTAAGCCTGTGCCGTTTTCTCATTTTCTCATTCTCAGCAATTTTGGCCAGAATATTTACCAACAATTTATTAATAACGAGTGTCTTCTTCGCTCGGGTCGCTGAAACATACAGCAAATTCACTTCATCTTTAAAGGCTGCTTTGTCCATATTAGGGTCAAAAAGATTATTCGGAAAGTCATTGTTGATTTCGACAATATCCCACTCTAGTCCCTTGCTCGGTGGGCAGTGGTAACGGTAATACTGGCTTCATCTTCAGTATCTACCGTTCGTTTACGTAAAACATCCACTTTTTTTGGTAATGGCGTGAATTTTTCGATGATTTTGATAGATTGCAACATTTCCTGGTCGCCACTGGCATGCGCTATGCGCTTATAATTGGAATAATTGCGATATTCGGTATAAAGCCGCTGGTTGCTCATCTTATTTCGCTTATCGAGTGAGAACCAGTGAAGGTTAATTAATTCATCGATACGATAAGCATCAATCCCGTTGACCCAGTAAATAGTCGCTTTTTTGCTACTGGCTTCCAATGCTACTCTAATCACACCAGCTATTGTTCGACTGAGGATGGCTCGGTGAGAAAAACCTTGCTTAGGCATATCAATAAGAATGTCATCTTTTTCACCTCTGCCAACCACTTGGTGCGTTTCACCGTTCATGGCCAGTAATGCGTTCGCCATATCCGCAACACAGACACCAAAGCGAAAGCTATGGGTTAACCAGAGACGGTCAGCATCACTAAGCGAAGGCGCATTTAATGCATCCACAGCCCCTCGAAAACGATAAATCTGTTGATGGGCATCACCCACCATCACTAATTTCGTCGTTTGACTAAAAACAATATCGTGAGTAACCGGATTAGCATCCTGGGCTTCATCAAACAAAATAACGTCAAACCGATGGGAAAGGTTAGGTTGGGAGAGCTGGTACAATTTTAAATACATATCATGAATAACGGGGAAATTCTCAGCAAGGTCAATCATTCGATGCCAAAGACGTTCACACTGCATGACAACTTCATGAGCCGTAAACGATTTTTTGACTTCCCCCATCAATATTGAGGGACAGTGACGTAACATAATCTGATTATCGACACCGCACATAAAGTTCTTTAAGGTGTCCTGTATCGCTTTTACGTATACCCAGTCATCGCTCTGAGTGGCATTAGCAATATCAAAAAGCCGCAGAGAATGGGTTAATCGATTAGCGTAATTTCTGCCAAAGGCAGGCCATGCCAGTTGATGGGATGTTTTACAAAGCACATTAGCCGGAAATTTCTCATCAGCCTCTTCCCTCACTGAGCGATTAAACGCGATGTAGAGCATCCGGAGTTCGGGATCCTTTTCGGCGTATTTCACTAACGTTGAGGTTTTTCCTGTTCCGGCGAAAGCATTAACAATGAGCTTCTCGCCTTGCCAGTCAATGACGGCTTGTTGTTCTGGCGTTGGATTTATCAAAATCTTCTCCTGCATAACTTAATGTAATAAGTTTACCAGAAATTAATTGAATAGGTGTTTTAGGGAAATCTGGGGCGTTTTTGATACTGCGTTTGACGTTAGCCTTAAACTTAAAGAGTCCGGGAACGCATTGTGAGAGCCGATAAAATTTTAGCTGTACGAATTTACGTTTTTATCGAGAAAATGGCTCAGAATGGATTACAGGCGGTTTTAGAGGGGGTTATGACGGGTATTTCTGTTTTAATTTTCAAAAATTATTAGATTTAACCATTCGGTTTCGGACACGCCACAAAACACCTGTACGAAAATAGTCAAATTTTATCCGCTTTAAAACTCGGTACGTTTGCAGCAGCAATTTAAATAGTCTTCCCTGTTTGTGGATTGCGCCCTTCTCTGGCTGCTCTTTACTTAACTTGAAAGCTACCAAAGCCAACGAGTTGTACTTCATCTCCCGCCTTTAGTGTTTCTGTCACGGTTTCAATGAAGGCGTTAAGTGCCTCCTTCTCTGAATCTTTTTTGGTTAAGTTGGCTTTTTCAGCGATTTGATTGAGGAGTTCGGTTTTGTTCATGGTGGGCCTGAATTAATGGATACGTTAATCCTAGTGATGCTAGCTGTAGCGTCTGGATAGTGCAATGTTTCAGGTTAATTAACTTAAAAAAAATATTTTTAATTAAAATTCCTACGCTTGCCGGAGTCTGTGACCGAGCGTAGCGAGTGAGCAGACGAGGAAGCGGAATATCACTATTAGCAAAAAAGAAATACGGTCACTCAGTAGTAACATATTTTTCCGTTCAGGGTTTTTGTTGGAATAAAAGTTATCCACAGATAACCCTTGCGCGCGCGTAGTTATATTTAGTTATGTATAAGTTAAAAGAGTTAAAAGGATAAAAAGATGGATTAAGTATTTGATTTAGAATGTAAAAAAAACTTTCTTTGTCCGTAAAAGTCGATAGTTTGTCCGTAAAAGTCGATAGTTTGTCCGTAAAAGTCGATAGTTTGTCCGTAAAAGTCGATTGCATTTTTGAATTATTCACAGTTTTTTTGTGTTTTTTTTGTTCGTTAGTTTGAATTGTCCGTAAAAGTCGATATAATGTCCATGAAAGTCGATTAATTTAGTGTCCGTAAAAGTCGAAACAATTTTTATCAAAAAAACAAACCGTCTAAGTGCTTGCGACACTTAAACGGTTTTAACCAACAATCCTAAACACTCTAGGAAATAGGCTATGGCTGATCATACAAAGAAAACAGGAAAACGCAATTTGAATACTTTACGTCCACACATACATAAACAAATTGAGTTTTTTATTGCGGATGATATTGATATTTCAACCTTCCGAGATGAAATGGCAAGTATGGAGCATCCTTTTTTTGCTTTAAAAGGTGGCGATACGAAAGTTCGGGAGTATAGAAATGGTAATGTGACTGTCATTGTAAGATCACTAGCTGGTATAGGTTTAGCAACAATCTTTGATAAAGACATATGGATTTATGCCATTTCAAAATTACAAGAAGCCATTAACAATAATCAATCTATTAGTCGTACGGTTGCTTTTACTCCCTATGATTTTTTTGTAACCACTAATCGAGCTAAAAGTGGACGGGCTTACGATGATTTGGAAAAAACTTTGTCTAGGTTATCTGGTACTCGAATTAAAACGAATATTATTTATTCGGAAAATGAACAGGAAACAATAGAATTTGGGTTAATCGATACTTGGCGGATTGTTGAAAAACAAAAAGGTAAACTTGAAATTGGGATGGTGGAAGTGACCTTACCTGATTGGCTTTATCAGGCGATAGCTAAAACTAAAGTGCTAAAAATTAGTCCTGATTATTTTCGTATTCGTAAAGCAATAGACAGGCGTATCTATGAGATAGCCCGCAAGCATTGTGGCAGTCAGCATGAATTTACTATTTGTCTTGATAAGCTTCATCAAAAAACAGGCTCCTCGAGAGAACTCAGAAAATTTAGATTTGATATCAAGAAACTCACTAAGGTTAATGATCTTCCTGATTATGAAATTTTGTTTGATCCTGTAACAGATAAAGTTACTTTTAAAAATCGTAATCAAAATACAGATAAAGGAGAATCATCACGTAAACGAGAAAAAGGTAAGAAAGAGATTTTTAAGATTAAAAATAAGATGTTTGCTAAACCTAGCACTTTGAAAAGAACTTAAAGTATTAAGTAATAGGTAATGTAGATTACATAATAAGTGTTACTTAATACTTGATAATTATTATGTATTAAGTAATAATAAATTACTTTTCATCAGAGTTTATTATGATAACTGTCATTGGATGTAATAAAGGTGGATCAGCCAAAACAACTACAGCTACTAATATTTCTATCGGATTAGCTTTAAAAGGCCATGAAGTTGTTTTAGTTGATGCAGATCCACAAAGATCCGCTTCTAGATGGTATTCTGAAAGGGAACAAGCATGTTTAGAACCAAAAATTACTTTAATTGAAAAAAGAGATAATATATCTCAGACATTAAGAAGTCTCGATGACAAATATGAGCATGTTATTGTTGATGTTTCAGGAAGAAATAGTAGAGAATTAATAACAGGATGTACTGTAGCTGATCAAATAATTGCTCCTCATCAATGTTCTCAGTTAGATTTAGATACTTTAATTGAACTTCAACAACAACTAGACGCTATAAGAGATTTAAATCCAGATCTAAAAGCTTATTGCTATCAATCCATGGCCACAACAAACCCTATTTTACAAACCAATGAGCGTTATGAGTTTTTGGAGTTTATGAAAGAATTTGACGCAATAATTTCTCTAAATTCATTTGGATGTTACAGAAAAGTGTATAGAGATGTAATTTCAGAAGGAAAGTCCGTTTTAGAATCTTGTAATGAAAAAGCAAAAAATGAAATTTTTTCCTTATTAGAAGAGGCTTTCTCATGGGATTAAAGAAAACATCAATAAAAAGAAATGAAATAACAATAGATCAAGCTGAATTATTAGCTAAAAAATTAGCCGACCGTCCTTATGGTCAAGAAAAAACTGATGCTTTTGTTAGAACAACTATATCTTTACCAAAACAATTGTTACTGGTTATAGAAGATCTTGCCTTAAAGAATAAAAGAAATGGTATTAATCCAAAAAATAATAGCTCAATAATTAGAGCTGCATTAGAAGAATATTTAATAAAACATAAATAACAAGTAATACTTAATAATTATTACTTGTTAAGTAAGAATAGATAATTATTATCGCTGGCTGAATGGGATTGTAGCCCACACAACCAGCTAATCCAAAACCTAACAGTACTAGGAGTCGGACTATGCGAAATAGTACGCATATTGCACGCATAATGAAAGCGTGCAACATATCAATCGAGCAGCTTTTGAGCTTTGCTCACACGTCAAAACACCTTACACCCCGTCAGGGTGAGTACCTTCGTAGTATTGGAGGTGCGGTATGAGATATTTGACTTCAAACAACCAGCCAAATTTATTTTTGAATGACCAAAATATTAATCATGTTATCAAGGCGTCTTTGGAGCGGGAGATTAATAAAATTGGCCCGTTGAAATATTCCTATTCGGTTTTTGATAAAAATAACCCGAACCGTTATTTTTGTTTGTCAAATTATCCCGAAGAATGGGTTGAAATTTATAAAGCAGAAAGCTACCAGTATGTTGACCCCCTGATTAAAAAATCATTAAACCGGACGTTACCGTTCTATTGGGATGAAAACATTCTCATCAATTTGAAATTGACGTTAAAAAAGATCATGAATGCTGCAAAAAATGCTGATTGTGGTGGCGGTCATACCTTCATCTTGCATGACCTCAACCACTATTTGGCGCGGTTAAATGTGATAGTCGATGAGCAAAATTCTCCTGAACTGGAAACGCAAATCAAAGAAAAACTGCAAATGTTACTGATGGTCACGCACAACAAACTGATTGACGCTTATATCGAACGGGGCAATGAGGAGAAAAAAGCGACTGAAATATTTACAACACGTGAAAATGAGATTCTTTACTGGGTGAGTCTAGGCAAAACGTATTTTGAAATCGCGATGATATTAGGTATTAAAACAGGCACAGTTAAATTCCATATGAGCAACGTAGTGAAAAAACTGTGTGTATGCAACGCTAAACAGGCAATAAGAGTCAGTGCTGAACTCGGCCTTATCAATAACCTGAGTTCGGGATAAGGAATATAAAGTTTTTCATTATATATTCAATTACTTAAATTAAAATTTTTACATAAAACAGTGCTAAGTTTTGGCTTTTTTCATGATTTTAGCAGAGAAAATAGCTTATTTTTTAACCTACAACCAACTAAAAATATTCCCTTTTTTATCATTTTATTGATTTTAAAAGGTTTTTATTGATAAATGAGCTATTTTTATTTTCTCATAACTAACGCTTATCCCGAACTCAGGTTATCAATAGATTTGGGGGTGCTTCGTGAAACCTGAGATGATAAAACTCTCTTTGAGCGCAAATGTCCCCTGTGGTTTTAGTAATAGCAAGGGAAAAATTCAGACTGATGCCAAAATGACGGATTTACTTTTTAAGTTAATCCGTACTCCTGAAATGAAAACATTGATAGAAAAAGTACAGATTGAAAGATCCCCATTTTTCGTAATATGCCATTTGCCATCTGATTACAACAAAGCGCCCAAAGTTTGGCAATTCCATTTTTTACCGCTTTTTTGTAGTGAAAATAGCTACCTAGGCACTTTCTTCCACGCCCATGAATTCCTGTTTTTGTCACCGATGGAATATGTGGAAGGTAGACAGCCTTATTCAGTTACTACGGAGAAACCTAACGAACGGTTTACTGCTAAAGAGTGGGAAGTTTTATTTTTATCGTTGCATCGCTTGAGTAGCAAGGAAATCGCCAGACGGTTAAATATCGGAACGAGAACAACTGATAATCATTTAAATATTATCTATGAAAAAGCCGATGTGCATTCTGCTTGTCAGCTAAGGGATTTTGCCAAATCCAAAGGATTTGAGCGCTATATCCCTTCTGAACTACTGTCTTCTGATAAGACAGTTATTAAAGTTAGCAATAATTATGTTAATTAATAGGAGGAAAAAATAACAATGAAATTATATCATATAAATGATTTTTCTCCGTATGCAAAAATTTTTCCTGAATTATCGGGCGTTCAATTGAAGGTGTTAATTTTATATGTGAATCTTTATAAAATTGATCATATTGCTTTAACTTTGGATATTAAGACAAACACAGTTTGTGAACATTTGAAGAGAATAAAAGAAAAATATCAGGTAAATTCATTATTTGAGTTGAAATTGTTATTTAATAATAGAATGCAGTGTTTTTTATTAAACTTAATTAATCGGTTAAATTTTTAATAAATTTAAGAATATCCTCTAAAATGGGGAGTTTTTCTGATTCTATTTCAATTTTTATTTCCACCAACAATAAATGTTATTATTGCTAATGTATCTTTGAGATTCATATTTAAATTTAGCATGTTAGAAAGCGTATTGTAGTCAATTTCAACGACATCTCCATTCTCATATTCTATAAGCATCTTATTGTCTAGAATTATCTTTCTACGTTTTAACAGTCTATTGGTGAACAATATATTGATAAGTTTAAGTATATTGTTATCAGGGTACCTGAATACATTTATCCTTTTAATGCATTCACTTAAAGTAAGATGTTTTATTGTGACTGGACTGACGTTATGAAGTCTCAATGTTAAGAAAGTAGATATATTTATAATGATATTATCATTTTTCACGGTAATATTTGTAATTTTATAACGAGTAAGGTTTCGGAAAAAATGAAAAAAATTCTTATAACAGGACATGCTAGTGGTATTGGCGATCACGCGATTAAACAGTTTCATAATCAAGGATACGAAGTAATTGGCTTAGATGTTAATATAAATAAAGAGTTAGACAAATCAATCTTACAGATTGCTTGTGATTTAACTGATGAAAATCAGGTAATAAAAACATTTGGGCAATTACCTCATATTGATTATGCTGTGAATTGTGCAGGGGTGGCGGGTGTCAGAAAGCCTATTTTAGCGTTGACATCTGAGGATATTATTGATTCTTTTCGTTCCATTTTTATGCCAACCTTTTATGCATTGCAGCAAGAAATAAAATTAATGAAAGAAAGGGAATCTTTATCTAAAATTATCAACATTGCAAGTTCAACCGCATCTGTGGGTGCGAATAACATGGCTGCTTATAGTTGTGCTAAAGCTGCCATTGTTAATTTAACAAAAGTTTGTGCAGTTGAAAATGCGCCTAATATTTTAGTTAACTCTATCTCTCCCGCGACTATTGATACACCAATGATACGAAAAAAGTATCATGGAAGATTACCAGACTATAGCAAAATGTATCTTACAGGTAATTGTGGAACTACAGGAGACGTGTTTTCTGTTATTTCAATGTTAATTCAGAACAACTTTATTACAGGTCAAGATATTGTTATTGATGGTGGGTATTCCAGTGCATTTTTACTGAGATTATAACGGATAGAATGAAAGTAGAAATGACCTTATAAAGAACGATGAAAAGCACCGATAAAAATGCCCCATCAGTTAGGTTGTTTTTCCACATCATTGTTGGAATTGATATAATGCTAATAGAAGTTTCAGCTAATACTGAAGAAATGAAAAACCTTGCAAAGGTGCCTTTTCCCCAATTTTTTAATTTCTCGAACATAATCGTGTTAATTAAGGTGCTCATCCATAAAAATATGAAGGTCATTCCCATTATTGTTGGTGGATCCCTATAGACTGTAAAATAATCTTGGCGTTCTCCTAAGTTTGAAAGAATAAAAGCTATAAAAATAAGCAAAGTATCACAAAGAAAACCATAACGGACGGCGGTATTGGCAAATAGTTTTCCATAAAGTTCTTGCATAATATTAGTTAGTGTAAATGTTAATGGGAAAACTATGAGTCCCATTGACAGATGTAATGGGTAGCCAAATATCAAAATTGTTTTATGATTAAAAAATGAAAGGGTCGTGGAGCTTAAAACTATACAAAAAAGAACAGGTAGAAAAATTCTACCATGATCAGAATCAATGGTTTCACCAAAAATAATATCAAGTATCTTAATTTTCATATCAATAATTATTTGAAATTGTTAATATTATTGGAATAATGGTTGAGTTTTTTTCGTAATCTATTCTTTTTCCTGCTTTATTTGACATTTCTTTATGGTCTTCCCAATTTGTTAACCTGACGATTTCCATATTATGCTTTCTTAGATAAAAACAGAAGATCCCTGCTTTCTTCAAAGCAGTATTATTAATAAAAACATAATCATTTTTTACAAGAAAAGGCGGAAAATCAATATCTTCAATTTCAATACAGTAAGTATTTTCTGGATTAATGAGTTGTTGACTTATCTTTTTGGTTATCTTTAGCGGTAATCTGTCTAAGACATAAAGTGAACAACGTTCTGCTAGTTTGTTAATGTCAGATTGTTTTATACGTGGAATAAGCCATATATCCATATCTGATTTATAGAGTGCACAAGGAACGGATAATATGTCTGTCTCCCCGAATAAAAATTCTTCTGATACCCCAAATTTATCTGCAATGATCGTTCTCTTTTTTGCCGGAGGCGTTCTATCATGAAATAACCAATTTTTAACAGTTGATTCATTTTCCCCACAAATTTTGGCGATTCTTTTTTCTTTATTTTTTATATCAGGAATAAGTTGTTCTGATAGAGCAATCATTTTATTAATAAATTTTGGCTGATTACTCATTTCTTTTCCTCATATTAAATATTTTTAGTGTCTATTTTTTTAAAAGACACAAATGTTGCTATAATTAACATATTAAGAATTATAAAAACAATTTACCTAAAGAGATAGGGATGTTTTAACAAAAGTGTCATAGAAAAGTATGCGGATTCTGTCACTCAAAAGAAGGGACAGATTATCCGGAAATTTTTTGGGATAATTACTTTTACTTAATCAAGCATTAATAATGAATTTTTAAGGGATCTTGTATGTTTAAGCAGCTATCAAAAGGAAAAAATATTTATGTTGGCACTGAATTAAGAGACAGATTAGACAAGATTGTACTCGACATCGGTCATTACATAGGAAGACCTGTCACAGTAAATGAATTTATCCGTTATTTGGTTGAGAAATCAGGAGATGAAGCGAAAGATAAATTAAAAGAGCTACTAGGGAGCTCAGAAGAAAGAAAATGTATCGATGAAATGAGGTAAATAGGAGATCACGCAATCAGAGATTTTCTCCTTCAATTTATAGACGCCTTATTTTTCAACGTTATTAAGACACAAACGCTAAGTTTTTACTCAATTTAACTATTAACCGTTTTAAGGAGACTTAAATGAACGGCAAGGTCACTTCATGCCTAAAAAACCCTTTCACTGTGGGTGCGGTAGCTATGTGTAAGGTGTTAAAGCAACAAAAATCGTTATTCACTCTGATGTTTTTTGGATTATTAATGTTTATTCCTGCCATGCAGGTTTATGCAGACCCACCGACAACCGGGGATTTATTCAGTGGTGGCAAGGAGGTGGTGAAAAGTACCTTTGGTAAAGGCTCAACCGTTGTCTGGATTTTGTACGTACTGAAAATCCTTGCTGCGATTTTTGCTTACGTAAAAACCAAAAATCTGGCGGTGTTTGGCGGGATTGCCGCGGTGATTGTGTTTGTTAACGTGGTCTTCGGGTTGATTTAAATGGATGCCGCTTCTCGCTATCAGTTCCCTACCACGCTTACCCATCAGCGTCGTTTTTGTGGGCTGACGATGGATGAGGGGGTGGTTTACTTGCCGCTTATTGGTTGTGCGATTTTCGTCAATATGTGGATATTTGCCCCCGCATTAGCCATCGCCTTTGTTGGGCTTCGCAGGCTTAAGCAGGGCAAAGGGTCAAGTTATCTGTTGGGGCTGGCGTACTGGTGTCTACCGACTTCCATTATGCGTTTTTTTATCACTGTTTTACCCGAAAGTTTCAAACGGTACTGGATAGCGTGAGGCGCGTGAATGGATTATCAACTGCGAAAATCATCACAAAAACAACTGGCCATCGGGGTCGTGACCTGTGTGGTGATAACGGTGTTAAGTTTAGGTGTTTGCTACCGCCTGCTGATGCAAAACAGGGAATTGACTTCTCAGCTTATTAACAATCATCAAACGATTATTACCCCCATGGTTGACCACGAAGGTTTTAGCTTTTACGGCACGCGCGGTGATGCGCGTTATCTTCGGCTGATGGCCTTAAGTCTGCTGAATCTGCGTCTTAACGTTTCGGCGCAAACCATTAAAGACAGTCATGATTTGTTGCTGGCCTATAGTGATACGCATTTACGCGAAAAATTAATAGAAGTGTTAGCCGAAGAGCGTCAGCGGATGGCTATCAATGAAGCCAGCTCTACCTTTTATCTCAAGGAAGTCAAAGTGAGTCCTGATAGTGGGGTGGTGGATATTACCGGCGAATTGCATTTCTTCTACGGCATTAAAGCGGTGGAGCCGGTCGAGAAGCACTATCGCTTGCTCCTTGAGACGCGCGACGGGGCATTGAAACTGACGGATTTTGTGGAGTTGCCGGCATGAACAAACCGCTTTTTTGCTTAAGTTTTATTTTGATTTCCACATCGGGTTGGGCAGAGAACCTGACCGTTACCCCCCACAGCGTGGTGCGACTAATGGTGAGTAATCGTGAACCCAATGTGATTGCGGTGATGAACGACCGGATTGTGGAAGCCAATAGCGCCGCCGGCAAGCTCGCCGATAAAAAAGCGACCGACAGTGGGGCATTAATTTTCACCACCGAGGAAACCGCGCCGTTTTCGCTCTACATCGAAACCGAAAAGGGCTTTGGTTTCACGGTCAATGCGATACCGGTTAAAAAATCCCAGGGCATCAATGTGAGCGTGATGAATGCCGAGGCGAAAGCGGAGGCGGTTGCCCAGGATTGGGAGAAGACTAGCGACTCTTATAGCCAGTTTATTACCCGTACTTTCACAGTAGCGATGAACGACAATATCCCTACCGGTTTTGTCAAAAATGGTCGTGTAAATGTCAACTGGTCAGCTTCGGCATTAAACAATTTTCGCTTTCGGGACAGTGTCAGCTTCCAGGGTAAACAGTTTCGGCTATTACGGGTTAATATTGAGAATAAAACGACCCAACCCATTCAGTTAAATGAGCGGGTCTTTTGGGTACCCCAAACGATGGCCATTGCGTTTAATCCGACCGTTAACACCTTACTACCGCATGAGCAGGTCACGCTGTTTCTTTTGATTAAGGAGAAACCGCAATGAATATCAATCATTTTATCCGCAAAAATCAAAAGGTGGTATTTGGTGCAATTGGCCTCGGTGTGGTGGCGATTTTCACGCTGCTGTGGTGGATAAACAGGCAAGCCTCAGGCGTGGAACTCACCGCTGCTGACAGCACCGCACAATCAGGTAATCCCACCGCTCAGGAGCCGGATTTAACCGGCGCCATCACTAATACCTTTGACAATAAGGTGCAAGGCAATGTGGTTACGGATGCGCAGCTAAGCGAAAAAGCGAATCGGCAGACGATGGACATGTTGCTAAAAGAAATTCAGGGCATTAAGCGTGATTTTGATGCGGTTAAAAACGAAAATAGCCAGTTAAAGGCTAATGTGGGTCAGCTTCAGGCTGAAATACAGAGTAATCAAAAAGCAATGGAAAGCCGGCCGACACCAGGGGCAAGTCAAACAGAGTATTCCTCGCAAATCGCTATCCTGCCACCGAAAGGCCAGCTTGAAAGTACCCGTTTTACTTATCCGAAAAAAGAAAATACAGCCTCATCCGGTTTTTATGTCCCCTCGGGGACGTTTTCAACCGCCATCGTGCTAGAAGGGGCGGATGCCAATGCGTCGGTGAAAGGCGAAACAAAAAAAGTCGCCATGCAGTTTAAGTTAACGGGACTTGCCCATCTGCCTGGCAATCAAAAGCTGGATAAATTAACCCACTGCTTTGTCACCGCATCGGCCTGGGGCGAGATTTCGAGCGAACGGGCAGAAGTGAGACTTGAGCGCCTGTCGTGTGTCATCAACAACAAACATATTGACCAGGTGGTTGAAGGACATGTCGGTTTTTATGGCAAAAACGGCATTAAAGGCATACCCGTTATGCGCAATGGTGCCATGCTGGGACTGGCTTTTGGGGCGGGTGCACTAGGGGGGTTGGGTAACGCCTTCTCGCAAATTGGCAATACCACCGTCGGCATGGGGGCAACTCATCAGGCTACGACTCAGGAGGTCGCCAGACAAGCGCTCGGTAGCGGGGCTTCGACCGCAGCCAATAAACTGGCGGATTATTACATTGAGCGCTCCGAGCAATACCATCCGGTTATCCCGATAGGCGCTGCGAATCGTGTCGAAGTGGTTTTCCAAAAAGGGTTTAAGGCGGAATTTATTGAAGACCTGGAAGCGAAAAAGGTCAGCGAATCACCCACCAACTGGCGAAAAACGTCAGCAACAGCGTGAAAACCAACCTGCCACCGGAACTGCTTAACCAGTTGGGCAGTGCCGCCTCAATGGATTTATCTGATTTTGTCACACCCACAAAACCACCGTCAAATCACGGAGGCATAAAGCCATGAATCGATTCGCAACAAACATCCTCGTCGACATTAATCAGTGCGTTGAACACACGTTACAACAGGTTAAAAAAGGCTTTTTTTACTTACCGGTTATCTTTTTCTGGTTAACGATGATGTTTTTTTATGTGGGGCATTTATCAACGGATGAAGTGTTTAAATTTAGCGAAGTAAGCCAGGTGATGGATGCCGGCTGGCAACTGCTTGAACAGGTTTTTCGCTTGTCGCTTTGTATCACGCTGATACTTTGTGTTTTGCAGCTTGCTATCGGTCTTTTTCGTCGAAATTCCGACCGGACGCCATTAACCAAAGAGGAATAACCTGATGAATACGTTAGCGCAGAAACCCATTATCAAACATCCATTCCTTAATGGGGTGAGTACAAAAAACCCCGCGATGCTGCCGATTAAACAAAAGGCGTCAATCGTTAAAAAAATCGCCCTGCATGGCTTGCAACTGATAATGAATGTCAGTTTTTATTTTCCCATGACGTTTATTTGGCTCACGGTGGCGTTTGCATTAAACGGTCATTTTTCAATGACCTATCCCTTTGAACCTGAGGCGGTGGTTTTAACGTTCGATAAGGTCGCCGACCTGCTTTTCCCTGTTTTTCGTCTGTCACTTGCTATCACCTTAATGCTTAGTTTTTTGAGGCTGGCTATCGGGGTTTTTCAAAAAAAATCTAACAAGAAGGACTCAACATTATGTTGAAGTATCGCATAGCGCTTATCAGTAGCATTGTGTTGCTCTCCGGCTGCGCTGGCATGAATAGTGAGTTTGAATTTGGCAAACCTGCCAAAGACTCCGGTTACTGGATGAGCGAGGCGGATGCGATGACCGATACCGCCAGTCACTTAGTCGCCCAATATAAAGGCGAGGTCGTCAAGTCCGCTAAAGGATTTACGCTATCGGCTTATCGTTTAATTCAATTAAACCCGATGCAAACAGCTGTAACATTTTTAACTGAACGACCTCAGAACATAAACAACCCATTACCGTCACCCGCTAAAAATCTTTCTTCACGCTGGCTAACGAATAACGCCCTCACACAGTCCAGTACTGCCTGTCCGGCAAGTCCTTGTCTGTCTGAAATCAGCGCACCGTCTCGGCAGGTGGAGCGGATAACGCGTGCATGGATTGCGCCTTATGTTTCACCGGATGAAGTCGTTCATGCTGGTGAAGTGGTTTATTTCGTGACCACCCCGTCCAGCTGGGCAAATGTGGAGAAGGTGTGATGTTAAAACACGTCAATCCACTCAAAATTATTGAACTGGTGGGCAACGCCTTGATGGAAAAAGACACCACCCGTGAAACGGCAAAAAAGCTCGAGTCGATGGATTATCCGCATTTACGCGATCTGTTGCCCTATCGGGATTATGACAGCGACCATCAGTTGTTTATTAATCAGCACTCACTGGGCTTTTTGCTAGAAGCGCAGCCCCTAATCGGTGCCAATGAAAAACTGGTCGAATCACTCGAAGAACTGGTGAAAAACAATCTACCGCGCGATATGCCACTACAGGTGATTTTACTGTCCAGTCAAACGGTGTATGAAAAATTAGCTAACGGATTGCGTGATTTTAGCTGGCAGGGCAATCGTGCTGATGAATGCAATCAAATCACGCAGGGGTTTTATCTTGATGCGACGCGCCATCAGTTTGCCAATCCCCAAAATCTGCCGTTGACGCTCAGAGATTATCATCTGTTTTTTGCGTTCTGCCAGCCGTGCAAGCGGGTAACGGAAAGGGAAATCATCAAAATCCGTGAAACCCGCCGTAATCTGTTAAGTGCACTTAATGCTTCGGATATTCATGCGGACAATGCGTCAATTACCCGCTTTTTGCAGATGATGCGCGAAATGATTAATTTGGACACAGAAAGATTGAAGCCGTATTTAGCAGAGTGGATAGAAGACAAAGCGATTAATCAGCAGATTGTGCAGAACAATACCTGCTACTGGTTTAAGCCTGGGTATGTCGAAATCACGGGGCGCAATGAAGAAGATAACCCGTTTTCCACCCGAGCCATTCACTTTAATCTCGACAGTAATCCCAGAGAGCACTACCTCTGGCAAAACGGCAACATCATTTCTAATTTACTCAATCCGCAAAACGGCATCCGCTGCCCATTTGTGATGAGTTTTATTATTCAAACTGAAGACCAGTCACGGAGTCAGGGTGAAGCCAATAAGCAGTTTCTGGATTTGGAGCGGAAAGTCTCCTCGTCTTATGCCAAATATATCCCCTCAACCAAACGCCAGCACGCGGAATGGAAGAGTTTGCGCGAAGGCTTGCTGTCCACCGCGACGTCACTGTCCGGTTATTACTTCGGGGTTACGCTCTTTTGTCGTGATGATGAAGAGGAGGCCGCTAAAGAAGCGGAGCGCACCAAAAAAGCGTTTGCCATGCAGGGGCTTAATATGGTCAGAGCGGATTTAATGCAGATGCGTAACTTCCTGGGGCACCTACCTTTTGCGGTAGGCGATAACCCGAAGCTCTGGAAAGACTTCTTAAAAACCGGAGCCATTCAACGAGCCGAATCTTTTCAGGCGGTCAATCTCATGCCGATTATCGCCGATAACAAGCTCAGTCAGGCAGGGATAGTCTTCCCGAGTTACCGCCATCAACTGGCGTTTCTCGATATTTTTGACGCAAGTTTGCCCAATACCAATTTCAACTGGTTTGAATCGGGCACCTCCGGCGCAGGGAAATCGGTGTTGGCACAAACGATTGCCAGACAGGTATTAGATAGCGGCGGTTATTTGTCTATCTTTGATATCGGTGACAGCTACAAGGCGTTTTGCCAGAGTGTGGGGGGCACCTACATTAACGGCGAAACCTTGCGCTTTAATCCGTTTGCCAACATTACCGATATCACCTTGAGCGCTGAGCGCATTCGTGACCAGTTGTGCATTCTGGTAAGCCCCAATGGATTGATGGATGAAGTGCATGAATCACTGATACTCGAAGCCATCACCGAATCCTGGCCTAACAAAAAACAGGATATGCGTATTGATGATGTCGTTAACTATCTAAAAAAACATCGCGGTAAAATCGAGACGGCTAGCCGTATCACCGGTCGCATTGATGAAATTCTGGTACTGCTAAACAAATACACCACCAAGGGGATATACGGCAAATACTTTAATAGCAGTGAGCCGACCTTAAAGCCGGATATGCGCTTTGTGGTCACCGAACTCGGTGGCTTAAAAGCCAATCGGGATTTGCTCATGGCAGTGTTATTTACGCTCATGCTCTGGTCAGAAAACCTGATGTACAACACGCCACGCAGTTTACGCAAGATGAACATCATTGATGAAGGCTGGAAACTGCTGGATGCCAAAAGCCCTAAAGTCCGCGATTTCATCGAAGAAGGTTACCGTACTGCCCGTCGGCATAATGGCTCATTTGGCACTGTAACACAAAGCATCCGCGATAAAAATTTAAGTACGGCAGCGCTGGCCGCTTATGACAACAGCAGCTTTAAATTCACGCTGATGCAGGATGCAAAAGCCTTTACCACCTTCCAGAAAGAAGAACCTTCCACCTTCAACGAAATGGAGTGGGCATTAATTCAAAAGTTTCCCCCTGCCAGCCGTGCCGGATTTAGTGCCGTGCATTTAAGTGTGGGCGGTTACAGCAGTTTTCATCGATTGATGCTCGACCCGTTAAGTAATGAGCTTTTCTCTTCCCGAGGTGACGACTTCACCTATCGGGAAAAACGCCTAAAGGAAGGGGCAAGCATCAATGACATTATTTTTGAAATGGCGCAACAAAAAGACCCTGCGTTATTGGCGAAATTAAAGCAGGTGAAACCATGAGAGAGGTGGTGTGAATTGGACATCATAATCATCATGGCGTTGATAATCATCGCATTGTTGTGTGTGCTTCTCAAGTTACATCCGCAGTCAAGGTGGCGCTGGGTGATTCAGGTGGTGCTGGTAGTTGCGATGACCACTGAGTTTTTCATGATTTCAACAAGTATTCGGGGTATTACCTAGGTATGTCATGGGATAAGGCTTTAGTTAGCGTTTGTCATATCGATTAACTGTTTTTGGAGTACAAATAAATGCAAAAAATAGTCGCATTACTCAAAGGCATAGCCGCATGAAAAAGACCGCCATCATCAATTTTATCACGGGGAGCTTATTAAGTGCTCTGCTGATGATTTCCGTACACCACTGTCTTTGTCCTCGGACGAACATTATCACCTTTGATATGAAAAAGACCCCTGATCGCTTTTTACTGCAGGTCAGCAAACTGGACTTGTCAGATGAGAAAAAAGACCAGCTGATAGAACGATATAACAACACCTTAAAGCGGGTACTAGAAAAAAATAGTAAAAGTAACACTGTAATACTGGTCAATAGTGCGGTGATGGCAGGGGCAGTCGATAAAACCGCTGATATCCAGCAACAAATTGCCGAGGCAATGAAAAACCATGAATAAGTGGCTGCCTTGTATCGGTATTTTGATGAATTTCAGTGCAGGAAGTCTAGCCACTGAAATCGGCACGTTTGGCGATGTTTGGGCGATAGCCGAACAAAATTTGCTGACGGTGATTAAAGAACAGGTGGAAAGTGCCTTTTTAGGCAATGAGGAAAAAATTCAGCAGGAATGGCGGCAACGGGTAACAAAAAATGCCGAGCGACCTGAACCGGTGCAGGGACTCACCAAAGCGGTAAAATATACCACACGAACGTTTGACCCCAGTTTCACCGTCACCAAAGATATTCGTGACCACAACGGCACGGTGTTTGCGCGCAAAGGGCAGAAGATAACCCCCTTTGATATCACCCCTTTTAATGAAACGCTTTATTTCATCGATGGCGATGACGAAAAACAACTTGCCTGGGTCGTGGCGCAAAAACCCAAGACTGCCATCCAAAAAATCATTTTGGTGAACGGAAATATAAAAACCACGGCAAAGACCTTAAATCAGCGTATCTACTTTGACCAAGGTGGCGTTTTGGTTAACCGGTTTGGCATTGAGAAATTACCCAGTGTCGTGGATGAAATGCCAAATCAATCCTTGCTACGGATAACCGAGGTTGCGGTACAATGAAACTCCAAAACACGCAAAATGGAGAAAAGGGAATAATGAACAAACATCTCATTATCGGATCACTACTGGGTGCATTTTTGTTGCCAATCATTTCATTGGCAGAGGAGTTAACAGGGCTAGAAAATCTAAAAATGCTTGGGGAATATTACGACAGTGATAAGGGTGATATTACCCCTGTTGTCAATCCTGCTGGCAAAGTCAGGGTCATGGTGCTTTATCACTATCAATGTGCCGACTGCGCAAAGATGGCGCCGATGATTTTAAAGTTAGCCAAAAACCACCCTGATATTCGATTTGTTTTTAAAAATCTGCCAGATGAGTCAAAACAATCGTTGTTGGCGGCGCAAGCCGAATTGATGGTATGGCTAAATGGTGGCGAAGTAGCATTTTTAAATTATTACGCGGATTTATTTAGTGGCATCAGTATTGATGAGAGCTTTAGAAAAAACGGTGTTCCTTTGCTGGACAAAGAATCTCAACTTAGGGGTTTTCAAAATGCTAACGAAAAACTGGCAACAACGATCGCATTTTTTGCTGAGCAATTTAATATACAAACATTACCCGCGTTAATTATTGCTAGTAGCGAAAACCCCGTTGCACAGAATAATTCAATATTAACCGGTGTGGTCGATGAAAAAACGTTATTAGCTGCTGTTGAAAAAGCGAAGCGAGGCAAATGATGAAAACGCGACGCTTGCACTTATTGTTTGCTTTTTTACTACTCAATCCGATGCTAGCAAAAGCATCGTTGTGTGAGGGTCGCTGGGTTAATCCCATTACCGATATCTGCTGGCGTTGTCTGTTTCCAATCAGCCTTGGTGATATCAGTTTAAATAGCAGTAGTCTACCGGATACGCGTAATCCTTCATCACCGATTCAGCTATGTCCTGCGTCACCGCCGTTATTTCAGCGTATTGGTCTTGCGATAGGTTTCTGGGAGCCGTTTGCCATGACCGATGTGACGCGCTCACCGATGTGTATGGTCAATATGGGTGGTTTCACCATTCCGATAGGACAAATTGGCATGGGAAAAGGCACCAAAGGCGCGAATGAAAATCCAGGCGGCATGTACCACGTTCACTGGTACAAATATCCGCTTATCAGCTGGCTTAATATCTTAACCACCATCGGCTGCATGCAAGGCGGGGAATATGACATTGGCTATCTCTCGGAACTTGACCCGATGTGGATGGACGACAATCTGGCGCTCTTTACCAATCCAGAGGCAATGCTGTTTGGCAACAGTATTGCCCAGTTAGCCTGTGCTGCCGATGCGATTGCCAGCGAAGCCCGCTTGCCACTCGATGCGCTCTTTTGGTGCGCGGGTTCACACGGCTCGATGTATCCGTTTACGGGGACGGTTTATTCCGAAAGCAGTGGCATTAATAGTGCGTTATTACTCACCGAGCGCATGAATTTTAAATTACATTGATGCGGCGTGCGATATTTGAAGCCAAAACGTGCGATAAATGGTGAGCTACTCTTGTTTCCATCAGTGCAACGGAATTACACTGTTATTTTTCATCGGAGGCACTTTGGTCTGTTCTAGTGGTACGATCAACGGGACAATATTTGTAGATGATGGCCGATGAAACTAGATAAAGTAATACAAGCTTTTTTCTACTATGGCAGGACTCAAGTAATTCTTGAGCCTACTGTTCCTATACATAAGATAAATGAGCAAGACCTACCGCCGATACGCTCTCTCTGCTTCTCGCCGCTGTAAGCTCCATTAGCCCCAAAGCGTTCATCACATAAAAGAACGCCCTACTTACGAATAGATGTTGATAGAATCTGTCAAACTATGAAAATGAATCCCTTTATCTTTCAATTCAGAGATTAAACCGATTAAATTCTTGATGCTGTGTCCCAGCGAGGGCAAAATAGCGAATATTTATTAACCAAACTGCTCGTCAATAGAGCACTCATGTTCTCACCTTAGTCTCAGAGGTAGCACTTAAAATGCTACCTTTTGAACTATGGACACTCCATGTGTATATTTCAAGAGTAAAAATTAATCAACCGCTGATTGATAGTTTTAAGGTCATATGCTCGTTCAGCTATGTCGCACATTAGCCACTCGTGTAATTCTTCACGCTCTGGATTATCAACATCTTGAATATCTTTGAGCTTTTGGTAATATCCCCAAAGCCCCCCAGAGTCTTCAGATGGGCAGGCTTCCGCTCCCTTTATACAGATGGGGAGCTGGAGTAATTCCTGATCAGGCAATGATGATTCTTCAAGCAAAATGCAATGATCCCAGTTGTCTCCGAAATCGTATAAGTAAACCATTTTTTCTCCTTTCTTACGAAGGAGTTTGCTCAAAGGCACACCTGTACTATCTTGCAGATATGTTTCTTTAAAATCGTCCATAATCATTCCATATCGCAAATCTCCTTTTTCAAAACTGTACAAATGATCATTTGTACAACCCATAGCTAATTGTATAACCATGTGTAGTTCATCAAGAGGTATTGTCTTCAGAACGATCAAACGTCGCCAAATTAGTGGTTTACTATCAATTAGTGTGATTTTTATTTGATATAAATCCTTTCCCGAAAATTCACTCATTATTATCCCCCTTAAATAAATACAGTCTCTTTAGTCTCACACTCCACTAAATTTTTCAAGTCTTTGCTAACGTTTGGCAATCACATTGAAAAATAGGTTTGCTTCCTCTCGCCCAAACGGTAGATATGCAATCTAATCTATGATCAATAACTTCGGGGCCATCACCGAACGTGATAGATATTGTTTGAGCTTATTTTGTCGTTTTGCAGTTGAGAGTTGCAACATAAGTTCAGCCGTCGTGGTAAAGCGGTTTTTTTTCTTCGTCCTCTGCTTCTCGCTGCAGCCAAACCTGCCTGAGTACGTTCAACAATAAGCTCCCGCTCCATTTGCGCCAAGGCACTCATCACATGAAAGAAAAAACGACCTGCTGACGAAGAGGTGTCGATAGAATCCGTTAAACTATGAAAATGAATGCCTTCATCTTCAAGTTTGGATATTAAAGTAATCAAATGTTTAATGCTGCGACCCAGTCTATCCAGCTTCCAGACCACCAATGTGTCACCCGATTTCAGTGCGTTTAGAGCACGTTTTAATCCGGGTCTCTGGTCTGTTTTTCCGCTGATTTTATCCTCAAAAATCTGTTCACAATTTGCGCAAATCAAGGATTTTTGCTGTAAATCGGTGTTTTGGTCATTTTTTGACACCCTCATATAGCCTATTTTTGCCATTTTAGCCCCTTAACCTTCCTCTAAAAGACTTATTATGCCTGGTTTTGGTCAAAATATTAGCTAAATTCTGAATTCAATAAAACCTTGGTTTAACGGAAACGGTAGATTGTGCAAAAAATGCCACACCCAATCAGCGTAAAATTAACGGCAAAACTCTCACTCAGGATGTGCAGCTAACTGCCACAGATGTTCATGCTGTTACACCCGAAGTATTGCGTGTCGAAATCCCGGTAGGTATTCCCCTGCCTTGGCCTGCTGAAAGAGCGCCGACCGGTTGGTTTATCTGCAACGGTGAGCCATTCGATAAGAAAAAATACCCGCTTTTAGCACTCGCCTATCCATCAGGAAAACTCCCTGATTTACGTGGTGAGTTTATTCGTGGCTGGGATGCTGGGCGAGGCGTGAATCCTAGGCGTAAGGTTTTATCGTCTGAAACTGCATCACTCGAGCGCCACGCTCATGGTTATCGGGACAGGTATTATGTTGAAGATGATGGTCCACTAGGCCACGCAAACAATAAAGAAAAAATGCCTGTAGGGTATAATGCAGATACAGGTTCACGTGCTACGGATGGAGATAATGATTCTTTTCTATTCATTGACAAAACAACGTCTAATGCAGGCGGTAGCGAAACCCGCCCGCGAAATGTCGCGTTTAACTACATTGTCAGGGCGGCCTGATAATGTTGAGTTAGTAGCAAACCAGCTCCCATGTTCTCGGCGCTTTAATCCCTGTTCTGGTATAATCTGCACTGATAATTAACGATTTTCCGACTATTTCGACATAAGTACCTAAATTGCCCTCGGGAGCAATACCTTTGTATTTTACCGTCGCGTTTGCCGAGAAAATGGCATGAGGGACGGGACAAGGTAAAGATACCGTATAAATCTGTCCGGCATTGAGTGGTGGTGTGATGCCCCATTGTCTGATAAGGCCGCTGTCACCACATTTCCACCATCCATTCGTAGCGAGGTGAGCTGTATTTTTTGCTCCTCGATTGTTAATCTGCATATTAAGCCAGCTGCTTAACGCCCCGCCCCAAATAGGGCCAGTTACATCACCATTTTCTTGATAAACCGCGGTTCTGCCGCCCCATGAGATATGCAAATTGCTATGAGTATTGATGGTTCCATCAATTTCTACACTCTTTAACCAATGCAATCGATCATTATTCCAGGAAGCTACTTTTGCATTATTAGCATAAAATGCCACGTTGCCATCGCCATTAGCCCGTAATCCTGAATCGTTATCGCCGATATGCACAGATTGGGTCACATGGAGGTTGCCATTGACGCTACCACCCGTTCGTTTATCCAGTGCATTTTTTGCACAATCTACCGTTTCCGTTAAACCAAGGTTTTATTAAATCGGGAATTTAGCTAATATTTTGCCCAAAACCAGCGATGACAAGGCTTTAAGAGGGATTATACGGGGATAAAATGGCAAAAATAGGCTATATGAGGGTGTCAAAAAATGACCAAAACACCGATTTACAGCGAAAATCACTTATTTGTACAAATTGTGAACAGATTTTTGAGGATAAAATCAGCGGAAAAACAGACCAGAGACCCGGATTAAAACGCGCTTTAAATTGCTTAAAAACGGGCGATACCTTAGTTGTTTGGAAACTCGATAGGCTGGGGCGCAGCATCAAACATTTAATCGGCTTAATCTCTGAACTGGAAGATAAAGGCATTCATTTTCACAGCTTGACGGATTCTATCGACACCTCTTCGTCAGCAGGTCGTTTTTTCTTTCACGTGATGAGTGCGTTGGCACAAATGGAGCGCGAGCTAATTGTTGAGCGTACTAAGGCAGGTTTGGCCGCAGCGAGAAGCAAAGGGCGCATCGGCGGTAGACCTTGCTCATTATCTTCGGCACAGCAACAGCAGGCTAAAAAATTACTTGAGGCCGGCAATACTAGAAAACAGTTGGCATTACTGTATGGAGTTTCACTGGCTAGTATATACAAATATTTTCCAGTTAACTGATGAGTGTTATCGCGTTCAGTGCCAGATTTGACTTCGAGTAGGCATCAGGAATCGATTTTAAGGCACCTATAAAGCCCTCTACGGTGTTTTTTTGATATAGGTAACCCAATGTAGCACTTTTGAATTTAAATGCCGCAGAAAGTCTTACAGGCGGTTTTAGTATTAATCAATTTAAACCAGTTTAATGATGGCTGTTGCAAGCCCGACAATAGCAGCCATAATACTAGCCATTTTAATGATTAGCTTGTTTGATATACTTTCAATATCTTTGTGCAACAGGGCTATCTTTGCATCAGTTTTATCAGCACGAGCCGCGGCTTCCTTCCTTGCATCAGTTATTTGTGTTTCAACTTTCTCAAAGCGATGCTCCATGTCCTTGCGTACATCTGCAATTTCAACAGATAAATCTTTGCGAACATCTGCAATTTCAACAGATAAATCTTTGCGAACATCTGCAACATTCCGATTTACTTCTGCAATTTCATGTTTCAACTCAACAATATCAGCTTTCGTTGCTACATCGGCTACCTCGTGAGATTTCCGTACAGCAAGAGAGATAGCCCTAGCATGTTCTTTCGTAATGCCTGCGTTCTCTAATGTCTCGACGAACTCTTGTGTATCAAATGCAACTTGGGCCATAAGTGATGTTCCTCATTTTTTGTTAATTGTAACTGATTTTCTTAAGCAATACAAAGCTGTGGGTTGGAGCAGTGAGCAGTGCGAACTGCGACTGTTGTTGACCTTAAGGCGCTTGCGCCGCCCTGATAGACGGGTTTTGGTTTTAACGGGCTTTGCAGCAACACAGGTGTGCGACGGTCGAAGACAAAAAGAGGTTACAGCGCGATGGTTGAAGTGGTGGGTTTTGTTTGTCTTGAAGGTGAAAACGTCGTACAGAGCGTTCTAGGCTGCTTAAAATCGATTTTAAGCTAGGATTTCCGATAGTCATTTCATTTTAACCCTCACCGCTCGCCGCAAGCCAAGATTAGCGAGCAAAGCGAGTCTGTCTTGGCGAGGAAGCGGAAGAGCATCAGATGTTACATTTAGCACGTTCACACCAAACCCTCCTGTGTCGATCGCCAAGAAAAGTTATCCACAGTCAAGCTTCGCGCGCGCGTAGTTAAATATAGTTATGTATAAGTTAAAACAGTTAAGAGAAAAAAAGATAGGTTTAAGTATATGATATATGGTTATTTTTTATCGACCATCTGTGTGTAAATTACGTGTCTTTGTGTGTAAATTACGTGTCTTTGTGTGTAAGTTACGAATAGAATGTGTGTAAATTACGAATAGAATTTTAGTTATCCCCAATTTTTTTGTCAGATAAAGCGTTTTTGTGTGTAAATTACGTGTCTTTGTGTGTAAATTACTATATAATGCGTGTGTGTAAGTTACGAAAAGATTTTTATGACGAGCTTATTAGGTGTGCTATCACTTAATAAGCTCTAACCAATAATCCTAACTATGACAGGATCAAGGCTGTGGCTAATTATACAAATAAAATGAAGACATTACGTCCACATAAACACAAGGAATTGCAATTTTTTATTGCAGATGAGGTAGGTATTTGCAGCTTTAGAGATGAAGTAGCAAGCATGGAGCATCCATTTTTTGCGTTAAAGGGAGGAGACACAAAAACAAGAGAGTATAAAAATGAAAATGTTACTGTAAAAATAAAACCCACATCTGATGGATTAGCCACTGTTTTTGATAAGGATATTTGGATTTATGTTATTTCAAAATTGCAAGAAGCTATCAATAGCGGATTGCCGATTAGTCGTACTATTACTTTTACTCCCTATGATTTTTTTGTAACTACTAATCGAAGTACTAGTGGTATTGGTTATCGAGAATTAAAAAAAGCCTTGCTAAGGCTGAGAGGTACTACTATTGAAACTAATATAATATATTCAGAAGATAAAGAAGAAACTGTTATCTTTGGATTGATTGAAAAAGCTAGAATTTTAGAAGAAAAAAAAGGTAAATTAGATATAGGTATGGTAGAGGTAACTTTACCTGATTGGCTCTATCAAGCAATCACTAAAACTAAAGTGTTAAAAATTAGTCCTGATTATTTTCGTATCCGTAAAGCAATAGATAGGCGATTGTACGAAATAGCACGTAAACATTGTGGTAGTCAGTCTGAATTTTTAATTAGTTTAGAAAAACTTCATTTAAAAACAGGTAGCTCATCAAATAAAAGAGAATTTAAAAGATTAGTTAAAAATCTATGTGTAACAAATGACCTTCCAGATTATGAAATCTTTCTAGATAATTCTACAGACAAAGTCACTTTCAAAAACCGTAATCAAAACACCCCACAAGCTGAAGCTTCCCGTAAGAGAGAAAAAGGGAAGAAAGAGGTCTATAAGCTTAAAAAAACATTGTTAAGTAAATTAATTTCTTAAAAAATAATTAATTGATTTTAAATTAGATATCTTGATATCAAGATAGTTAGATAACTTGATATCATTTTAAATTTAAATACTCTCTTAATAGTTTTTCTACTATTTCTGTTTCTGTCATCCTAATTCCTGTATTTGCTTGAGATTGAGCAATATAAAGCTTAAGAGCATTTGAAACTTCAACTGATAACCGAAATATCTTTTGTTGTGTTGATTTTTTTTCTGAAATTTTACCTTTATATTTAACCGTGTAATCCTTTTCAGCTATATCAGCTGCACCTCCATTCAGAAAATTTTCAGGATCTTTAAACAGCTTTAAATCCGGTTTCTTTTTCATTTTTTAACCTCCGCGAAAAATGATTCAATATCTTTTATCGCCGCGCTGTCTTTTCCAAATTCAAATACTGTTGCTCCATCTCCGATTGCTCTACGAAAAGCTACACGCTCACAAACATAACTTTTAAGTACCGTAATGTTTTGCTCAGTTAAAAAATCTAACATCTCTTTTGTATCTTTCGTTCTTGGATCTACGCGAGTCAGCAACACTCGCACGTCTAAGTTAGGATTGTAATCTTTCGCTAATTCTAAAATTTCTAACATATCTGCCATCGCTGCTGCGTCGAGATTAGAAGCCCCAATAGGTATAATAGCCATATCAGCTAGCAATAAAGCAGAGCGTAATCCCGAAGCGTCACGCCCTCCAACATCAACAACGGTATGATCGAAATTCAAAGCTAATGCTTTTCCTTCATTAAGTATGGCTTTTCCTGTAAGACAAGTAGTTGTGGGGCTAGGAGTATAGATTGGGTTATCCCTACGCCAAGCTGCCCAACTAGCGGCGCTTGCTTGTGGATCACCATCAATCAGTAGGACTTTACCGTTTCGGGATAGCATTGTAGCTAAATGAACTGCGGTAGTTGTTTTCCCTACTCCACCTTTTGTATTAACTACAGCATAAATCATAAGAACTTCTACCTTAGCTATCCTTATATAAAGATATCACTATATCAAGATAGAATTTAGATATCAAGATATAATGATAATGTGATATCTTGATATCTATTATAACTATCTGTAATTAATAGCTATATGAGGCGAAAAAATCCCTTTTAGTTAGATAACTATTGTTTCACTCACCATCCAAAAATCATGTAGTGCTAACATCCATTCTCCTTCGTATGGAACGATTTTCTTTGATCCTTCTTCTCCGAGACCTCTGAGCCACTGAGAGAGAAAGCCGGTTCAATTTGTCCGGCTGATGGCGCGACTTTATTGATAGTCAACCATAATGAATATTTTTCAAATTGTTCAACATCTAATACACGCTCCATGATTTCAGCCCGCGCCTGTTGATGCCCTGTTTCATATTTTTGAATTGTCCCCAATGAGACTCCTGTTAATTCAGAAAAAGCTTTTTGAGTCATTCCTTCAGCTTTTCTAATTTGAAAAAGTTTTTTTGCATAATCTCTTGACATGCTTCTCATACAAGAAGCAACCTTAGCTTCTAAAAAAAGAAGCTTCTTATTTAAGAACCTTAAGCAAATGCCGAGAAATCCACCACAAATTAGGTCAATTCAAGCAAATGCACCCAGTTTAAGCATAACAGATTAAAGCTCTATTTTTTGATGTTTAAAAGGTCAGGAACGGTCTACAGCGGTCTAGAAGGGTCTGAAATATATGAGGCACGAATGATTAAGAGTGACTACACAGGGCAATATCCCGTTGATGCGGTAACGATAGAAAAGTTTGCCGAGTTGATCGGTAAGACAGATGAAGCCGTGAGAGTGATGATTAAACGAGAAAAATTACCTGTGGTGGATTTTCAAGACCCTAACAAACCTAATTCACGGGTAAGCGAAACGTGGATATACCTCGCTGAATTCAATCGCATAGTCCGAGAAGCCTACTTTAATCGTCCCGCAGAAGAACGTGACGCTTGGCTTAAATGGCTTGGGTTGTGAACCAAGCAAGAAATTTGAATAAAAATCCATAGCCAGCGTTTGCTGCGGAACTGCTCTTTAACAAATTGAACTAGCGTACACCGATAGGTGTACAGGTAATTTTTTAAATATAGTCGAACGGCGCGACTTTAAACCCTGCGTCGGGTGCTCGGCGGGCCTAGGATGGGCGGCAATGATGCACTATAAAATATTTATAACCAATGCACTTCTTATAGATAGAGGTGCATTCATTACAAATATTTTCATACACCAACTCAAAGGTTCAATAATGGAAACATTAACAAAAAATTCGATATTTAATGCTGTAGATAAGTTATCTGTAGAAGAAAAAGAAATTTGTATCGAAGATGCGGAAGATTTGTACGAATCTTTGCGTGACGGTGATGTTGCAAAATTACTTACTCAAAAAACTATGGGCTGTCGATATCAAGCATGGAAATTGGCATTAGAAAAATACTCTAATCTTAAGTTATTACCATTCGAGTTAGTGAATTTAGCTGCACAATACGAATATGTCATGAGAAATGATGACATAAGCTACAAAGTAGCTGAATAAGCAATGTAAGCTAGGATTAATAACCACTATCGCCGAAGAAGGAAGCAGCATGGACATTCAAATTGAAAATGAAATTCTTCGGGCGCTGAAAAAATTAACGTTTGAAGAAGCAGAATTCTGTCAGCCGGGCGGCGAGTATTTATACGAAAGTTTAACCAACGCTTATCTTGCTCAAAAACTCGCCGATGCAGATAAAGGAGATGAATACGACGCATGGTTACTGGCACTGGAAACTACCGACGGATTCGATGAAGTCTTGTACGACGTTACCCAGAAAGTTGAACAAATTTTATATCTGATGCGATGCCGTGATGCTTACTACGAGGTGCCAGCTTAATGACAGAAAAAACGCATTATAGAAAGGCGTTCGATTCACCTTATTTGAGCAGCGCCGATATTGTTGAACCAACAGTATTAACCATCTCTGAGGTTTTATTTGAACCGGATAAGACCAGAAGAACAAAATATGTTTTTAACACGGCTTATTTTAAAGAGAAAGAAATTAGACCCGACGAGGCAGTTAAGCCAATGATTCTCAATGCGACTAATAGCAAAATGGTTAGACAAATAACCGGTTCGCCGTTTCTTGAAGATTGGCAAAATGTGAAAGTCATGATTTGCGTTGAGCGGGTAAAAAATCGACAGGAATATGTCGATGGTTTAAGAATATACCCCGCTATCATCAAGAAAAAAATATTAACGCCAAGCAAAGTAGAATCATGGGAAAGAGCCAAACAAAGTTATCTGAATACTGGCTCGCTAGAAAAAGTATTAGCACATGTTGAGATGTCGCCGGAAGACCAGGAACGTCTCACGAAGGAGTGCGCTAATGCAATGGCATGATGTGCAGCAAAATACGGAAGTGTGGGATGCGCTTCGTTTAGGAAAAGTTACTGTATCGCAATTTAACTGTTTTATGGCCAACCAGGGAAAAGCTTTTGGCGAACCGGCAAAGCGATATGCGTTACAAATTGCGCTAGAAATTATAACAGAGAAAAAATCAGAATTTAGTTTCACTAATGACCACATGTTACGCGGACACGAACAGGAGCCAATCGCCAGAAGGCTATACGAAGAAACAAATTTTTTTGATGTAACCAATGGCGGATTTTTTGATTGTGGTGATTATGGCGATAGCCCAGACGGATTAGTTGGAAATGATGGTGTTATTGAAATTAAGTCAGTTACCGCACCCGTGCATTATGCCACTTTGCAACGTGAATCTTTTGACCCTGCATACAAATGGCAACTTATAGGCCACCTTGATTGTACAGGACGTGATTGGGTTGATTTTGTCAGCTACTGTTCTGATTTCCCAGAGGGAGGACAGTTAATTGTAAACAGGTTGTATAGAAAAAATCATGGGGAAGATATTAATCAACTTAAAATGCGCCGCACTCAGTTTCTTGACTTTATCCAATCCACCAAAAATAGAATAAAACAGACTATTGCATCTTAAGGTGTCAACGATCACCGAAAACTGATCCACTTTTTAGCTAAATCCGATCAATCAAAATTGATCCACTTTTACTCAGTCATTGCTCCTGAGCGCCGCTTATCTTTCAATCGATAGCTTTCACCGCTTAATTGCAGTACATGCGAATGATGAAGTAAACGATCAAGCATAGCGGCAGTTAATGTTGCGTCATCAGCAAAAGCATTTGGCCATTGCCCAAATGATAAGTTACTCGTCAATATGACACTGCCATGCTCATAACGCTTGGCAATCACATTGAAAAACAGGTTTGCTTCTTCTCGCCCAAACGGCAGGTATCCAATCTCATCGATAATCAACAATTTCGGGGCCATCACCGAACGTGATAGATATTGTTTGAGCTTATTTTGTCGTTTGGCAGTTGAGAGTTGCAACATCAGTTCAGCTGCCGTGGTAAAGCGGGTTTTCTTCTTGGCCTGTACTGCTTTTAATCCTAACCCAATAGCTAAATGCGTTTTGCCTACACCGCTTGGGCCAAGCAACACGACATTTTCATTACGTTCAATAAACGTTAATGCGCTTAATTCCTGTATGTGTTGTTTGGGGATCCCCGTTGCAAACTTAAAATCGAACGTATTAAGTTCTTTATGTGCTGGGAATCCTGCCATCCGACTCAAAAGATTACGGGTTCGTTCATCTCGTTGTTGTTGCTCACATTTTAATAGGGACAGTAAAAACTCTCCGTAGCTTTTGTCTTGGGCAATGCATTGTTCGGCAAGTGATGACCAATGAGTCGGAATAGAATTTAATTTCAATGACTCACACAGGTGTTCAATTTGTTCATGCAATAACATGTTCACCTCCCAGCAATGCTTCGTATACGCTGATTGAGTGTTGCAAACTGACAGATTCAAGGGGCGGTACGATACGGATATTAAGCGTATCAGTCTGCGGGATAGATTGGCAAACCCTTGCTGGTAAGGGTAGAAGATACTTAACTTCCTTAGCTAGTCTATCTGCTGGCTTCTCTAACGTTGTTCCATGAATCCGCTGATGGGCAACGCGTTGTAACCAGGGCCCCACTCTTGCATTAGCTATCTCAATATCCAGTTCAAGATTATGAGCACGAAGGTCGGTATTTAATGGTACGATAAAGCTGTTTTTTAAATAGTGGTTAAAGCGCTCTACTTTCCCTTTAGTTTTTGCCCTGTAGGGCTTGCAAGCACACAATTTAAACCCGTAATCTTTCGACATTTGAAGCATTTCGACATGTAATTTATGTTCACCTTCTGCATAAGCATCCCGTTCGATGATGAGGGATTTTGCGTTATCACACAATATTTCCTGTGGTACACCACCAAAATAGTCGAAAGCTTCTCGTAAACCTTGTTGCCACGATTCTGCTCGTTCATTGTCAAAGAACTTTACATAACTCGCACGCGAATAGCCTAGCGTTGCAACAAACGCTTTTAGTGATTTTTTACCTCGCCGGATGCTGGTGAAGTCGATTTGCATTTGTTGACCTGGCTGTGTTTCAAAACGGACGACAGCTTCGGGAACAATGCTTGGTTTAAATTGACAAACAAATCGGCGTAATTGAGCAATACCGCCTTGATAGCCGCTTTCAACTACTTCATCAAATAAGACTGTTGCAGGGATCCAATCAGGTTTAGCCAGTTCAATTCGATGAAGCAAATAAGGTTTAAAGGGTGCTAATTTAGTCGGTTGTTGACTTCTTTTAGCATAAGTTGGCATTGTCTGTTGTTGTAAATGATGTTTTACGGTGTTACGGGATATGCCCAATTCACGGGCAATTTTTCGAAGGCTTTGTCCTTGTGCAAAGCGAACATGAATATCCACAAATATCTCCTTGGTTAACATAAATTATCCGTACAAAAATGTGCGAATAATACCAAGTGGATCAGTTTTGCATGATCGGTGACATTAAGGAGACGTATCTTGAACAATATCACCTTTACGTACAATCAAGAAGCCGCCTTAGCTGCCGGTCAAAGTGCTTTTATCAATGAATCAGGCGCTTATATTGTCACGATTCAGGAAGCAAAATATATGACCAGTAGCGGCGGCGCTGAATCAATTGAATTTTCGGTTGAAGCAGATGATGGCAAAAAAGCAAATTATCTGAATGTATACACGAAGAAAAAAGACGGTACGCCAAATAAATTCGGTGTCAATATGATTAACGCTATTATGGGCTGTGCTGGCGTTCAGCAGTTAACAACCAAAATGATTAATGCCCATACCCATATAGCGCCGGAACTTACCAATAAGCGTGTTGGACTGGTGCTGCAAAAAACACTAAAGACAAAATCGAACGGACAGGATACTTATAGCTTCGATATTCTCTTACCCTTCATCGCTCAAACAAAACAAACATTAGATGAACAGATTAATGGGCTACCCGCTCAAACAATCGATAAGAAGCTTGCCACACTACAGGATAAAGACGAGCGGAAAATTGCAGAAAAAGGCTATCAGCAATATCAATCAGAATATCCCGGTGATGATGTGTTTTTTAGTGAATAAATTATAAAGTTCAATAGGCTTATCGAGGATAAAAATGATTCTAACTGTTAGTAAGCAGGCGCTTCTTAGTGCGATGATTTTTCAGGCTAAATGTGATGAAAGATATTATTTAAACGGCATTTGTTTTGCGCCTGAGAAAAAACTTTATTCGACTGACGGTCATCGTGCTTTTCTCGGTGAGCATGAATCCGAAGATCTGAAAGAAAACGTTATCGTTGCTATCAAAGGGCCTAAGTTCGTCAAATTTGATAAGGCAAAAATAGACACCGAATTGGGCATTATCACTTATCTTGATTGTTTCGGTATAAGGGTTGGTGTAGCAATTTGTGAGGTTATTGATGGGGTATACCCTGATATTAGTCGAATAATACCCAAGGAAAACAGGCCCGTTTCAGAAATTGGCTTCAATGCTAGCTATCTTGCGGATATCGAGAAGGCCGCAAAAATTTATAACCCCAAATACAAATCAATAAAGATTAAACTTAACGGTAATGACAATGCTGCAATTGCCGAATTAAACAAAAAGACATTCGTTATCGTTATGCCAACGCGGATTTAATTCGTCTAGTGAACAAGTTTTAAAATGGCTGTAAGCGCACCGATTGCCAAAATTAACATACCCCCTAATCTGACTGTTAATTGTAAACCCAGTTTGTCAAATCGATTTTCCATATCTTTACGAACATCGGCAATCTGAGCCTCAACTTTTTCAAAGCGATGCTCCATGTCCTTACGGACATCCGCAATTTTGGCATCCGTTTTATCGAATCTGGCATCAATATCTTTCCGCGCGTCCTCAAGGTCACGCCGGGTAGCTACGTCTGCCACTTCGTGTGACTTGCGAACAGCGATAGAGATCGCTCTGGCCTGATCTTTTGGCAATCCAGCGTTTTCTAGTGTCTCAACAAATTCTTGAGTATCAAATGCAACTTGGCCCATTTAGGAATCTCCTATTTTTTCTTTAGTTTAAACCCTTTTAGGGTCAACAAGCAAAATTTTACAAGTAGCTCGGTAATAGACTTTTACGAAATTCATTTAATAGTGAAGAAATTATTATGACCAAAATCACCAAAACACAACTCATGCTCTTTAAGTCTGCTGATGCAGATATTGAATTACAAGGGACGCTTTACCAAGGAAAGCCTGTGTTCTTTGCGGTCGAACTGGCGAAGGCGCTGGGCTACACAAATCCTTCCAAAGCACTAGCTGATCACTGTAAGCATCTGATAAGGCTTGATTATAACGAATCGTTAGAATTGAATTTAGGTGTTTATCCCAAGGGCGTAGCACTTGCGCCAGAATCCGCTCTCTACCGGCTGATACTGAAAAGCAAACTTCCCTCTGCTGAACGTGTACAAGATTGGGTATGCGAAGAGGTGTTACCTGCATTACGCCAGCAGGGCAGCTACAGCATGAAAACAGTACACCGTGACGAAGGTAGCGGCTTACCGGAGTACCGTAAGGCACGAGCGATGCAAATCCAGATGGAGATAGCCGAAAAGACCTTCCAGTGGGCCACAGGTCTTTCCGACACCGCCCGTCAAGCCGTTATTGCTGGACTGATTAATCCTATAGCAGGCAGTGAAGTTATCCCTCTTCCTGTGCTTGAAGAGAAGAGCTATACCGCAACGCAAATTGGCAAGATGTTCAATGTTTCAGCGAACAAGATTGGCCGTATCGCCAATGACAACAATATGAAGACCCATTCATACGGTGAGTACTATCTGGACAAGTCACGCTATAGCACTAAACAGGTTGAATCCTTTCGTTATAACGATAAAGCGCTGAAAAAATTCAACGACATACTTATTGCTGAGCAGGAAGCAACGGCAAGCGAACTCGTTTGACGGCAAGAACAAAAATGAGCTATATTGTACCCAGCACCTTAACAAAACGGGTGCCGGGTTTGAACTCCCGAATTGTAGAGCGGATATAAGCCGCAGTATGCGGTTTTTTTACGTCCGTCATAACCAGCGTTGCGCTCCTATAATGGTGAGGCGTAGCGGGGGAGCCGTAAGGCTCGCCGGGTTCTCTACTACCGGTAGTTCAATCCCGTTACGTCTCGCCACCCTGCTTGAACTCAGGTTGGTGAGGTTTGAAAGAACTTAGTAGAGAGGCAACCGCTATGGTTACTACCCCAATCCAAACTCATCCTAAATTTACCGATACTTACTGGATTATTCCTCTAAATTCAGCTGTTCCCTACGGCAAAGTGTCATTCACGCATAGGGATTTCCGTACCTTCACCGCCCTATTCAAAGACAGCCGCCTTATCTGGGCTGGTCGTCAACCTGTACACGCTGGCATGGGAGGCAATTAACATGAGAATTGTTGATATCTCGCCTGCCCAACAGGAAAAAATAAAGCTGGAAATTAGCCACGAAAGTCATAGCAGATTAATTAGAGCAAGAGAAGTCGCCGCTAACATTTACAAGTACTTTGATGCGGATGAATGTTACAGCAAACCGAATCCTTGGCTCCCTGAAATAATGGATTACTTATGTGCGGATATCGATTGCATTTTACATGAAATTGATAAGTACAGCTGAACCATAAGTTATTCCACATCGATTTAAAATAATTATAGGAGTCTGCTATGACTAACGTTGCTTATGCGGATTTTGGCACTGTGAACGAGAACAAAGAGCCTCATGCTGCTGAATTGGAAGAAGGGTATGTAAAGTTAGCGAATACGCTTCTTGATGCCTTGTTAATGGCAAATATTACACTTCATCAACAAAAAGTAATGCTTGCGATTATTCGTAAAACTTACGGCTTTAATAAAAAAGTTGACCGTATCACTAATTCCCAGATAGCTAAAATAACAGGCATTCCAGAGACGCGGGTTTGTACTGCAAAAAACCAACTTCTGGCACGTAAATTTCTTTTTATGGATAGAAATTGCATAGGGGTTAACAAAGTTGTTTCTGAGTGGCAAAGTTTACCCGAAAAGGGTAATACCCAAAACAGGGAAAACTTACCCGAAAAGGGGAAGGAATCATTCCCTAAAAAAGGTAATACCCAAAAGGGGGAAACATTCCCCGAAACAGGGAATAAAACCTTCCCCAAAATGGGTAATAGCTCTTCCCCAAAACAGGGAAACACAAAAGACACTATTACAAAAGACAAAAAAGACAATATATATAAACCACCCCAAACCCCTCCTTCGGCAAAATCAAAATCGTTTGACCCAAGCTCGGCAGAACTTCCCACTTGGCTACCCAAACCAGTTTGGGATTCCTGGGTGCAGTACCGCAAGGAAATCAAAAAGCCGATCAAATCCCAGCAGACGGTGACTCAGGCTATCAAGCTGCTAGGCAAGTGCCGAGACAATGGGCATCAGCCGGAAGAGATTATCAACGCCAGTATCGCCAACGGTTGGCAAGGACTCTTCGAGCCTCAGCAGCTCGCACGAACCCAGCAGGCCAAGGCCCACTCTGTCGCAGATAGCTTTGCTGACAAGGACTATGGGGAACCGCGGCTACCCGATTGGGCGAGGGAGTGTTTGTCGAGGGAGGGTCTATGAACTACAACACAGAAATTACCGCCGTACGCCAAAAACTGGCAGACCTGAATGCGCCACCCAAGCCACTAGAGCACACGGTTTACGAGGAGAAGGAGGCCATCTGTGACAGGCACGGCTTATTCAAACAACGTTGCCGCAGGATGGCACTGCACGGCAAAGGGATTGAAACAAGAAGTGAATGCCCTGCTTGCCTGACCGAAAAATTAACCCAGTTGGAGCAAGCCGAAGCCGAGCAGGAAAAACACCGCAAGCGCTCAAAAATTAAAACGCTCATGGATAACCTGAACCTGCCGGAACGCTTTGCCAATGTGACCCTGGATAACTACGAGCCAGTGAATCCTGATGCGGCGCGTTGCTTAAAATTCTGCAATGCCTATGCCACCCATTGGCCTGAACGCCTTAAGCGTGGTGGCGGCTTGGTGATGTGCGGTAAGCCAGGAACCGGCAAGAATCACCTTGCCCTGTCGATTGCCAAGCACGTTATCAACGAACACCAAAATTCAGCGCTATTCACGACAGTTTTGCGAATTGCCCGCGAATTTAAATCAACCTGGAGCAAAAACGCAGAATGTTCAGAAGCTGATGTTATCAAGCGCTATACGCAACCTGACTTGCTCATCATCGACGAGGTAGGCGTTCAGTTTGGTAGCGAGGCGGAAAAAATGATCTTATTCGAGGTCATTAACACGCGCTACGAGAGCATGAAGCCAACGATAATCATCAGCAATCTGGCATTGAACGAACTGGCCGGATTTATCGGGGAGCGTGTTATCGACCGTATGAACGACGGGGGCGGTTGTACATTGACGTTCACGTGGGGAAGTTACCGTTCACGGATGGCTGCATAAATCGATTTTAAGCGGCCTAAAACTCTCTATAAGGAGTTTTCTCGATATAGGCAACCAACCCCTAGCGATTTTGAGTTTGAACGCCGTAGAGAGGCTTATAAGAGGTTTTGGCGTTGAGTGATACTCGGAAGTCGATTTTAAGGCGGCTAAGAAGCACGAGCGGCGTTTTCAGCATTAGATGCTATCAAAAAACCGCTATGGCTTGACAAATTGTTTGCGTCTATGTTATCCAATTTTCGATTTGAAGACCGGGATAAGCGATGAAATCACGTTCATTGTTAGTTACTAGTATGATGTTTAATGCAATAGCATGTGAAGCTATTAGCTTGTCTAGATGGTCTTTCTTCCGCTCTCTTGTGGCCATGCGAACTGCACCATAGGCACGAGCAGCATTGACATCAAATGGTATTACATTTATTAGTTTTACGAGTCGATTAAGGTTATTTTGCTCTCGTTCTTGATCTTTGGATACCGCTACTCCGTAGTCTAATTCAGCAAAGGTAATCGCCGACATAACAACATCGCCAACAAAGCAATTTGCGAAACGCTTTGCTACCTGTTTTGGCTGGTTTTTGATGAGGTAAATACACATGTTTGTATCCAGCATGTAGCGAGGCATCAGATGGTATCCCTGTCTACTTGTTCATGGGTGTCACGACCTTCAGACATAAAATCAGATGAGAAGTTAGCAAATATATCCATCACATTTTCTAGGGACTGACGAGCGGGCCGAATCCGGATTTCATCGCCAATGCGTTCGATTTCAAGCTCCATATCTGTATTTTCAAAAGCAAGCCCAGCAGGGATTCTGACGGCTTGTGAATTGCCATTTTTGAATATCTTTGTTGTTTGCATTCTTAATGCTCCATATGTGTACATGGATATACATTAACTCAACTCCAATAAAATGTACACACTAAAGTACATACCTATCTCTATTTAAAATTTTCACACAAATTATCAAATAAGACTATGACATATTTACGAAAAAGCTGGTTTCGATACGAAGCCATTAGCACACGACAAGCCAATAGGCTGGTTAAGCAATATACTGAGAAAGGATTTCATGTTGAAAAAACACTAAATATCGATAAAAAACTGTGGGATGTTTCGGTGAAACTTGAAGAAAGCCGTAAAAATAAACCCACGCCACGCTGCATGATTAACAAAGTCTGGAATTCTCCGTTATATAAAAATCCTACCGTGGTTTAAATATGCTAATCAGTAATACACCAAAGTCATTCAAAGACAGATGGCGAACACCTGTTGACGTTTTTAAAACACTGGATGCTGAATTTGGTTTTAAGCTGGATGTTGCTGCCGATGAAAGTAACGCGCTATGCAAAGAATTTTTAACTGAACAGCAAGACGCACTGAGATGCGATTGGAATAGCGACGGGGCCATTTTCTGCAATCCCCCCTATAGCAAGATTATGCCTTGGGTTAAGAAAGCCGCCGAACAATACCGAAGGCAGAATCAAACGATAGTGATGTTACTCCCTTCCGATACGTCTACGGCATGGTTTCAGGAAGCGATAAAAACCTCTCATGAAGCGCGATTTATCACCGAGGGGCGACTCTCATTTATCTCTGCCGAAACAGGCAAGGAAGGAAAGGCGGGCAACAGCAAGGGCAGCGTGTTGTTTATCTGGCGACCGTGGAGAAGGCTTGGGTGCAGAATGACATATGTCCAAAGAAAAAAACTATTAAAAAGAGCGTGAAGCATGAGTAACTATATCAACATTTTTATCCGGTTTTTATTTATTATTCCAACCCTCCCAGTCATTTTGTATCTTGGCGCACTACGGTATGTGAATGAGAATGCTAATAGCTGGGAAAGCAAAGCTGAGGACATAATTTCATCAATCCAAAAGTTTTTAGATAAATATTTCCCAGTAAGGTTTGAATGAAAACATGATAATCGAACTCCCTTTCCCGCCCAGCGTTAATACTTATTGGCGACATAATTCAAAACGCCCCTACTTAAGTGATAAAGCTAAAGCATTTAAAGCAACAACGGCAAAAATTGTCAATGAGATGCGCCAGAAATCCGGTCTTCAAAAATTTGAAGGTGAGGTCTCTGTATTGATGCAGCTCTATCTGCCGAACAAGATAAAGCGTGATGTGGACAATTACTCCAAAGGCGTACTCGATTCTTTAACTGGGGCGGATATTTGGGACGATGATAGCCAGGTTCGCGTGATGACGGTAAAGAAAATTGATGATAACGGCGGTACCAAGGGCGGGAAGTGTGTGGTGATTATTGATGAGTATTGTGAGGGATCATTATGACAGAATATAAAAAACTGACAGAAACAGCGAAAAATCTCGAGAAAATAGGCTTCTTCCGTCGCGCCGTAACACAATGGCGCAAGGCTGCATTTATAGCGGATTCAGAAAAAAAGCAGGAAGCTTGCATTGCCGCCATTAAGCGTTGCTCTGGCTATCCGAAGCGGTCATTTTAACCCCTTCACAGAAATATACCTTTATCACTCAAGCATTTTAAAATAAGCACATCTGTTATGAATAACATTGAAAAATACACAACGGGCACTGCCTATGGTGCCAGCGCGACGACGTTTCTATGCGGTGCGCTATCGCTTAGTGAATGGGCGCTGGTGACGGGTATTATCTGTTCAGTGCTGACTGTTGGACTGAACTGGTATTACCGACACAAGGAATATCGTTATCGAACGAGAAATCTTAATGAATAGCCAACTTAAAAAACGCCTTCTGGCGGCAACGGCAGGAGGTGTACTAGCACTGGCTGCCGTCCTGGTGCAGTGGCACGAAGGTAAGCGCTATAAACCTTATCGTGATAGTGGCGGTGTGCTCACCGTCTGTCACGGTCATACCGGAAAGGACGTTACGCTCGGGGAAATTTATAGCGAAGAAGAATGCAACGATTTGATGAAGCAGGATTTGCAGGTAGCACACTCTACCGTTGAACGTTATGTTACTGTGCCGCTCACCGATTTACAAAAAGCCGCCTTGACTTCATTTGTTTATAACATCGGCAGTGGAGCATTTACCAATTCAACGCTACTCAAAAAGTTGAATGCCGGAGATATTCAAGGCGCTTGTGACCAGATGCGACGATGGAAATACGATGAAGGAAAGCTATCAAACGGGCTAATTAAACGCCGGGAGGTAGAACGGGAACTTTGTTTAAATCCAAATGCACTAATCAATCCAACTCAATGAGCCTTGGTTATCGTTCAAGGCTTTTCTATACGCCCCGCTGCGTAAAGAATCACATCGAACCTGAACCATTTGAAATGAGCCTTTGAGGAAGTCGGTTAGTGCTGGCGAGCCTCGATGGACTGATTTCCTGTGCGGCAAAGGTTCATTTCAAAAGGAAAACGCAATGCAATATTCAAATGTTATAGTACTACCTGTATCAAGAAAACCTACCATGAGTAGCCTTGAAATGATCGACTACATTAACGCTGACCGTGCATCAAAAGCAAAAAGTGAAGGATTGGCGTTCCCTTGCAAGAAATACAGACAATTACAACACAGAAGCTTTTTAACAAAAGTACCGAAAGTGTTAGGCGAGCACTCAGCAAAATTTTTTGCTCAGTACAAAGACAGCACCGGTCGTGATCTTCCTTGCTACCGCTTCCCCAAGCGTGAAGCCTGTTTGATGGCTATGAGCTACAGTTACGAACTACAGGCCACCGTGTTCGACAGGATGACTGAGTTAGAAGGTGGTCAAGATATTAACCTTCTCGACTTGTCCGGTTTAACAGAACTCACCATTAAGCAGATGCAAGATCGGGTCGCACTGGCTGAAAAGTATTCTTTCACGGAGCACGGCCAAAAAGGTAGCAATCTGATGACGCTACGCCAGAAAGAGAAAAAATCAATTAAAAAAGCTGAACAACTGGTGAAAGACCTTATTCAATTCAAGCTCTGCGACTTGGGTGATTTTCCTGATATAGATGAGGAGAAAAAACCGCATGAAGAACTATATCGAATTCATTGAGAAACACGTAGTAACTGAACTCGTTAAGCAGGGGTACGAGCAATCAGTGGCACGAATTAGTGCAGACGTGGCACTAGAACATTATCGCCGTAATGCAGCTAGCGCAAAGGGTAAGATTTTTGCCGATTGCCTACATGTTGCCAAAGTCTGGGCTGGAAGGTATCAGCCTCAAATCAAAAGATAACGAGGAGTACTCCATGTGGATATTAATTTTTGCTATGTATGCAGCCCCTTTTGCAGAGACTGATTTTGCCTCAGTGAGTAGTCAGGAATTTTCATCAAAAGAGCGGTGCGAAAAAGCGAAAGCCATATTTGAGTTAAATTTTGAAACCGCAAGGGCGATTAACGGTATAGCGTATTGTGTAGAAAAATGAACTGGAAAATTCCTCTTATTATCGCTTTGCTACTGACCTCAATGCTAGGCGCAACCCTGTATTACCGGACACTGTATTATGATGCTGAGAAAGCACGAAAGATTGCTGTATCGGATAGGGAAAAACAGCAAGTTGCATTTGAGCAGTTAAACCATCAAATGCAGACCATCTCAGCGTTGGATGCCAGACACACTAAGGAATTAGCCGATGTGCAAGCTAAGAATGATGATTTGCGTCGTAAGCTTAATAGCGGCGGGCGGGTGCTCGTCAAAGGTAACTGTCCAATCAGTACTACCAGCCCCAGCAGCCTGGGCCATGCAGGAACCATCGAACTCTCTTCAATTGCTGGACGAAACGTTCTCGATATTAGATCTGGAATCATCAGCGACCAAGCAAAAATAAAATACCTTCAGGATTACATAAGGCGAATTATTGATGAGACTAATAAGAAATAATTTATTGGCGGGAGAGGTATTTGAGCGTTTAACAGTGGTTTGCTCCGCAGGTAAAAATAAGCATAATCAACAAATGTGGCTGTGTCTCTGCGAGTGTGGTAACGAAACTGTTGTCCGACACAGTAATCTCACTAGTGGTAATACTCGTTCTTGTGGATGCCTAAAGATAAAACACGGACATGCTCGAGCCGGAAAGAAAACTCCTGAATATTTCACCTGGGAAGACATGAAAAGCCGCTGCTGCAACCCCGAAAATGTCAATTACCCTTCTTATGGTGGCAGAGGGATAATGATTGATGAGAGGTGGCTTCAATTTGAGAATTTTTTATCTGATATGGGGCGCAGGCCATATGGTACAACCATTGAGAGAATAGATAATAACCAAGGATATGGTCCTGCCAACTGCCGATGGGCCACGGCGCATGAGCAAGCAAGGAACAAGCGAACAAATAGATTTATCACTGCCTTTGGTAAAACCCTTTGTTTTAAAGATACGGCAAAAATGTACGGATTAAGCATGGGGTGCCTAGCAGCAAGATTAAGAGTAATGGAACCAGAAGATGCGCTAACTAAGCATCTTGCAATACGCAGAGTACGGAAGCCCGACAATGTTCGGGCTTTTTGTTGATTTCATCCTCCGACATAGAATTGAGATTGCCGAGCAGCAAATAAACGGCTTGCAAGACTATGTGCGGCAAGTCGTCTTGTCTCATCAACAGGAAGCGAAGAATGAATGAACTGGATTGATTGTTGTATACGTATGCCAGAGATAAACAATAAAGTACTTATTTATCGCAAGGATAGAAAAGAATGTCTGGTCGGTATTTATCTTGGTAATTACCACTTTCACCATGCAGATTGTTGTCAAGGTATCCAGAAAACGTGCACAGCCAGCCATTGGATGCCGTTACCTGAGACGCCAAGTGAATAAATCACAAAAGCGTTCATAATGGTGCTTAGCTTTTTAATAATTGGATACCATTTCATATTAGAGACCTATCTCTCTTTTTTGCATCTCGTAATTATTTTTACAGGAGGGACAATGAGAATTACAATAGGCCTTCAGGTCTGGTTGAAGTATAGATATTATCTTCTTTGTGAAGCAATATGGGCAAAGATGCACACTTACTTCCGCATCATTCACAGTTTGCTTTTTAGAATAAACAAATGTACCTGTTTCAAGTTGATTCAAAATATAACCTTCAGCCTCGCGTGCAAAGTTTTCAAACTCGGTAATTTTTGCTTTGAGATGCGCTATTTGTTCTTTTTGCGATTGGATCACCTCACCGAGACCTAAGCAGTCAGATTGAAGATTAAAAAGTTTTCCTTGTAGTTCAAAAGTGGTTGCTTTAACGTCCGCATCAGTTTTAGCTTCACTTATGGTTTTCGCAAGACTAATAGTTTCTTTAAGAGCGACCATAGCCGCAGAGAATTCAGTTATCACTTTGATTATTCCTTTTGTTGTTGGGATATAACAGATGCCATCCTGCATGAAACATCAACACGGATGATGGAATATGCCCAGCCAAATTCCTAGACCTTCCTCTAAAACATGGCTGTCCTTATGAAGAAAACCCAACTGTACAATTCTCGCTGGGATAAAGCGCGGCGGGCATTTCTTGCCAAACATCCTTTATGTGCCATGTGTCAAGCCAATAATTTCATCAATCCGGCAACCGTGGTTGATCATATCATACCGCATCGTCTGCGCGTGGCTAAGACGACAGAAGAATTGAAGATAGCCCAAAAACTATTCTGGGATGAAAAGAACTGGCAACCACTCTGTGTTCAGCATCACAACACAACCAAGCAACGGATGGAAAAAGGTAACAAGGGCTTTGGCTGTGATGAAAACGGGATGCCGAGTAATCCCAATAGTCACTGGTATCAACAGAATAAATAGGGAGGGTGGGTTAAAAGTTCCAGTAAATAAAGCTTACTGACCTGAGGGCCCCCTCTGTACGCACAGTCGCGAAATGAAAACTTTTTTTGATCGCGCCTTATCTTATTGAAAATAAATATATTTTAAAATTGATGGTTTTATTTAACAAAAAAGGACGTATTTATGGCAGGAAGACGACCTAAACCGACTGCCTGTAAAATAATCGCCGGTAATCCGGGTAGACGACCGCTCAATAGCGCAGAGCCTACCCCACCATCCTATTCAGCCCCTCCCCCAAAACACTTATCCAATACGGCAAAAAAAACCTGGGAACGGCTAACACTGCTGCTAAATGGCATGGGCGTATTAACGATCGCCGATGCTTTTGCGCTGGAAAGGCTGTGTGATATTTACGCTGAGATCCTGCGGTATCGCACCTTGATAGAGACCAACGGTGAAACGTTTGAGGTGCATTCTCAAAACGGCGTATTAATCAAGGCGAATCCCGCCGTTTCGATGCTGTCAGATGCCGATAAACGCTTTAAAAGCTATCTGGTTGAATTTGGCTTAACACCCGCGGCAAGAACCAAGGTGAGGACACATGACAAAGAAAAAGACCCCGAAGAACTCGACGAATTCTTCGCTCACTGATTTAGCTACCGACTATGCCACCTTGGTGGTTTCAGGTCAGGAGCTTGCTGGCCCCGATATTCGTCATGCCTGTCAACGTCACTTGCGGGATTTATCGACGGGTAATACGCGGGGTCTGTTGTGGGATGTCGGATCCGCACAGCGTGCCATCCGTTTTTTTTCCAACGTATTGAAATTGAACGGCGGTATCTATGAAGGCAAACCGTTTAATTTACTCCCCTGGCAGTGTTTTATCGTTGGCTCCCTTTTTGGCTGGCGAAACAACGAAGGACAACGCCGTTTTCGTATGGCCTACGTTGAAGCCGGAAAAGGATCAGGAAAATCGCCGCTGGCGGCGGGGATAGGGCTATATTGCCTGGTTGCCGATAATGAAGCGCGAGCCGAAGTCTACGCCGCTGCCACCAAAAAAGACCAGGCGATGATCCTGTTTCGTGACGCCGTCGCGATGGTAGACCAATCGCCAAAGCTGGCCGAACGTATCCAGAAATCCGGTGGGGCGGGTAAGGAATGGAATCTGGCATTCTTACAAGCCCGTGCTTTTTTTCGGCCTATCAGTGCCGATGATGGGCAATCCGGCCCGCGTCCTCACTGTGCCTTGATTGACGAAATTCACGAACACAAAAGTAATCAGGTCGTTGAAATGATGCGGGCAGGCACAAAAGGCCGCCAACAGGCATTGATTTTCATGATCACCAATAGCGGCCACAACAAAACCAGTGTGTGTTACGACTATCACGAATACGGACGTAAAGTGGCAGAGGGCAGCATTGAAGATGATAGCTTTTTCGCATTTATCTGTTCGCTGGACGAAGGCGATGACCCCTTTAAAGATAGCGGTTGTTGGAAAAAAGCGAATCCCTCATTAGGGCATACGTTCAGCGAACGCTATTTACAGGAGCAAGTCACGCAAGCCCGTGGGATGCCCGCCAAAGAGAGCCTGGTTCGTCGTCTCAATTTCTGTCAGTGGGTCGATGCTGAGAATCCCTGGATTAATAGTGATAGCTGGATAGCGTGTGAGGAGACCTCGCTGGATTTAGCGGCGCTGGCAAACTCCCCCTGCTACGGTGGCCTGGATTTATCCGGCAAGCAGGATTTAACGGCGCTGGCGCTTTATTGGCCGGAAGAAAAAGTGGCTTATGTCGAGTTCTGGACACCGAAAGACACCTTACTGGAGCGTGCCAGGGTCGACAGAGTGCCTTACGATGCCTGGTTGCGAGCGGGTTATCTTAACGCCCCGCCAGGGAATGCGATTAATCTGAGCTTTGTTGCCCAACGGATAGCCGAATTATCCGCACGCTATACCCTCAATCGTATTGCCTACGATGCGTATCATATTGATTATTTACGGCCAGAACTGGAAAACGAAGGGGTGAATACGCTATTAACGCCGCACGGACAAGGCTTCGGCAAATCAAAACAATCCAGACTTTGGATGCCGCGATCCATTGAATTGTTTGAGCAGCATCTTCTCGGTGGCGAATTACGTATTGATTTCAACCCCTGTCTACGCTGGAACGCCGCGAATACGGTTATTGAAGAAGATAAAAACGGCAATCGTGTTTTTAGCAAACGCCGTAGCAACGGACGTATTGACGGTGTGGTAGCACTGGCGATGGCCATCGGGGCCGCCGAGGTTGTTGAGGAAGAAAGCGGCGATCTGGATGGCTTTTTAACCAATCCGATTATGGTAGGACTGTAGTGAAAAAACATCAATCTCCGGGTAAAATTAAAAGCGCGGTGCTCAACTGGCTAGGGGTGCCACAGAATTTAACGGATACGCTGTCATCGTTTCATGACTATAGCCAGAGTAAGAGCGGACAAGTGGTGACAACGGATAAAGCCCTGCAACTTTCTGCGGTTTGGGCTTGTGTGCGTCTGCTGAGTGAATCGATATCCACGTTACCGCTCAAACTCTATCACCGTGAGTCGGATGGTTCACGCAGCCTCGCACAGCAACACCCTGCTTATCCTGTCCTGTGTCGTCGTCCCAACCTGGAAATGACACCGTCGCGTTTTATCCAAATGATTGTTGCCAGCTTGTGTTTACGCGGTAATGCCTTTGTTGAAAAAAAGAAGGTCGGTCAGCGTCTGGTCTCCCTCGTCCCACTATTACCCCAAAATATCATTGTTAAACGGCGTGATAACGGGCGACTGGAATACCATTATACCCACGACAGCAAGCCCGGTTATTCCTCATTAAAACCGCGAGTGATTGCAGATAATGACATGATGCACATACGGGGGTTCGGATTAGACGGCATTTGCGGCATGATGCCGTTAAAAACCGGTCGTGAGGTATTTGGCTCCGCGATGTCACTCGAAACAACGGCAGCGCGGTATTTCCAGAAAGGCATGTCGGCATCCGGTTTTGTCACTTTCGACAAATTACTCAGCAAGGAGCAACGAGAAACGTTTAATAAAGAACTTGAACGATTTTCAGGGTCAGAAAATACCGGCAAAGTGATGCTGCTGGAAGCTGGAATGAAATTTAATGGTATCACCCTCGATCCACAAACCTCGCAAATGCTGGAAAGCCGCGATCATAGCGTCGAAGAAATCTGCCGCTGGTGTCGCGTTCCGCCGTTTATGGTCGGTCATATTACAAAACAAAGCAGTTGGGCTTCGAGCGTGGAAGGGATGAACCTGATTTTCCTGACCAATACCTTACGGCCCTTACTGGTCAATATTGAACAGGAAATCGCCCGCTGTCTGCTGGATAATGACGAGGATTATTTTGCGGAATTTTCTGTTGAAGGACTGCTCAGAACCGACAGTAGTGGTAGAGCGGCTTATTACACGACCGCGCTACAAAATGGCTGGATGAATCGCAATGATGTGCGGAGACTGGAAAATCTGCCGCCGATTGATGGCGGAGACCTGTATACCGTTCAGTTGAACCTGACGCCCCTCAATCAACTGGGGCAGGAAAATGACGGCGAAAAAGCACGAGCCGCGCTAAGTGCTTGGTTATTCCCTGAAAAAAACCCTTCTCATCACCCGACTGGCAACCAGCAAGAAACAGAATAACTGGAGTTTTTCCCGATGAAAAAAAATGCACTTCCGGGATTACCGGCGGTTTTTCCCTGTCCAAAAATGACCAGTGAAATTTCACCGTCAGCATTGGAAAAATGGAACAGCAGCATCAGGGCATCAAGCCAGGATGATAATACGCTATCGATATTTGAGACGATTGGGCAGGATTGGGCAGGCGAAGGGATCACCGCTAAACGGATTGGCGCAATATTGCGTTCACTGGAAGGTCAAGATGTCACCGTCAATATCAATTCGCCGGGTGGCGATCTGTTTGAAGGGCTGACTATCTTCAATCAACTCCGTGAATATGCGGGCAAAGTGACCGTAAAAATATTGGGATTAGCGGCTTCTGCGGCTTCAATCATTGCCATGTCAGGCGATGAGATACAAATCGGGCGCAGTGCTTTTCTGATGATCCACAACACCTGGGGTATGGCCGTCGGTAATCGCCATGACTTTGCCGACATTGCCGAAAAAATGACCCCCTTTGATTTTGCCATGCGGGATATTTACGTCGCCAGAACCGGGATGGATGAAAAAACGATCACCGCGATGATGGATAGTGAAACCTGGATTAATGGCGGCGAAGCGGTGGAGAAAGGGTTTGCGGATGCCTTCCTGCCCGCTGATAGCACACAACAGGATAACGATTCGCCTACCACCGCACTGAGAAAACTGGATGCTCTGTTGGCGAAAACCAATACACCTCGCGCTGAACGGCGACGATTATTTAAAGCTTTACGGGGTGATATGCCGAGCGCTATCACGCCCTATCACGGTACGCTGTCCGCTACCCCTGATGTTTCTTCCGAGACCGTGACACAACTGGATAATGCCTTGCGTCGTCTGGTGTCGATACCCCATTAAACTGGAGACAATATGTCTGATATTAATGAAATGTTTAAGAAAGTAACGGCTTCTATTGAAGAAGCCAGCAGCAAATATAGCGCCCAGGCAGAGAAAGCCCTGAAAGAAGCGCAAAAATCCGGTGAAATTTCCGCAGAAACCAAGGCGGCCGTTGATAAAATGGCGGTCGAATTAAACGCCTTACGCGAAGCAGAAAAAACCCTGAAAGCCCAGGTAGGCGAAGTTGAACAACATATTGCCCAAATGCCCGTCGCCAATGCGTTGAACGTGGTGAGTTCTATCGGTCAACAGGTGGTTGGTATGGAGGTCGTGCAGGCTTTAGGATCGGGCATGGAATCCAGCAAACGGATAGTCGCGCCGATTAACGCCGCACTTATTTCATCGGATGTCACCGGAACGATTGTCGCCCCCGACCGTCAATCAGACATCTTGACCAAGCCGAAGCAACGGTTGTTTATTCGTGATTTGATTGCCAGTGGAAAGACGCAAAGTAACACGATTTATTACGTGAAGCAGAAAGGATTTACCAATAATGCCAAGACTGTCGCGGAAAATACCGCGAAGCCCTATAGCACGATTGAATTTGAAGAGGCAACAGTCCCCGTTCGCACGATTGCCCATATGTTTAAAGCCTCCAAGCAAATTCTGGATGACTTTTCGCAACTGGCCTCCCTTATCGATATGGAGCTACGTTATGGCCTGAAATACGTTGAAGAGCAGCAAATTCTCTTCGGTGACGGTACCAGTTTAAACCTGAACGGGATCTTTACTCAGGCCACAGCATTCAAAGCGGAATTAACACCGGCACATCGCACCGCGATTGATGATCTGCGGCTTGCCATGCTACAAGCGCAACTGGCACGGATCCCGGCGACAGGCCATGTGTTGCACTTTACTAACTGGGCACAGATTGAACTTATCAAGGATACGCTGGGGCGTTATCTCCTCTCCAATCCGGCAGCCCTGACGACACCGACGTTGTGGGGCTTACCCGTTGTTGTCACAGAAGCCACTGAGTTTAAAGATAAATTCCTGGTGGGTTCGTTTAGTTTAGGTGCTCAACTGTTTGACCGTGAAGAAGCCAACGTGGTGATTAGCACCGAAAATACCGATGATTTTGAGAAGAACATGATCTCGATTCGTTGTGAAGAGCGTCTGGCACTCGCGGTTTACCGCCCCGAAGCCTTTATCAAAGGGGATTTAACCAAAATAGCGGTGTCGCCTGCCGCACCGTCAAATGCAGGGGGGGCTGGGAAAGGCGGTCAATCAGGTAGTGGTGGCTAGTCATCAACATTAAACTCGATGGCCTACCCATGTAGGCCATTTTTTTACTGGAAATAAACCAACATGTTTATTGACAAAGAACAGGTCAAACGACAATGCAGGATTGAATTAAACGATAACAGTGAAGATGTGCTGCTTGATAGTTATATCGCCGCCGTAGAGCAAAAAACCATCGCACATCTTAACCGTCATCTCTACAAAGCCTCCGTACCGAAAAATGACCCTAACGGCCTGGTTATCAATGCGGCGATTATTCAGGGTATGTTGCTATTGGTGACCGGGTTATATGAGCATCGTGGAGGTATATCCGATATGGAACAGTGGTCTATTTTTCCGTTTTTTAAGTTTTTAGTTGATGACTACAGGCTGAGCGGATTATGAAACTGCATTATAGCAGACCGTATTCCCGTTTCCCCGATCCCGGGGAGTTAAATAAGCGCGTTTTGTTTTATACGCGACAGGATGAACCGATAGGCGGCAGCGGGATACAGACAGCAAATCTAGACGAGCATACCGTCTGGGGAAAATTGATCCCCGTGAGTGACACACTTCGCCTCCATTCTTTTCAAATCAACAAAACCATCACGCATAAAATCATTGTGAGATACAGACAATCACTTTACTCAAGTGATCAAGCACTGATTAACGGTGTCGTCTACCTCATACGGGGCGTTATTGATATCCACAGTGCGGGGCGTTTTCTGTCTTTTTCCTGTGAAGAAATGCGCAGTCAACCAGAAAGGGGAAATGATTTTGGATAATCTCCATATTGATTTTCATCAACCCAAAGAATTTGTCTTTAATCGCGCCAGGATCCGTCGTGCTTTTGTGAAAGTCGGTCAAATGCATCTGAAAGCCGCACGTCGTCAACTGATGAAGCGGGGTGGCCGTTCACGACCCGGTGAAACCCCACGGTGGCAAACCGGACGATTAGCGCGATCTATTGGTTATTACGTTCCGAAAGCGACATCACGCCGACCCGGGTTAATGGTTAAGATCGCCCCCAATCAGAAACGCGGTGTCGGCAGTAAACCGATTGAAGGCGATTTTTATCCTGTTTTTCTGCATTACGGGGTACGTAGCGCTTCTCGCGGTATGTCTAAACAGCACAAACGACAAAAACGTCACCACCAACGCGGAGGTTGGCGTATTGAGAAACGTCAAAATTACATGGTCGCCACGTTAACGCAGCTGAAAAGCTGGACGAGCTACACGCTAAAGAGAGCACTGCGTCAATCACTGCGGGCAGAGAGACGAAAAGGAAAGGATCATGAAACTTAGTCCCATTATTGCGGCATTACGAACCTTGTGTCCCCGTTTTGAAAACAGAGTAGGCAGTGTCTCTCAATATGAGGATTTACCGGATTGCGGCAAACTGGCTTTACCCGCTGCTTACGTTATTCCGGGAGAAGATGTTGTCGGTGAACAACGGTCACAAACGGATTATTGGCAATCATTAACCGAAAGTTTTTATGTCGTGGTGATTTTAAATAATGCCCGTAATCAAAAGGGACACTATCCCTCTGTCGACACATTAAATGAAGTCAGGTCTGAAATCTGGCGGGCATTACTGGGTTGGCAGCCAGAGCCGGGTTGTGGTGCAATTAATTATGCCGGTGCAGAGGAAGCCGATTCAAACCGCGCCGAATATCACTACCTGTTTAAATTTAATACTGAAACAGACATCAACGCCGAAGATACCCGCCACGATGCTGACCTGAACAATTTACCCGATTTGCATACCGTTGCTATTGACCTGAACGAACAGCCAGGCAACGTAAAATCGCATCTGGAGATGAAGATAAAATGATGGGTACCCAACCAGAAATTGTTTTTATAAAACCCAAGCACGGGCGAAAAGTGCCTATTCCGCAATATATGCGCGATACCCAAGAATATTTTGGGGAATATCTGCCCGAAGAAGGTTTGCAGGTTCAAAAAACGCTTTTTTGGATCAGAAGGAAACAGGACGATGATATTGAAGAAGTAAGTCAATCTGATAATCCCACCATCGTGCAAGAAACGACTGATCCCGTAAAAACTAAATTAAAAAAAATTATTAAAGAGGAGACGCAGGAATGACCATTAGCTTTAATACCGTGAACGCCAATCTGCGTGTGCCTGGCTTCTATCCCGAAATGGATAACAGTGCTGCCAATACGATGCAAGTCAGTGGGCCGGCGTTGCTTATTGGTCATGCATTACCCACTGCACAAATGACCTTAAATTTACCCATGATCATGCCCTCGGCAGAAATGATGCAACAATTAGCCGGTCGTGGCAGCCAATTACACCGCATGGTACAAGCGTATCGCCGGATTGATGCCGTCGGTGAACTGTTTGTCATTGCCGTACCTGAAACGACAGGCACTGAAGCAAAAGGTGAGATTGCGATAAGTGGCACTGCAACCGATTCCGGTGTCGTCACATTCTATATCGGTAATCAACGTATTTTAGCGGCCGTCAAGAAATCGGATACGGCGAATACGGTTGCCACCGCCCTTGGCAAGGCGATTAACGATAACGAGGACTTACCCGTCACCGCGACAATAGCGGCTGAAAAAATCAGCTTAACGGCGAAACATAAAGGGTTAACCGGTAACGATATTCCTTTGATGATGAACTATTATGCCCCGACAGGCGGTGAGAATACGCCTCACGGTCTTAATATTACCATTACTGCCATGAGTGGTGGCGTTGGCTCACCCGATATGGATAGCGTTATCAGTGCAATGGGTGACTTATTATTTGATTTTATCGGATTGCCTTTCTCTGATGCTGTTTCTTTGCAAAAGATGAGTGCGGAGATGAACGACACGAACGGTCGCTGGAGTCCTTATCAACAGTTATACGGCCATGTTTATACGGCCAAAAAAGGGACGGTCGGTGAACTGGTCGCTTTTGGCGACACGCTTAATGATCCGCATCTCACCATTGCAGGCTATGAGAAAGCGACACAAACTGCGCTTGATGAACTGGTTGCGGCACGACTGGCACGGTGCGCGATATTTTTGCGTAATGACCCGGCGAGACCGACCCACACGGGCGAGTTAAACGGGGTGTTACCCGCACCGTCTGGCAAGCGCTTCACCCTGACAGAGCAGCAATCCCTCCTTTCACACGGTATCGCCACCGCCAATGTCGAAGGCGGCGTATTACGCATTCAGCGCGATGTGACGACCTACCAGAAAAACAGTTACGGCGTGGCCGATAACAGCTATCTGGACAGTGAAACACTCTATACCAGTGCCTATGTTTTGCGGCGATTAAAATCCGTCATAACCAGCAAATACGGGCGGCAAAAACTGGCTAGTGATGGTACGCGATTTGGGTCAGGGCAAGCGATTGCTACGCCAGCGGTGATTAAAGGCGAACTCTGTGCGGTTTATCGCCAACTGGAAAATGAAGGGATTGTCGAAAATTTCGACGCTTTTCGGCAGCATCTCATCGTTGAGCGCAACGCCAATGATCCTAATCGGATTGATGTGGTCTTTCCGGCGGATTATATCAACCAACTGCGGGTATTTGCGTTAGCGAATCAATTCAGGCTGCAATATAACCAGGGTGAGGTGGTGTGATGACAGGCAAAAGAAAAATAGGCGGCACTTGCTATTTTAAGGTAGATGGTCAACAACTCTCACTGAATGGCAGTGTAGAAGTACCGATGAATACGGTTATCCGTGAAGATCTGGTGGGTATTGATGGCAGTGTGCATTACAAAGAAACGCATCGTGCCCCTTATATCAAAGCAGAATTTAAAGTTGAACGAAGTTTTCCGATAGAAAAACTCACGACAGCAGATGAAATGACCATTACCGCTGAATTAGCTAACGGTATGGTCTATGTGTTGTCAGGCGCGTGGCTATCCGGCGAATCTTCACATAATGCTGATGAAGGCACTGTCGAGATGGAATTTCACGGAGATGAAGGATTTTATCAATGAAATCAATAGCACTAAGTAAGCCGATTCAGGTACACAATAACAAAGTCACCGTACTGGAAATTCAGGAACCCACGTTTGATCAGGTAGAAAAATTTGGTATTCCGTTTAGTTATTCGGAGCGAGGCGATACACGCCTGGATACGCGCTCAGCACTCGCTTATCTTCCTGAACTGGCTAATATCCCACGCTCTTCAGCGCAACAGTTATCGTTACATGATGTATTTGTCGCCTCGATGACCATCGTGAGTTTTTTTACCAGTGCCCAGAACTTAGTAGTCTCAGACGACGATTTTACAACGTTGCCTGGTTCTGGCGCATAAACCCCTTTGAATTACGCCAGCATCCGCTAAGCCAGTTCTTTGATCTGGAAGCGGAGGCTGTTCGCATCAACGAGGAGCGACAGGGTGGCTAATAGTTTTGAGTTAAAAGCAATCATCACTGCCGTCGATAAGCTCTCTGCCCCGTTAAAGGGAATGCGGCGTGAAATGAAGTCCTTCAAGAAGGAGTTTAGCGCAGGACTGGCAGGGGCTGCTGCATTAGGGGCTGGCGTTGTTACCGCAATGGCTGGCCCTATCAAGCAGGCGATAGACTTTGAGTCGACGATGGCTGATGTCCGCAAGGTGGTTGATTTTGATACACCCGAGCAATTTAAACAGATGTCGGAAGATATTCTTAAGCTGTCGACAGCATTGCCGATGGCCGCAGACGGTATTGGTCAGATTGTGGCCGCAGGTGGTCAGGCAGGAATAGCAAAAGAAGAACTAATGTCCTTCGCGCAATCTGCCGTAAAAATGGGTATCGCCTTTGACCAAACTGCTGAGCAATCTGGGCAGATGATGGCACAATGGCGTACCGCCTTCCGGTTGACGCAAAATGATGTCGTCTCGCTGGCCGATAAAATCAACACCCTTGGCAACAACGGGCCAGCCAATGCCGCGAAAATCTCTCAAATTGTGACACGGATTGGCCCGTTGGGTGAAGTTGGCGGTCTTGCGTCTGGCGAAATTGCAGCACTTGGCGCAACCATTGCAGGGATGGGTGTTGAGTCAGACGTGGCGGCAACCGGCATCAAGAACTTTATGCTGGCGTTAACCAAAGGGAAATCAGCGACAAAATCACAAAAAGTAGCGCTACACACCTTAAAAATCAGCCCCAAAAAACTGGCCGCACAGATGCAGAAAGATGCGAAAGGCGCCATGTTGATGGTGCTGAAAGCCCTTGAACAATTGCCTAAAAAAGATCAGATGGCATTATTAAATGACTTGTTTGGCTCTGAATCTCTGGGATCAATTGCGCCGCTGCTCACCAACCTTAAATTACTGGAAGTTAACCTAGATAGGGTCGCCGATAAACAAAAGTACGGCGGATCTATGCAGAAGGAATATGCTGCTCGGGCCGCCACTACCGCAAATGCAATACAACTGTTTAAAAATCAGATGCATGTTGCAAGTGTCAGCATCGGGTCAATTTTTTTACCCTCTATTGTCGAAATGACAAAGAAAATCCAGCCATTGATTGAACAATTTCGCACCTGGGTAAAAGCTAATCCAGAACTGATTAAATCCTTCGCTAAGTGGGGCGTTTATCTGTTGGGAACCGCAACCGCTATCGGCGTAGTCACCCGTGCTTTCCGGATTTTTAACAGTGTGATGAAAATGTCGAGGCTAGGTAAACTGGTCACGTCAATGGTCATAGCCGGTGGACTTATTGTCGACAACTGGGAAACGATCGGCCCGATTATTAAATCGGTCTGGCAAGATATTGATGGCGTTATTCAGGCGATAGGCGGTTGGGAAACCGTGCTCGCAGGCATTCTGGTTTTTGTGACGACAAAATGGGCTGTCAATATGGTGAAATCGATTCGCAATGTCACCCGTGAGATGAAAATACTGGCTAAAAACAGTCCATCTGGCATCAAGGGGGTACTGGGAAAAGCCGGGTTGATAGGTGCGGTATCGATGGGCGTCGAACCACTTGTCGACAAAGGTCTCAATGCCGCATTCGGTGATAATGAATGGTTTCAAAACCTCCGGACAGCGCGGGATTGGGGCGAGTTTGGTCGTTCAATGATTGGCAACAGTCATTTGCTTAAAGATGACAAGGGTAACTGGCAATTTAAGGAAGAACCCAAAAATACCTTGGATTCATTCAGCAAAACTGAGCCACGAGACGGTGAGGTCAGATTTATCTTTGAAAACACTCCGCCAGGTATGCGTGTCGCCCCCGTTGGTAATGCCCTACCCTGGCTGAGTTTCGATGTCGGCTATAACCGATTTTCCAGGCAGTAAGTAAAAACAAAGGAGAAGTCATATGAGTTTTTTAACAATAGACGTTGATAATTACGACAATGGTAATGCCTATGAACCAACAAAAACGATAGGGATTAATTTTGAGGCTATAGGAGAAATAAGAAAATGGGAAGGTGTATCTCTTCCTGAGATATTAATTTTTTCCGAAAGGAAATCTTTTAAAAATACAAAAGAACGTGATGATTATTTCGAGTATATAGCCAGTAAATTAGAGGTGATTGATTTATCACCAAAAGAAAATAATAAGGAGTGACAATCATGAAATTTGTAAGAATAAAATATCGTGAAGATAATAAAAACGAAGACATTATTATTAGCCTATCTAAACTAAGATCTATAGATAAATATTATCCTAATAAACTAAATCCTAATCCCCCTTTTAAAATTTCGATTGATGTAAGTGGTAATCTAAGGCGAATTTCCTTTGATAATAAATCCGATGCAGATAATTATTTCAATTATGTAATGGAAAAACTTCGCACCGTTGAACTGAAAAACAAGCCCTGGTAATACAATAACATTTGTTGATTAAAATCACATTTATTTAAATATAGAGGGTTAGATGACGAGCTGGAAAGATAACCTGCGTCCAGCGTCTTTTCGCGGCGTACCGTTTCAGGTAGAAGACGACGAGGGGACGTTCGGACGGCGTGTACAGGTTCACGAATACCCGAATCGGGATAAGCCCTATACCGAAGATCTTGGACGCGCCACCCAGCGATTTACTATCAATGCCTATCTGGTTGGTGATGATTTCTTCGAGGCCCGAGATCGGCTCATTGTGGCTATTGATACGCCAGGGCCGGGAACGCTGGTACATCCCTACTACGGTGAAATAGCTGTCTGTATTGACGGTGAAGTGAGAGTAAGCCATAGCGGACGCGATGGAAGGATGTGTCGCGTCAGCTTTAACGTCGTTGAGGCTGGTGAGCTTTCTTTCCCAACAGCAGGTATTGCGACGGGACAAACGCTAATTTCTTCCAGTTCAGCACTAAATGATCGCATTGGCGAAGCTTTTGCTCATATAGGCTTAAAAAGCTTACCGGATTTTGCACAGGCTGGCGTGTTAGCACGTACTAAAAGCATGATTAACAACGTCACCAAAGCCTTTGACACTATTGATAGCGGCATTACTGCCGCGTCAAGGCTATTGCATGGCGATATTTCGGTGATCTTAAAGTCCGGCTCATCCGGTAAAAACCTGGGCGAAGCGATACAGCGGATGTGGCGTGCTGGCAGGCGTACCGCGCAAGATGCTTCTACATTGGCACAGCAAATCAAAACGCTATCGGGTGTCACACTCGGGAATGATTTAGCGCCGCGTGGAGTATGGAAAAGCGACAGGCCAAGCGTACAGTCTGAACGTAGGCACAGTAATCGTATTGCCGCTTTGTTGCGTGCCACGGCCATCCATGAGGCGACGTGGCGATTAACACAACTCCCCCCACCACGTACCGCCATGTTACCGGTTAATCAACGTGGAAAACGTCAAGTACATGTCAATATTTCCCATCCCGCATTACACGCGGTTTCTCATATGGCAGGCAGTCACATTGAAGGACTCTCGGCGGTAACGTGGGATGCGTTGGTTACGGTGCGAGAAACGCTGAATCAGGCTATCGAGCACGAACAGGCATTAACGCTTGATGATGCGCTGTTCCTTGCCTTGCAACAGGTGAAAACCGATGCTAACCGGGATATTGCAACACGACTGGCGCAAGTTGAAAAAACGGTAACACGCACGCCCGAGGCAGTGCTACCGGCGCTGGTTCTGGCCGCTAAGTGGTATGACAATGCGGCACGGGAAACCGATATCACCCGCCGAAATGCCGTTAATCATCCTGGCTTTATGCCAGTGAAACCGTTGAGAGTACCCGCAAGATGAGTCATCACGTGATATTGCGCGTCAACGGGCGCGAATGGGGGGGGCTGGACGCGGGTACAGATTTCAGCAGGCATAGAGCGACTCTCACGCGATTTCAATGTGGAAATCACCCGCCAGTGGCCCGGTGAATCTGGCAGTGTACCGTTACAGCCCAGAATTAAAAAAGGTGAACCTGTCGAAGTCCTCATCGGTCAGGATAAAGTCTTAACTGGCTGGATTGAAGCCACCCCGATACGTTATGACGCTAAAAATATCCAGGTTGGTATCAGTGGTCGTAGTAAGACAGCAGATTTAATCGACTGTGCGGCGAATACGACGCTTTTTACGGGCAAAACCTTACATCAAATCGCGTCAGAACTGGCAAAACCGTTTAGCATTAAGGTCATTAGCCAAAAGGCCCCAAAAACGCCGCTACAGGCTTTTCAGGCCGATTACGGCGAAACAGTACACGAAGTATTAAACAAGGCGCTAGGAAGCCAACAGGCGCTCGCCTGGGATGACGAAGACGGCAATTTGTTAATTGGTCTGGTTGGTAATGACAAAGCCACCACCGCGCTGGTCTGGGGTGAAAATATTCTTACCTGTGATACCGAGCAAAGTATCCGTGAACGCTTTTCTGAATATCAAGTAGCCGGTCAACGATCGGGTGATGATGACGATTTCGGGGAAGCTACGCTGACAGCACTCCGCGCCAGAGCCAGGGATAGCCAGATAACGCGCTATCGTCCGCAACATATCCAGCAATCCGGCAATGCAACCGGAGCCAGTTGTCGCGCTCGGAGTCAATTTGAAGCACAGCAACGGGCAGCCAGAACCGAGGAAACCACTTATACGGTGCAGGGGTGGCGGCAAGGTGACGGCAGTCTGTGGAAACCTAACCAGCGGGTTATTGTTTTTGATCCCGTGCTCGGCTTTAACAATCGGGAACTGGTCATTAGCGAAGTTGTTTATACGCAGGATGAGAGTGGTACGTTATGTGAATTACGTGTTGCACCGGAAGCTGCTTATATTCCACCACTTGAGAAATTGAAAGCACTAGAGGAAGAAACTGATATTTAAAGAAACTTCATCGCAGCAATGGTCAAGCCAAACAATGTAACCATCAACCCACCCAGTTTAAAAAGTAAATCTTTGCTTATTATGCTGATATCTTTACGTACATCTAGTATTTGTAATTCAACCTTTTCAAAGCGATGCTCCATATCCTTACGGACATCGGCTATTTCAGCAGATAAATCCTTACGGACATCGGCTATTTCTTTTCTAACATCAGATATATCACGCTTAACTTCTGCAATATCCGCTTTAGTTGCCACATCAGCAACCTCATGGGATTTGCGTACGACAAGCGAGATAGCCTTGGCTTGCTGACTGGTAAGTCCAGCGGTTTGAAGCTCTTCTGATGCTTGTAGTGTATCAAATGCAACTTGGCCCATTCCACAATCTCCTGTTTTTCTTAGTTTAACCTATTAATGAGTGAATTATGCAAAATATTTTTTCTACTTTGCAGCGCGGCCTTGCGCGTCTATGGTCGCGGGGGGTAGTGCAACGACTCGACAGTGGTAAAGCTTGCCAGAGCGTGGACGTGGCATTACTGGCAGGCGAAACGAAAGCCGGTATGGAGTACCTGGAGCCTTACGGTTTCACCTCGACGGCCCATGCCGGTGCAGAAGGTATAGCGCTATTCCTCGCGGGGGATCGCTCTCACGGCATTGTGATTAACGTTGCTGACCGACGTTCTCGATTAAAAAGCCTCAAAAGTGGTGAGGTGGCAATCTATACCGATGAGGGCGATAGCATCGTGCTCAAGCGTGGACGGTTGATAGAAGCCACCACAGAAACCTTTGTTATCAATGCAAAAAATAAGGTGGTACTCAACACTCAACAAGTAGAAACGCCTGGAAAGATCACGGCGGCACACTCCATCGTTTCACAGGCAGAAGTACAGGACAAAACCGGCTCATTGAGCACCATGCGAGCGCAGTACAATACCCACGATCACAAAGGTGATAGCGGTGGCATAACAGGCAAGCCCAATCAACCGATGTAAATAATATGCTGATGAATAAAAAAGTGAATACAGCGTTACCCGATCAGGAACGGCTCAGGCGGGCAGTGATGATATCGCTTTTCACCTGGCGACGCGCTGAACCGGATGATAACACAGATACGCCGTTTGGGTGGTGGGGCGATACCTGGCCGACCGTACAAAATGACCGGATTGGCTCTCGATTGCACTTGTTAAAACGTAGCACTTTAACTAACCAGACAGTGCAAAAGGCGAAAGAATATATCGCTCAGTCGCTCACATGGATGACAGACGACGGTATCGCGCTTCGGGTTGATGTCGACGTGGTGCGCACAGGCATCGATAAATTAACCGCAACCGTCACCCTGACCTTACCTGACCATAATATAAAAACGATGACCATCAACAACCTGTGGAGCGTGATCCATGCAAAATAGCGGTTTTTCGCGCCCGACACTGCCACAACTGATAGACACGATTCGTGGTGATTTGCTAACACGATTTAATGAAGATAGCGTGTTGCGCCGTCTCGATGCTGAAGTGTACGCAAGAGTACAGGCTGCCGCCATTCATACTCTATACGGCTATATCGATTATTTAGCGCGCAATATCTTGCCGGATTTAGCGGATGAAGACTGGTTGACCCGACACGGTAATATCAAGCGTTGTCCCCGCAAAGGTGCACCCAACGCGAGCGGATTTGTTCGCTGGGAGGGGGTACAAAATGCCCTATCGCTGCCCGCTGACACTGAAATACACCGTGATGATGGTCAAATCTACACCACAACAGCCCCAACAACCTCAGCCAGTGGTGTACTTCGTGTGCCCGTCGTTGCAAAAAGCAGCGGTCAGGCTGGCAATTGTGAAGATGGTATCGCGTTACGTCTTGCAACCCCGATAACGGGACTGTCGTCTACCGGTTATGCCGATAACATCAGGACAGGAGCCGATATTGAAGATTTGGATAGCTGGCGACAACGCATCATGGCGCGCTGGTACGATACGCCACAAGGCGGTGCGGATAGTGATTATGTTCGCTGGGCGAAAGAAGTTTTAGGCATAAGTCGCGCATGGACACATCGCCATAAAAACGGTATCGGCACGGTTGGGGTGATGGTGGCGAGTGATGATGTAGACCATCCTGCCCCCACACAGGAAATCTTAACCAAAGTCAGAGAGCATATCTTACCCCTTGCTCCTGTTGCCGGAAGTGGCTTAACTATTTTCCCCGTTACAGCAAAAACCGTTGCTATTTCGATAGCCTTATCAACGGATACGCCAGAAATACGGGCAGCGGTTATCGCAGAAATCAAAGCCTTCTTACAACGAGAAGGCGAACCTGGCAGCAAGCTTTTTCTTTCAAGACTCGCTGAAGCTATCAGTCTTGCAGCAGGTGAAATCGCTCATCGTCTTATTGCGCCAACGGCAGATATTGAATTAGCCCAGACGGAAGTGCCGGTATTGGGTGAGGTCACGTGGGCAAAATATAAAGAGTGAGCATTATGACAAATCTGGACGACGAATATACGCAATTGTTGCGAACGTTATTACCGCCCGGCCCCGCATGGGATGAAGAAGATCCGCTCATTAAAGGGCTAGCCCCTTCACTGGCTCAAGCCCATCAACATGCTGATAGCCTGATGATTGAAATTAACCCGGCCCAATCGGTTGAATTAATTAACCGTTACGAAAAATTATGCGGATTGCCGGATAAATGCCTGGCTAATAGAGCGCAAACACTAGAAGAAAGGCAACAAGTGCTTGATGCCAAGGTTAATACTGTGGGCGGTATTAATGCGGCTTTTTTCAAAAAGCAGTTGGAAATATTGGGCTATCCAACAGCAACAATAGAACAATTTCAACATCTTGATAGTACACCCGATCCGGCTTGGGGTGACAAGTGGCGCTATTACTGGCGGATAAATATTCCTGCTGAAGCGAATATACGCTGGATTAGCTGTACCAGTGCTTGCAATGAGTCGATTAGGACGTGGGGAGATAGCGCCGTGGAATGTGTTATTGAGCGCCTGTGTCCTTCACATACCCAAGTACTTTTTGCCTACATTAAAGGAGAAAATGATGCATCGAATTGATACCTCTACCGCCCAAAAAGATAAATTCGGGCAGGGAAAAAACGGGTTTACCAACGGCGATCCGACTACGGGAACACCGTCAACAAAATTGAATAGTGATCTTTATGATGCACTACAAGAGGAAGTGTGTACCGTTATTGAACGCTCAGGTATTCGTCTTAATAAAAGCCAGCATGACCAGCTTTATCAAGCAGTGAAAAAATTATCTGAGGTAGAAGCGAATAAAGCAAAAAACGCGCTGATTGGTGGCTCCACAGTAGATTTGAATACGCTAAACAAGCTTGCTAAAGCCCTTGGTAATGATGCGAAATTTTCGGAAACAGTGATTAATTTATTAAATCAGAAATTAGCAAAAAATCAAAATGGCGCTGACATCCCAGACAAGAATCTTTTTCTGAAAAACCTTGGTTTAACGGAAACGGTAGATTGTGCAAAAAATGCCACACCCAATCAGCGTAAAATTAACGGCAAAACTCTCACTCAGGATGTGCAGCTAACTGCCACAGATGTTCATGCTGTTACACCCGAAGTATTGCGTGTCGAAATCCCGGTAGGTATTCCCCTGCCTTGGCCTGCTGAAAGAGCGCCGACCGGTTGGTTTATCTGCAACGGTGAGCCATTCGATAAGAAAAAATACCCGCTTTTAGCACTCGCCTATCCATCAGGAAAACTCCCTGATTTACGTGGTGAGTTTATTCGTGGCTGGGATGCTGGGCGAGGCGTGAATCCTAGGCGTAAGGTTTTATCGTCTGAAACTGCATCACTCGAGAGCCACGCTCATGGTTATCGGGACAGGTATTATGTTGAAGATGATGGTCCACTAGGCCACGCAAACAATAAAGAAAAAATGCCTGTAGGGTATAATGCAGATACAGGTTCACGTGCTACGGATGGAGATAATGATTCTTTTCTATTCATTGACAAAACAACGTCTAATGCAGGCGGTAGCGAAACCCACCCGCGAAATGTCGCGTTTAACTACATTGTCAGGGCGGCCTGATAATGTTGAGTTAGTAGCAAACCAGCTCCCATGTTCTCGGCGCTTTAATCCCTGTTCTGGTATAATCTGCACTGATAATTAACGATTTTCCGACTATTTCGACATAAGTACCTAAATTGCCCTCGGGAGCAATACCTTTGTATTTTACCGTCGCGTTTGCCGAGAAAATGGCATGAGGGACGGGACAAGGTAAAGATACCGTATAAATCTGTCCGGCATTGAGTGGTGGTGTGATGCCCCATTGTCTGATAAGGCCGCTGTCACCACATTTCCACCATCCATTCGTAGCGAGGTGAGCTGTATTTTTTGCTCCTCGATTGTTAATCTGCATATTAAGCCAGCTGCTTAACGCCCCGCCCCAAATAGGGCCAGTTACATCACCATTTTCTTGATAAACCGCGGTTCTGCCGCCCCATGAGATATGCAAATTGCTATGAGTATTGATGGTTCCATCAATTTCTACACTCTTTAACCAATGCAATCGATCATTATTCCAGGAAGCTACTTTTGCATTATTAGCATAAAATGCCACGTTGCCATCGCCATTAGCCCGTAATCCTGAATCGTTATCGCCGATATGCACAGATTGGGTCACATGGAGGTTGCCATTGACGCTACCACCCGTTCGTTTATCCAGTGCATTTTTTGCACAATCTACCGTTTCCGTTAAACCAAGGTTTTATTGAATTCAGAATTTAGCTAATATTTTGACCAAAACCAGGCATAATAAGTCTTTTAGAGGAAGGTTAAGGGGCTAAAATGGCAAAAATAGGCTATATGAGGGTGTCAAAAAATGACCAAAACACCGATTTACAGCAAAAATCCTTGATTTGCGCAAATTGTGAACAGATTTTTGAGGATAAAATCAGCGGAAAAACAGACCAGAGACCCGGATTAAAACGTGCTCTAAACGCACTGAAATCGGGTGACACATTGGTGGTCTGGAAGCTGGATAGACTGGGTCGCAGCATTAAACATTTGATTACTTTAATATCCAAACTTGAAGATGAAGGCATTCATTTTCATAGTTTAACGGATTCTATCGACACCTCTTCGTCAGCAGGTCGTTTTTTCTTTCATGTGATGAGTGCCTTGGCGCAAATGGAGCGGGAGCTTATTGTTGAACGTACTCAGGCAGGTTTGGCTGCAGCGAGAAGCAGAGGACGAAGAAAAAAAACCGCTTTACCACGACGGCTGAACTTATGTTGCAACTCTCAACTGCAAAACGACAAAATAAGCTCAAACAATATCTATCACGTTCGGTGATGGCCCCGAAGTTATTGATCATAGATTAGATTGCATATCTACCGTTTGGGCGAGAGGAAGCAAACCTATTTTTCAATGTGATTGCCAAACGTTAGCAAAGACTTGAAAAATTTAGTGGAGTGTGAGACTAAAGAGACTGTATTTATTTAAGGGGGATAATAATGAGTGAATTTTCGGGAAAGGATTTATATCAAATAAAAATCACACTAATTGATAGTAAACCACTAATTTGGCGACGTTTGATCGTTCTGAAGACAATACCTCTTGATGAACTACACATGGTTATACAATTAGCTATGGGTTGTACAAATGATCATTTGTACAGTTTTGAAAAAGGAGATTTGCGATATGGAATGATTATGGACGATTTTAAAGAAACATATCTGCAAGATAGTACAGGTGTGCCTTTGAGCAAACTCCTTCGTAAGAAAGGAGAAAAAATGGTTTACTTATACGATTTCGGAGACAACTGGGATCATTGCATTTTGCTTGAAGAATCATCATTGCCTGATCAGGAATTACTCCAGCTCCCCATCTGTATAAAGGGAGCGGAAGCCTGCCCATCTGAAGACTCTGGGGGGCTTTGGGGATATTACCAAAAGCTCAAAGATATTCAAGATGTTGATAATCCAGAGCGTGAAGAATTACACGAGTGGCTAATGTGCGACATAGCTGAACGAGCATATGACCTTAAAACTATCAATCAGCGGTTGATTAATTTTTACTCTTGAAATATACACATGGAGTGTCCATAGTTCAAAAGGTAGCATTTTAAGTGCTACCTCTGAGACTAAGGTGAGAACATGAGTGCTCTATTGACGAGCAGTTTGGTTAATAAATATTCGCTATTTTGCCCTCGCTGGGACACAGCATCAAGAATTTAATCGGTTTAATCTCTGAATTGAAAGATAAAGGGATTCATTTTCATAGTTTGACAGATTCTATCAACATCTATTCGTAAGTAGGGCGTTCTTTTATGTGATGAACGCTTTGGGGCTAATGGAGCTTACAGCGGCGAGAAGCAGAGAGAGCGTATCGGCGGTAGGTCTTGCTCATTTATCTTATGTATAGGAACAGTAGGCTCAAGAATTACTTGAGTCCTGCCATAGTAGAAAAAAGCTTGTATTACTTTATCTAGTTTCATCGGCCATCATCTACAAATATTGTCCCGTTGATCGTACCACTAGAACAGACCAAAGTGCCTCCGATGAAAAATAACAGTGTAATTCCGTTGCACTGATGGAAACAAGAGTAGCTCACCATTTATCGCACGTTTTGGCTTCAAATATCGCACGCCGCATCAATGTAATTTAAAATTCATGCGCTCGGTGAGTAATAACGCACTATTAATGCCACTGCTTTCGGAATAAACCGTCCCCGTAAACGGATACATCGAGCCGTGTGAACCCGCGCACCAAAAGAGCGCATCGAGTGGCAAGCGGGCTTCGCTGGCAATCGCATCGGCAGCACAGGCTAACTGGGCAATACTGTTGCCAAACAGCATTGCCTCTGGATTGGTAAAGAGCGCCAGATTGTCGTCCATCCACATCGGGTCAAGTTCCGAGAGATAGCCAATGTCATATTCCCCGCCTTGCATGCAGCCGATGGTGGTTAAGATATTAAGCCAGCTGATAAGCGGATATTTGTACCAGTGAACGTGGTACATGCCGCCTGGATTTTCATTCGCGCCTTTGGTGCCTTTTCCCATGCCAATTTGTCCTATCGGAATGGTGAAACCACCCATATTGACCATACACATCGGTGAGCGCGTCACATCGGTCATGGCAAACGGCTCCCAGAAACCTATCGCAAGACCAATACGCTGAAATAACGGCGGTGACGCAGGACATAGCTGAATCGGTGATGAAGGATTACGCGTATCCGGTAGACTACTGCTATTTAAACTGATATCACCAAGGCTGATTGGAAACAGACAACGCCAGCAGATATCGGTAATGGGATTAACCCAGCGACCCTCACACAACGATGCTTTTGCTAGCATCGGATTGAGTAGTAAAAAAGCAAACAATAAGTGCAAGCGTCGCGTTTTCATCATTTGCCTCGCTTCGCTTTTTCAACAGCAGCTAATAACGTTTTTTCATCGACCACACCGGTTAATATTGAATTATTCTGTGCAACGGGGTTTTCGCTACTAGCAATAATTAACGCGGGTAATGTTTGTATATTAAATTGCTCAGCAAAAAATGCGATCGTTGTTGCCAGTTTTTCGTTAGCATTTTGAAAACCCCTAAGTTGAGATTCTTTGTCCAGCAAAGGAACACCGTTTTTTCTAAAGCTCTCATCAATACTGATGCCACTAAATAAATCCGCGTAATAATTTAAAAATGCTACTTCGCCACCATTTAGCCATACCATCAATTCGGCTTGCGCCGCCAACAACGATTGTTTTGACTCATCTGGCAGATTTTTAAAAACAAATCGAATATCAGGGTGGTTTTTGGCTAACTTTAAAATCATCGGCGCCATCTTTGCGCAGTCGGCACATTGATAGTGATAAAGCACCATGACCCTGACTTTGCCAGCAGGATTGACAACAGGGGTAATATCACCCTTATCACTGTCGTAATATTCCCCAAGCATTTTTAGATTTTCTAGCCCTGTTAACTCCTCTGCCAATGAAATGATTGGCAACAAAAATGCACCCAGTAGTGATCCGATAATGAGATGTTTGTTCATTATTCCCTTTTCTCCATTTTGCGTGTTTTGGAGTTTCATTGTACCGCAACCTCGGTTATCCGTAGCAAGGATTGATTTGGCATTTCATCCACGACACTGGGTAATTTCTCAATGCCAAACCGGTTAACCAAAACGCCACCTTGGTCAAAGTAGATACGCTGATTTAAGGTCTTTGCCGTGGTTTTTATATTTCCGTTCACCAAAATGATTTTTTGGATGGCAGTCTTGGGTTTTTGCGCCACGACCCAGGCAAGTTGTTTTTCGTCATCGCCATCGATGAAATAAAGCGTTTCATTAAAAGGGGTGATATCAAAGGGGGTTATCTTCTGCCCTTTGCGCGCAAACACCGTGCCGTTGTGGTCACGAATATCTTTGGTGACGGTGAAACTGGGGTCAAACGTTCGTGTGGTATATTTTACCGCTTTGGTGAGTCCCTGCACCGGTTCAGGTCGCTCGGCATTTTTTGTTACCCGTTGCCGCCATTCCTGCTGAATTTTTTCCTCATTGCCTAAAAAGGCACTTTCCACCTGTTCTTTAATCACCGTCAGCAAATTTTGTTCGGCTATCGCCCAAACATCGCCAAACGTGCCGATTTCAGTGGCTAGACTTCCTGCACTGAAATTCATCAAAATACCGATACAAGGCAGCCACTTATTCATGGTTTTTCATTGCCTCGGCAATTTGTTGCTGGATATCAGCGGTTTTATCGACTGCCCCTGCCATCACCGCACTATTGACCAGTATTACAGTGTTACTTTTACTATTTTTTTCTAGTACCCGCTTTAAGGTGTTGTTATATCGTTCTATCAGCTGGTCTTTTTTCTCATCTGACAAGTCCAGTTTGCTGACCTGCAGTAAAAAGCGATCAGGGGTCTTTTTCATATCAAAGGTGATAATGTTCGTCCGAGGACAAAGACAGTGGTGTACGGAAATCATCAGCAGAGCACTTAATAAGCTCCCCGTGATAAAATTGATGATGGCGGTCTTTTTCATGCGGCTATGCCTTTGAGTAATGCGACTATTTTTTGCATTTATTTGTACTCCAAAAACAGTTAATCGATATGACAAACGCTAACTAAAGCCTTATCCCATGACATACCTAGGTAATACCCCGAATACTTGTTGAAATCATGAAAAACTCAGTGGTCATCGCAACTACCAGCACCACCTGAATCACCCAGCGCCACCTTGACTGCGGATGTAACTTGAGAAGCACACACAACAATGCGATGATTATCAACGCCATGATGATTATGATGTCCAATTCACACCACCTCTCTCATGGTTTCACCTGCTTTAATTTCGCCAATAACGCAGGGTCTTTTTGTTGCGCCATTTCAAAAATAATGTCATTGATGCTTGCCCCTTCCTTTAGGCGTTTTTCCCGATAGGTGAAGTCGTCACCTCGGGAAGAGAAAAGCTCATTACTTAACGGGTCGAGCATCAATCGATGAAAACTGCTGTAACCGCCCACACTTAAATGCACGGCACTAAATCCGGCACGGCTGGCAGGGGGAAACTTTTGAATTAATGCCCACTCCATTTCGTTGAAGGTGGAAGGTTCTTCTTTCTGGAAGGTGGTAAAGGCTTTTGCATCCTGCATCAGCGTGAATTTAAAGCTGCTGTTGTCATAAGCGGCCAGCGCTGCCGTACTTAAATTTTTATCGCGGATGCTTTGTGTTACAGTGCCAAATGAGCCATTATGCCGACGGGCAGTACGGTAACCTTCTTCGATGAAATCGCGGACTTTAGGGCTTTTGGCATCCAGCAGTTTCCAGCCTTCATCAATGATGTTCATCTTGCGTAAACTGCGTGGCGTGTTGTACATCAGGTTTTCTGACCAGAGCATGAGCGTAAATAACACTGCCATGAGCAAATCCCGATTGGCTTTTAAGCCACCGAGTTCGGTGACCACAAAGCGCATATCCGGCTTTAAGGTCGGCTCACTGCTATTAAAGTATTTGCCGTATATCCCCTTGGTGGTGTATTTGTTTAGCAGTACCAGAATTTCATCAATGCGACCGGTGATACGGCTAGCCGTCTCGATTTTACCGCGATGTTTTTTTAGATAGTTAACGACATCATCAATACGCATATCCTGTTTTTTGTTAGGCCAGGATTCGGTGATGGCTTCGAGTATCAGTGATTCATGCACTTCATCCATCAATCCATTGGGGCTTACCAGAATGCACAACTGGTCACGAATGCGCTCAGCGCTCAAGGTGATATCGGTAATGTTGGCAAACGGATTAAAGCGCAAGGTTTCGCCGTTAATGTAGGTGCCCCCCACACTCTGGCAAAACGCCTTGTAGCTGTCACCGATATCAAAGATAGACAAATAACCGCCGCTATCTAATACCTGTCTGGCAATCGTTTGTGCCAACACCGATTTCCCTGCGCCGGAGGTGCCCGATTCAAACCAGTTGAAATTGGTATTGGGCAAACTTGCGTCAAAAATATCGAGAAACGCCAGTTGATGGCGGTAACTCGGGAAGACTATCCCTGCCTGACTGAGCTTGTTATCGGCGATAATCGGCATGAGATTGACCGCCTGAAAAGATTCGGCTCGTTGAATGGCTCCGGTTTTTAAGAAGTCTTTCCAGAGCTTCGGGTTATCGCCTACCGCAAAAGGTAGGTGCCCCAGGAAGTTACGCATCTGCATTAAATCCGCTCTGACCATATTAAGCCCCTGCATGGCAAACGCTTTTTTGGTGCGCTCCGCTTCTTTAGCGGCCTCCTCTTCATCATCACGACAAAAGAGCGTAACCCCGAAGTAATAACCGGACAGTGACGTCGCGGTGGACAGCAAGCCTTCGCGCAAACTCTTCCATTCCGCGTGCTGGCGTTTGGTTGAGGGGATATATTTGGCATAAGACGAGGAGACTTTCCGCTCCAAATCCAGAAACTGCTTATTGGCTTCACCCTGACTCCGTGACTGGTCTTCAGTTTGAATAATAAAACTCATCACAAATGGGCAGCGGATGCCGTTTTGCGGATTGAGTAAATTAGAAATGATGTTGCCGTTTTGCCAGAGGTAGTGCTCTCTGGGATTACTGTCGAGATTAAAGTGAATGGCTCGGGTGGAAAACGGGTTATCTTCTTCATTGCGCCCCGTGATTTCGACATACCCAGGCTTAAACCAGTAGCAGGTATTGTTCTGCACAATCTGCTGATTAATCGCTTTGTCTTCTATCCACTCTGCTAAATACGGCTTCAATCTTTCTGTGTCCAAATTAATCATTTCGCGCATCATCTGCAAAAAGCGGGTAATTGACGCATTGTCCGCATGAATATCCGAAGCATTAAGTGCACTTAACAGATTACGGCGGGTTTCACGGATTTTGATGATTTCCCTTTCCGTTACCCGCTTGCACGGCTGGCAGAACGCAAAAAACAGATGATAATCTCTGAGCGTCAACGGCAGATTTTGGGGATTGGCAAACTGATGGCGCGTCGCATCAAGATAAAACCCCTGCGTGATTTGATTGCATTCATCAGCACGATTGCCCTGCCAGCTAAAATCACGCAATCCGTTAGCTAATTTTTCATACACCGTTTGACTGGACAGTAAAATCACCTGTAGTGGCATATCGCGCGGTAGATTGTTTTTCACCAGTTCTTCGAGTGATTCGACCAGTTTTTCATTGGCACCGATTAGGGGCTGCGCTTCTAGCAAAAAGCCCAGTGAGTGCTGATTAATAAACAACTGATGGTCGCTGTCATAATCCCGATAGGGCAACAGATCGCGTAAATGCGGATAATCCATCGACTCGAGCTTTTTTGCCGTTTCACGGGTGGTGTCTTTTTCCATCAAGGCGTTGCCCACCAGTTCAATAATTTTGAGTGGATTGACGTGTTTTAACATCACACCTTCTCCACATTTGCCCAGCTGGACGGGGTGGTCACGAAATAAACCACTTCACCAGCATGAACGACTTCATCCGGTGAAACATAAGGCGCAATCCATGCACGCGTTATCCGCTCCACCTGCCGAGACGGTGCGCTGATTTCAGACAGACAAGGACTTGCCGGACAGGCAGTACTGGACTGTGTGAGGGCGTTATTCGTTAGCCAGCGTGAAGAAAGATTTTTAGCGGGTGACGGTAATGGGTTGTTTATGTTCTGAGGTCGTTCAGTTAAAAATGTTACAGCTGTTTGCATCGGGTTTAATTGAATTAAACGATAAGCCGATAGCGTAAATCCTTTAGCGGACTTGACGACCTCGCCTTTATATTGGGCGACTAAGTGACTGGCGGTATCGGTCATCGCATCCGCCTCGCTCATCCAGTAACCGGAGTCTTTGGCAGGTTTGCCAAATTCAAACTCACTATTCATGCCAGCGCAGCCGGAGAGCAACACAATGCTACTGATAAGCGCTATGCGATACTTCAACATAATGTTGAGTCCTTCTTGTTAGATTTTTTTTGAAAAACCCCGATAGCCAGCCTCAAAAAACTAAGCATTAAGGTGATAGCAAGTGACAGACGAAAAACAGGGAAAAGCAGGTCGGCGACCTTATCGAACGTTAAAACCACCGCCTCAGGTTCAAAGGGATAGGTCATTGAAAAATGACCGTTTAATGCAAACGCCACCGTGAGCCAAATAAACGTCATGGGAAAATAAAAACTGACATTCATTATCAGTTGCAAGCCATGCAGGGCGATTTTTTTAACGATTGACGCCTTTTGTTTAATCGGCAGCATCGCGGGGTTTTTTGTACTCACCCCATTAAGGAATGGATGTTTGATAATGGGTTTCTGCGCTAACGTATTCATCAGGTTATTCCTCTTTGGTTAATGGCGTCCGGTCGGAATTTCGACGAAAAAGACCGATAGCAAGCTGCAAAACACAAAGTATCAGCGTGATACAAAGCGACAAGCGAAAAACCTGTTCAAGCAGTTGCCAGCCGGCATCCATCACCTGGCTTACTTCGCTAAATTTAAACACTTCATCCGTTGATAAATGCCCCACATAAAAAAACATCA
>NZ_JAZHPL010000010.1:65567-112808 GCF_036919435.1 Arsenophonus sp. PmNCSU2021_1 | reverse complement strand
ATACACAAAATATTGAAAGAAAAATAAAAAATATTAAGCGGGATATTTCCTTAAATAAAGGAGATGTGTTCACGTTCAATAGCGTGTACGTTTACCCTGAATCTATACCAGCACTGGTTTCTGAACTGGAAAAAACGCAAGTCTCTGACTATGAAATGTCACTGATTATGGATTTAGGTGGCACCACATTAGATTGCGGGCTAGTCATGGGTGACTTTAAAGATGTGGTTAAAGTTTCAGGCGATCATACAATTGGCACCCAATCTTTAATTAAAGAAATGTCCCACTCACTTATCAAAGCGGAAACTAATCTTAATTTTAATATCACCGATATATTAGTGCAAAAACTATTAAATAATGAAGATATTTCATCGATGGTGAATAATTCAAAACTTATACCGCAACTAAAAGAACAATTAAAATTATCGTTAAGTAAACTTGCTCAATCATGCATTAATCATATTGAGCAAAATTTTGATGGTAATACTAGCTTCCAACGTCTCTATTTGACAGGAGGTGGGGCTGAAATGGTGTACCCTTATTTAAAATCACACTGGGCAAATTTAGGCAACAGAGTTGTTAAACTTGAAACACCTCAACTCGCCTTAGTGAAATCATTGCATAAAATTCACGCTGAATAACAGGTGAAGTATGAATAATAATAAAAAAATATTTGTTTATTTAAATACAGATGTGCCTGAACAAAAGGAATTATTTGATTATATCACCCAAGAAAGGAATAAAGCGAAGGCAGTTCGTGATTCTTTATCACTTACCATGAAATTGAAAAAGTTCAACGATAAATTACCGACAATATTAAGTTTGTTTACTCAAAATCTGATTAGCGTGAGTGATTTAAACATGATTCTTATTTCAACTCTCCAGAAAGATACCGCACCAATTGAACTATTGAGTGAAGATACTTATGAAATAGTCGCATGGCAAAAAAGGGTGATCAACCCTCTTAGCCCTGATCAGACATGGTCTGAGTGGATAGCAATTTCTCAAGAAGAATACAAAAATTTGCTAAAAAGTGATAATTTATCAATACAAGTCAGAGCACTTAAGGGGAAACGATTGGGTGATAATTTAGTCAATATAAGCACCACTTCGGTGATAGACCCTAAAGAATTAGTGGAAAAGCAACCAAAACCTCCTGCCAACAATACAGCTAATAATGCGAAAAAACTATTCAACAAAAAAAGCCAAAATTGAAGGTTAGCTTTTGATAAAAACTGCATATTCAGTGATGATAACTCTCGTTTTATCATCACTGAATAACAATGTCACGAGTTTCGCACCAATAAAAAAACGCTCTATTTTTAAGTTTAATTCAGCATAATATATAAATAGAAAAATCTCAGAACGAAGCAGCTACGCTGCAAATCGATAGCCTGTAAGTACCGATATTAAAAAACGCGCTGTATCGCATTCTAAGCGTCTCAAATCCAAAAGCGCTACCATTTGGTTACCTATGTCGAGAAAACGCCTTAAAGAGCTTTATAAGTGCCTTAAAATTGATTCCTGATGTCGACCTCAAGTGAAAAATTCACTATCAGCCTCTAGAATGGATTTGGGGATTGCTAATGTTAATTTTTTATTAAATTATTTTTGAAATTCTTATACATTAAAAACTAGTAGATTGATGGTTTGATTTATTTCTTCGAGCCAAACGTTGCAGATTATCCTCAACATCCGCTTGGGTGACCTCTCCGACTATCTGACCATCTTTGTCATAACGAAACGCCCCTAACTGGATAAGTACCCGATAATCAGTATGATGCCCAATGCTGCCTAAGCAGGATTTTAACCGCTTCTTCGCTATTGAAAACCCTCTTTCCTTCACTTCTTGCCACATATCTTGCTGGATACCAATTTTCATGGGGCACAACTTGCCATTAGGGAAAAGATTAGGCCAAAAAGTGGTTATCTGTGAGATGGCTTCTTCTAACGGCAATCGCTTTTTAGGCGGCGTGGGTGGTTTTGGAATTTTAACCTTCACTTCCTGTTTAGGTTTAACAACCGTCTTCTTGGGCTGTTGTTTTACTACCTTTTGAGGTTTCGGTTTTTTTGTCTGTTTTTTGGGCGTAGCATTCACCCATACCTTTTTACGGTAAACTGAGTTACTTTGGGGCAGTTCTTCTTGTGAAGCCTTGCTAGGACGATTAAGGCTTAATTTTTTTCGTTCTGTCATAGTTTAATCTTTAAACAGATTACTCATTTCAGCATCAGTGAGACCCGTTGATAGTTTCACGATATCTCTTTCTACACCTTTCTCAAGAAGTTGGCGCGCTATCTTCATCGATGCGTGTTTTTCGCCCTCTTGAACCCCATCATTTTTGCCTAACTGATAGCCTTCAAGTTTGCCTTTTTGCAATCCTTCTTGCAATCCTTCTTGTCTTAATGCTTGAGCAATAGTCATAAGTGCTCCTTCGTGTTTCTCTGATTGTTTAGCTATCTCGGTGATAAACTCCATGGGTTTTTGTGCATTACCTTCTTGGATGAGATAGTTAAACATCGTGATAACCTGATTATCGGTATAATAATTATACGACAACAGCGTGACAATTTCATGCATAAGCTCCGTCATATCCCGTCGGCGAATGTGCTTTTGTATCAAAGTTAACAAAGCCATTCGCTTATGCTTCATAATCTCACCATCATCCAAGGTTGTAACATCAGCTAATTGAAAGGGATTGGTATAAATACGTTCGGCGAGTTTCCTGTCATGAAAACAGTCAAACCAATTCGTACTATAGGGATGAGGGCTTTTATCACCGGTATAGAACAAGATAGGGAAAACCAACGGTAATTCTTTGTATCCAGCGTCTAAATGCTTTTGCATCGCGGCCATGCTATAGCGCATCAATCGCCATGCAATGAGCTTATCAGGCGTGGATTGTCCTTCAATTAATACATAGATATATCCGCTACCCTTTTTTGTGTTGACTGAATACAGGATATCACTCTGGTAATTTTTCATCTCACTATCGATAAAAGAGCCAGATTCTACTTTCAGACTATCTAAGTCACACAATGCCTTAATCTCATCGGGTAGCCATATATCAAAAAAATCTTGGGCAGTTTCTTTTTCACTTAAAAACTGCTTGAATACACTATCGTGGGGCGTTGGGGTAAATTTTTTACTCATCCGATATCTTCAATGATGGCTAGCGTCAGATTGAATTATGGCAAACAAACAGGCTATATTAAATACGCTATTTATTCATTACATATCAGACATCATAATCCAGCCATACAAAAACGCACCCTATCTTCTCAGGTGCGTTTATTTTTTGTTATTGGTGTCTTTTCATGACCAATTACAAGAAAACCGCCCAAAATCGATTACAGGCGGTTTTAGAGGCATCCTTGAGTTAACCCTGTGCCGTTTTTTCATTCTCCGCAACTTTGGCTAAAATATTTACCAACAAAAATTGATTCCTGATGGCTATCTCAAACCCACATTTCACTCTCAGCCTCTAGAAGCTATTTTTGGATTGAGGAGGTATGTTTGGATGCCCGAATTTGTTTTTAATGCCGTTAGGCATGTAAGGCGACACGCAATAGTGACAGAGAAACTCAATCGTTAAATCGCCGAAACCCGCGAAGCGGTGAGAGATTGATATATTGCACGTAACCCATGCGTAGCATCCCTGCTAGACGGGTTTTGGTTTTAACAGGCTTTGCAGAGAGACAGGTCTTTAATGGTCGAAGACAAAAGATATTTCCAGCGATGGGTTTTTCAGTAATGCGGAGCGACGATTAGTCGCGACATCGTAGTTGGGCGAAGCCCCGTCTTTTTACCTTGATTTTGAACGAAGCAGCTACGCTGCAAATCGATAGCCTGTAAGTACCGATATCAAAAAACGCGCTGTATCGCATTCTAAGCGTCTCAAATCAAAAAGCACTATTTGGGTTACCTATATTGAGAAAACGCCTTACAGAGCGTTCTAGGTGCCTTAAAATCGATTCCTGATGTCGACCTCAAGTGAAAAATTCACTATCAGACTCTAGAATGGATTTGGGGATTGCTAATGTTAATTTTTTATTAAATTATTTTTGAAATTCTTATACATACATGAACTTGCGTTGTAAGTCATGAATTACTTCACCGCCTCTTTGAGTCTTTGGCCAGCTTTAAAACTCGGTACGTTTGCAGCAGCAATTTTAAGTGGTTCGCCCGTCTTTGGGTGACGTGATTCTCTGGCTGCCCGTTTCTTAACCTGAAAGCTCCCAAAGCCAACTAGCTGTATATTATCGCCAGCTTTTAGTGCTTCTGTCACCGTTTCGATGAATGCGTTAAGTGCTTTCTCTGAATCTTTTTTGGTTAAATTGGCTTTTCCAGCGATTTGATTAATAAGTTCTGGTTTGTTCATGTTGTGCCTGAATTAATCGATAAGTTGTTAATTCTAGTGATGCTAGCTGTAGCAACTGAATAGTGCAATGTTTCAGAGTTAATTAACTCAAAAAAATCTTTTTAATTAAAATTCCACCGCTCGCCACAGTCTGTGACCGAGCATAGCGAGTGAGCAGACGAGGAAGCGGAATATAACAATTATAAAAAAGAAATACGGTCACTCAGTAGTAACATATTTTGGGGTTCATGGTTTTTGGATGGAAAAAAGTTATCCACAGGGGGTAAGGCCGATTAAAAAAGATTATATTTTTTTGATTATAAAAGATTAGCTGGTTTTTGGGGTGGCTTTATTTTTTTATTTTTTCTTTTATTTTCAATAAGTTACATAACGCCTTTGTTTGTTTTTTTCCCTTTAAAATCAATGGTTTATAAATTCACTAAGCTAAATATTACCTTCCTATTTATTTTCCAAAATTAGCATAACTCATTGTATTTATTTATTTTATTTTTGTTAAATCTTTTTTATTACAACCATTTATGAGTTTGAATTTTCAATATTCCGTGTTTGCGTTACCGCTATCCCGTGTTTGCGTTACCGCTATCCCGTGTTTGCGTTACCGCTATCCCGTGTTTGCGTTACCGCTATCCCGTGTTTGCGTTACCGCTATCCCGTGTTTGCGTTACCGCTATCCCGTGTTTGATTTTTTAAATCAAATTACTTGCAAGTTTGATTAAAATGATTAAAATGATTAAAAATATTATTGTGAACTTGAGGGCTAATTTCATCTAATGGATAAACCGAAAGGTCGTAAAAGAGGTTTATTAGAGCCTTACGAAAAAGAAATGAGAGAAATGCGAGAGAGAGGATTTTCTTTTCAGCAAATATCTGATTGGCTTTTAACTAAAAATATTATCGTTTCAAAGGGTACCGTTAGACTTTTCTTAAAATAGTTTCTGCCCCTCTCCAATTCGAATGTTCAAGGGGCAGTAGCTAACCGACCAATTAAGAGGCTTTATGTTAGCAAATAATATGGTAGCTATTTTTGAGCTTCTTTTCAAAGAATTATTGAAAGAGGCTAAATAATGAAAAGTATTTGGGAAAGAACGCAATACATAGCAAATAAAATTGCAGAAAAAAAAGATAATTCAATTAAAAAAGTTAAAGAATTAGAAATAAATAACCCCATATCTAATGGAAATGATAATAATTTAGATCATAACAATAACGTATATAAGGAAATATACTTGCCAATTAGTAAAAAAACTCAAATTCCTGTACCTAATACAATATTGAGAAGCGCATTATTTGGAGTAGTGGCTAAGGGGGCGAGGAGATTTGAAAAAAGTATATTAAAAGCAACTATCAATGGTTATAGCGTTAAGTATACAGGAGAACAGTTAGATCAATCAGATCTTGATGTTTGGTTAGAATGTTTACAACGTTGCCAAGATAATCCTCTTGGGAATACTGTTATATTCTCTTCCTATGATTTTTTAAAAAATATAAAACGTAATACAGGAAAATCCGATCACGAATGGTTAAAATCTGTTTTTTTGAGGTTAAGGGTTAGTGATATCGAAATTTCAGATGGTAAATATACTTATGCTGGAAGTTTAATTTCAGAGCATTATCGAGATGAAAAAACGGGTAAAAATTGTGTTGTTTTAAATCCTAAACTTGCTGATTGTTTTGGCGATGCTGGATGGACAGGTATAACAAAAGCATTGCGCCTTAAATTAAAAGGCAAACCTTTAACTCAATGGCTATTTGGCTTTTATTGTAGCCACGCAAAACCTTTGCCAATTAAAGTTGAGACATTAAAGAGACTTTGTGGAAGTGAAATTTCCGAATTAAGAGTATTTCGTTTTAAGTTAAGAAAAAATTTATTTGAATTATCCGATATAACAGGTTGGCACTGTGAAATTGATGAAAAAGATAAAGTAATTGTGCATAAAAATAATCATTAATTGTTGCTGAGTGCTGGAGTCATTACCTCCAGCACTCAGCTAATCCAAACCCTAACGATACTAGGAGTCGGACTATGCGAAATAGTACGCATATTGCACGCATAATGAAAGCGTGTGGCATATCAATTGAGCAGCTTTTGAGCTTTGCTCACACGTCAAAACACCTTACAACCCGTCAGCGTGAGTACCTTCTGAGTATCGGAGGTGCGGTATGAAATCGGAGATGATTAAATTCTTTTTGAGTAGTGCCGTTCCTTGTGGATTTGTTGATAGTGAAGGCGAATTTCAAATGAATCTCACAATGTCAGATTTGCTTCACTCAATGATTTTTTCTGTCGAATTGAAAACGCTGATAGAGAGAGTACAAAGCGAAAAATCGCCATTCTCTTTGATGTGCAATTTGCCTGCTGATTTCAAGAAATCGCCCACCGTTTGGCAGTTCCATTTCTTACCGCTTTTTTGTAGTGAAAATAGCTACCTAGGCACGTTCTTCCATGCTCACGAGTTCCTGTTTTTGTCGCCGATGGAGTATGTCGATGGCATAAAACCTTATGCCGTTACTACGGAAAATACAAACAAACTGTTTACTGCTAAAGAGTGGGAAGTTCTTTTTTTCACGATACATCGCTTAAGCAGCAAGGAAATGGCTAGACGGCTAGATATTTCGCGCTTAACGGTTGAGTCTCATTTGAAAACCATCTACGGAAAGGTCAACGTGCATTCAGCTTGTCAGCTAAGGGCTTTTTGCCGAGAAAAAGGGATAAATCGTTATATTCCTCCTCGACTACTGTCTTCTGACAGACAACGTATTAGTTCCCATGCAGTTAATTGAGCTTATTGCTCTGTTTATTAACAAAATAGCTAAGGAGCTAATAATGATTAATGTTGATAGTGGGGATTTTTCACCTTTTTATCCGGCCTTTCCTGAATTATCTAACAAAGAAATAGATACCGCTATGTGGCTTTATATGCGCTTTTTACCTAAAAATATTGCCTCTTTAAGAGGGATTAGAACTGACTCAGTACAAAAACAATTAGGTAATATCATGGAAAAATTGCAAGTACATTCAAAAGTAGAACTTGAGGCAGTTATTGCTAGAAGAGTACTGATATTTGCATTGTGTCCAGGAGCGTTGGTAAAGATTTAATGCCAAAAATTTTAAATTTTGTTGTTTGTCAAGCCCCATTTTATGGGGCTATTCGAAATTCTGGATTTTTCTATGCTTATAACAACCGCGACATTGGATCTTAAGGATAGAAAAACCCTATGAAGAAGGATGAAACGTTTTCATCGGTAGCGACGGTAGTGGAGCTAACACCAGAGATGAATCGGTTGTTATCTCAAGCAGCTGCACGTTCCAGACGGAGCAAAACACAAGAGGCGACCATTCGACTTTTTGATCATTTAAAGAACTTTCCGGATATTGCAACAGAAGGTCGGCGGTTTCGAGAGAATAATTGATAATAAAATGATTTTTGAAATAATCAGTTACATTTTTGTAACGATAAACTTTACCGCAAAATTGACGTATCCGGATTTGATGGATTAGTCGAATACTGTCAATCAACAGGGCTAAACAGTTACGTTCCTAAGTCTGTACTCAGACAAAAGGTCGATTTTTTCTGGTAACCATCAAGTTGAAATGAGGAAAGCAATAAACGAAACAGAATTCGAAAAGTGATAAGTAATCTATTTAATCAATTTTAACAAGTAAAAACGTATTCAATTTAATCATTAACCGTTTTAAGGAGACTTAAATGAACGGCAAGATCTCTTCGTACCTAAAAAACCCTTTCACTGTGGGTGCGGTAGCTATCCTCAGGATGTTAAAACAACAAAAATCGTTATTAACGATGACGTTTTTCGGAATATTAATGCTATTTCCGGCTATGCAGGTTTATGCCGATGAGGCGCCGGCCGCCGCGGCCGCCACTAAAGATTTATTCAGTGGCGGTAAGGAGGTGGTGAAAAGTACCTTTGGCAAAGGCTCGACCGTTGTCTGGATTCTGTACGTACTGGAAATCCTTGCCGCGATTTTTGCTTACGTAAAAACCAAAAATCTGGCGGTATTTGGGGGGATTGCGGCGGTGATTGTGTTTGTTAACGTGGTCTTCGGGTTGATTTAAATGGATGCCGCTTCTCGCTATCAGTTTCCGACCACATTGACGCATCAGCGCCGTTTTTGTGGGTTGCCGATGGATGAGGTGGTGGTTTATTTGCCGTTAATTATCTGTACGATTTTCGTCAATATGTGGATATTTGCCCCCGCATTAGCCGTCGCCTTTGTTGGGCTTCGTCGTCTTAAGCAAGGCAAGGGGTCAAGCTGTCTGTTGGGGCTGGCGTACTGGTGTTTACCGACTTCCATTATGCGTTTTTTTATCACTGTTTTACCCGAGAGTTTTAAACGGTACTGGATAGCGTGAGGAGCGTGCATGGATTATCAACTGCGAAAATCATCACAAAGACAACTGGCCATCGGGGTCGTGACCTGTGTGGTGATAACGGTGCTCAGTCTGGGAATTTGTTACCGATTGCTGATGCAGAACAGGGAATTGACTTCTCAGCTTATTAACAATCATCACACGATTGTGACCCCTATGGTTGACCACGAAGGTTTTAGTTTTTACGGCACGCGCGGTGATGCGCGTTATCTTCGGCTGATGGCCTTAAGTCTGCTTAATCTGCGTTTGAACGTCTCCGCGCAAACCATCAAAGACAGCCATGATTTATTGCTGGCTTACAGTGATGCCCATTTACGCGAAAAATTAATAGAAGTGTTAGCCGAAGAGCGCCAACGGATGAACATTAATGAAGCCAGCTCTACCTTTTATCTGAAGGAAGTCAAAGTGAATCCTGATAGTGGTGTGGTGGATATTACCGGCGAATTGCATTTCTTCTACGGCATTAAAGCGGTGGAGCCGGTCGACAAGCACTATCGCTTGCGACTTGAGACGCGTGACGGGGCATTGAAACTAACGGATTTTGTGGAGTTATCGGTATGAAAACGACGGTTTTCTTAAGTCTCATGTTGCTTTCTGCTTCGGTTTGGGCAGAAACCCTGACCGTTACCCCCAATAGCGCCGTGCGACTGACGGTGAGTAATCGTGAACCGAATGTGATTGCGGTGATGAACGACCGGATTGTTGAAGCCAATAGCGCCGCCGGCAAGCTCGCCGATAAAAAAACCACTGACAGTGGGGCATTGATTTTTACCACCGAGGAAACCGCGCCGTTTTCGCTCTACATTGAAACCGAAAAAGGGTTTGGTTTTACCGTCAATGCCATACCGGTCAAAAAATCCCAAGGTATTAATGTCAGTGTGATAAATGCCGAAGCAAAAGCCGATGCGGTGGCGCAAGAGTGGGAAAAGACCAGCGATTCTTACAGTCAGTTTATTACCCGTACCTTCACGGCGGCGATGAACGACAATATTCCCACCGGTTTTGTTAAAAATGGTCGTGTAAACGTCAGCTGGTCAGCGTCGGTATTAGCCAACTTTCGTTTTCGGGACAGTGTGAGCTTTCAGGGTAAACACGTTCGGTTACTACGGGTTAATATTGAGAACAAAACCTCACAACCTATTCAATTAAATGAGCGAGTTTTTTGGGTTCCGCAAACGATGGCCATTGCGTTTAATCCGACCGTTAACACCTTACGACCCCATGAGCAGGTCACGCTGTTTCTTCTGATTAAGGAGAAACCGGAATGAATATCAATCATTTTATCCGAAAAAATCAAAAGGTGGTATTTAGTGCCATTGGCCTCGCTGTGGTGGCGGTTTTCACGCTACTTTGGTGGATAAACAGACAAGCCTCAGGGGTTGAACTAACCGCCACTGACAGCACTGTGCAATCAGGTAATACCACCACTCAGGAGCCGGATTTAACAGGCGCCATCACCAATACCTTTGATAACAAGGTGCAAGGCAATGTGGTCACCGATGCCCAGCTAAGCGAAAAAGCGAACCGGCAGACAATGGACGTGTTGCTAAAAGAAATTCAGGGTATCAAGCGTGATTTTGATGCGGTTAAAAACGAAAATAGCCAGTTAAAGGCCAATGTGGGTCAACTTCAGGTTGAAATCCAGCATAACAAAAAAGCAATGGAAAGCAGTCCAACACCAGGGGTAAGTCAGGTGAGCCATCCGCCTAAAATTGTTATCCAGTCGCCCAAAGGCCAACTTGAAAGCACCCGTTTTACCTATCCGAAAAAAGAAAACAATGCTTCATCGGGCTTTTATGTCCCGTCAGGAACGTTTTCAACCGCCATTGTACTGGAAGGAGCGGATGCCAATGCGTCTGTAAAAGGCGAAACAAAAAAAGTCGCCATGCAGTTTAAATTAACCGGTCTTGCCCATTTGCCTGGCAATCAAAAGCTCGACAAGTTAACCCACTGCTTTGTCACCGCGTCGGCCTGGGGTGAGATATCCAGCGAACGGGCAGAAGTGAGACTTGAGCGCCTGTCGTGTGTCATTAACAATAAACATATTGACCAGGTGGTTGAAGGGCATGTCGGGTTTTATGGCAAAAACGGCATTAAAGGGATACCGGTGATGCGAAATGGTGCCATGCTCGGACTGGCCTTTGGTGCGGGTGCGTTAGGCGGTTTGGGTAACGCCTTCTCGCAAATTGGTAGCACCACCGTCGGCATGGGCGCAGCCCATCAGGCCACCACCCAGGAAGTCGCCAGACAAGCGCTAGGAAGTGGGGCATCAACGGCAGCCAATAAACTGGCGGATTACTACATTGAACGCGCTGAGCAATATCATCCGGTTATCCCGATAGGTGCTGCTAATCGCGTCGAAGTGGTTTTCCAAAAAGGCTTTAAGGCGGAGTTTATTGAAGACTTGGCAGCGAAGAAGGCCAGTGAATCACCCACCCAACTGGCGAAAAACGTCAGCAACAGCGTAAAAACCAACCTCCCGCCGGAGCTACTTAATCAGTTAGGCAGTGCGGCCTCAATGGATTTATCCGATTTTGTCACACCAACAAAACCACCTTCAAATAACGGAGGCGTGAAGCCATGAATACGTTAGCCATAAAAATCATCGTCGCCATTAATCATGGCGTTGAACACACATTACAACAGGTTAAAAACGGCTTTTTTTACTTACCGGTTATCTTTTTCTGGTTAACGATGGCGTTCTTTTATGTTGGGTCTTTATCAACGGATGAGGGCTTTAAATTTAGCGATGTTAGTCAGGCTATGGATGAAGGTTGGCAACTGCTTGAACCGGTTTTTCGCCTGTCACTTTGTATCACGCTGATACTTTGCGCTTTACGGCTTGTCATCCGTCTTTTCCGTCGAAATTAACCAGGATGAAACCAGTCAAAGAGGAATAAATCCATGAATACGTTAGCGCAGAGAGCCATCATTAGACATCCATCCCTTAATGGGGTGAGCACAAAAAGCAGCGCGATTTTACCTGTTAAGCAAAATACGTCAATCGTTAAAAGAACCGCCCTGCATGGTTTGCAACTGATAATGCATGTCAGTCTTTATTTCCCCTTGACGTTTGTCTGGTTTACGCTTGCTTTTGCATTAAGCGGCAATTTGTCAATAAGTTATCCGTTTGAACCGGATGCGATGTACTTAACGTTTGATAACGCTGTCGAGCTGCTCACCCCCGTTTTTCGTCTGTCATTGGCTACCACCTTAATACTTTGTTTTTTGAGGTTGGCAATCGCGATTTTTCGGAAAAAATCTAACAGAAAGGGGGCAACATCATGCTGAGTTATCGCATATGGCTTATCAGTAGCGTTATTTTGCTCTCAGGCTGCGCTGGCATGAATAGTGAGTTTGAATTTGGCAAACCCGCCAAAGATTCCGGTTACTGGATGAGTGAAGCGGATGCGATGACCGATACCGCCAGCCACTCGACTGCCCAACATAAAGGGGGGGTCGTCAAGTCCGCTACAGGGTTGAATCTATCCGCTTACCGGTTAATTCAGTTAAACAATTTGCAACCCGCGGTGACGGTGTTAACCGAGCGACCGCAGAATAGAAACAACCCATTACCGTTACCGGCTAAAAATCTGTCTTCACGCTGGTTAACGAATAACGTCACCGCACAGTCCAGTTTTGCGTGTCCCGCAAGCCCTTGTCTGACTGAAATCAGCGCGCCGTCTCGGCAAGTGGAGCGCATTACGCGCGCCTGGATTGCTCCTTACGTGTCACCGGATGAAGTCGTTCATGCCGGCGAAGTGGTTTATTTCGTGACCACTCCGTCCAGTTGGGCAAATGTGGAGAAGGTGTGATGCTAAAACATGTCAATCCGCTGAAAATCATTGAACTGGTGGGTAATGCTTTAATGGAAAAAGACACCACCCGTGAAACGATGAAAAAGCTCGAGTCGATGGATTATCCGCATTTACGCGACTTATTACCCTATCGGGATTATGAAGCCGACCATCAACTTTTCATTAACCAGCACTCACTGGGATTTTTACTGGAAGCGCAACCCTTAATCGGTGCAAATGAAAAGCTGGTCGAATCATTAGAAGAACTGGTTAAGAACAATTTACCGCGTGATATTCCGCTGCAGGTGATTTTACTGTCCAGTCAAACAGTGCATGAGAAATTAACCACCGGATTGCGGGATTTTAGCTGGCAAGGCAATCGTGCCGATGAATGCAATCAGATTACGCAAGGGTTTTATCTTGATGCCGCTCGCAATCAGTTTGCCAATCCGCAAAATCTGCCACTCACTATTAGAGATTATCATCTGTTTTTTGCGTTCTGCCAGCCGTGCAAGCGGGTAACGGAAAGTGAAATCATTAAAGTGCGTGAAATCCGGCGTAATCTGTTAAGTGCGCTCAATGCGTCCGATATCCATGCTGACAATACGTCAATCACCCGATTTTTGCAGATGATGCGGGAAATGGTTAATTTGGATACGGAAAGATTAAAACCATACTCATCAGAGTGGATAGAAGACAAAGACATTAATCAGCAGATTGTGCACAACAACACCTGCTACTGGTTTAAGCCTGGGTATGTGGAAATCACGGGGCGCAATGAAGAAGATAACCCGTTTTCCACCCGTGCCATTCATTTTAATCTCGACAGCAATCCGAGAGAGCACTACCTCTGGCAAAACGGCAATATTATTTCCAATCTGCTTAATCCGCAAAACGGTATCCGTTGCCCGTTTGTGATGAGTTTTATTATTCAAACCGAAGACCAGTCGCGTAGTCAGGGGGAAGCCAATAAGAATTTCCTGGATTTGGAGCGGAAAGTCTCCTCGTCTTATGCCAAATATATCCCGTCAACCAAACGCCAGCACGCGGAATGGAAGAGTTTGCGCGAAGGATTACTGTCCACCGCGACGTCACTATCCGGTTATTATCTCGGCGTCACGCTCTTTTGTCGTGATGATGAAGAGGAAGCCGCCAAAGAAGCGGAGCGCACCAAAAAAGCGTTTTCGATGCAGGGGCTTAATATGGTGAGAGCTGATTTAATGCAGATGCGTAACTTCCTGGGGCATCTTCCCTTTGCGGTGGGGGATAATCCGAAGCTCTGGAAGGACTTCTTAAAAACCGGTGCCATTCAGCGTGCAGAATCTTTTCAGGCGGTCAATCTCATGCCGATTATCGCCGATAACAAACTCAGTCAGGCAGGGATAGTCTTCCCGAGTTACCGCCATCAACTGGCGTTTCTGGATATTTTTGATGGCAGCTTGCCGAATACTAACTTTAACTGGTTTGCGTCGGGTACCGCCGGCGCAGGGAAATCGGTGCTGGCACAGACGATTGCCAGGCAGGTGTTAGATAGTGGCGGGTATCTGTCCATCTTTGATATCGGGGATAGTTACAAAGCCTTTTGCCAGAGTGTGGGTGGCACCTACATTAACGGGGAAACCTTGCGCTTTAATCCGTTTGCCAATATCACCGATATCACCTTGAGCGCTGAGCGCATTCGTGACCAGTTGTGCATTCTGGCCAGTCCCAATGGGTTGATGGATGAAGTGCATGAATCACTGATACTGGAAGCTATCACCGAATCCTGGCCGAACAAAAAACAGGATATGCGTATCGATGATGTCGTTAATTATCTAAAAAAACATCGCGGGAAAATCCAAGAAGCCAGCCGTATCACCGGTCGCATTGATGAAATTCTGGTATTGCTGAATAAATATACTACCAAAGGAATATACGGCAAATACTTTAACAGCAGTGAGCCGACCTTAAAGCCGGATATGCGCTTTGTGGTCACCGAACTCGGTGGCTTAAAAGCCAATCGGGATTTACTTATGGCGGTGTTGTTTACGCTGATGTTGTGGTCAGAGAACCTGATGTACAACACGCCGCGTAGCTTACGCAAGATGAACATCATAGATGAAGGCTGGAAGCTGCTGGATGCCGAAAGCCCCAAAGTCAGGGCTTTTATCGAGGAAGGTTACCGTACCGCCCGTAAACATAATGGTTCATTTGGTACCTTGACCCAGGGTATCCGTGATAAAAACCTGAGTACCGCGTCACTGGCGTGTTATGACAATAGCAGTTTTAAATTCACCATGATGCAAGACGTAAAAGCCTTTACCACCTTTCAAAAAGAAGAACCTGCGACGTTTAACGAGATGGAGTGGGCATTAATTCAAAAGTTCCCCCCTGCCAGCCGCGCCGGATTTAGCGCCGTGCATTTAAGTGTGGGCGGTTATAGCAGCTTTCATCGATTAATGCTCGACCCGTTAAGTAATGAACTGTTTTCCTCCCGCGGTGACGACTTCACCTATCGGGAAAAACGCCTAAAGGAAGGCGCTAACATCAATGACATTATTTTTGAAATGGCGCAACGGAAAGACCCTGCGTTACTGGCGAAATTGAAACAGGTTAAACCGTGAGAGGGGAGGAGGGGGATTGGATATCTTGATAATTACGTTTCTGATGATTGCCGCATTGTTTTTTAGTGTTATTCGATTGGATGAAACAGGGAAAAGGCGAGTTGTGCTTGATATTGCGTTAGTGCTAACGCTGAGTGTAGGAAGTGTTATGTGTTTATTAAATATTCTTGAAAGTATTCCTCACTCATGCCATGGGATAGGGCTTTAGGAAGCAGCTGTCATCAGCTTAACCGATTAACTTTTTTGGAGAACCCTAAAATGAAAAGAATAATCTCATTACTCACAGGATTAACGAAAACGCATGCAATAAGTAAAGCGATCAACTCTGGTTTCGCTTCGTTTTTCATGCTGTTGGTGTCTTGTTTTTATACCGTTGGGGTAGGCGCAGGGAGTATATCGCCAAAAGCGGTCATTCAACTAACAAAACAGAATCCCGACCTTCAGCATGTCGCTTTTATGTGGGCACTGACTCAGGCACTCTGGATTTTAGGGATTTTTTGCTTGGGTTTAGCAATCGTTGAGCATTTCAGCCAAAAAATAACCCAACCTCACTGGATGAAAGTCTGGTTAAAGACAAACCCCGATTTTAAATGGATGGTTAACATGCTGTATGGGTCAGCGATAATTTTGCTGATGGTGGGATTCACTGCTCGCAATCTCGGACTGGATGTCAGTCAAATTCAGCTGTTCGCCGTTAACGCCAATCTGCCCTCACCGCTGATATTTTTTCTTTCTTTAGGGCAAGCGGCATTAGTGTCTTCAGGTTTATTTGCCCTATTAGGCGTGATGACTAACCTGCCTGTGCTGAAAAAGCCTGTCAAAAAGGCTTAACGCATGAAAAAAACCGCCATCATCAATTTTATCACGGGGAGCTTATTAAGTGCTCTGTTGATTATTTCCGTACAACACTGGTTTTTTTCACCGACTAACATTGTCACTTTTGATATGAAGAAGACCACTGATCGCTTTTTGGTACAGGTTAGCAAACTTGACTTAATGGAGGCGCAAAAAGACCAACTCATTGCGAAATACAACACCACTCTGAAGGCTGTTTTAGAAAAAGAAGCCAAAGGTAACACGTTAATATTGGTGAGCGGGGCTGTGATGGCAGGGGCAGTGGATAAAACGGCTGATATCCAGCAACAAATTGCTGAGGCGATGAAAAACCATGAATAAGTGGCTGCCTTGGGTCGGTATTTTGATGAGCTTTAGTGCGGGAAGTCTAGCGACTGAAATCGGCACGTTTGGCGATGTGTGGGAGATAGCCGAACAAAACCTGCTGACGGTGATTGAAGGACAGGTGGAAAGTGCTTTTTTAGGCAATGAGGAAAAAATTCACCAGGAATGGCGGGAACGGGTAACAAGAAATGCTGAGCGGCCGGAGCCGGTTCAGGGACTCACCAAAGCGGTGAAAAATACCACACGGACGTTTGATCCGAGCTTCACCGTCACTAAAGATATTCGTGACCACAATGGCACGGTGTTTGCGCGCAAAGGGCAGAAGGTCAATCCCTTTGATATCACCCCTTTTAATGAAACGCTCTATTTCATTGATGGTGATGATGAAAAACAGATTGCCTGGGTCGCCGCACAAAAACCGACGACCGCTATTAACAAAATCATTTTGGTGAACGGAAATATAAAAACCACGGCGCAGACCTTAAATCAGCGTATCTACTTTGACCAGGGTGGCGTTTTGGTTAACCGGTTTGGTATTGAGAAATTACCCTGCGTAGTGGATGAAATTCCAAATCAACCCTTACTACGGATAACTGAGGTGGCTGTGAAATGAACAGATTTGAGGAGTTAGATTTTAATCCGCAAAAAACGGGCAATGACCGCATTCATCTTTATCTTCACAGCTCAAGCATTGGTGAAGAAATTGGGGAGCAGATAAGCGGCCTGATTGCTTTTGGGATTCACAATATAAGTATTCAACTCTTGTATGTTGAAGAAATTGAAGATTTTGATGTTGTGATTGAATTTAGTTATCAAAGCGCGCCTGAATTTTCGCCTGACGAGGAAGTTTACGTTTTTGATGAAACAAAAACGGATGCCGACATGGGTGATGAATTATTCAATCCGCTGATGAGCTTAAGAAAAGGCACCGAAATCAGAATACAAAAACAGGAGATTTTATGAAAAGTCGTATCACAGTGGGTTTATTAATGAGCGCATTATTGTTGCCGGCTGCGGTCTTAGCCGAAACAAAACGCTGTACGCCAAAACATACCGATGGCGAGATTATTATTGAATTAGCAGATTGTAAAGTGCTGAGCGCCGAAGAAATCCAAAAAAGCGCCATTGAAAATCTCAGCACAAATTTTGGGGGCATGCATCCGGTCATTAATGCAAAAGGCAGCGTCACGCTTGTCGCGGTTTACGATTATGCGTGTGCCGAGTGTAAAAAAATGGCACCGCGGTTGTTAACGCTGGCAAAAAATCACCCAGACATTCGCGTGATATTTCGAAATACGCAAGGTGAATCACCGAACGCCCAATTAGCGGCGCAGGCTGAAAAAAAGGTCTGGATATTGCAGGGAGAGAAGGCCTTTATGCACTATTTTAGCCAGTTATTTAAGGGGCAAGGACAATCGGTAAAAGAAGCCATGTTTGGCGTAGGGATTGCGTTTGCGGGCACGAAAGAGGAACTTTTGGGATGGGATGTCACGAGCGACAAGATAGCCAGGCAAACCAAAGACTTCCTGGAAGAGTTAAATATAAAAACCACACCTGCGTTCATTGTGACTGCCACCAACAATCCAGACGTGAACACCACCACGATGTTAACCGGTGTGGTCGATGAAAAAACGGTATTAGCCGCCGTCCAAAAAGCGAAGCGAGGTGCATAATGAAAACGCGACGCTTGCACGTATTGCTCGCTTTTTTGCTACTAACGCCGATGCTGTCGGCAAAAGCGTCATTGTGTGAGGGTCGTTGGGTTAATCCCATTACCGATATCTGCTGGCGCTGTCTGTTTCCAATCAGCCTTGGTGATATCAGTTTAAATAGCAGTAGCCTGCCGGATACGCGCAATCCCTCCTCACCGATTCAGCTATGTCCTGCGCCCCCGCCGTTATTTCAGCGCATTGGCCTTGCGATTGGGTTTTGGGAGCCGTTTGCCATGACTGATGTCACCCGCGTGCCAATGTGCATGGTGAATATGGGCGGTTTCACCATTCCGATAGGACAAATTGGCATGGGAAAAGGCACCAAAGGCGCGAATGAAAATCCAGGCGGCATGTATCACGTGCACTGGTACAAATATCCGCTGATTATCTGGCTTAATATCTTAACCACCATTGGCTGCATGCAAGGTGGGGAATATGACATTGGCTATCTCTCTGAGCTTGACCCGATGTGGATGGATGACAATCTGGCACTCTTTACCAATCCAGAGGCAATGCTGTTTGGCAACAGTATTGCTCAGTTAGCTTGTGCTGCCGATGCGATTGCCAGCGAAGCCCGCTTGCCACTCGATGTGCTCTTTTGGTGCGCGGGTTCACACGGCTCGATGTATCCGTTTACGGGGGCGGTTTATTCCGAAAGCAGTGGCATTAATAGTGCGTTATTACTCACTGAGCGGATGAATTTTAAATTACACCGCCAGGGCATGATTTGGGACACGATTGGTGAGAACAAGGCGGTGTGTCAGGAATACCCGACCGTGATTATGCCTAAAAGCCGTTACCGTTATCAGATGGTTAACCCCGTGCCGGATGCTAATCAGTGTCATCCCACCGGTCGCAGTGTCATTCGTTGGCAAACCGGTAAAGAAATGCCGAACACTAAAAAGAACTACGGCTATCTGGTATGGAAAAAACGCAACTGTGTGGTGCTTTAGGAGGATAACGATGCGAAAACTCACATTACGCTCCCTGTTAATTTTATTGATATCAGCCACTACAATGGCAGAGGAAGGCATGCCGTTAGAAGGGGTAAAGCAAGAAACCGCCTATTTTTTATCATCCAGCATTCCTGAAAAAACGTTAGTGCCTTTATTAAAATCGGCGCAAATAAAGCAAATACCCGTCTACTTCAACGGCTTGATTGACAACAGTATGGAAAAAACCGCCCGCTACTTACTTAATCTGATACAAAAATATCAGGTAGCCGGCATCCAGATTGATCCGCTGCGCTTTGACTACTATGGCATTACTCAGGTTCCTGCGCTGGTTAAACGTTGTGGCAACACGTTTGATGTCGTGTATGGGTCATTAGCGCTGGATGAAGGATTGACGCAAATTACTCGTCATGGAGCGTGCCGTGTTGAATAAAATACTGACCGTGCCACTCTTTATGTTTGCGATAACGGCCTTTGCCAACGACATGGATAATTCGGCGAAAGAGGGCTATGCGTTAGCCGAGGAAACGCAAACACAAGCGCAATCTGCGCTTAAGGATTTTCAGCCACAAAAAGAACTACCTAATTTTACCGCTAACCCGAATGAGGCGGATTTCTATCAACAAACCTTTAAAATAGGCAATGCCGCCAATCAGTCCCTTAATGACAGTGAGCTAGGCAAGCTCGCCCGTGAAACTTATATCAACAATCCCAAGGATAAAATCGACTGGCAATCGGATATGGTGAAAAACAGCCAGACGATACAGGAAAATGCCGAAGGGATTACCGCAGGTAGTGCTGAGCAGTGCAGCAAAAAAAGCATTAGCCAGTCAAGCTTTAAAGCGCATATTTGTGAACGGGGAAAAACGATAGTCAGTACCTGTACCAATACGGCCAGCGTTGAATGGACAAGTGAAACCCAAACCAGAACCGTCACACGTGTTTATCAATTGCAAAACTTACCGTTCCATAAGGAGGGGAGTCGGATTGTGGTGGTTATCACGCCGGATATTGAGGGGACGATAGAAAAAGTGACTTATACTCACCCAGGTTGCCATCGTTGCTATGGCGGTGTAGAAGTTTCAGGGCTTGGCGGTGATTTCTTTTATTGGATTGGTTCAAGGCAGACGCTGAGTGGAGAACTGAATATAACTGACCGAACATTCAGTCAAAGTCGACCCATCCGATTCTCACACAACGATCGAGACAGCGCCAAAAGATATCGCTTTAATAGCCCCGCCAAATTAACGTTGCACTTTACCGTAAAAGTCAATGAAACAATCTGGCATCCCAAAGTCGTTTGGACAGCGAACTGCCCCGTGGATAAAGCGAATGCCGTCAAAGCCAAAGCCTGGTGCAGTCAAAAAGGAGAAACCCGTTATGTCGTTAAAGACGGCAAACGTTATCCTGTCACACTCCCTTGCTGGCAGCAATCCGAGGAGTGGGTGGTCGCTGAAAACGATGATAATACCTGTGGTCGTTGGGAAAAAGACCCCAATTGCAGCGAAGGGACACGACAGTGTTTGCAGAAAATCGGCAATCTATGCGTCAAGGAATCAGTGAAATTCCAGTGCCAGCAAACCACACAAGGGGAAGGTTTTCTCTGTGGCGGTAAATTCTACTGCTCAGACGGCAAATGTGCCGCCATTGCATCCGGTAAAAATAATGACTTTGGCGAAGCGGTATCGCAATTGGCCGCACTTGCTAAAGCCGGTAAAGACATCAGTGGAGATGGCAAAAATATCAGGGCATTTACCGGCAAACCGATGGCGTGCCGTAAAACGGCGATTGGTTTTAGCAATTGCTGTAAAAGCGGCGGTTGGGGACATGATATTGGTCTGGCCAGTTGTGACGGTGAAGAAAAAGCGATTGGCAACGCCAAAGAAAAAGGATTGGTGGTTGATGTTGGGGAGTTTTGCGCTGAAGACGTGTTAGGGGTGTGCTTGCGAAAAAAACACAGCTATTGCGTGTTTGACAGTAAGCTCGCGCAGATTGTGCAAGCACAAGGTCGGGGTGGTCAATTAGGTGTGGGGTTTGGCAGTGCTAAACATCCCGACTGTCGTGGGATGACCATTGACGAGTTGCAACGGGTGAGATTTGATACGCTCGATTTCACTGAGTTTTATGACGAACTTAATAGCAAAACAACGCTACCGGATAGCCAGAAGCTCACTGAGAAAATCAGCCAGCAGATTAAAAACGAATTACAGGGTCGACAACCATGAAGCACCTTTTGTTCAGTGGCTTGCTGTTATCTGCGATGGTGACCGCAAAGCCGGACGACGGTTATCACTATTCCCCTGCGGTCGGTTGGCATTGGTATAACGAACCGGCACCGCAACAGGAAGCGCAGCCATCACCGCAAAAACCGCCCTCAGCGGTGGAAACCATGCAAAAAATCAAAGCCCTGGGCGATGAATTACGCACTGCTGCGGTGCTCGACCCTAAATCGCCGGAGAAAGTGGCACGCTGGATAGCGTTTCAGAACTACTGGTCGGATAACGCCAGTCAATTCTCAGCCACCTGGCAGAAGGTGCTACTCCTCAAACCCGAACTCGATTACAACAACCGGCATTCCCATTATAACGCCACCGCAACCTTGTCTTACGCGAACGAGCGTAAAGCCCAGGCCACTGCCATTAAAGCCGTCAATGAACGCTACGGGGTCTTTTTCTTTTATCGTGGCAAGGTGCCACTGGATAATAAATTAGCCCAGGTGGTAAGGGAATTTGCCCAGCAATACCAGATGGCAGTGATGCCAATCAGTGTCGATGGCATCATCAACCCAGAATTACCTAACAGCCAGAAAGACCGAGGACAAGCGGCAAAAATGCAAATTCGCTATTTCCCTGCGCTCTTTTTGGTAGACCCAACAACCGGCAGCTACCATCCACTGGCTTATGGCTTTATCAGTCAGGATGATTTAGCCAAACGCCTGTTAAACCGTGTCACTGATTTTGCGCCGAGGGATTAACGATGAAAATACTATTTGCTTTTTTAGCGCTGCTTTTCGTCATTCCCGCTAACGCGGGCGCGATTGATGAAATCGCAGCACTCGAAAAACACAAGACGGCGGTAGGGAATAACATAATGCAACAGCGAATAGCGCTAAAAGCGAAGCATAATACCTTTCGCTTATCGACCGGACAGACACTGAACATTACCGATTGGCAAATCGTGCATTTCATGAAATCCGATTGTCAGTATTGTCAGCAGTTTAATCCCATCCTGAATGCCACCGCACAGCAACGGGGTATTCCAGTTTTTGTCTACAGTTTTGACGGGCAGGGTGATAGTACCTTTACCAACGTATTACCGGTAACGCCTGAAGTCATTGGGGAGTTCTTCCCTGAATTACCGCAGGTGACCCCAACGAATTTTATCGTCAATACCCAAACCTTAGTCGCCATTCCGGTTTCTCAAGGCATGCTGAGCGCTACGGCCTTCGTTAACCGACTTGAACAATCTTTTCTGCTTGCCGAAAAACTGGGGGTGTTGTAATGAAAAACCGCAATCCATTAATCGCCCTGATGCTGTTTTGTGCATCCGCTCAGTCCGGTATTAATGAAGATTTAAACAAGTTCTTCCAGCAACTCGATAGTGGCAGTGGCGGGAATGTCACCCAAGCGGCGGCTTGGCAGGGGCAGGCCGCAGGTTATCTCACCGGTGGGTCGCTTTTTTTGCGTAATCCCGTCAGGCAAATCCAGCTTATCTCAGTCACCTTACCCGAAATGAAATCCGGTTGTGGCGGCATTGATGCCTATCTAGGGTCATTTAGTTTTATTAACTCCGACCAGATAAAAGTGATGGCCAAACAGATTTTAAGTAATGCCGCCGGTTACGCGTTTGACCTGGCGTTAGAAACTGCACTGCCGCAAGTGAAAGCGGTTAAAGATTATCTGCAAAAGATGGCCGCCGATATTAACAATATGAATATTTCGACCTGTCAGGCCGCCCAGGGTATTGTCGGTGGATTGTGGCCAAAAACACAAGCGGCCACCCAACATATTTGTCAGGATATCGCGGGTAGTCACAGTGTTTTTGCGGATTGGGCAGCCTCCCGTCAGGGCTGTGGTGTGGGTGATGAAAGCAATAAAGTCTTTAACCAGCACGCCAATGAGGAAGAAAAAAAGCGGATACCGCGCAATCGCAACTTAACCTGGAGCGCGTTTGAAAAGATTAATCAATTTATAAGTTCAGACAGGGAATTAAAGGAGTTAATGATGACGCTGGTCGGCACCGTGATTTATGGCAATCAAGGAGAATTGTCGATTTTACCAGGGCTAGGCGCAAGTGACAGTGTAATGGACGCAATTTTAAAAGGTGGCACAACGGAGGTTTATCGTTGTGACGATGTCACGCAATGCCTAAAGCCAACGAAGAGCAAAATCACAGTCACCGCCAGCCATGGCATGATAGCACAAATCCAAACGTTGTTGTCAAGCCTGTTTAAAAAATCCACCACCGATGCGGCGCTAACGGACAAAGAGCGTGCCTTGATTGGCAGCACCCGCGTGCAAATCCTGCGCTACGTGATTGACAGTGCCTCATTAAGCCTCGATGAGTCGATGGTGACGTCGCTTTCCGAATACATCGCCAGCGACATGGTGGTGAGCTATATCGACGGCCTGATTGATTTGGTGGAAGTAGCAGGGGCAGGGAGTCTTAATACCGAAGAAGAAAACAAACAGTTTCAAAATAGCCTTAAAACCGTGCGCGAGAAAATGGCACAACGCTTAACCAAAATGCGTATTAATCAAAATCATCTGCTGGAGCTTGAGCGCAATTTGCACTATTTGCGCCAGCAACTCTCATCGGGTTTGTCTTCCCGATTGATGAGCAACTATCAGTTTGGAGGGTAAGATGGTACTGGATACCTGGTTTATCAGTGGCGGCGATATGGTGACCCAAACCTTGAATGCGGTGGCAGCCATGGTCAATCATCGCACCTGGGGTGGGCTACTTTATCTAGCGGAAACGCTCGGTATTTTAACCTGCGTGATGACGTACGTTAAAACCCATGACTTAAAAGGGCTTTTTGCCTGGGGATTCACCTTCGTTTGTGTGACGGCATTATTGCTTACACCGAAAGTCACGGTGGTAGTCAACGACCTGACGAGACCAGATAAAATCAATCGGGTGGATAATGTGCCAGTGGGACTGGCCACCCCACTTTGGCTACTGACCGGTATCGGGCATTCCGTGGCAACCTTCTATGATGATTTTTTCCACCTACCCGACAGTGTCGCCTACAGCAAAACCGGCTTGATGTTTGGCCAAAAACTGATGCAGGAATCATTAAGTTTTCACAGCCATAGCCCTGAAATTAACGCCAATTTCAGTGAATACGTCAAAAACTGTGTTATTCCTGATATCCAGCTAAACCACAAATACAGCTTAAGCCAGCTACTCAATACCCGTGATATCTACAGTCTGATTTTTTCAAAACCCAGTCCCTTAAGAGGGATTTATTATCAGGGATGGGAATCTGAAAAAAAAGAAGGCGTAAGCCGTCAGTTTATGACCTGCCAGCAAGCTACCGTCAAACTCAAAACGCTACTTAATCTGGATACCACCGGAACCGGCAGTACGCTGATGTTTTATGCGCGTAAACTGTTTCCAGGCCGGCACGATGCCTCGATGGTGTTACCGCATATGCTGGAAGGGAGCTATAACTACTTCATGAAAGCCAGCCAGTCTGCCGCGGATATTTTAAAACAGAACATCATGATAGCGGGCTTAAGAAAAGGTTTTAATGCCTATGCCGCGGCCATGAATGACCCTGCGGGGTTAAATCTCATTACCACCGAACAGTCGCTGGCAAAAATGCGTTTGTCCCATCAGGCCAGTTATCATCTGGCCAGTGAAATGTTACCGCAACTCAATACGGTGTTGATGCTGTTGTGTATTTCCTTATTTCCCATTATGGCATTAGCGCTTTTTGTGAGAGAAATAACGTACAAGGTGATAATTAATTATCTGAACATCATGGGCAGTCTGATGTTATGGCCGGTGATGTTTGCCATATTTAATCACATTTATAATTTTATGATGGCCACGACCTTTAGTGGGGAAAATGTCACCTTCTCGAATCTGGACAGACTGACCCAGACAGGGAGCACTACCGCAGGGATTGCGGGCTGGATGATGATGTCGATTCCGTTTTTGAGTTTTAAACTCTTCACCTCACTGGGGCAACAGATTGCCAGTGCCGGCTCCTATCTGGGGAACGCTCTGGCAGGGGCAACGACCGCGGATGCGTCAGCGGTGGCCAGTGGCAATTACAACATGGCTAATATGCAGGTGGAAAACATTAACGGCTTTAAAACCGATTTAAACCGTAGTTACAAAGCGGGACTCTCCAGCCAGCAAATCGATAACGGAGCGATGATTAGCACCACCCAAAGTGGTCAGCATATTGTCGATACCACACCAGCCATCTCAAAACTGCCGTTTAGCTTAGACACCAGTTCCATGCTCGACACCAGCTTTAGCAAAGCCTTAAGCAGTCAACACCAAGAAAGTGAAAGTTACCATCAGGGCTTAAAAAGTGCCATTAATGATACCTACAATATTTCAACTGCGCTAAGTAATCAGTTTAGCAAGCAGGGATCGCAAGATAGTAAATTATCCAGTGAACAACGCCAAGCGGTTGAAGATGTTCAACGACAATCCCAATACGTAAAAGAAGCCATGTCTTCAAATAACAGTACAGCGAGAGAAAATAGAACTTCAACGGATAGTGCGGATATTGTTGATGCTGGCGGTTCCATTAGCATTGGATTAGGAAAAGCAAGTCTTAAAGCCGGATATGATCATCGATGGACAGACACAAACACAGATTCTGCATCGAAAAGCAACAAAACCAGCGAAGATATGCAAGTGGCAAAAGATTTCGCATCGAGTCAATCCGCAACCGTTATTAAGAATATGACAGACGATGAAATTAGTCGTATCTCTAATTCGGAAACCCGTTCTTTAATGAGAGACTTGAGAACTTCATTACAAAATACCAGCGAAAACTTTGCCGGATTCACTGCTAGCCAAACTAAAGAACAGCGCATCTCAGAGCAAGCCAATTTAACGGAAACTGAGCGCCTAAGTGCTTCACACCGCCTAGAGCAGGAGTTTACCCAATTTGCTTATTCGCGTTTGGGCGAAGCCGAGGCAAGTCATGTATTAACGGATTCTGGGTCACCTGCGGTTAGAGCACAACGTGAAGCGTTGGTGAGCGAGTTTAGTGACAGAATTGCGGAGGATATTCGCCATAATCACTTTGCCAATCAAACGGTGGTGGCCAGTCATTATCAAGGCATTCAAGTCCCACATGATGCCAGTCAATATAATCCAGCCGGCTTTAATCAAAGTGCGGTACAATTGGAAAAGCAAGCCGATAAAGGCCAGATTCGGCAACAACAAACCGTTGTTAACCCTGAGACCGGTGAAAGCAATAAAGTCAGTCTACTTGAATCCGCCGAGGCTAATACCGGTGAATATGCGAAAGCAATACGGGCAGAAAAAACCGATTTTGGACACCAGGTGGCACCCACTCAGGATAAAATAACCGCCAATGAGAAGGCGATAAATAAGGAAAAATCGGCTAATATTAAAAGGTACGAAGAGAAAGGAGGTAAATCACAATGAAATTCTTTTCATTTGTTATTATGATGGTGATCCTTGAAGTATTATTCTTGTTTTATTTCAAACAAACTTCCTCCATGATCGCCATGAGTGTCATTAATGTAGGGGCTTTATGTTGCTTCTTTTCAAAAAACTGGCGTAATACCCCAAAAACTTATAAATCCCTTGTTATTTTGGCTTTTTTAATCGGCAATCTTTTCACTTTGGCCAGAGAATTACTCGAAGGATATGAATTTTCAGAAATAGTTTACTTCGGGATTATAATTTCTGCGTTGGTTAACTTTTTCTTCACCTCTGCTATTGCTTTTCCGCATTTATCCGGTGCTCCTAATAACAGTCTTAATTCATCACATAACTTTCCTCCTTTCAATAGTGAACATTCAAATAGTAATATTTTTGATGATGATATCTCTGATAGATTAGATACTAATCCAGCCACGGGGCTATCAATGAGTGGATGTGGTTCAGATTGTGCTGGAAATATGTACGGTTCAGGCAGTTATGATATAGGAGGATCTTTATCTTCCTATTCGTTTGATAGTTCTTATGATGATTCATCACTTAATTCATCTAGTCACTATGACAATGATTTCAGCACGACAAGTGGGTTTGATCATGATGACTATAGCCGTCGTGATAGTTAATCCTAAGATATAACCATTTTTATCACCTTTTTACTTGAACAGCATTCTGTTCAAGTAATCCCTTACACCTTTAACATGGAGTTTTTATAAAATGGCACACCCTTTTAAGCGTTTATTGCTAGTTAGTTTAATATCGACATCTGTGGCTATAACAGGCTGTAGTGCAGTCAGTACGGCAGTGAAAAAACGCAACCTTGAAGTAAAAACCCAGATGAGCGAAACCATCTGGTTAGATCCCGCTTCCCAGAAAACCGTCTACCTACAAATCAAAAATACGTCCGATAAAGAGATGTCGGGTTTACCGAACCTGATTCGAAAAGCAGTTGAAGCCAAAGGCTATACCGTGGTGAATAACCCCAACGCCGCCTATTACTGGATACAGGCCAATGTGTTAAAAGCCGATAAGATGGACTTAAGAGATGCCCAACGCTTTTTATCGCAAGGTTATGAAGGCGCAGCCCTTGGCGCAGCGGTGGGCGCAAGTGCCATGGCTTATAACGTCGATTCTACCGGTGGCGCATTAGGCGTGGGATTAGCCGCAGGGCTGATTGGCGCAGCAGCGGATGCGATGGTGGAAGATGTGAATTACACCATGATCACCGATTTGCAGATTAGTGCATTAAGTAAAAACAATAATGTGACGGTAAATGATACCGCCCGTCTTAAACAGGGAACCTCCGGTTCTCAATTGCAGACCAGCACCGAAACTACCAACCGTCATAAATACCAGACGCGGATTGTGTCCAATGCCAATAAGGTCAACCTGAAATTTGAAGAAGCAAAACCGGAACTGGAAAACCAGTTAGCCAAAAGCATCGCCAATATCCTTTAATTTTTCAAAAAATAAAGCACAGTTAACTTAATGCTTTTTCGATAACTAATTGGGCTTCCTATTGCTAAGGAAACGTAATCATGAGTCTTGATGCCAGAAACATGACCCAGGGTGGTCAGGTAATTAAATACATGGTGGCGATGTTTATGCAGATAGCCAATATCGTGGCGTTCTGGGTAATTATCGCCACGGTGATGGTCTTTTTTGCCACCATCGCCTTGCAAATCCCCGTCGAGAAGATGATACACGGGTTAGCTTACTGGGCAATGGATACACTGGTCATACCGCTACAGGAGGCGATTGGCAGCAGTGAAGGCGGCACTTTCACCTTTCACTGGTTAAACCCAAGAACCGGTCAGGTGGTTGAATTTGAAAAAACCGCCCGAGAGGTGCGCCTAGATCGGTATTTTATTTATTGCTATGTGTTATTGAAAGAAGCGGCATTTTGGGCGTGGGGTGTCGCCTCCTTTACCTTTGTGGGTCTGATTGTGGCAGTGTTCTGGTGGTTAGGTAAAAAAGGCGCACAGCAGCGGAAAAATGAGATTATCGGCGGTCGTTATCTGGCAGGGTCAGTAAAAGAGATTAACCGATTTTTAAAAGCCAAAGGCAAGCTCTCACCGCTTAAAATTGGCGATTTGCACCTGGTTGAAAACAGCGAACAACAAAATATTGGACTGCATGGCACCGTGGGAACAGGGAAAAGCACCGTCATTAATGACCTGTTAACGCAGGTAAGAAAACAGGGGAAAAGAGCGATTGTCTATGATAAAGGCAATAACTTTATCCCGCTTTTTTATCGGGAAGGCAAGGACATTATCTTAAACCCAATGGATGCACGTTGCCCGAACTGGGATTTATGGCGCGAATGTCAAGACCGAGCTGATTTTGAAACGTTTGCGCTGCCCTTATTCCCCGATGCCAAAAGCGGTGACCCATTCTGGCTGATGTCCGCTCGTCTTTTGTTTGTCGCCACCGCAGAGCATATGCGCGCGCACTCTGACCGTTCGATTAAAAAATTATTACAGCGGTTATTATCGATTTCTCTGACTGAGTTGCATGATTTTGTACAGGGCACCGATGCGGCTAATCTGGTCGATGGCAGTATAGAAAAAACCGCCATGACCATTCGTACTGTGTTAAGTGCTTATGTCAAAGCCTTGCGCTACTGTCAGGGATTGGAAAAAGAAGGTAAACCGCCTTTTTCAATTCGGGAATGGGTGCGAAATGCCGATGAAGATGCCTGGATTTTTATCTCCAGTGATGGTCGTTTGCATGCTGCCTTAAAGCCGTTAATCAGCACCTGGCTCAATATCACCATGCAATCGGTACTAGCCTTACCACCGAGTAGAGAACGGCGTATCTGGACGATATTAGATGAGTTACCGAGCCTTCATAAACTGCCCGTTATTCTCGATTACCTCTCCGAAGCGCGTAAGTTTGGTGGGGCAACCCTCATCGGCATTCAAAACTTCTCGCAACTGGAAGCGAACTATGGCGCTCAGGAAGCGCGCGCTATCTGGGATTTGGTCAATACCACCCTGTATTTTCGTGCCCCCAGTGGCAGTGTCGCAGAGTGGGTACAAAAAGAACTCGGCGAAACCCGTTTACTGAAATTTCGTGACCAGTATAGCTATGGGGTCGATACCATCCGTGATGGCGTAAACTTTTCTAAAGAAGATACCCGTGAAAAAATTGTCAGCTTCTCGGATATTCAGAATCTGGATGATTTGCAGTGTTTTGTTTCACTTCTTGGGGATGTGCCAATTGTCAAACTCACGTTGGAACACAGGCAGTATGAAACGATTGCCGCAGGGAAAATTGAGCGCAACGTCTCAGCCATTTTTGATAACCAGATTGAGCAGGAACTGAATAAATCGGGGATTGAAAATAAGCTCGATAAGCTGGTAACCGGTCGGCGCAATCAATCAGATCAAAGCAATCAAAACCAGACCAACAACCCGCAGACGATGGAAATAACACCCCCTGAACCTTCTCATTATGTTGAACCGGTTAATTATTATGGCACCGCAAAAACTGGCAAACCAGTATTAGAAGCAGAAGAGAATAACTTGGATAACCCAGCACAGGAGACAAACAACAACCTAACACATGAAAAAAGCACAGAAAAGGAAATTTAGCCTATGCTGTCGGTTAAAAATCTTACCAGTGGGGGTGCTTCTGCCAGTGCTAACTATTATGAAGAAAAGGATAACTATTACTTTGTCGGTGAAGAAGGGACACAATGGTTTGGTAAAGGCGCACAACGATTAGGATTAACCGACACGGTGGATAGAAACACCTTTGAACAGATGCTGGAAGGGAGATTACCGGATGGCACGCAGTTAAGCTTTAATAAAACGGGTAAAAATCAGCATCGACCAGGCTATGATTTAACCTTTTCCGCGCCCAAAAGTGTTTCGGTATTAGCCTTGGTTGAAGGCAATACTGCGGTGCTTGATGCACATAAAAAGGCGGTGGCATCAGCCCTCAAAGAGATTGAAAATATAAGCTCAACCCGCACAATGACAAAAGGGATCACGCAAACGGAAATGACCGGCAATACAATTGCTGCCCTTTTTATGCATACCACTAATCGCAATCTCGACCCTAATTTACATACCCATGCCTTGTTAATCAATGCTACCTGGTCAGATAAGAAAGGCTGGAAAACACTGTCATCGGATAAAATCAACCGCAATGGATTTAACGAAATTATCCGCGATCTACAGATTACCTTTGGGTCTATTTATCGCCAGCACCTAAAGGAAAGTTTGCAAAAGCAGGGATTTTCTTTTGTTTCAACAGGGAAAAATGGCTTATGGGAAATAGAAGGCGTGCCAACCGAACCTTTTTCATCCAGGCGCAAAGAGGTTGTCGAGGCGGTAGGCGAAACCGCTTCCGCTAAACAAAAGAGTGCCGCCGTGTTAGCCACCCGTAAGGCAAAAACCTTTACCAATGTTGAGACACTGCATAAAGAATGGCAAGCAAGACTTGCCAAAACGGGATATTCCGCGGATAACGTGAAAAAAGCAGAAACCGTCAACCCATCAACACCAGAGGTTAATCTTAAAGAGGTCATTTCACAATCGATTAAGGTACTATCGGATAAAAACACCCGATTTTCCTATGATGCATTATTAACCCATGTCATTAATCGCATCCCTTGCCAGCCGAAAGTATTAGAAACATTACGCAAGGAAATTAACCAGGAGATTAAACAGGGAAATCTCGTACCACTTAATTCAGAAAGCACGCTGTTAACCACCCAAACCCACCTTAAACAGGAAAATGAGGTCAGCACGTTAATTCATCAGTTGCGGTACAGTAAACATGAATTAACAACAGCACAGGAAAGCGCGTTAGCCAAAAATATTACCCAAAACAATGTCAGATTTAATCTGGTTAATCTTAAAGGCGGGTTTGCCTATGAGATTCAGGTAATAGACGAAATCCATGCCCTTGCCAAAGAAAATAAGTTAAATACCGTGATTATCACACCGAATAAAAAAATCAGTGATAAATTACAGGAGCATGTCAATAAGAAAGTAAAAACCATCAGCATTGATGACTATTTAAATGACCCCCAGAAAAACAACCATAAACGGCAATTAATCGGGATTTACCAGTCTGAACACTTACCCCTTAAAAAAGTCGCGTCGTTACTGGGGCGTTCATATACCGATGGCGACACGATTATTGCATTAGATAGCGCAAGCCGTAAAAATAAGGGGCTGACCAGTGAAATAGCCCGCGCACTCGGCGCCGAACCGATTAACGCTTTTGAATCGAATGCCGATAAACATTTCTATTTTATACCTGAACAGGACAAAGCAAGCAGAATACAGGCTGCTGCTAATCATTTCGCTAACCTTTATGCCTTAAATAAGGATGTCATCATTCAGGCAGGAAATAACCCAACAAAAGAAGCGATAACAGCCAAAACCCGTGATATTTTAATCGAAAAAGGATTGCTGTCTGAAAATAAGATAGTAGTGACCACCAAAAAATCGATATTTTTAGATGCCGCTAACCGCAATCAGCGTAATACCTACAACATCGGCATGATACTTGAGCGCACCACAGAAAATGAACGGCAGCAGTATCAGATAACACGCATTAGCAAACAAAATAATAAACTTCTATTACAGGATAATGCGGGTAACACCTCTGCGCTTTCAATCAATAAAATCGATAGTCACTATCATCTTTTTAAAGTACAAGAAATGGAATTAAGAGAAGGTGATAGAGTGAAATCAACCGGTGTATTTGGCCAAAATATCCAGGCGGGCAAAACATTTACAGTGACGGAACTAAAAAAAGGCAATTTTTTATTTGCCGATAAAATCATCATGGAAGATGAACATGGTAAAAAAGCATCATTTACCCCGAAAGCTGATAGCAAACTGGAATACCACTACTGTGAAGCATTTGGAAATAGTCTTAATAAAACCCAAACGGTGATTGCGGTTTTTAACGAAAAAGAAGTGAATAATTCGACTATCAACCAGATAAGACGCAGCGGGAAGAATATTATCGGCATCACTGGTTTGGATAGCGAAAGTATCCAAAAACGGTTACAGCAAAGTGAAATTAGCACCACCGTGCTCTCGGATATCCAACAAGGCAATGAATCCTTCATAAAAGCCGCCGATGTCGCAAAACATAATGTCACTCCTGATATCCAAAAACAGCTAAACATCACGATTGACCGGCGGACAAAATCAAGTATGGTTTTTAATAGCCTGGATGTGATTACCGATGCAGCAAAATCCAGTAATTTTACGTTTAATGATTGCATAAACGCTTTTAAACAACGCCTAAAAAAAGGTGAAGTGAAATGCGTGGATGAAACAACGCACGAGTTTTATGGGCGCTTTATTCGCAAAGAAGATTTTGATAATGAGGTCAAAATCCTCACGCAGATTTTACAGGGCAAAAACAGTCAATTACCGTTAATCCAAAATAACGAAAAACTACATTTTACCGGATTAACCCAAGGTCAACAAAAAGCCGCCGAACTGGTTTTAACCTCAAAAGACCAGACGATCATGATACAAGGTTATGCCGGTGTCGGGAAAACCACCCAGTTTAAAACGGTAGCACAAGCACTTAACGATAATCGACCCGACGTGAATATCGTCGGCCTCGCACCCACCCATAAAGCCGTCAATGAATTACAGACAGCGGGCATAAAATCCCAAACTATTGCCAGTTTCCTGATGGAAAAGCACCAGAACAACCTCAAAACATCGTATAAAAATACCCTGTTTGTGATTGATGAAAGCTCGATGATTGGCAATAAAACCCTGGCAGAATTGCTGCTTAACATCACGGATAACGCAGGAAGAGTCGTCCTCTCAGGGGATGCAAAACAGCTAAAAGCCTTTGAGCGGGGCGCCCCTTTTGCCCTTGCCTGGCAACGAAGTGCCGCCGATAAAGTGGTGATGGACGAAATCGTCAGACAAACCCCCGAATTAAAACCCGCCATTGAAGCAATTATTGCTGGAAACACACAAAAATCATTGGATATTATTCGTCAGGTTTCCCCTGACCTGGTAGCAAGAAATAATGGCGCATTTATCCCAGAAAACTCAATCATGAAGGGGAATTCATCAGGTAAACCACAGGAAAACGACAATCAAATGATAAAAATGGTGATTGATGACTATGTGGGTAGAACGAAAGAGGCGCGTGATAACACGGTGATTATCACCCAGTTAAATGCCGATCGAAATCAGTTAAATGAAAACATTCATGCGGTGATGCAAAGTCAACCGCTGCTGGGTAAATCAGCCCGTATTCCTGTTTTACAACGCATCAACCATCAGGAAGCGGATTTAAAAGATAGCCAATTTTGGCAAAACCAGTTGGGGCACATCGCAAAAATCAATCAACACTATTTTGAGATAACAGGAGTTTCAAAAGAAGGCATTGTGAGCCTGGCAAATCGGGAAAATAATCAGGAGAAATACCTGTCACCGCTTGAAGTGAATCCTGCCATCGTCGCACTTTTTGAAGACAAAACCATTGAAGTCTCAGAAGGTGAAAAAATCCGCCTCACCACAACCGATAAAGACCGCAATATTGCCAATAACGAAAGGGGAATGATAAAGCGGATTGAGGACGATAAGCTCTATATTGAGTTAAACGGCAAGCTCGTGACCTATCAACCACAAAAAGAATATGCTGATAGGCATCTGGATTACACCTATGCCATCACAAGCTATGCCTCACAAGGCGCTTCTTATCCGTATGTCATCGTCTATGAAGGCGAGCGTACCCTCGCAGCAATGGACAACACCTATGTGGAGTTATCCCGCGCAAAAGAACACGTTCAGCTTTATTTATCAGATGGCAATGCCTGGATGAAAAACCTGACAAAAAATTCCGGTGACAGATTAACCGCGCATGACATCCTGAATAAACAGCAAGACCTACTGGCTAGAAATGAAATCAGAATTTGGGATAACAGCAAAGAAATTGGTACCACAAAGCTGGCACAAAAGATAGAACCATCACTACTTGAAGTGGCCAGATTTTCCCATCATGACCGACCTGAATTATTATTACCCGTCACTAACGAACACGGTATTCAACGAGGAAATCTTCATATTCCGGTTGGCGTTTATACAGGAAAAACAGACATCGCAGAAGCCACTTACAAAGGTGCATCCGATGGCGTCTATATTGTGCTGAACAAAGGCAATGATGAGAACAGCGTTAACCTCTACTCACTATCACAATTTGATGAAGCCTTAAAAAAAGATACCAAAGACCATTCGATTGTGATTGAACTCGATAATACCAATATCCCTATAAATGAAATCCATGAAAGTTTACCGCAAGATAGAGAAATAGAAAAAATTAATGAGAAGCAAGACATAACACTAGAATCGGCACTACTGCATGATGATGAGAAAATACCCGATCTTCAACTCGCAGAAGAGTCTCCGACACGGGAAAAGGAAAATGAGGAAATCAATATCTCATATCATCATGAAGAAGAACAAAAACAAAAAATCAAAGAAAAAGAGTATGGAGATTAAAATGATGGCTCCGAATAAGGGGTCAGTTTGGATATCGAAAATTATTGTACGTTAAGGCTATTTTTTGACCCTTTCGACTTTAGCTGATCTCAGCTGCGTATTACCATGAAAAAGATCACCTATTAACATCGATGGAGATCACTTTTGGCCCATTTTGTTATTCGGTGATCTCCATCAATGTTATTCCAATTATCACAGGTGTGTTGAACGTAATCGTATTCTGACGACAATACTGAGTTGGATTTAATCCAGAACATTGCTGAGCTTCAATGATGGCTCGCCATTCATCATCTGTACGGTAAACTCCCATCTGATATTTCTCCTCAATTTTTAGCGATGAACATTATGGCAAATTAGGAGAAGTAAAAAAATGTGCGGATTTAACGACGCTTACTTTCGTTTGGGAATTGACATGGTAAGGTAATCAAACCTGCGCGCCCAAGTTGGCTCCCATATAGCCTTGGTGGCTTCGGACACGTTCAATATGCCTGTATTGTCACCGGCATTGCAAGGTAGCCGTGGATGCAAAGCGAATAATGGCGGAATCGCTGCATCTCGGTGCATGGGTAAGGTGCCCAAGGTAGCGCACCATCGCGACTGGATCTCTGCCGATAGTGCAAACGCGATCAGGCTATGTGCTTGTGCAGTGCGCTTGTAGTCAAGTCCGCGCGGAATCCACAGCGCATCAGTCGTGTCTGCGATGCCTTCGTCTGGGGTAACCCAGCCAACATCAAGCCCATCAGACTGGAATACGAGCGCATTGGGCAATGCCCGATAACATAGAGCGATCGCTCTGTCGTTCAATCTTCTCTCGAGGCCGATGCTGTAGTCCGATGTCCCTAGTTGTGACGCAAGTCGTTGAACAATAGACCAACACGGTGCCATCCGAAGCGGGATGTCACTGGTTACGCCACCGCCCAGTACTTGCGCTACAGGAAAAATGCCGTTTCCTCCGGGATAGAGGACAATACGCCCTGCGAATTTTGGTTGAAAAAGTACGTTCCAGCTTGAAGGTGGTGTAAGTGGGAAGTAACTCCGCTGATAAAGCAGCACGTAATGAACCGCATACACCTGCGCAATATTGCGGTCATCTGGATGACTAGTATTCATGTGGGCCCGATCGTACAGTGCGGTTGACGGTATCTCATCCGACAATGGTGCTGCCCATCCGCGCCGCGCTGCGCGTAAGGCCTGTGGAGTGTTACACCACACAACGTCTACTGGAGGTTCGCGGCGGTGATCGAGAGCATCAGTAAGCGATTCGGGTAGGTGTAACCCGACATGGAACACTCTCTTGGTGGCAATTCCCGTCATTTCCTCAAAAGGTTGTAGCACCTCGCGAAGCAGGGATTCACCCCAGACGCCGCGCCAAGACTGGATGCGTAATGTCGGCGTATTCATAGATGTGCTCCAAGTTGGGCGTATTCTAGAAGACCTCCCGCCTTCCATATATCGCGGATAAAGCGTGGTACTGGCTCAAGTGAAATTATCTGTCCTTCTTGCGTTAAGAAACAGTCATCTGTGAAGGACAGCGTTGCCGGCATACCTGTCTGTAGACGTTGCAAGTCTTCGGGATTGCGGAAAGTTAGACACGGAAGACCATTGTTCTGTGCGTTTCGGAAGAATATCCGCGCGAAGTCAACGGCGATAATCGCCCCAACTTTGTTCAGCAGCAGGCTACGGATCGAGGTCTCACGACTGGATCCACAGCCAAAATTGCAGCCCGCGACGAATAGGTCGCCTTTTCGAATCCTAGGTTGGAGCGTGGGATCTAACTTATGAAAGAGACCCTGGCGAACCCGCTCAGGATCCAAGCTGAAATATTCCGGCGCGTGGATCACGTCGGTATTAACGTGATTGCCGAATCGCCAAATAGTGCCCCTGATATCGTTCATGAGCATCCTCTTACAGGTTACAGGTGGCCATCATGGAGATACAGGTCGCGTGACACCATACCTGCAAGAGCGGCCCGAGATACGGTGCGCGCACTCGCTAGGTAAGTGCGACTTGTCCAGTGCCCCATACGGCCACGGAAGTTTCGGTTCGAGGTGGACACGCACACGTCGGATTGACCAAGTACACCCTTGTCGATTCCGCCGCACGGTCCACAACTGCTATGGTTAAAGATAGCACCGGCATCGGTCAGGGTCTCCACATAGCCTGCACTCAGCGCCGCGCGAAATACCTCGACCGATGCCGGTATAACGACGAACCTTACGTTCGGATGGACGTGTTTACCGGCCATCTCCTCTGCAGCAATACGGATATCCGATAGTCGACCACTGGAGCACGAACCGAGAAAGGCGACGGTGATCTCCTCGTCGTTCAGCTCGTTCACACCTACGACGTTGCCAGGCGACCAAGGTTTAGCTATACGTGGCGTCAGAGTGTGTAGATCGAGCTCGATATCGCGCAAGTAATTTGCCCCTTCGTCTGGCGTAACGAGCTCTTGCAGAAGAACGCCATCACGGCGCTCGATGTAGTTGGCCGTGATGGCGTCCGGCACGAACACGCCAAACTTGGCCCCGAGTTCGACTGCCATGTTGGAGATCGCAAAACGCTCGTCCTGGCTGAGGCCTGGCACGCTGTGGTCGTGGAACTCGAGGCTGCAGTAGCGTGCCCCGTCTTCTCCTATCTGACGTAGAAGCTCGAGAACAATGTCGCGTCCACTGCAGATATAATTGATCGTACCAATGAACGTCACACGGATTGTCGGTGGGAGGCGCAACCAGATAGAGCCTGTTGCAAGCGCGAACAGAATATCAGTTGAGCCCATCCCAGTCGCGCATGCCCCGATAGCGCCGGCCATCACTGTATGACTGTCGGCGCCCACAATCAGTCTACCCGGCTGGCACAGCGGATGCTCCACCAGTAACTGGTGGCAGATGCCACGGTCGATCATCAAATGTTTGATACCCTGCGAACGACTAAATTCGATGAAACGGCGAGAGATGTCTGCACGTTCGACGGTAGCCGGTGGAGAAAAATGGTCGTTTGTGAAAAGTACTTTGGTAGGATCCCAGACAGACAACCTGCGCTGTTCAAATTCATCGGCTATAAGCGCGATCGTAGCATCGTGCCCCAGCACTGCGTCGACCCGAACTAGTCTGAATACACCGTCGGTGTCCGCGATCGTGTGTGATGTAATAATTTTTTCGGTTAGTGTGGCAGCCATTCACTGTTCCTCCGAAGTAAAGCGCTTGGCGGCAAGCACGCGGCTAATTGCATTTAAGTCCTGTCCAGCCAGCAAAGTACGCTGGACATGCCGGTGAGAACGATACGCAGCACTGTAGGCTGCGTGATCCTTGTTATTCACCGACTGCTTGGCAAGCGCGAGTATATCATCGACGAGCGTGTTATCGACGACCTGCCCAGTTTCAGCTAACAGAGCTCGCACGACAGCAGTCCCGCTGTGCTTACCGAGCACGTATTCGTGTCGTCGACCAAGCCATGCGGCGGGTAAGAACTCGTAGCTGCGATTCTGTTTGACTGTCGCATCGACATGCACTCCAGACTCGTGGCGGAACACATTCATACCTGTAACCGGTTTGTTCGCACTGACATAGATACCGCTGATTTCCTCCACCTGCTGGGAAAGTGAATCCAGATGAGTTGGATCTACACCGTGCTTAACACCATAAAGATGGGTAAGGCCTGCCACAACCTCTGACAAGTCGGCATTGCCAGCTCGTTCACCAATACCATTGACTGTACAGGTAACTGCGCTGGCACCGCTCGCCACAGTGGTTATTGTGTTGGCGACGGCGAGGCCAAAGTCGTTGTGGCAGTGGGCGCACAACCGCGTGGCTCCTTCGATCCGGTCAGAGACAGTCCTGAATAACTGTGCGATAGACGCAGGATGGGCGCAACCCACAGTGTCCGCCAATACAAGACGCTCTATACGTACCTGGCCGGCGAGTTGTAGAGCCAGGTTGCAAAGCCAAGTCATGTCCGCGCGCGTTGCGTCCTCGAAAACAAGGTTAACACCCATTGAATGCCCCGCGGCTTCCAGCGCGGCGGCCTGCAGCATGTTGTGCGCATCTCGGCGATCTACCCCCAACGTCTGCTGCAGGCGGAAGTCGCTGGTAGGTAAGAAGATAAACACATCGGTGGCGTGTGCCTCCGCCGCAAGTGCTACATCCCTCGGTAACGCCCGCGCGGTGGCCGCCACCTTTAGCGGCAAACCTAATGCCCTGATAGCCTGTATCGCCTCGACATCTGCCGCGCAGGCGGCTGGGAAACCGGCATCCAGCATGGTCAAACCAGCTGCACATAGTGAGTAGGCGAGATCCACCTTTTCCGCGACACTGAACGCCGTACCGGGTGATTGTTCGCCGTCACGTAGCGTGCAATCGATTACTTCTACGAAGTGCGGCAGATGGGGATGAAAGTGTCTGGCGTTAATCAAGGCTTTTGTTGGTGGAGTCATATCAGCTCTCGTGTTTCGGGATTAATTCGTGCATCTCGACGTCACACCAGCGCAGCAGTTCGGCAACGCATGTGCGCCCATCGTGGCACCACATCATGCTGGGCTCTGCCATACGCCCTGGCGAGCAGATTCGTGACACGCCGATCCGTGAGAATTGATGTAGTAGCGGCGTAAGCTCTGTCGGCTCACAGCCGAGTCCGACATTTTGTAAGTGTGAGCGCCACGGGGCAAGCTGTGCGACGACATCGTCAATACCGGACACAGGGATCAGGCACAAAAAGCGGTTTCTGATGGATTCGTATTGCCCCAGTGTGGCTGCAGTGGTCACGGTGAATTCGAGTCCTTTGTCGTGTTCGAGAGAGGTATTCGCATCTATAGCGGTGACCCAACTATTATCTAAACGAGCCAGTCGCACTGCGGCAGCACATGATAGCGATAGTGTACCAAGCGGAAGCTTCCTAGACATGGCCTCCAGTGCCGCGGCAACCATAGTAGCGAAACTAGCGACCGTTCCGGCTTCATCCTGGATGAAGTATGCCTGCGGCGTAATGCAAGCCTGTTGGTTGAAGGTCGAAATATCAATCGCAATAGCCTTAGCAAGACGGCTCTGTTCGAGCGCAAGATGGTCACGAGTAATATAGCCAACAGAGAGCTTGTGCGAATGTTCGAGCAAGCGCACGCTTGGTGGCAGCACCGCTCGCAATGCTTTAAGGGCAGGAATACCACCATAAGCAATGACGGTATCGACTTCAGTTGTGACTTCCCGTAGCTGCTCAGTTTCGTCGCTTCTCCAGTAGGTGACAAGCAATGCATCACCAAGCACGGGGGAAATCTTGTGCAGACTACGTACAAACTCTGCAGCGAAGCACGGTTCACCGCTGGCGACTTTGGCGATCATTGGTGCCTTGGCTAATAAAACACGCACGATTGACAGTGCTGGGAGGCCAGGCACGTTACCACTTAAGATGGCTGCCACGAGATTAGGCCCAACCGCAGTGGTGTAGCCCCACAGATTAATATCGAAAACCGCGCCGTCCAGTACCCCTGGATCACCGATCTCGCGCCGAAGAACGCGCCAGAGGGAATCTGCACGGTAGTTCCTCAATTCTAAGTCAAAGCTGCGATCGACGACTTCTGGAGAGAAGCCAGTGAACTGTGCAACGCGGTCACGGCAAGCAATCCTCTCAGGCCACGCTGGATTGCACCATTTAGTGGCCGCACAATCTATCGCGTCGATGATCTGTGCAATGGGCATGGCTTTCAGACGCTCGCCTGCCTTGCGTAGTAGAACAGCTGCCCTCTTCCAAGATCCGGCATGTGGTCGCTCGTATAATAAAGCCACCTCCTTATCTGGAGGTACTTTGGTGCATAGTTCTACGAGCTCGGACGTCACTGCCGCTGAAACCGATGGTGGGATCCAGGATATGCTGTTCATGGTAGTGAGACCTCTTCGAACGATAGTGTACAACCGCGCGTTTCAGTATCCTGTACGCGGCCAATTATTGCTACGCCCTCATCAGAGGACACACCCCAGTCGCCGGTAAAAAAAACGTGTGGACGATCAATAATGCACAGATCGGCGATTTCGACCAAGCCAGAACCTTTGTTGACGGGATGCCAGTCCCATACATCCCGCACCCACACTCGGGTTGACAGATGCCCTCGCTTGGGTCGTTCGCCACCAGGCCCTAGCTCCGTTACTGCGCTATCGTACAACTGGCTCGCGAGTTCAGTCATGCCGAACAGATTGATGCATTGCGATTCATTGATAGTGAATGTAGTGCACAACATCTGCCGGAATTCACCAGCCTTTAACACACGGGAGCGACCCTTATAGCCGCCGGCATCAAGCACGCATGAACCGGTAGGCAACTCGAAACGACACTTACGCTTGGCCAGCTCCTCGCAGAGTGTGACATAAGCAAACGATCCGCCAATTAGCACGACTGGTTGCTGGGCTGCAATCGCCCTATTCAGACCCTGCTCCAAGCGTCTGAAGTTCACACCTGTACGATCAACCACACAGGCGCTATTACTTGGGTCACCGAATTCATCGGAAAGTAGCTGCATGCCCCAAGCCATGATGACACCCTGCGCCGCCTGAGATTCTGGCACAATACGGAACACAGCTGGTTTATCGAGCACTTTAAATACGTATTTGCGAGCTTTGGTAACAATGGACTGTCGCATCAGATCGAGTCCGCGTGCTGAATAGTCTGCGTAACCTCGCCCACGCTTGGAAGTACCGCTTGTTAAGAAACGCTGTACTGGCGTAATATCACGAAAATGAAAAAGCGATATGCCCCGAAAAGCACTATCAGGGATCCCTAGTGAACCATTACGCTCTCGGTATGAGCGTACCGAAACGCTGTTGGCATTGGAAAGAGTTAATAGCCTTGACTCGATATCGCCAACATCACCAGATTGATCGACGATGAGCGCCCCAATGTCTTGATATAGACGTTCAACAAAAGGGTCATTGTAACTAATTGGCACAGTTAAGTTCACTGAAATTATTGCCCCCACTTGTATCTTGAAATTTGTTTAAAATAATAGTGATTAGATTTGGCAAGGGGTATGTAGTCTGATTCCCCCTAGGGTTTATAGCCAGAGAATAAGCTAATGACATATATACTGAGCCACTCATCTGAAACCCGAACAGTTGTCCGTAATTCATAACGTATTTGCAAGGATGGGTAATATGAGTCAGCCAAATCCACTTTGTGTGGGCATTGATGTATCCAAAGTAACGCTGGACATTGCTGCCAGCCACGAGATTACACAGTTTACAGTCAGTAATGACTATAAGGGCTTTGATAACAGTATTATTGCCGAACTGAGAAAGCACCCTGTAGCGCTGATCCTGATGGAGGCAACAACAGGAGGACTTGAAGCTGCTGTGGTCTGCTAGCTCTAGGCTGAAGGATTTGATGTCGCGGTGGTTATGGTTAATCTTAGACAGGCCCGTGATTTTGACCGCGCTATGGGATACCTGGCAAAAACTGATCGCATTGACTCCGGGGAGCTCGCGCAGATGGCTGAGGTCATTAATCGCCATTCTGAGTGTATGCTTCTTGCTGCAATGGTGGTGCGCAGACCCCAATTGATTACGATGTTGGTGGCTGAGCATAATCGGTTGCATCCTGCTCATCCTAAAAGCAGAAAAAGCATTAATACCATTATCAAAGCGCTGGAAGATGAGCTTGCCAAGATCGATACGGATATGAGCAGTCACATCCAGAGCCACTTTAAAAAGCCTGCTGAACGCCTGAGCAGCATTAAAGGTGTTGGCACCATGACTGCTGCTGCATTGGTGGCTGAAGTTCCTGAATTGGCCACCCTTTCGAGACGAGAAATCAGCACGCTTGTGGGCATAGCTCCTGTGAACAGGGACTCGGGTACAATTAGGGGACGACGAACCATTTTTGGCGGTAGGGGCGGAGTACGAACCTCTTTGTACATGGCTGCACTGGTTGCAACTCTCTCCAATCCGGTGATAAAAGCATTTTACGCACGACTGGTTGCAGCAGGAAAAGCCAAAAGAGTGGCACTGGTTGCCTGTATGCGCAAACTGCTGACCATCCTGAATGCGATGCTCAGAAAGAACGAAGAATGGGATGACTCGTATCATAACGCTGCTCCATAAATATATCGTTCAAGACAGTTGCTTATTTTATGTCATTTATTAAATATAACTTATCAAGCTCAAGGTGTAGTAGTCAACTGAATCGCCCCGGGTTTATTGGAATAAAAAATCTTAAAGTAATGCACGTTTCGGCGAAAGGAGAACCGGTCTATCAGCACCGCATTTGACGCAGCTGCAATGCCGATTTTTAGCACCGATTTTGATGCCCTCCCTTTTGCAAAAGGGAAAAATGCTTTTCATAATAGCCTATTAGGCATTTCTGGTTGTGTAAAAACAGCATTTTTCCGTTATGCACCACTGCTAAAATTCTGCGATTCAATTATAGAATCCTTGGGGCTGTAGTCACAAGATGAACATACCGAGAGATAGTATATTTAGCCCTCAGATTGTGGTCAAAATTCACTCATGATCATCGTGGTATGATGAGTAATTTAATCAAACCTGAGGTGCAACGTTACCTTTTTTATTTTTTTTTTGCCTAAAAAAAGAACAATCCATACCTGTATTTAACTCGTAACGACAGCCCCTAAATAAAAACGTTATTTTATTTTTGTCTAAAAAAATGACTAACTTTATAATCCACTTCATTGATTTTTTCCTTCACAGTTTGATAACCAAACGCTTTAATCATATTGTCGTCAATATCCTGAGGACGCTTATGCGCAAACTCAAACATGGAGTCTAACTTTAATTCTGATTTAAGGACAGCATCAGCGATTAAAGCGAGTTTTTCATCTAAACTAATATCCTTATTGCCCCTTTGTTCATTTTTTTTCTTTAAAACCCTGACCCCTATTTTTAGTATTTCCAATGCAACCGCTGTCCGGTTTGCAGTAGATTTATTTTCACCATCTTTTAGTTTTTCATCGACCATTTCATCGATAAAATCCATAATACTGAAAGGAATTTTCAACAGAACGGGATGATTTTTTTCGCCTTTCATTTCAATCCTCAAAAAAAATGAATTAAATTTACACGTAATTGTGTATTATATAATTAAGTTATAGATATATTAATATTAAGTTATAACTATTTATTGCTGTATTTTTTGATTTATATCACACTTTAAAGCTATTTAAAAAATAAGTTAAAACTTAATTAAAAATTAATATAAACTTTATTTTGATATTTTTTCATTAAATAACATTAGTTTATTAAAAAATAGTTATAACTTATTTAAAAAATATTTTTTACTTATCATTTTTGTTGATTATAAAAAAATCTATTATTACATAAATAACTGAAATTTAAATATAAATTATGCAAAATTTATTTTGCGTGTGGTGTGGTGTGAGTTAGTGGTAGAAAAAGCTGATTTAAGTAGGTAAAATTGAAAATGATGATTGGGATATCTTTAAAAAATACTTTTGCTTTATAGGGGCGACAATATGCCGAATTGTTCTAATTTAGAATAAAGAGCTGCGTGATGAAAATTAAAAATTTAATGTGGCTATTTTTTCTTGCTGTCTCAAAATTATCGCTTGCCGATTGTTTTGAGACAGCCGGAAGTTATTATCATATTGACCCCGATTATTTAAGAGCCATTGCCAGACAAGAATCAAACTTTAATCCCCATGCAAAAAACAAAAATAAAGATGGCTCATTTGATTTAGGGGTGATGCAGATTAATAGCAAAACCTTTAACGTAATTAAAAATGAATACCCTACGTTAACTGAAAGTAACTTAATCAATCATCCTTGTTTAAATATTCATATTGGTGCCATGATTTTAAGTCGGAACTTTGCTCTCTACGGAAAAAATTGGCTAGCCGTTGGCATGTATAACGCGGGAACGAGAAATACCAATACATCAATTAAAAATCGTTTCCACTATGCGAGAAAAATTTATCAACATTATCAGAAAATAAAATCCGGAAAAATGAATGAGAATAAAATTTACGGGTCGCTGGAATAAACAAAGTTTTAAAAATGCAATTTATTAACCAATTCAGAGAAATAAAAAAGAGGAAATAACCATGTTTAAATCTTTATTAAAATTAGATGAAATGATAACCCCTAAGATTATAATAATTTTTTATTGGCTGGGGATAATAGCCGTTTTGTTTTCTGGAATTGCTGCTATTTTTGCTGGTAGTCATTTAGGTGGTTTTTTCTCAGGTTTTATAGGTGGATTAACCACAATTGTTATTGGTCTTATTGGTGTTCGGGTTTCTTGTGAATTAATTATTTTATTATTTAATATTTACGCCAAACTTAAAGAAATAGCTGAAAATACAAAAATAAAACCATAACATAATTCATTTAACCATTAATTACGCCAATTAAAAGAAATAGCCCACGAAAAGATAAATAATAAAAATAACTGGGCGGATATACCGCCCTTTGTTTCCCCTTTAAGCAACACGACGAGCACGCAAAGCAGCAATACGTTGTTGACCAATGGCATGATATTCAGCAAGAAGCTCAATACCGATGTAACGCCGTCCTGAAAGCGCAGCAGCGATACAGGTAGAGCCAGAACCTGCAAACGGATCGAGTACAATTGCGTTAGGTTGCGTAAAAGACGCTATGAGTGGTTGTAGACTACTGACGGGCTTTTGAGTTGGATGATAAAGATTACCTGTGTATTGCCAAGACTGTACGTCTCTCATTGGCTTTACAGGCATCACAGGACGGCCTTTCGCCAGCAGATAAGCATTTTCGTGGCTGTGACCTAAAAACCCAGTTTTTGATGCATAACGTTTCTTGAAAACGAGATGACCAACAATACGGAAGCCGGATTTTTTCCATGCATCAACAAATTTATCAACCCGATTCCAACCATAAAAACTGACCATCAAACTATTTGGCTTCAATACGCGAAACATTTGTTGACAGGCGGGTAATAACCATTCGTCAGTTTTATCATTAGCAATTGAGCGCCCTGTTCTGTCGGTGTAATCAACCAGATAAGGCGGATCGGTCAGGATAAAATCGATTGCATTATCAGGAAAAGTTGCCATAATTTTTAAGCTGTCGCCTTGTATAAATCGGGACATGTGGAGTGTCTCCTATTTAGTGGGACAGTAGGAGGTGACCCCATGTCACCGTTCCCTTACTGCCCGATGTCACGCAGCCATTGACCATTTGGGGTCAAGTGGAACGTGGAATACCGGAGCCACGTGTGGCGAGGATATGCCGCGAAAGCCACTTTAAGGCTTGCCGTCCCCTCAAAATGGGCGTATGGCAAGCTGGCATCGGGCAGTAAGGGATTCCTTCAGAATTAACTTATTGAAATTGATAAATTTGATTTCTGTTAGGCATTCAATTTATTTAAACAGTACGCTTTTTTTTCATCGCCCTTCTAACATTCCATAGGGGAACGCAAGCGGAGCCGCTATTAGCAGCGACATCCTTCTTTTTATTTTTTCTGGGAAATTCTCTGATCATTTTTCTGGGAGCATCACTTAATTTCAAATGGTAGTATATTACTACATCATAAATCTTATATATTTTATATTAATACCACTTTAATGACCATGTGGTAGTATTAACCATTCATACATCCTAGATAAAGAGCATTAAAACAACCATAACAGTTGCATTAAAAAACAAAAAAAAGAATATAACATAATAAAGCTACCTTAATTTAAATAAATGTGGTAGTATAGTGGTTGTCATGTATAACAAATAAGGAATTAAAATGATTGTATTTTGTGATGATGGCTCTACCGCAACGAAATTGGCATGGTTCGATGAAAAAAATCATTTACATACACAAGTGATAAAGAATGGTTTTATTTCGACATGGAAAGCAGAATCATTCAATAACAATAAAGTTTATAATTATTTATTAGAAGGCCAAAAATATTCTTATTCTCCAAATAGCACGGAAATTGAAGTTACAACGAATATTAAATATCAATATAACGGCATTAATGCGCTTAGTATTCAACAAGCACTACAGGAATCAGGGTTAGCCCCTCAATCCGTGGATATCGTTGTCACGTTACCTATATCAGAATACTACGATCTTGATTCTCAAGAGA
>NZ_JAZHPL010000010.1:0-65467 GCF_036919435.1 Arsenophonus sp. PmNCSU2021_1 | reverse complement strand
ATCGGGATTTACCAGTCTGAGCATTTACCCCTTAACAAAGTCGCCGCATTACTCAGTCGTTCCTATGCCGAGGGCGACACGATTATTGCATTGGATAGTGCCAGCCGTAAAAACAAAGGACTGACCAGTGAAATCGCCCGCGCACTCGGCACCGAACCGATTAACGCTTTTGAATCCAATGCCGATAAACATCTCTATTTTATCCCTGACCAGGACAAAACGAACAGAATACAGGTCGCCGCCAATCATTTTGCTAACCTTTATGCCTTAAATAAAGAGGTCATCATTCAGGCAGGGAATAGCCCAACAAAAGAAGCAATAACCACCCAAACCCGTGATATTTTAATCGAAAAAGGATTGCTGTCTGAAAATAAGATGGTAGTGACTACCAAAAAATCGATATTTTTAGATGCGGCAAACCGCAATCAGCGTAATACCTATAACGTCGGCATGATACTTGAGCGCACAACAGAAAATGACCGGCAGCAGTATCAGATAACACGCATTAGCAAACAAAGTAATAAACTTCTATTACAGGATAATGCGGGTAACACCTCTGCCCTCTCGATTAATAAAATCGATAGTCACTACCGTCTTTTTAAAGTGCAAGAGATAGAACTGCGAGAAGGCGATAGCGTGAAATCAACCGGTGTATTTGGTCAAAATATCCAGGCGGGCAAAACCTTTACGGTGACTGAGCTAAAAAAAGGCAATTTTTTATTTGCCGATAAAATTATTATGGAAGATGAGCATGGTAAAAAAGCGTCATTCACCCCAAAATCCGATAGCAAACTGGAATATCACTACTGTGAAGCGTTTGGCAATAGCCTTGATAAAAATCAAACTGTGATTGCGGTGTTTAACGAAAAAGAGGTCAATAATTCGACCATCAATCAGATAAGGCGCAGTGGAAAGAATATTATCGGCATCACTGGCTTGGATAACGAAAGTATCCAAAAACGGTTACAACAAAGTGAAATTAGCACCACCGTGCTCTCTGATATCCAGCAAGGTAATGAATCATTCATAGAAGCCGCCGATGTCGCTAAAAATAATGTCACCCCTGATATCCAGAAACAGCTAAACATCGCCATTGACCGGCGGACGAAATCAAATATAGTCTTTAATAGCATAGATGTCGCTGCTGATGCAGCAAAATCAAGTGATTTCTCGTTTGAGGACTGCCTGAAAGCCTTTAAAGAAAGGATAAAAAAAGGCGAAGTGAAATGGGAGGATGAAACAACGCACGAGTTTTATGGTCGCTTTATTCGCAAAGAAGATTTTGATAACGAAGTAAAAATACTCTCGCAGATTTTACAAGGTAAAAACAGTCAACTGCCGTTAATCCAAAATAACGAAAAACTGCATTTTACCGGATTAACCCAAGGCCAACAAAAAGCCGCCGAACTCGTTTTAACCTCAAAAGACCAGACAATCATGATACAAGGCTATGCCGGTGTCGGGAAAACCATCCAATTTAAAACAGTAGCACAAGCCCTTAACGATAATCGACCCGATGTTAATATCATAGGCCTCGCACCCACCCATAAAGCCGTCAATGAATTACAGGCCGCGGGAATAAAATCTCAAACCATCGCCAGCTTTCTGATGGAAAAGCACCAGAATAACCTCAAAACATCGTATAAAAATACCCTGTTTGTGATTGATGAAAGCTCGATGATTGGTAATAAAACCCTGGCTGAATTACTGGTTAACATCACGGATAATGCAGGGAGAGTCGTCCTCTCAGGGGATGCAAAACAGCTAAAAGCCTTCGAGCGAGGCGCCCCTTTTGCCCTCGCTTGGCAACGAAGTGCCGCCGATAAAGTGGTGATGGACGAAATCGTTAGACAGACACCCGAATTAAAACCCGCCATTGAAGCAATCATTGCCAGAAACACGCAAAAATCAATGGATATTATTCGCCAGGTTTCTCCTGACCGAGTAGCAAGAAATAGAGGTGCTTTTATCCCTGAAAGCTCAATCATCAACACCTTTGGTTCTTTCAGCAAAGGACGAAATAACGAAGATCATATCGACCTTGACAGAATGATTGTGAATGATTTTGTAGGCAGAACGAAAGAAGCCCGCGATAACACCGTGATTATCACGCCCCTTAATGCTGACCGGACTTTTTTAAATCGAAGTATCCATGCCGTGATGCAAAGTAAAGAAATACTGGGTAAATCAGCCCATATCCCTGTTTTACAACGCATTAACCATCAGGAAGCGGATTTAAAAGATACCCAATTTTGGCAAAACCAGTTGGGTCACGTCGCAAAAATCAATCAACACTATTTTGAGATAACAGAGGTTTCAAAAGAAGGCATTGTTAGTCTGATAAATAGGGAAAATAATCAGGAAAAATACCTGTCACCCCTTGAAGTTAATCCTGCCGTCGTCGCACTTTTTGAAGATAAAACCATTGAAGTCTCAGAGGGTGAAAAAATCCGCCTCACTACAACCGATAAAGACCGCAATATTGCCAATAACGACAGGGGCATGATAAAGCGGATTGAGGACGATAAGCTCTATATTGAGTTAAACAGCAAGCTCGTCACCTATCAACCCCAAAAGGAATACGCTGATAGACACCTGGATTACACCTATGCCATCACAAGCTATGCTTCACAAGGCGCTTCTTATCCGTATGTCATCGTCTATGAAAGCGCGCGTACCATAGCGGCAATGGATAATACCTATGTGGAATTATCCCGCGCAAAAGCGCACGTTCAGCTTTATTTACGGGATGGGGATAACTGGATGAAAAACCTGACAAAAAATTCCGGTGACAGATTAACCGCGCATGACATCCTGAACAAACAGGAAGACCAACTGGCTAGAAATGAAATCAGAATTTGGGATAACAGCAAAGAAATTAGCAACACGAAGTTGGCACAAAAGATAGACCAATCACTGGTTGAAGTCGCCAGATTTTCCCATCATAACCGACCTGAATTGTTATTACCTGTCACCAATGAACACGGCATTCAGCGGGCAAATCTCCATATTCCGGTTGGCGTTTATACTGGAAAAACAGACCTCGAAGAAGCCACTTACAAAGGTGCATCCGATGGCATCTATATTGTATTAAATAAGGGTAATGATGAGAACAGCATCAATCTTTATTCGTTATCACAATTTGATGAAGCCTTAAAAAATGATACCAAAGACCATTCGATTGTGATTGAACTGGATAATATCGCTAAAAATGAAATACCCGAAAGTTTACCGCAAGATAGAGAAATAGAAAAAATTAATGATAAGCAGGATATAACATTAGAATCGGCACTACTGCATGATGATGAGAAAATACCCGATATTCAACTCGAAGAAGAACCACCGAAACTGGAAAAAGAAAACGATGAAATGAATATTTCATATCATCATGAAGACGAACAAAAACAGAAAATTAAAGAAAAAGAGTATGGAGATTAATTTTTAATAGGTACTAAATGTGATTATCGCATGGTATAAAGATAACTATGCGATAATATAAATTAATGTACTAGCATAAGGCTATTACATTGATTGCCGAAGGTCCTTTATGACTACTTTCGATAGAAAAATTCACTTCCTGTCCTTCATAGAGCGTTTTATAATCATTACCCTGAATGGCAGAATAATGAACAAACACATCCTGACTGCCGTTTTTAGGTGAAATAAATCCAAAACCTTTATCCGCGTTAAACCACTTAACAATACCTGTATTGATGCTTGACATATAAGTTCCTTAATTTTGTTAATTAATCAAAAATCTCAAAGATTAACATGATTTTACTAATGGTATTTAATCAGAAGGAACTCATTAATGAAGAGAGGTATTGATATCGCTAAATTTTGAATTACTTAAAATTTTTTACTAATAAAAAGAGATTGTTAATCTCTAGAGAGAGATTTAATTAAGTCATACTTTTTTATCTAATGCAACCATTATTTTTCACAAAATAGTTATCAGACACTTGAAAATAAAGAGGCGAGTTCTTATTTTAAAAGTAAAGTTAATAAGCATAAAAAGGAGGACAATATGGCTTACCGTTCTTTTTCGCTTATTCCTATGCTCAATGATAACCTGTTATCGGATAGATTTACCCAAATGGATAAGCTATTTAGCCGAATAACTGACGAGAAGCCGTTGTCAGATATTCCGGCCTATAATTTATACCAAAAAGACAAAGAAAATCTAGAACTCACAGTAACGGTTCCTGGTTATAAACAACACGAGTTAGATATATCCGTACTGAATAATAAACTGACCATCAGAGGAAAAAGTGAATCGGAGAAAGAAGAAGAGAGTAATGATAGCAAAACTGAAAAATGGCTACATAAAGGTATTGAGAAAAAAGGCTTTTCGATGAGCTTCGACCTTGACCATCGCATCATAATCCAAAATGCCAACTTAGCCGATGGATTGCTAACATTAACCTTTAATTACGAAATACCGGAAGAAGAAAAACCACAAAAAATCGCTATTGGTCAAACGTCTCAACCAGAAGTTATTGAGCACAAAAAATAAATTTAAAAGCCCCTGAAGTTAGGGGCTTTTAAATAAAAAAGTGTTATTTTATTTTTTTCGGAAAAAATAATTAACTTTGTAATCCACTTCACTGAATTTTTTCTTTACTACATCGTAGCCATATTGATTCATCATTCGTTGATCGATATCTTGAGGTTTGGTATTAGCAAACTCAAACATAGAGTCAACTCTTAATTCGGTTTTAAGGACAGAATCAGCAATTAGAGCAAGTTTTTCATCCAAACTAATATCCTGATTACCACCATCTTCTCTTTTTTTCTTTAAAACTCTTGCACCGATTTTTAACATATCTAATGCGACAGCAGTACGATTTGCTGTCGATTTATTCTCGCCATCTTTTAATTTTTCATCAATTATTTCATCAATTAAATGCAAGATAGTGAAAGGGATTGTTAATGTCATTCGATGAATATTTTGTTCTTTCATAAAAACTTTTCCTAATTTTATAAAAACAAGACTAATTATTGTTTAATTTTTAACCTTTAAAAAACGCTTTAAAACATATTATAATATGTTTATTAGCATATAATGTAGAAAAACGCTAAAAATAAGCATTATTTAATGCATTTTATAATATGTTTATAAACATTTAATAATATTAAAATAAGCATACATTTAATATTTATTTTTTATTAACAATTAGTTAAATAAATACACTTATAATCACTTTAAAATATGTTTATAAACATTTGTTTTTTATGATTAAAAAATACGCATATTAAACATAAATAATTGAAATTAAATATAAAATTATGCAAAATTTATTTTGCAAGTGGTATGTGTAAGTTAGTGGTAGAAAACGCGGATTTGGTGAGGTAACATTGAGAGTCTTTATTGGAATTTCTTTAAAAAAAATTTTGCTTTATAGGGGCAACAATATGCCGAATTGTTCTTGATTTTGAATAAAGAGCTAGGTGATGAAAATTTAATGTGGCTTTTTTGCCTTGTTATCTCAAAATTATCGCTTGCCGATTGTTTTGATAAAGCGGGAAGTTATTATCAAATTGATCCCGATTATTTAAGAGCGATTGCCAGACAAGAATCAAACTTTAATCCCCATGCAAAAAACAAAAATAAAGATGGCTCGTTCGATTTAGGGGTGATACAAATTAATAGCAAAACCTTTAACGTAATTAAAAATGAATACCCTAAGTTAACGGAAAGTGATTTAATCAATTATCCTTGTTTAAACATTCATATTGGGGCAATGATTTTAAGTCGTAACTTTGCTCTCTACGGTAAAAATTGGTTAGCCGCTGGCATGTATAACGCGGGAATGAAAAATACCAATACATCAATTAAAAATCGTTACCACTATGCCAGAAAAATTTATCAACATTATCTGAAAATAAAAGCAGGAAAAATGAATGAGAATAAAATTTACGGGTCGCTGGAATAAACAAAGTCTTAAGAATACAATTTATTAATAAACTCAGATAAATAAAAAAGAGGAAATAATAATTTTTTATTGGCTTGGAATAATCGCTGTTTTATTTTCTGGCATTGCTGCTATTTTTACTGGTAGTCATTTAGATGGTTTTTTCTCAGGTTTGATAGATGGATTAAGCACAATTGTTATTGGCCTTATTGGTGTGCGGGTTTCTTGTGAATTAATTATTTTATTATTTAACATTTATGCCAAACTTAAAGAAATAGCTGAAAACACAAAAACAAAACCATAACAGAATTCATTTAACGATTAATGACGCCAACTAAGTCAATTTTTTCGTTGGTGTAATTTATTTATCCAGTGTTTGTTTTAAATTAAAATAAAGCGCTTCTGCCATGTAGTGCAAATCTTCGCACTCATCTGCACAACCATCCAAATTAAGCTGATTGAGCTTATCTAAGAGTATTAAAGTTTGGCTTTTGATAAAACCTGCCATATTTAAGGCTGTTAGCTCTTGTTTGGTCATCGCTTATTAAAAAAATTAAGTAAAATTAAAAAGAAAATGGATATAAGATTATTCTACCCGATGATAAGGATTTTTTCTTTTCCGGCGCTGCCTGTCAATCGCGTGGAGCTGTGCAACTCCGGTAAGTAAATCAGAAACAATTTTCGTATTTTGTCCATTAAGTCGATTACCCAATCCGCCCCAACGCTGAATAAGCAATAAATCACCAAATAAATCATAACAGAGTTCCGCTTCATATAGCTAAGCGACTTAAAAATGATTACAAATAATTGCTCTACATCATTAAATTTATATTGGATAAAATACCTATTTTTGTAATCAAAATAATGTCGCTTAGCTATACCAGCGAGCATCATTTTCCCAACGCCAGACTAACATAACCATCAACAGGTTGTTTATGCGATTTATTAAGTCTGGCCAAACGTTTTAGATTATCGTCAACATCTGCCTGGGAAACCTCTCCTACCACCTGACCGTTTTTGTCATAACGATTAGCCCCTAACTGGATAAGTGCACGATATTCGGCGTGATGTCCAATACTCCCTAAACAGGCTCTTAAACGCCTTCTCGCTATCGGTAAGCCCTTTTCTTTCACTTCCTGCCACATATCTTGCTGGATGCCAATTTTCATGGGACACAATTGATTTTCAGGAAATAAATTAGGCCAAATCGTGGTTATCTGGGAAATAGCCTTATCTAACAGCAATCGCTTTTTAGGTGGTATGGGTGGTTTTGGAATTTTAACCTTCACTTCCTGTTTAGGTTTTTCAACCAGCTTCTTGGGCTGCTGTTTTACTACCTTTTGGGGTTTCGGTTTTTTTGCCTGCTTTTTGGGCGCAGAATTCACCCAGACCTTTTTACGGTAAACTGAGTTACTTTGGGGCTGCTCTTCTTGTGAAGCCTTTCTAGGGCGATTGAGGCTTAATTTTTGGCGTTCTATCATCGTTTAATCTTTAAACAGGTTACTCATTTGAGTATCATTTAAACCTGTAGATTTCATCACAGATTGTCTATCCATACCACTTTCCAGTATTTGGCGCGCTATCTTCATCGAAGCCTGTTTTTCGCCCTTTTGCATCCCATTTTGTTCACCAATTTGAATACCCTTTTGAATACCTATTTCTTCAATTTGTTGAGCGATTGTCATAAGTGCCCCCTCGTGTTTTTCTGGTTGTTTGGCTATCTCAGTGATAAATTCCATTGGCTTTTTGGCGTTACCTTCTTGGATGAGATAATTAAACATGGTGATGACTTGATTATCAGTATAATAATTATACGACAGCAGTGTCACAATTTCATTCAGAAGCTCGGTCATATCCCTTCTGCGAATGTGCTTCTGGACTAATTCAAGCAACGCCATTCGTTTATGCTTCATAATTTCATCGTCTTCTAGCGTTGTCACATCGACGAGCTTAAACGGTTTTGTGTATATTTTTTCAGCAATATCTCGCCCACTAAAACAGTCCAACCAATTCGTGCTATAGGGATGAGGGTTTTGTTCACAGGTATAAAACAGAATAGGGAAAACTAACGGTAATTCCTTGTGTCCAGCGTCTAAATGTTTTTGCATCGCAGACATGCTATAGCGCATGAGTCGCCATGCAATGAGTTTGTCTGGCGTAGATTGCGCTTCAATTAATACATAGATATATCCGCTTCCCTTAGCGGTGCTGACTGAGTAAAGAATATCACTCTGGTAATTTTTCATCTCACTATCGATAAAAGAGCTTGATTCTACTTTGAGGCTATTTAAATCACAAAGTGATTTAATCTCATCAGGTAGCCAAATGTCGAAAAAATCTTTCGCAGTCTCTTTTTCACTTAAAAACTGGCGAAATACAGCATCATGGGGTGTTGGGGTAAATTTTCTAGTCATTTAAGATTTAAGCGTACTTTCTAACATGCCGATATCCTAATGGATAGTTTTTACTATTCTCTAAAATAAAATTATCTATTTCTTTGAGTAATTCTGATTTATCAATATTTTTTTTATCTACTTTTGCGTAAATATCACCATTTATTGGTCCTTTATAATATTTATTAGATGAGGTTTCTGATGAATTAAATTGCATATCTTCATAAATAGGTTCGTTTGGTTCTGAATAAAGATGTTGATTATGGAGTTCATCAGAATTAAGAAATCTTTCTTTAAAAGGATTTTGATATAATCGAATAACTAGACTATTAAATTCCTCCGCTAAAAATTTTATTACCTCTTTTTTTGCTTTTTTCTCAATTTCATGTAAGTGGATATAGGCTTCATAAAGCCATTCTTTAGGTGTCCGGCGTGTGTCAAAAACTTCATTCACATCTATATATTTTTGGGCTGAGTTATTGTAATAATCGAAGCATTTCATTTGTAACGAAACCCATTCCTGAATAATGCGTTGTTCTTGTACCATTTTTTCTTTTGTAAAATCGTTTAATAAATTCAAGTGCAAATTTCTTTTATTTAAAAAATAAATTTCTTTAGTTGGAGCTAAAATACCTTTCATTTCACCATTAGGCATATAACGTATTTTATCTAAAGCATTAAAAACATTTTCACCATTCTTAATATTGTTGGTCTCTAAGAATCCATTTTCATTGGTTAAGGCTGATTCTTTGATAGCACAAATATCTTTTTTTATATTTTTTTCTCCATACACCAATTGATGTTCATCAATTACTCCAGTTATAGAAAAGGTAAAAATCCAGTTTTCTTTTTCTTCTTGTTTTATAAACAATTGGAATTTATCTTTATAAGCGGGACATACCATTTCACTAAGCTTATAAAAAGAAACTATTTTTTTAAAAATTTCTTGATTACTTAAATTATCATTATTGTGAGTTAACTCGTAAATGTGCTTCAATGCTTCACTTGTGTTGGTTCCACAAAACCAATCTTTAATTTTTTCCCATATTCCAACATATGCAGCTTCTTCCTTTGATGAACTATTAATAGCGCGTTGAACAGATTCATGGCTTAGTGTCCTATTGAATAGGAATGGAGAATTACCTTGAATAGAGAGTGGCATAATCGCTCCTTTTTGTCTTAAATTTATTTTTATTATTACAAACAAACCCGCTATATTAAATACGCTATTTATTCATTACATTTCATACATCATAATCCAGCCATACAAAAACGCACCCTATCTTCTCAGGTGCGTCTATTTTTTGTTACTGGCATATCTGGCTAATCACAGGAAAATGGCTCACAATCGATTACAAGCGTTTCTAGAGGTATTTCTGAATTAAACTTGTGCCGTTTTTTCATTCTCAGCAACGTTGGCCAGAATATTTACCAACAATTTGTTGATGATAAGTGTTTTCTTCGCTCGGGTCGCTGAGACATACAGCAAATTGATTTCATCTCTAAAGGCTGCTTTGTCCATATTAGGGTCAAAGAGATTATTCGGAAAGTCATTATTGATTTCGACAATGTCCCATTCCAATCCCTTGCTCGGTGGGCAGTGGTAACGGTAATACTGGCTTCATCTTCAGTGTCTACCGTTCGTTTACGTAAAACCTCCACTTTCTTTGGTAATGGCGTAAATTTTTCAATGATTTTGATAGATTGCAACATTTCCTGGTCACCACTGGCATTCGCCATCTGTTTATAATTCGCATAATTACGATATTCCGTGTAAAGCCGTTGGTTACTCATCTTCTTTCGTTTACCGAGTGAAAACCAGTGAAGGTTAATTAATTCATCGATACGATAAGCATCAATTCCATTGACCCAATAGATGGTCGCTTTTTTGCTACTGGCTTCCAGCGCTGAACCAATTACGCCTGCTACCGTTCGACTGAGGATGCCGCGGTGAGGAAAACCTTGCTTAGGGATATCAATTAGGATTTCATCTTTTTCACCTCTGCCAACCACCTGATGCGTTTCACCGTTCATTGTCAGTAATGCATTCGCCATATCGGCAATACAGGCACCAAAGCGAAAGCTATGGGTTAACCAGAGCCGGTCAGCATCACTAAGCGAAGGGGCATTTAATGCATCGACCGCCCCTCGAAAACGATAAATCTGTTGATGGGCATCACCCACCATCATTAACTTCGTGGTTTGACGAAACACAATATCGTGAGTAACCGGATTGGCGTCCTGCGCTTCATCAAACAAAATAACATCAAAACGATGAGAAAGGTTAGGTTGGGAGAGCTGGTACAGCTTCAAATACATATCATGAATAACGGGGAAATTATCAGCAAGGTGAATCATCCGATGCCAGAGTTGTTCACTTTGTCTGACGACATCATGAGCGGTAAATGATTTTTTAACTTCCCCCATCAATATTGATGGACAGTGGCGTAACATAATCTGACTATCCACACTGCACATAAAATTCTTTAAGGCGTCCTGAATCGCTTTTACGTATACCCAGTCATCACTCTGAGTAGCATTAGCAATATCCAAAAGCCGCAGAGAATGGGTTAATCGATTAGCATAATTTCTACCAAAACCAGGCCATGCCAGTTGATGGGATGTTTTACAAAGCACATTAGCGGGAAATTTTTCGTCTGCTTCTTCCCTCACTGAGCAATTAAACGCGATGTAGAGCATCCGGAGTTCGGGATGCTTTTCGGCATATTTCACTAAGGTTGAAGTTTTTCCTGTTCCGGCAAAAGCATTAACAACGAGCTTCTCGCCCTGCCAGTCAATGACGGCTTGTTGTTCTGGCGTTGGATTTATCAAAATCTTCTCCTGCATAACTCAATGCTATGAGTTTACCAGAAATTGATTGAATAGGTGTTTTAGGGAAATTTGTGCAGTTTTGATACTGCGTTTGACGTTAGCATTAAAGTTAAAACGCCCGATAACACATTTTAAGAACCGATAAAATCTTTGTTGTACGAATATTACGTTTTTATCGAGAAAGTTGCTCAGAATCGATTACAGCGCGTTTTAGTGATGGTTATGACGGGTGTTTCTGTTTTAATTTTCAAAAATGATTAGATTTAACGATTTTCAGTTTCTGATAGGTGATTTTGCTGTACAAAAACGTTCGGTTTCGGGCACGCCACAAAACACCTGTACAAAAATAGGGAAATTATGTTCCGTACAGGTGTTTTAATTCGTACATCAATTTCGGTCATTTTATTTGACCACTTCTTTCAACGTTTTACCCGCTTTAAAACTGGGTACGTTTGCAGCAGCAATCTGTATGACCTTGCCTGTTTGTGGATTGCATCCTTCCCTTGCTGCTCTTGGCTTAACTTGAAAGCTACCAAAACCAACAAGTTGAATTTCATCTCCTGCCTTTAGCGCTTCTGTCACAGTTTCGATGAAAGCGTTCAGTGCCTTTTCCGAATCCTTTTTGGTTAAGTCGGCTTTTTCAGCAATTTGATTAATGAGTTCTGTTTTGTTCATTATGTACCTGAATTAATAAATACGTTAATCCTAGTGATGCTAGCGGTAGTAATTGAATAGTGCAATGTTTCAGTGTTAATTAACCCAAAAAATCTTTTTAATTAAATCTTCTACGCTCGCCGAAAGTCTGTGACCGAGCGAAGCGAGTGAGCAGACGAGGAAGCGGAATATCACAATTGCAAAAAAGAAATACGGTCACTCAGTAGTAACATATTTTTCGGTTAGAGTTTTATTGGATAAAAAGTTATCCACAGGTCAGCCTCGCGCGCGTAGTTAATAGTTAAAGGCCAAAAAACATGGTGTAACGATTTGATTATACTAAGAAAAAAATCGCCTTTGTCCGTAAATCCCATTATTTTATGGTGTCCGTAAATCCCAAAATCCAAGCGGTTGAAATATTTGGGTACTTCAACCGCTCTAACCAACAATCCTAAACACTCTAGGAAATAGGCTATGGCTGATCATACAAAGAAAATAGGAAAACGCAATTTGAAAACATTACGCCCTTATAAACATAAGCAACTGGAGTTTTTTATTGCCGATGAGTTTAATATTTCAACCTTTCGGGATGAAATTGCCAGCATGGATCATCCATTTTTTGCTTTGAAAGGCGGCGATACGAAAGATAGGGAATATAGAAATGGGAATGTCACTGTAATAGTAAGATCTAATTCACTTGGATTAGCTACTATTTTTGATAAAGATATTTGGATCTATGCTATTTCAAAATTGCAAGAAGCGATTAATAATAATCAACCAATAAGCCGAACTATTGCTTTTACTCCGTATGATTTTTTTGTCATGACTAATCGAGAAATAGGCGGAAGAACTTATAAAGAGTTAGAAAAATCATTATCACGCCTTAAAGGAACAACAATTAAAACCAATATTATTTATTCGGAAGAAGAACAGGAAACAATTGAATTTGGACTAATAGATAGTTGGAGGATTGTTGAAAAACAAAAAGGTAAACTTGAAATTGGAATGGTTGAAGTAACTTTACCAGATTGGCTTTATCAGGCCATAACAAAAACTAAAGTGTTACAAATTAGTCCCGACTACTTCCGTATTCGTAAAGCAATCGATAGACGTTTGTATGAAATTGCCCGTAAACATTGTGGTAATCAGCATGAATTTACTATTTGTCTTGATAAGCTTCACCGAAAAACCGGTTCTTCGAGAGAACTCAGGAAGTTTAGATTTGATATAAAGCAACTCATTAAGGTTAATGATCTTCCTGATTATGAAATATTTTTAGACACATCAACCGATAAAGTGATCTTCAAGAGTAGGAATCAAAATACCCCACAAGCAGAAGCTTCGAGGAAGCGAGAAAAAGGGAAAAAAGAAGCACGAGTTTCGCACGGGAATATAAAATTCTAGAAATGGCTTCAAAACTATGATTAACCTGTAACTTACTAAAACATATAAATTTATTTAAATTACAATAAGTTGTTTTTAATTTATGAGATTTTTTCTATTTATATATTATGCTGAATTAAACTTAAAAATAGAGCGTTTTTTTATTGGTGCGAAACTCGTGATTATATTCCTTCCCAACTACTGCCTTCGGGTTGTCAGGTCATTAGCGTTTAAGACTCGTCGTCAGAGAGATGTGCTCTGACGGTTACGCTAACTCGACAGGAGGAAGTAATGAGAAAATTAAGTGATGCCGATTTTGCATTTTATGCTGAGATATTCCCATATCTATCATGGAAAGAAGTTAAGGTGCTTTCTCTTTACTGTAATGGGTGGAATAGAAATAAAGTTGCATTGTACTTAAATATATCAGTTAGCACAGTTAAATCACATTTAAGTAATGCTATGGAAAAAATTAATGTTGATAGTAATTCAGAATTGAAGCCAATGTTTTTCTTTATCGTCAATGGACATAAAAGCTGTTCATGCTGCTGTTGTCATTGTCGCCGTTTTCATTGCTATAAATAAATTAACCGTTAACTAGATATAAGCTATCAACGCATAAATTGCTTTGGTAGCTTTTCTTTTTGGCACGAGTTTCGCACAGGCATATAAAGTTCTAGAAATGGCTTAAAAGCAATGGTTAATCTGTAAGTTACTAAAACACATAAATTTTATTAAATTACAATAATTTGTATTTAATTTATAAGGTTTTGTCTATTTATATATCATGCTGAATTAAACTTAAAAATAGCGCGTTTTTTTATTGGTGCGAAACTCGTGTTTGGTTAAAACTTAACCAAAAAATCATCCTTTGGCCGATGCCCGACCCCAAAATTTTCTGTCATCATCTTTCCTTACCCACGTTTTCCGGGTGACCTGATTCTGAAAACATCCAGTGTTGGTAGAGCTGCCTGTTATCTGAATGGTTGCGCCTGCTCTTTAACAAATCGGTATCGGCGATCCGTAGTATGGCGGAAAACGATGTAGTCATGCTGCATGACTCGTTATTTCGCTGCTAAAAATTAGCGACGGAATAACGGGTTGATCGCCGGTAGCCTTGATTTTTGCCATCAAGGCGGAGCTTATAACGCTTTCTGGATGGACGTATGCCGACACAGGTGTACACCCACGTTAAGTGGTTTTTTGTTTTATACACGAGTTTCGCACCAATAAAAAAACGCGCTATTTTTAAGTTTAATTCAGCATGATATATAAATAGACAAAACCTTATAAATTAAATACAAATTATTGTAATTTAATAAAATTTATGTGTTTTAGTAACTTGCAGATTAACCATTGCTTTTAAGCCATTTCTAGAACTTTATATGCCTGTGCGAAACTCGTGTTATATTGTAGTCCTGTATTTTCATTAAAATACAATAAGCTATTGCAGCCACGAAAATAGAGTTTAAGGAGGGGATGCCAAATTTTAATACTACACCAACAATAGTGCCTAGAATACAGGCAATGATAGGCGTCGATGAATCGTCAGGTAATAATCCTTGTTCTCTGGTTTTATCTAACAACTTTCTACTTGTCTTCAAAATATAATAATCAACCAACATCACACCAGCTATTGGTGGGAAAATTACGCCCATCATGGAAAGGAAATCAACGAAATGATTTAATATACCCATCATAGATAACAAAGTGCCCGTTAGTCCTATATAAATGGTTAGTTTAAAATAATCCCATTTTTTACCAGTAAGAATCTCTAGTGAGTTAGCTAATCCTAGTGATGATGTATACAAGTTAATGTCATTGACTTTAACGACAGACAGAATAACACGAGTTTCGCAATCTCCAAAAAAGAAGTATAAATTTAAAAACAAGAAAAAATCAGGGTGTTCATATTTTGTCGGGTTATCCATGTATTAAAGATATCTATAAAACATTCTTACAAGTAAGCAGTTTAAGATACTCTGGTTTAGCGTTATCAGAAGTAAGCCCATCGCCTTTATCTCATGACACTGTTAGCCGATGGCTAAAAAGTAGATGTTTTAGACCTAAAGACCTATGGCGATTAGTTGAACCTTCTATAGACAAAAAAAGCCCTTGCGTACTAATTGCCGATGATACATTGATTGCCAAAACACGTAGTAAAAAAATAGAGATGGTCCATTATCAATATTCAGGTAATGAACATGAGGTTATTGCTGGCATAGGTTTAGTTAATTTGCTTTGGCATGATCTGACGAAGGTTGAATCAATTCCTATCAATTATCGTATTTATGATAAAGATTCTGATGGAAAAACAAAAAACACGCACTTTTCCGAAATGCTCACTCTTGCTAAAAAAAGAGGGATCATGCCAGAAGCGGTAGTGATGGATGCTTGGTATTCTAGCCTGGATAACCTGAAATCAATTCGCTCTCATGGTTGGATCTGGGTAACCACGCTGAGGAAAAATAGGATTGTTAACCATAACAAACAACTGAACAAGTTAGACATCTCAGAAGAAGGAACGTCAATACACTTGCGAGGATATGGTTGGGTAACCGTTTTCAAATTTACAACCAAAAACGGCCGTATTGATTACATAGTAACAAACAAAGAGAATCCCACCCGTCAATACCTCAAATCTATCATGGATGCCCGTTGGTCTGTTGAAGTTTATCATCGAGAAGTTAAACAAAACTGTGGTATTGAACGCTGTCAGGCTCGCACGAGCCGAGCGCAAAGAAATCATATTTTTCTCGCTATTTCTGCGTGGTTTGAACAACATAAACGTCGTATATCTGAAAAAATAACCCTTTATCAACAAAATTGGGACGTAATCAAAAGTGCTATTACTGAGCAAATCCGTGTTTTATTAGCTTACCCAAATTAGTTTTGTGCGAAACTCGTGGAACCGTCACGATCGCGCGGAGTGCGTAGTTCCAGAGGACCATCGCCGGTGGTAACGGTCTTTGTGGAATAGCTGTTGCGGGAGTTGGCACCCGGTTTGGGCTGATTTTTATCGTAGCCCAGATGGTGGGACATTTCGGCGTTGAGAGTCGCCTCAACGCTGATTTTCTTCAGCAGACGATCGAACTGGCTGAGATCGTCAGGGGTTTTGAGATTTTTGGCCAATTTATTAGCCAGAGCCTGCAATTGTTTTTCGTCCATAAATTAACCTTCATTTGATGCTGGATTGAACATATCAAAATCAGGCAATTACACAAATTTATGTACAGGCTCTTGTGCGAACCTTAATGGTATATTATGGAATATTAATCTAGGAATAATCATTTTATTGATTTGGTGTGAAATTAAAAAACAAACAAAATATCGCTAAACGATTCGCTTTTCTTCGACCCTCAAACTACTCAGTCGCTTTATTTATCGTAAAAAGATGGCTTAGCAGGAGCGCTAACGCGGGGGTTCCTTGCTACCCGATAAGTCCCCCCTGGCTTCGGCGGTTTTGCAGTCGGTTATCTTTGCGATTTCAATCTGCCGCCTTCCATGTCCTGACGGACATTTTAAAAATATTTGTTACTAAGAAAACTAAATTACTAAACAATCGAGCTAGCAATACGTGCCTGTAACATCCCTGTCTCACTTATGTTTTTACTAGCGCCTTCCAAACTATCGGCTTGCTTATCTACAAGATTTTTAAGCGTTTTTTGTTGCTGTTCTTTCATTTTATCATACCAGTCAAAACAAAATTCAAAGAAATTCTGCTCAAGCATTAACTCTTCAATCTCTTTTTGAAGTCCAGCTTTATCTAAATAAATACTCCCTTTAGCAATAGCTAGACCACCATTAGTCACGTCATTCAAAATGGTAGCACCTGCTTCTATAGCGTTTTTAGGTGATTTAAGTTTTGTAATATAAGGCATTATTTCACGAACAAACATCTCATAAAATTTCTCAGCGAGTGCCTTCATTGCTTTAAAACCTTCCTTTATTGAGTTCTTTAAAACTGCTTGAGTTAATTGGGGGATCATCTCTGTTAAAATAATTTGTGTTCCTTTCATGATCCCTCTACCCAACGTTACTAATGCTCCAGCTTTGCAAACATCTAAAATAACTGCACCAACTTCAAGTACTGTTTGCACGTAAAATGCTGCATCAGCAACTTTTTGCCACATTTCTTTATCACCTATACCAAAATATATTGCTGTTTCAGCAATAGCTTTGACTATACCTGCCACACCAGCGGCGATATAAACTGGACCTGCGGGTTGTCCAAGAAAAGTCAACACCGCGCCATAAGCTATTTCAGCCACACCAACTACCCAATCGAAAAGAACTAACCATTTATTTTTTTCGGATTGCTCAATTTTTTTTACCAATTCTTCTTGAAACGCCTTAACGTTTTGATCACGTAAAAACGCTTGAGTATCCGTCATCAATTTACTGGCCTTAGCGACTGAATTTGCCGTATCACCGAATATCTCTAAACTAAGGGTTGATGAGAGTAAAAATAAATCGTTAATTGACACTTTCTCGATATTTTTTAGAGTCAGATTCTCTGTGTTGTGGAAAACAGTTAACACCCTTCCTAAAGCCTCGTCTGCCTGCTGATAGGTGATTTTCCCGGTTTTTTTCTCACCTACCATATTTAATAATATTTCATGCGGTATAGGAGATTGCGGTAACGGTGATTTAATAACAGGAGCATTATTAATAATATTGAGATCTTGTCTTTCTGATGAGGGAATAGGTGAAAAAACATTTATATTATTCATGAAATAATATTCCTATTAATTTAAGTTAATTTTTATTTTAATTGTACTTATTGATATTTAATATCAGGTATTATACTCAAAACTTACGATCGGTATAATCACAACCCCCGATTTACGTACTGCAACACCATTGTATATATACCAACTGATAATAACCTATACCTGTTCTGGGATTTTTTAATTGTGGGGAAGCAGAAATAAAAAAATCCCGCCATGAAGAAGCGGGTTTCCCTGATGTTGGTGTGATGCGACTCAAAATCAGAAGTGGCGGTATTTCATAATTGATTTTAGAAGTTATGACCTAATACCGCATTGATATTATCTCATCGAATAAAATACCCTAGGTGCGTTTAACGCACCTATATTGACCGCCTTTTTTATGTCTTCCGAATACCTTGCTGGCAATCATACAAAGCAAATAACATCAATCAAACATGAAATACCGTTAATAATCCGGTTAATGACGCTGGCTCAAATTTCATTCTGGCTTCCGTTATCGTCTGTCTCACCACTTTATAAGCTACTGAACGCAATACGGAGATTTCCTTTTGCGGAATACCAAAAGCAAATAACAATGCCATTTCAAACTGCACTGGGGTTAATTCAGGAAAAAGATTGCGTAATTCCGGATATTGAGTAGGATCGAACACAGTCATATAGACCTCCAAGTTAGGTTTATGTGATAGCTGTATAGTCAGATCGGAATTCTGGCTATACAGCGCTAAAAAACAACTTAACGCTTAACAAACAACATGTAATACACCAAAACCGACATTTTATTCTCTTATCGGCTACGTCGGTTCGCCTCTTCAGACAGACCGCGTTCCTTGCTAACGCTGTGGTACGATATCGGTTTTATTATTTTCTGCCGACGCCCCCGTAAACCAGCCCTTCGGCAAAAATGAAAATCCGGTATCGGCTTCGGTCACTTTATTTTCAGCCAAACCACCTAATAAGATAATATCACCATCAGCAACGCTCACTTGCGTATTGACCTGACGTTTAATCAAGGTTGGACTGTTATTCACGCCCGTCTCAGTTTTGACAAAATTTGATAATTGCTGGTCAATGGTTAAATCAACACCCTGTTGCCGGATTTGCGGACTTACATTTAAGATAACCCCACTGGAACGATATTCTATCGACTGAACAGGCTTATTATCGGCATAACTTACCTTACCTAACACAGGTACATCAGAGCCGACAGAAAATGATGCTTGCGCCCCATTTTTCACCCGTAGTCTGGGCGAACTCACCACATGAAAACGGCTATCAGTCCGGAACAATTCATATAACGCATCTAATGAACCTAAATTAAAGCGAATAAAATTATCAAATCCTGTCTCTTTACCGATACCAACATTAAATTTACCGGAAACCAATTTGGCAGCCAATGCCAAACCTGACCCATTACGTTCAGCGGTTTGCACTTCAAAAACATAGGCAGGAACGACAACCTCATCCGTCACGGTATCGATTTTAGGTAACAATACTTTTAATCAGGCAATATCGGCTTTAGTACCATAATAAACCAGTACATCGCCTGTCCGGTTCAGGAAATCCGAAGCCGTCCCCGCCACGGCTTTTTCTGGTGCGGTTTGCCCCACTGAAATACCACTACGAGGCGAATTAAAATTACCGTCAAACTGGCTGCGTAATAAATCCGATAAATACTCTACTGAGCGATAACGGGGCTGATAGACATAGGTTTCCCTGAGTACTATGGGTGTTTTTGGCGTAAAAGAAACTAAATAATCAATCCCATTACGTTCATGAATGGCAATCTGTAAATTATTCAAATAACGCTTAATGAAAGCCCGTTCATCAATTTCTGGCGTAATACGAAAAGTCACTTTACGAGGGTCATTGATTAATTCTGGCGATAACATAAACGGACGTTCAAAAACCTGTCGATAAATCACATTCAACGCTTGCGGTAAGGGCACATTATCCAGTTCCATCATCACGCCTTTAGCCATTAACAAGGGACTTACCGTTAACAACACCCCTATCCATGCCCTTTTCATTTCATGCCTCCCGAATAGGTTGTGACAACGTCACCGTCAATGTTGCCCGTCATCCGCAAACCATAAAAACGAAACTGCGATAACGGCTCAAGCCGAATTTGCCCCTGCTGATTAAGTAACACCACCCATGCTTGCCCTCGCTGACTAATCTTGCCAGCAATACGCCATTGAGCCGATAAATTTTGTGGCGACGGATTTTGATGTGATTTTTGGGTAGTCTTTGATTTATCAACTGATTCAGAGACAGGCTGATTTTTGGGCGTTATCCCGTTACCACCAAAAAATTGATAAAGAAAATAAACGGAGGCTATGACCAGCAACAACAGTCCTAATGTTAATAACCAGAATTTAGATTGATTAAAAATACTCTGGCGCTTATCCACCACCTGCTCTTGTCCTTGCCCCCCTTCATAAGAATGATAAAGTGGAAAAATCGCCTTGTCATAACTTCACTGATAAGATGAAGTACGGTTGTTTTTAAACAGTTTAATTCCTGAATAAACATCGACCCGATAGCGATTTCGTAACCCTAACGCCACCAGTTTGGTCATTCTGTAAGTCGTCTCAATCCTATCTTTGATAAAACGCGGTAAATTGGCCACCGATTGATTTAATACCACTAAATCACAGGTAATACCTTCTTCATTCACAAAATGACCATGCTCAGCTATAAATGAGCGGTGTTGTTGCGGTATCCTGTCGTTTTCCCAAATGCGCCACGCTTCATCAATGCAAATCAAATCGCCAGCCTGACAAAAAGGGTCTTCTGCTATACCTGTTTCTGTTTTAAATGGAAAAAAATTAGCCTCTTTAACCTGTTCATTATCAACGCAGATAATCTCACCGAATTGATACTCATCGGCTTTCTTTTTATCAAGACAATAAACCCTGATTTTTTCTGCTGAAATGCCATAGATATTCGTGACAATCCGGCGACCTTTCATAAAAGCCGGAATAATAACATGGCAACCCACTTCATAGGATTTACCGCTTCTTGGGATACCTACATAAGCTGAAATTGCCATACATCACCCTATCACCGGAATACGTCGCACAATAAAACGGGTCAGATAAGCCGAAATCACAATCTTCATCCCCGTTATCACCGCAAACAGATTCATGAAATACCAGACACTATCAGGAAGTTGACCAATCAACTCCGGTAAATTGGTTGACGTGGGTAGTAAAGCTAATAAAACAGGGACAAATTCGGTGACCACTAAAAACAGCGCTGAAAACACAATAAATTTAATCGTCAGTGTTCTAAAGACAAACCCCTAATAAAAAATTAAATGCGGACACAATCAAGGCATACATCACTTAATCCCCTTAAGAAGACAATACAATCCGTAATCCCATAAATGACCAGATAATCACACGAGTTTCGCACCAATAAAAAAACGCTCTATTTTTAAGTTTAATTCAGCATAATATGTAAATAGATAAAACCTTATAAATTAAATATAACTTATTGTAAATTAAGTAAATTTTTGCATTTCAGTAACTTGCAGATTAATCATTACTTTTAAGCCATTTCTAGAATTTTATAGGCCTGTGCGAAACTCGTGAATCATTGAAAACAGGGTTAACAAACCACGAATGCTTTCAAACAAGGTACAATGAGCGTCAATGACAAAACGCTGCTCAAACACCTCAAAAGTCGCTACTGGACATGACGCTGCCCGTTCCGGCAAATTGAAATTTTCCAAAAATGGAAAAAGATGCTGTAATGGCGATAATATTGATTCTACCGTCGGTGAATCTAAATCCGGCTCATTATTATCAGGATGCGATAAATCGGTTCCTTGCCCGTTACCTGTTGAGCCAGAAGATTGCCCAAAATTTGAAGCAGCGCCCGAATATGAACTGACACCCGATTGACGGGTTCCTGATGAAGATAATGAATGCGTGGCACTCTCGGTATTCACTGAACTTCCTGCAATACGCGAACCTGTATCAACGGAATGGATTGTACTCCCTAAATTTATTGAATCACTCCCTGACGGTGAAGAAAGCGGTAAATTAGAATAAACAGGTAACGGATATCTGGCTAAATCCAAATCCGGATGAAGCGCTAAATAATTAAGATTATATTCGACCTTATCTTTAGCAGAAACCGAATCTGAAGTGGCATAATCGGGATTAGGTACAACACTAAATATTCCCGTATCAGGAAAATCAGGTGGATTATTCATGTCAGAATAAGCGCCGCTACCCACCCAACCTAAAAATTTATCCTCTTTAAAAACGGGTTTACATCTATCCGTCACAACAAACTCATCTGAAAAGCCAACAGAGCCATAAGTGCCATACTGAGATGCACAAAAGGAATGGGCTAACGTCGTCTCATCGTTATTATTCGTTTTACCATAACCTTTACCTTCTGCTACTTCCCCTGTTGGTCACGAGTTTCGCAATCTCCAAAAAAGAAGTATAAATTTAAAAACAAGAAAAAATCAGGGTGTTCATATTTTGTCGGGTTATCCATGTATTAAAGATATCTATAAAACATTCTTACAAGTAAGCAGTTTAAGATACTCTGGTTTAGCGTTATCAGAAGTAAGCCCATCGCCTTTATCTCATGACACTGTTAGCCGATGGCTAAAAAGTAGATGTTTTAGACCTAAAGACCTATGGCGATTAGTTGAACCTTCTATAGACAAAAAAAGCCCTTGCGTACTAATTGCCGATGATACATTGATTGCCAAAACATGTAGTAAAAAAATAGACACGAGTTTCGCACAGGCCTATAAAATTCTAGAAATGGCTTAAAAGTAATGATTAATCTGCAAGTTACTGAAATGCATAAATTCACTTAATTTACAATAAGTTATATTTAATTTATAAGGTTTTATCTATTTACATATTATGCTGAATTAAACTTAAAAATAGAGCGTTTTTTTATTGGTGCGAAACTCGTGATAGAGATGGTCCATTATCAATATTCAGGTAATGAACATGATGTTATTGCTGGCATAGGTTTAGTTAATTTGCTTTGGCATGATCTGACGAAGGTTGAATCAATTCCTATCAATTATCGTATTTATGATAAAGATTCTGATGGAAAAACAAAAAACACGCACTTTTCCGAAATGCTCACTCTTGCTAAAAAAAGAGGGATCATGCCAGAAGCGGTAGTGATGGATGCTTGGTATTCTAGCCTGGATAACCTGAAATCAATTCGCTCTCATGGTTGGATCTGGGTAACCACGCTGAGGAAAAATAGGATTGTTAACCATAACAAACAACTGAACAAGTTAGACATCTCAGAAGAAGGAACGTCAATACACTTGCGAGGATATGGTTGGGTAACCGTTTTCAAATTTACAGCCAAAAACGGCCGTATTGATTACATAGTAACAAACAAAGAGAATCCCACCCGTCAATACCTCAAATCTATCATGGATGCCCGTTGGTCTGTTGAAGTTTATCATCGAGAAGTTAAACAAAACTGTGGTATTGAACGCTGTCAGGCTCGCACGAGCCGAGCGCAAAGAAATCATATTTTTCTCGCTATTTCTGCGTGGTTTGAACAACATAAACGTCGTATATCTGAAAAAATAACCCTTTATCAACAAAATTGGGACGTAATCAAAAGTGCTATTACTGAGCAAATCCGTGTTTTATTAGCGTACCCAAATTAGTTTTGTGCGAAACTCGTGCTTAAAGGATATCTTACCCGAGTTATCAGTAAACCTAGACTATTGATTATCGATGAAGTTGGCTATTTACCTTTTGGCAAGGAAGAAGCAAACCTGTTCTTCCAGGTGGTGGCAAAGCGATATGAAGCGGGTAGTGTGCTCTTAACTAGTAATCTGTCTTTTGCTCAGTGGTCAAGTACATTTGGTGACGATGAGACGCTAACAGCGGCTATGCTGGATAGATTGCTGCACCATGCACATATTGTACAGATTAGTGGACAAAGTTATCGGTTAAAAGACAAGCTAAAAAGCGGTCAGCTACATAAAAAATTGAAACCGGAACTTAGCGAGTAAATTAAAGGGGGTGGATCAGTTTTACTTTAGCAAAGTGGATCAGAATTAAGTTGGCATTGACAACATCCAGACTGACGATTCGCAACTCATGTTGTTCAATTTGTTTTTTCAACGTTATCCAGTCACTATTGCTCAATCGTGTCAATCGGTCTATTTGCTCAACCAGTAAAATATCATTACGGTGACTCTCCATCAGTAAGCGTCCCAGTTCTGTGCGGTCGAGTTTTGTACCGCTGATATTTTCACGGTAGTAGCTGGCTATTTGATGCCCTCGTTCCTGAACAAACTGCTCCAACATTTCTTTTGCCCGATCAGCAAATTGATCTTCCGTTGATGCCCTTAAATAAGCTCGAATAAACATTTTCATCCCGTATTATCGCATTTAGGTTGTTGCATTTAATCTATCGCATATAGGTTATGTCATTCATCGTTTGCCGTCACGTTTTGATTATGGTGTCAGGGTGTACCCTTATGCGATAACATTTTGTTAAAAATAACAGTGGTAAATAATTAACGAGGAAATTTTAGGGCAAGGAGGCAGATTCTTTCTCTATTGGAAAGAGAATCATTATTGGCATTACCTGACGATGAGTTAATGCTGACCCGAATGGCGTATTTCAATGAGCACGATCTGGCTCTTATCAATGCTCACCGTAAGTCAGCTAATCGTTTTGGGTTTGCCGTCCTTCTTTGCTACCTGAAAAGTGTCGGTTTTGCTCCAGATAAAAAAATTCCACCGTCGGACTTCTTACTGAAGCAAATCGCGAACAAATTAAAAATCACAGGAGATCTCTGGCCTGCTTATCTTTCAGGCAGGTATACAACTCGACGCGAGCATCTAACCGAGCTATACCTCTATCTTAGCGTCAAACCGTTTACCAACAAAATACAGCAGGACTGCATTACATATTTACTGCCAATGGCGACGCGAACTGATAAAGGTATTCTTCTGGCTGAAGAATTATTGGTCTATCTCCGGAAAAACAACGTGATAATTCCCGCGATTGATGTCGTGGAGCGCACCTGTGCAGAGGCTATTACTGGCGGTGATAAAATTGTTTTTCATACCTTGAATGCCCCGTTAACAGCGGTTCATAGGGAGACTCTAGATCGTTTACTTGAGTCTTCAGATAGCCAACCTTCCCGCCTTACATGGCTACTGCAGCCGCCATGTAAAATCAATGGAGGGACTCGAGCGTACCATTCACCAGAACCGTTTGCTGAAACTGGCACGGGAAGGTCGAAAAATGAGCAGTCGGGATTTAACCCGATTTTCAGAGGCCCGTCGTCATGCGATCCTCCTGTGCGTCATAGAAAAAGCCAGAGCCACACTGACAGACGAAGTGATTGAGCTGCATGAGCGAATGCTGAATAGGCAGGACTGAATAAAGGCGAAGCTCGTAACGCACTGGCACGTGCAGTATTCATGCATCGGTTGGGCAAAATCAGGGATCGAAAACCGGAAAATCAAAGCTATCGAGCGAGTGGACTAACGCTGCTAACAGCGGCTATTTCGCTGTGGAATACTGTTTATATGGAAAGAGCGGTCGATGCTCTGAAGCGTAAAGGCCTTAAGTTCAACGAGCAATTACTATCACATTTGTCACCATTAGGTTGGGAACACATCAATCTGACTGGTGATTATATCTGGAAAAGCAATCGAATACCTGCATCAGGAAAGTTTCGTCGACTGAGGCATGTCAAAGGAAAAAGGTTAAAAAATAGCCTTAACGTACAATAATTTTCGATATCCAAACTGACCCCTATACTGCATACCCAGTTAACTTTTAAAGGTAAAGTGAACATCTTTTATAGAAAACTCTTGCATAAGACTTTGAACGTCTTTGAATACCTTTTCCGGCTCCACGTTATTAAGTAGAATATCTACCATCCATTGACCCACTTTTTTAATTTCATTTTTTGAAAAACCTAAACGCGTCATTGCATTTGTTCCTAATCTTAGCCCCCAACTATTAACAAAAGGTAAACTGGCAGGGTAGACACGTATTCCTGCATTGTGCAGCTTAGCACAGGCTTGCCATGCCTGTTGTTCAGTACCAATGGTAACCCATACTTGATGGGTTTCTGTAAACCCAAATTGTTTTCCTGCAACACTTAAACCGGATGAATCTAATAGATTCGCTAAATATTTTGCATGTAGGCAAGTTGTTTGAGCATAGTCTTTTCCATATAGTTTCATCTCTTCTAAAGTGGCAGCTAATGCTAATACCTCTGATGTCCCGCAGTTAGATTGCAACCCAGGGGATAAGGCGTGGTTTATATTTTTTTTGATATTTTCATTGCATGAGATAGGAAATCCTATGATGCCTTTTTGTGGACCAGGAAAAGTCTTATGCGTACTTCCATGGATGATATCCACACCTTGTGTGACTGGATTGATTAATTGTTTACCAACAATAAGGCCTAAGGTGTGGGAAATATCATAAGTGATCACGGTATCAGGAAAGCTGTTTTTCACCCTTTCCACGAAATACTTGAGGGGTTGTTGGCATAAAATAAAGCTTTGACTTAGGATAATTAATTTTTTGGAAGGCTTCTTTTTCCAAACTTTCCGCATTATTTTTATTGTATTATCGACATCTATTTGATATTTTTGGTTATCAAAGCAAATTGGCGTTAATACAATCCCTATTTTTTTACAGATAAAATTTAATCCAAAATGTCCCCCATCTTTTTCTTGTACATAAAAGATTCGGTCGTTACTATCTCCCAATCCGGTTAATACCGCTATTTCGGCTGCCTGTCCTCCTTTAGCACGAGTATCTAAAGTAGGACAGCATAATAAACTCTCACTTAATTGATTAATATGATTTATGATATTTTGAAGGTAAATCGTATTAGAAAAGGACCATGGTCCCACAATGATCCCTCCAGAAGGGGGGAAATCATAAAAATCATAACTCGGATGTAAGCCGATGAGTTTTTTAATCATTGGGCTGGTATAATTTTCTGAGGCGTTTAAGTTTATCGTACTATTACGCCAATCCGCTTCTTGGTTTAACAAGAATGTTAATTCTTTACTTAAATGCATGGTTTTACCTTTATCCTCCTATCCTAAAATAGGATCTTTTATCCGTCCGTATTAAGCCATTGATTTATTAATCTTAAAAGGCTATACCATAAATGTGCATAGACTTTACCTTGAGCATCTCCTCCGTTGTGATAGGTGGCAGCGTAATGAAGAATAGATACCCCTGCTAGGGCTTTTGTGGTTTTTTCGGTATCGATATTAAATGGGAGCTTTTTCTGGTAAGTTAATTGTTTTTGCCACAATTTAATAATCGTCGCAAAATCAGCATCTACAGCTTGCTGTGACAATTTTTCTAGTCCTTTTTTTAACAGTGATTCTGTCACTTTTGCACATGTCCACATCCCAAAATAGGCGGGGATTCTTTCCGGTATATCAAGGGATAATGGATGATTACTTCGACTCCAACGTGTAACCAATGCAAATCGATTTTGGCCTGAGGTGTTTTTCGCACTACGGTGCCAAATTCTTGAATCAAATGCAATCACATCCCCCATTTTTACAGGTACCTTGATTAAGTTTTTTTGCCATTTAGCGGATTGGTGTTTGTGATCTATAAACTCAGGAGACCAAAAATCCACTGCTGGTTCAATTTTATCTTTTTGACTATATGGTAAAAATTCAAGGACCCCGTCAGAAAGATTGACATCCTGTAAAGCCAACCATAAAGAAAACTCATAAGGATCTTCTCGGGAATAAGAAATATCCTGATGGCAAGGTACGGGTAAATCTGCGTAAGCGGATTTACTGATAATATTTATTTTATGTAGTCTAACTGAGCCCCCGATAAATGCCCTTGCAATATCCATCAACGGAGTTTCTATCGACGGATAGAATTGTTCTGTCATTAGACAAGGATGTGCCCATCGACTAACTGACTTTAAATAGTCTCCAATATCGCAGGCTAATTCCTTTGCATAGGTGTTTATCCAAAAGGTCACGGTTTTATTTATTAATAAAACTAACTCACGATTTACCGCATTATTTAATACAACGATGCCTGTCTCTTCAAAAATGCTTCTTTTTGATTGCATTGCGGGATTTTCCTTTAAGGTTGTTTTTTTAACACTAAGAGGTCCGCCGTATCGCTAATTTTTAGGTGTTGCAGCATAGATAATGAGGATTTCTCTAATAATATTTTCCACTGACTTAACGTCCTTAATTTTCCGCCACTTTCCGCTAGCATATTGAGATCAAGCAAAGCCCCGTCAGGTCTTTTTTCGTCAATAAGCATCTCTGTTAAATAAATTTTCCCATTAGGTAATAAGGCATCGTGGGCTTTCTGTAAAATAGAAATAGCCTGTTTGTCAGGCCAATAATGTAGGACTCTAGGCAGTAAAATAGCATCTGCCATTTTTGGCCAGGGATGAGATAACACATGTGATTGTAAATGATATCGAAACTTAAGCGAAGAATTGATAGAAATAGGGTGAAAAATATAATCCTCGCCTAATAATAATGCCTGTAAGTGTTTGTACGTCGTTAAGGCTCGTTCTAGCAATCCCTTTGCACTTCTGCCTATACCAATAACTTGTTGATGTTGCTGCCAATCAATCAACGTTAGTAAAACTGAAAAATCTTCTCTGGCGTATCCATCAATTGCATGATGATACCTTTCTCTATTTTCATTTGATGCGCTGACTTTAAATAAAGTATGAGGGTTGTCTCCCCCCTCACTAATAATTTTACCTAAATTTTTCCAAGCTATCCTATAAACATCAGACCACATAATTGCAGCAGATGATAAAAAATTATCTTTATGTGGAACAAAATCTTTTCCATTTTCTGTTAATTGCCATAACCCTGTTTCATTTTTTACAAAATCTAATTCCCATAAGGCGCGTAATAATCGTCCGAGATGTTTAGACGGTAATCCTATTTTTTTAGCTATCTCTTCTGTTGTGCCCGGTAAACCATCCAATACTTGCAAACGAGCGGTGAGAGCCAGTGTCTCTGTCTGCCAAAATCCTACCATTTTCCCTGAAATTTTTTGCCAAATTTTTTGACTGGCCGGCCGTAATTGAATAATTTTTTGACCGCGAGTATCAATGGTTAATAACTCGCCTAAAAAAGTTTCCACATGAGCCACACCATTGTAGAATGGTTCGACTTGAGCATATCGCTGCGGATAAAGTGACTGGCCTGATTTATCGACGTGATACCACCCTTGTTTATCTTTTGTTCTAGCTTGGCCCTTATGAAAGATATCTAATCCTAAAAACCAGTTTCGATGAAGTAATTTTCCTTGCTTATCGATATGAGTATGTAATCCCGCTTTGTTACAGATAACAGCCACGCCATCTTTAAAATCACCGACATAAGTGTACATTTCTTTATAAGCTTTTTCTCCGTGATGATTAATATGAAAATAATGATTTTTTTTATCTCTGACTGGACATAAGCCTTCTTGAAAATTACCACACCATAAATAACGAGCGGGATAACATTCCTTCCCATCAGGTTTAATATGAAACCAGCCGGATTTATCTCTAACGGCAGCAAGTCGCTCATAAAAACCATATGTTTCTAAAAAACGGCGAGTATAGTTAGGCAAGCCATGAATATTGATATGATAAGCGCCTGATTCATCTTCAACAGCGGCTAACCCTGGTTCATGGTATTTCATAATTTTATTAAAGCGAGACGAATAGATGGGGATATTCCCCAACAAATGGAATGTTCCGCACGGAGAAATTTGCGTTTTTTGCCAATTTATCAAGTCCATAAACGTTCCTTAGGGTATTTTTGTCATCAAAAATTGATCGGTTTCCTCATGTTACATCCTTTACATACCGGGTATTGCATATAGTTTTTCTTAAGATATTCATATGATTGACTTTGCCAAATATTCGTAAGGGTTTGATTTTTCAGATTCCCAAAGTTACCTAATTGACGCCGTTCTTTATCGGGCGCACAACAGGGATTAAATTGTCCATCAGTTGCGACCCAAGCTTCTTGTCCCAAAAAAGGGCATACCCCACCAGGCGATAAATCCTGGTGAGCCGATTTATCGAGTAAGTCCATATTCACTAATTTGATAAAATTACCATTCGGTAATCGATGAGTATTAGCGAGTGTTCTGGCGTGAATAACCGCTTGATTCCAGCGAGAAATAGCCTCTTCATTTCGTCGCATTGACAACGATTTAATTTCTTTAAAATGCGCCCATAAATGATGACCTTTAATACGATCAACACCCATATCGATACCTAGTTGCACGATGTTCGCTAATTCTTGTACATTGGTTTCGAGAAAAGTCATCTGTAAAGTGATTTGACAATAATTTCCGCCCTTTTCTGCATAATCATTGCGGATAATGATAAATTTCTTTAAATTATTTAAGACTTTTTCCCATCGGCTTCCTAACATAATTTTTTCTTGTACGTTTTTACTTGCGCCATTCCAGGATATTTTTACATCCGATGTAACAGGAATAAGTTCCCTAGCCCAGGTTTCAACGCCCTTTCGTGGAAACGTTCCATTAGTTGTTAAGTTGAGTTTAATTTTATATTTATGGCACAATGCAATAATTTCATCAAAGTGTTGATAAATTAAGGGTTCTCCCATGGTTGAAGGGATTATTTCTCGTAATGGAGTTCCTTGGGAATCAGCAAGAATCTTTCTGATTAAATCAATATCCATCCGCCTTTTAGGTATACCTGCCTTTATCCTATTAGGCTGAGTGAGACTATAAGGGGAATGATCTTCACACATGATGCATTTTAAATTACAATCATCAGGGTTAGTATCGAAGGTAATACGCCATGGGCCGAGTTTCATTTTAATTTCCTCGATAGATGTCACTATTTTAAAGTAGTGATTTGTAGATTTTCTCTATTTCTGCAACGTGATCTTTTTGACTCGGAATATTACCGTCCGGCGATTGTATATAACCCCGTAGGCCTAACTTTTTTGCCCATGAGGGATGATTAACTAAACGTTGCATTTGCTCAGATAAGCTTTTTTCATTTCGATGTTCGAACAAGAGTCCGTTAATCTCGTGATAGACATATTCAGCCATGCCGCCTATGTTGGCGGTAATGACAGGAATTCGGGCTTGCAATGCTTCGTGGATCACCAAGGGTGAATTTTCTACCCATATCGAAGGAACAACGATACAATCTACATGATTAAAAACGGTCTTAATGATTTTTTCGTTAGAGTATTCGGGTAACCACTCAATACGAGATTGAACTTGAGAAGGCAGTTTTGCGGCGATTACCTGTAATCCTGCTGTATTTTGCGGTCTAGGCCTTCCCCAAATGCGTAATCGACAGTTATCTCCCAATCTAGAAAACGCTTGAATTAATAGCTGGATCCCTTTAGCTGGAATATGGGTGCCGATATAACCAAAAGTAAAATCCTCTTTAGAGAGACGTTGACGACGGCTAAGTCTATCTAAATCAAAACCATAATCTAAATAAATCATTTTATGAGGCGGCAGTCCAAAATCGGTTATATATCGATGGTATAAATAGAAGGAAGGGGCAATAAAGTATTTTATTTTTTCTGCAACCTGATACATCTGATGCATACGCCGCTTTACCCAATTAGTCCAATACGCAATATCAATACTATTTTCATTTTTATTTCCTGAGAAATAACCAGAATAACAGTATGTTGCGCACTTTTTATTTTTTTGTCCGTCACAAAGTGACCATAGGGGAGAGTCAACATCAGGATTACGTTGTATAAATTGCCCACGTGGGCACATTAGCCAATAGTCATGTAGCGTATAAACCATCGGAATATTTTTTTTCGCGATAATATCGACTAATGAAGTCGATAGGTGATTGAGGTGTCCAATGTGAACTATCTGAGGTTTTATCCTATCAATAAATGATTCTACTCGCTTATCTAAGTATGGGTGCTGATAACGGTAGCGGTATTTTTCGAGGGGGATATTGATTTTGTGTAATGTAATAGACGGGTGATGATTATCTTGTGTTATGTTCCAAGTGAAATCTTCGGCAAACGGGTTTTCTTCTCGAGTGAGAACATGAACTTCATTATTTTTCGCTAAACCATGACATAACATTTGGCTATAAACCTCAGAGCCTGCATTATACTCAGGGGGATATCCATGAATGATTTTTAGTATTCTCATCTTCAATACTCGCCAAAATTATGCCGATTTTTTTTGATAAAAATCGTTTATTAACAGGGAAATGCCTGTTTCAATATCTATTTTAGGCACCCAATTCAATAAACAACGTATTAAGCTGTTATCACCATAAAATGTTGAAACATCGAAACATCGAGGGGGATCGATAATGAGCTTGAGTGGATGCTCGGCAAAGCCATTGACCAATTTTGCCAGTGTTTCTAAGGAAACAGGTTGACCCGATGTAATATGCATCGTAGGTAATTCTTGTCCTTGTTCTAGACGCTTTATAACTTTAAATATTGCTTCAACCACATCGGTAACATGTGTAAAATCAAACATATTAGTGGGTCCCTCAATATGAATGGGTTTTCCTGTGACAGCAGCTTGACAAAAAGCGGGTACAACGCGATCATGATGATCATCAATACTTCCGTATACACTCGAAAAACGTAAAATTGCGGTTTTTAATCCCTTTAATTTGTATTTTGCAACCAATCCTTCCGCTGCGACTTTCGAATTGGCATAAATGTTTAATGGTTGCAAGGGTGCCGATTCTTTAACAGGGAATAACTGTTGCTGACCATAAACCTCTCGGCTGCTTGCATATAATACCCAGGGTTTTTTAGGGGATTGGTATGCTAAATCAAGGACATTATTTGTTCCCGTGACATTAGTTTCCCAACAAATGTCCGGTTGTTTTTCACCCCAAATAACCCGAGAAATAGCGGCTAAATGGATAACGCCATCACAATGTTTTAGCCGTTGTTGTAATATCTGAGGAAGAAGAATGTCACCGTATTCAGAAGAATCTTCAGGCAATTTGCGATCAAATCTTTCTATCCAATAGAATTTATCAATTTTTTTACAAAGAGCTTGACCGATTAAACCGCTTGACCCGGTTATTAAGATTGTTTTCATCGGATGTTCCATTAAAAATAGATACCTGTAAATTACATTTTAGCCCCCCTTTTTTAATTAACAAAAAATTTACATTAATTTACTTTAACATTAAATATATATTCCCATATTTTAAAAATTAATCACCATAATGTTTTTTATATTTTTGGTTTTATTCTTTTTCGTAATAATATTTAATAAATAATTAAAAATCGTTATATAAAATTGATTGATTGATAAAATCAAATACATCTTATTTAAACTAATATTTAACATTTATAAAAATCACCTAAATGATAATAAAAATATTTACCATTAAAAAATTTCTGTATGGAACTTTTTGATTTTTCCTGGGTTAATTTTTACTTTAATATTGATAATTACAAATAAATTAAGAAAAATCGTCAAAGTCACGGTGTTCAATTAACATAATTAAATTAATCATCTGGGAAAAATTTCTTAAGCTCTTCTTTAGCAACATCTCTAATCTCATTAACCATTTTATGATATTCATAATTTTCTTTTCCTTCTAAATAAGGAGAAAAAGACTGCATACCTAAAATTAACGACACGGCTTTTTTTGTCTTTATTAAACTTTCAAGTACAACTTTATTAAAGGCTTCCTGATCAAAAGAATTATCTTCATTATTTTGTTGAGCTTCATAAACCCTTAGGCCAAGTTCAAGTAACATTGTCCCTACACTGGATAAGCTAATTTCAGTTTCATTCGCACCCTCATTTTTTTGTTGATTTACGATACTAACAATCCGATTAAAAACATCATTTGACGTATAAATTTGTAATCTTGCCATGAAATTTTATCCTTGACGAATAGACTATGATTAGGTTAAAAATCAACCACATCAAAGCGAGTTGCATACAACTCTTTATACAACTCGCATTACAAAAATGCAAGTCGTAAACGACTTACATAAGGACTTGTAAGACGACTCATCGCTCAAAAATACGAGTCGCTAACGACTTGCTTAACGAGTCTTATACGACTTAGAAATAGAAAAACACGAGTCGTTAGACGAGTCTTTTCAGGACTTGACTCTAGAGTTGAGTCTAATTATCCGTATGAAAAATAATAATAACTCTAATAAGACTCTATTTTTAAGTTGTTAACGATTCTAGTTTTTAGATGTAAAATAACTAATTAAATATTTAAAAAAAACATAACTTATTGATTTTAAATTTATTTATTGCAAATTTTTAATTTGCATGCCTTGTGAACATATTCTATGCTAAGGAGTGGGCGATAAGAAGTGTTGTAAGAGAGATGGACTAGGGACTTTTGGGGGAGAAAATCGAGGCGGTTTGATGAAATTTTTAAAACTTTTAATCGTAATTTTTCTGTTTGGATTTTTCACCCATTCCAGTTTTGCCGATTGTTTTTATTTGGCGGGCAGAGATTATAAAATAGACCCTGATTTATTACGGGCTATCGCTTGGGTAGAATCAAAATATAATCCGAATGCTATCGGAAAAAATAATAATAACAGTATTGATATTGGCCTCATGCAAATTAACTCACAGCACATTAATTATCTTAAATCGTTAGGTATTACCCCTTATCAATTAAGAAATGATGCTTGTATGAATATTTATACTGGCGCTTATTTTTTAGCGCTGGCATTAATAAATGGGGTGTAACCTGGCAAGCAATAGGCGCTTATAATGCCGGATTTAAAAATAATGAAATACAGAATAAACGAAGATTAATTTACGCCAGAAAAATTAACAAAGTTTATCGTAAAATAAAAAATAATCAGCACCAGTAAATAAACATTAAATTAAGGAATAATAAATGAGAATAAAATTTACGGGTCGCTGGAATAAACAAACTCTTAAGAAGGCAATTTGTGAAGCGATTGAGGAATTACAATTTTATGACATTGAATTTCTCTCCGGCGTGAATCTTTATTTTCATGGGGAAAATATTAATTTTGAAAAAATTGAAATTAAGAACGAAAACGATACCCCTGTTATGTTTATTTATGATAATAATATTCCGGTTATAAAACCACGAAAAAAGAAAAGCACCCGTTATTAACCTTGCTTATTTTAAAAGAAATAACCCGCGAAAAGATAAATAATAAAAAACTGGGCGGATATACCGCCCGTTTGATTAATCTTTAAAAGCACCGTCCAACGCAATGATTTGTTGATAAATATCTTGCATTTGATTTTTAATCGGCTTCATCAGTTGCGCCGCTAAACGCTCGGTAAGTTAATCAGAGTTATATAAATATTTCCGCTCAAATTCAAAAAGCTGCATATAAAACATATCCATTTTCTCAAGGAGTAAAGCCACCTCTTTTCGTAGCACTTCATGACCGGAATAATTCATTTTTTTATTTCCTCTTTAAGCAACATGACTAGTACGAAAAGCGGCAATACGTTGTTGACCAATAGCATGATATTCAGCAAGAAGCTCAATGCCAATATAACGCCGTCCTGAAAGCGCAGCAGCGATACAGGTAGAGCCAGAACCCGCAAACGGATCGAGTACAATAGCGTTAGGTTGCGTAAAAGATTCTATGAGTGGCTGTAAACTACTGACAGGCTTCTGAGTTGGATGATAAAGATTACCTGTATATTGCCATGACTGTAGGTCTTTCATTGGCTTTACGGGCATCACCGGACGGCCTTTCGCCAACAGATAAGCATTTTCGTGATATGCCCTAAAAAAGCAGTTTTTGACGCATAGCGTTTCTTGAAAACGAGATGACCAACAATCCGAAAGCCGGATTTTTTCCACGCATCAACAAATTTTTCAACCCGATTCCAGCCGTAAAAACTAACCATCAGACTATTGGGCTTCAATATGCGAAACATTTGTTGACAGGCTGGCAATAGCCATTCGTCATTTTTATCGTTGGCAATTGAGCGCCCTGACCTGTCGGTGTAATCAACCAAATAAGGCGGATCAGTGAGGATAAAATCGATTGCATTATCAGGAAAAGTTGACATAATTTTCTGGCTGTCACCCTGTATAAATCGGGACATGGGAGTGTCTCCTATTTAGTGGGACAGCAGGAGGTGACCCCATGTCACCATTCCCTTACTGCCCGATGTCACGAAGCCATTGACCATTGGGGGTCAAGTGGAACGTGGAATACCGGAGCCACATGTGGCGAGGATATGCCGCGAAAGCCACTTGAAGGCTTGCCGTCCCCTAAAAATGGGCGAATGGCAAGCTGGCATCGGGCAGTAAGGGAAATCCTTCAAATTTCAAATTAATGCGATGGATAAATCTTATTTCTATGCTTCTAACATCCCGTAGGGAAACATAAGCGGAGCCGCCATTAGCGGCGACATCCTTATTGTTAAGACTTCATGCCTTTTAAATTATCTATGATTTTATTATTATTAACCTGGTTATCTTTAATGGGCGTTAATTCTTGCTCCTTTTTTTCGTTAGGAGTCTTTTCAAAAACGCCCGCAACCTGTTTTATCAATGCGATAAGTTCATCTCCTGTTATTCCTTGTCGATAAAGGCTAGAAATAATTGCGGGTAAACGTGTATCTACTTCAGCTAAAGCAACACCACAAACCACTGCTTGCCTAATAAATTCCCCTCGCATTTTTAATGGTAATTTATCCATGAAATTACACGCCTCATCATCTTGAGGATATATGTCAGGACGCAGATAAGATTGTATTTTTCGTCTATCTTTCATACATCTGCCTTATACGTAAACGAGGGTTTTAACGAGAGCAAGTTGAGCATCATCCAATTTTCTAACTTTTTTATTACGAAAATGAGCAGTTACATAATTATCAATCAATTCAGCACCACCCCCTGCTAAATAAATACGATTGACTTTTTGAAGTTGTTCTATTTGACTAATCACCCTTTTAGGGTAGTTCTCAATCGCATTATTAATTTCGGTCATGACATTATCAATCATGCTACGGTTATTAATAATTGCACTTATCTCTTTTCTCTTATCTTCAGAACTTAAAATAGCATTTGCTTCATATTCATTAATATCACTATCAGCGATCCCCATCGCTTTAATAATGGCAATAGCAACACTACGAGTACCAATTGAAGGATTACCATAAACCTCAGATACGTCCAGTTCACCACCTGTTATGATACCACAATCCATAGTAGTGCCACCCAGATCGACGATGATGCTTTTTTCCAATGGAGAAACATCATCTTTTTTCAATTCTTCTGCAACGGCAGGAACTGACTCTGGCATTACAAAAACACTTTTTATTTCAAATGATTAATTATTATTTACTTTTACTTTCCTTAAAACATTATTTCTTTTTCGTTCAATGTTAGCCATGTTCTTTTGCCCATCCTGATGAAAAAATTCATTAATAGGCAATGTGACAGTTATTTCTATTTCCTGTGGAGATAGAGTAGATGTTAATAACGCTTTATGAATCGCCAACAAATCAAGATCGCTGTATTGAAATGCTATATTTGTTGTAGAAAGAATTGCATTATGTCCCTTATCAAAAGCGTACTTTTTCCCATCGATGTCAAAGTTCAACACTTGATTAAATGCCTCTGATTTCCATCCTTCTTTAAAAGCATTAGGTGAAATATGAGTTTTAATATTCCCATTTTCTAGCCAAGCTAATTTCACACAGGTAGAACCATCATCGCACATTATACTGAGCATAATAAATCTCACTTATTTAAATTAATTTATAAAAATAGAAATATTATAATCTCATAAAAAAGATATAAGTATAAATATATCACCTAATATTTAATTAATTGTTATTTTTAATTCTCATTTATTGAAATTAAAGAGATAATAAGAAATCTTATAACGAAAATAGTTAATATATGAAGAGAATTTAAGAAATATCATTAGGGTTATGGAGTTGATTTATTTCGCCGTACTAAACGTTGCAAATTATCCGCAACATCAGCTTGAGTGACCTCTCCGGCTACCTGACCATCTTTATCATAACGAAACGCACCTAACTGGATAAGTACGCGATAATCAACATGATAACCAATACTCCCTAAACAGGCTCTTAAACGCCTTCTGGCTATCGGTAAAACCTTTTCTTTCACTTCCTGCCCATATATTGCTGTATACTTACTTTCATTGGACGTAATTGATTTTCAGGAAATAAATTAGGCCAAAACGTGGTCATCTGTGAGATGGCTTCTTCTAACGGCAATCGCTTTTTAGGCGGTTTTGGTGTTTTAACCTTCACTTCCTTTTTAGGTTTTTCAACCGATTTCTTGGGCTGCTGTTTTGCTACTTTGTGAGGATGAGGCTTTTTTGCCTGTTTTTTAGGTGTCGCATTCACCCAGACCTTTTTACCGTAAACAGGGTTACTTTGGGTCTGTTCTTCTTGTGAAGCCTTTATAGGGCGATTGAGGGTTAATTTCTGGCGTTCAGTCATGACTTAATCTTTAAACAGGTTGCTCATTTCAGTATCAGTAAGACCAGTTGATAGTTTCACGATATCTCTTTCTACGCCTTTTTCAATAAGTTGGCGCGCTATCTTTATCGAAGCCTGTTTTTCGCCCTTTTGCATCCCATTTTGTTCACCAATTTGAATACCCATTTCTTCAATTTGTTGAGCAATAGTCATAAGTGCCCCTTCGTGTTTTTCTGACTGTTTGGCTATCTCGGTGATAAATTCCATTGGCTTTTTGGCGTTACCTTCCTGAATGAGATAATTAAACAGGGTGATGACTTGATTATCGGTATAATAATTATACGACAACAGCGTGACAATTTCATTCATAAGCTCTGTCATATCTCGTCTTCGAATGTGTGCTTCTGGACGAGTTCTAGTAGCGCCATTCGCTTATGTTTCATAATATCACCGTCTTCAAGTGTGGTGACATCGGCTAACTTAAAGGGATTGGTGTAGATACGCTCGGCGAGTTTTCTGTCATGAAAACAGTCCAACCAATTCGTGCTATAGGGGTGAGGGCTTTGTTCACCAGAGTAAAACAGGATAGGGAAAACCAAAGGTAATTGCTTGTGTCCATTATCTAAATGCTTCTGCATAGCAGCCATGCTATAGCGCATCAATCGCCAAGCGATAAGTTTATCTGGAGTGGATTGGGCTTCAATTAAAACATAGATACAACCACTTCCCTTTGAGGTTCTGACTGAATACAAAATATCACTCTGGTAATTTTTCATCTCACTATCGATAAATGAGCCAGATTCCACTTTGAGGCTCTCTAAGTCGCATAGTGCTTTAATCTCATCCGTTAGCCAGATATCGAAAAAATCTTTTGCCGTCTCTTTCTCACTTAAAAACTGACGAAATACCCCATCGTGGGGCGTTGGGGTGAATTTTTTAGTCATCTTGTAATATTCACTTTTAACTTAGAAAAATCTCAATGAAGAGCGTTTGAACAAGATAAAAAGACCTTACCTTCGATTATCTCTTGCTCGGTGGGCAGTGGTAACGGTAATACTGGCTTCCTCTTCAGTATCTACCGTTCGTTTACGTAAAACCTCCACTTTCTTTGGTAATGGCGTAAATTTTTCAATGATTTTGATAGATTGCAACATTTCCTGGTCACCACTGGCATTCGCCATCTGTTTATAATTCGCATAATTACGATATTCCGTGTAAAGCCGTTGGTTACTCATCTTCTTTCGTTTACCGAGTGAAAACCAGTGAAGGTTAATTAATTCATCGATACGATAAGCATCAATTCCATTGACCCAATAGATGGTCGCTTTTTTGCTACTGGCTTCCAGCGCTGAACCAATTACGCCTGCTACCGTTCGACTGAGGATGGCGCGGTGAGGAAAACCTTGCTTAGGGATATCAATGAGAATGTCATCTTTTTCGCCTCTGCCAACCACTTGATGCGTTTCACCGTTCATTGCTAGTAATGCATTAGCCATATCAGCAACACAGGCACCAAAGCGAAAGCTATGGGTTAACCAGAGCCGGTCAGCATCACTAAGCGAAGGCGCATTTAAGGCATCTACCGCGCCTCGAAAACGATAAATCTGTTGATGGGCATCACCCACCATCACTAACTTTGTCACGAGTTTCGCACCAATAAAAAAACGCTCTATTTTTAAGTTTAATTCAGCATAATATGTAAATAGATAAAACCTTATAAATTAAATATAACTTATTGTAAATTAAGTGAATTTATGCATTTCAGTAACTTGCAGATTAATCATTACTTTTAAGCCATTTCTAGAATTTTATAGGCCTGTGCGAAACTCGTGTTTGTGTTTTGACGAAACACAATATCGTGAGTAACCGGATTAGCGTCCTGCGCTTCATCAAACAAAATAACGTCAAAACGGTGAGAAAGGTTAGGTTGTGAAAGTTGGTACAGCTTCAAATACATATCATGAATAACGGGGAAATTATCAGAAAGGTCAATCCTTCGATGCCAGAGTTGTTCACTCTGGCTGACCACCTCATTAGCGGTAAATGATTTTTTAACTTCACCCATCAATATTGAGGGACAGTGGCGTAACATAATCTGACTATCCACACTGCACATAAAATTCTTTAAAGTGTCCTGAATCGCTTTTACGTATAGCCAGTCATCACTCTGAGTGGCATTAGCAATATCCAAAAGCCGCAGAGAATGGGTTAATCGATTAGCATAATTTCTACCAAAACCAGGCCATGCCAGTTGATGGGATGTTTTACAAAGCACATTAGCGGGAAATTTTTCGTCCGCCTCTTCTCCACTGAGCGATTAAAGGCAATGTAGAGCATTCTAAGCTCCGGATGTTTTTCGGCGTATTTCACTAACGCACGAGTTTCGCAATCTCCAAAAAAGAAGTATAAATCACGAGTTTCGCACAGGCCTATAAAATTCTAGAAATGGCTTAAAAGTAATGATTAATCTGCCAGTTACTGAAATGCAAAAATTTACTTAATTTACAATAAGTTATATTTAATTTATAAGGTTTTATCTATTTACATATTATGCTGAATTAAACTTAAAAATAGAGCGTTTTTTTATTGGTGCGAAACTCGTGTAAATTTAAAAACAAGAAAAAATCAGGGTGTTCATATTTTGTCGGGTTATCCATGTATTAAAGATATCTATAAAACATTCTTACAAGTAAGCAGTTTAAGATACTCTGGTTTAGCGTTATCAGAAGTAAGCCCATCGCCTTTATCTCATGACACTGTTAGCCGATGGCTAAAAAGTAGATGTTTTAGACCTAAAGACCTATGGCGATTAGTTGAACCTTCTATAAACAAAAAAAGCCCTTGCGTACTAATTGCCGATGATACATTGATTGCCAAAACACGTAGTAAAAAAATAGAGATGGTCCATTATCAATATTCAGGTAATGAACATGAGGTTATTGCTGGCATAGGTTTAGTTAATTTGCTTTGGCATGATCTGACGAAGGTTGAATCAATTCCTATCAATTATCGTATTTATGATAAAGATTATGATGGAAAAACAAAAAACACGCACTTTTCCGAAATGCTCACTCTTGCTAAAAAAAGAGGGATCATGCCAGAAGCCGTAGTGATGGATGCTTGGTATTCTAGCCTGGATAACCTGAAATCAATTCGCTCTCATGGTTGGATCTGGGTAACCACGCTGAGGAAAAATAGGATTGTTAACCATAACAAACAACTGAACAAGTTAGACATCTCAGAAGAAGGAACGTCAATACACTTGCGAGGATATGGTTGGGTAACCGTTTTCAAATTTACAGCCAAAAACGGCCGTATTGATTACATAGTAACAAACAAAGAGAATCCCACCCGTCAATACCTCAAATCTATCATGGATGCCCGTTGGTCTGTTGAAGTTTATCATCGAGAAGTTAAACAAAACTGTGGTATTGAACGCTGTCAGGCTCGCACGAGCCGAGCGCAAAGAAATCATATTTTTCTCGCTATTTCTGCGTGGTTTGAACAACATAAACGTCGTATATCTGAAAAAATAACCCTTTATCAACAAAATTGGGACGTAATCAAAAGTGCTATTACTGAGCAAATCCGTGTTTTATTAGCCTACCCAAATTAGTTTTGTGCGAAACTCGTGTCCTGAATTAACCCCTGTGCAGTTTGAAACGGCAATGTTATATGCTTTAGGATTAACCAAAAAAGAGATTGCCTGGGCGCGTGATGTTTCTTATCCGGTGGTAAGAGATACGTTACAAGACATTAAGAATAAATTTCAATTTTATTCATTGAGTAACCTTATTTCGACGTTTCATATCCGTTTGGTCTTGTTCGCGTTTTATCAATGTACCTTGCCAAATAGAAAATAGCCGTTTTTCTCTATAAAGTGCCCTACATTTTGTAGGGTACAATCTTTGATTGTCATTTTTTATATTGACTGGGTATTAGGTCATAACTTCTAAAATTAATCGTAAATAACCTGAGTTCGGGATAAGAAATAAAGAGAAAGTCTTGATATTCAAATAGTTGAATGAGCCTGTTTTGTTAAAATACTCTAACAGTCTGGTTAAAGAGTAGAGCATTGTTAAACAATTATGGAAAATCTTACTGAACTTTATTGCCTGATGGATGATTTTTGCAAAGACTTCGAGCCAAAAATGCATGAATATTTGCTGACTAACGGTACTAAGCGTCGTAGACGGTCTACTCAGCTTTCGTTGGCGGAAATGATGACACTGGTTGTGTTGTTTCATCAACTCCGATTCAGGCAATTCAAGGTATTTTATCTCTATTATGTCCGCTTATATCTCCGGAAGGAATTTCCTAACTTGCCATCCTATTCACGCTGTGTAGAGTTACTTCCGCGTAGTGCCTTAGCGTTAACGGCACTGTTTGAGTCAATTAAGGGAAAATGCACGGGGCTATCGGTTGCCGATTCTACTCCGATAGCGGTGTGTGATAACTTACGGATCCGCAGACATAAAGTCTTCAATGGGATAGCTGAACGGGGAAAATATTCAACAGGTTGGTTCTTTGGTTTCAAGCTTCATGTAATTATCAATCATTTGGGGGAAATACTCAGTTTTCGACTCACACCAGGAAACACCGATGATCGGAAACCATTGCCTGAGCTGACAAAGGATCTTTCTGGTTGTTTGTACGCAGATAAAGGGTATTTATCGGCTTCACTGAAACAGCAACTCAAAACGATGGGAATTAGCCTTATAACGAATATCAAGAAGAAAATGAAGCCTATTAAACAGACTTGTTTCGACAAAGCCATCTTGCGTCATCGTTCTGTCATTGAAACGGTATTTGATGAGTTAAAAAATCTTTGTCAAATAGAGCATACGCGACATCGCTCTCCGGCTAACTTTGTAGTGAATTTATTAGGCGGACTGGTTGCATATTGTTTAATGCCATCTAAACCAAAGATACCTGTTGCAGGTACGTATCTTCAAGTATAATTGATAATGCTTATCCCGAACTCAGGTTAAATACCGCCAATTCTGATTTTGAGTCGCATCACACCAACATCAGGGAAACCCGCTTCTTCTTGGCGGGCTTTTTTTATGCTTGGAGAGGCTGGATGTGTGTTCCCCTAAATATGGCAAGGTTAGATATTGGGGCATCCAGCCTTAAAATTATAGCGGATATTTTTAAAATGTCCGTCAGGACATGGAAGGCGGCAGATTGAAATCACAAAGATAACCGAATGGAAAACCGCCGAAGCCAGGGGGGGACTTATCGGGTAGCAGAAAACCACGCGCTTGCCCATCCTGCCAAGCTATCTTTTTATGATAAATAAAGCGACTGAGTGGCTGAGGGTCGAAGACAAAAAGTCGTTTAGCTATTTTTAATATATTTTCTGATATATTCCGAAGTTGATGGATATTTTTCGCTATTTTGTAGTATATGATTATCTATTTCTTCTATTAAATTAAATTTTTCACTATATTTATTATTTACTATTTCATTTGTTCCGTTACTTAATGCTTTACTATTACTAATCATTTTGAGAACACGTGATATATTTTGCCAATTTTGAATTTTTAACTCATCTTGATTGGAAAGAATCTTATTGTTGCTATCGAGTTTTTTATCCATAACGTCAAACATATAACTTTCGTGAATATCTGTGTTTAATAAAATTCTTTGTAATTCTTGATCACTTTCAAGGAAAAAATGAATCATGGGAATTAAATCATCCATTCCAAAATTACGTGTTTCTATTTTATTTTCTATGTATTCTTTAAAAGAACGTGATGTTTTTTCTAGTTTTTTCTTTAATTCAAAGTTGTCTGGATTATTCAAATAGTTAGAGTTATTTTCTATCGTATAACGAATAGCTACTTCTTTGAGATTATCTAATATATTGATATTAAAATATTTTAATTCACTTATGATTTTGTAATGGGTATCTACTATTTTTTTATAGCTATCATGTTCTTTAATTTCTGAGAATTTTTTTTTGAAGTTTTCAAAATATTCTCTTTTACTAAGGTTAGCCAGTTCGATACGTGAATCAATAATTTCATCACCGTTTCTGTCTAACTTACTAATATATATATTATACTCACATTGATATATCTTATATTTTCTACAAGGAGAAAAATACATGTCTCTCTGATAATCTTTTTTTATATCACTAAAAGAAAGGTGCATCGCTTTAAATATAGAAAAGGCCATATTAAATAATTCTTTTTTTTCTTCTGCTCTTACTTCAAACAAAGACCTTTTTAATCCAAGGGTTATTATTTGATAGAAAAAGTTTTTTATATAGAGTAACTTACTATTTTTATCATTTTCTTTTAAATTAATAACGTTATTATTGATGAATATGTTGGTTGCATCATTTATTTTGATAGACATAGGTAGGCTCCTTATATTTTGAGTATTTCTGTAGGTTGATAGCTTAAAATTTAAGTATAATTTATTTCTTTATGCTATTCACTTCTCTATCACAATTCCTCAAAGAACGTTTAGCTTCCGTACCAATATAGACGATTCGAATTTGAAATCACTCATTTACCATTAAGGTTCGCACAATATACAACGCCGTTATGTTGAATAGCCGTCTGCGAAAATAGCTCCTCGCAGACGGCGGTCATTTACACATAACGCCATTGTGCGAACCTGCGGTTATTTACCTTTTGTATTTGATATCATTCTCATTTTTAGCGGATATTTTGCGCGATTGATTTGTTCATTTCTCCTAACATAGTTTGCATACTATTGAGTAAACTAACGGTAACATTGTAAGTTTGCATGACTTTTTGAATTTGTAATTGTGATTGAGAAACAAAATCAGAAGCTCTGTCTGATACGGTTTTGATTGCGGCTTTTACTGCCTGTAATTGACCTTGATCTAAAGCTTGACCTTTTGGCGCGTAATCGTTGATGTTTTTTCCGTCAACAGTGATATTATTTTTTTCCATAAATATTCTGACATCGTCAGGAATTTCTGCTTTTGCTTTATCGCCTTCCTTCGCTACCTTAGCGATGATTTCATCAACTCGATTAGCCATTTCTTGAGAATCTCTTGAAAAATCGACTCTTTTTCTCATTTCAAGATATTTTGCATTGGCTAAATCTGAGAGTAAGTTCATGAAAATATATAATATTTCTATACCTTGAGATAATATAGGATCTTCTTTATAGCCACGTGTAACACTATAGGATCCTGAAATAGCATTACTGCTGAATGAATCCACTGATGAAGTAATCATAATTTATCCTCTTAAATTTATGATGGTTCTTTTGTTTTTTTCATATCTTAAAAAATACATACAGTGAGTTTATTAACTTTAATTGTTAAAACGAATTTTAATGGCGAATGGCCGAATTTATTCGACTATGTAACTCAACTAAATCTTTCGTAAAAGCTCTCATTTGCTCAGAAACTTGCCGAATTTTGTCTGCTAAATCATTAGTATTTTTTGCGTAATTTTGCGAATTAGTTGTTTGAAGTTCTCCTGTCAATTTATCTAGTTCTGCTAATTTTGTGTCGTTAGCCGATTGTATTTGAGTAATGCCTTGTGTGCCGTGACCTAAACCTGTTCCAATCTGTCCTCCGACTGTTAAACTTGTTTGCATTGCCTGATTGGCTTTATCAACTGTATTTGCAGCTACCGCGGTGGAACGACCATATAATGCTCCAGCCCCTGTTCCAGCTAGGCCAATCCCGCCTGCAGCTATTTGTCCCCATGCTGCCCATTTTGCCGCAGAATTTGCGTTATCTATGCCTTCACGTTTTTTATCCATTGAAGCAACCTGGATATTCCATCCGAGTTCTTGTTGTTTCTGGTTAAATTCTTGCAAGGTATTACGGAGTTTTTTTAGCATTTCAGTTAGCATCATCATCAGTTCGTTGATTTGAGAAATGCTCTCCATACCATCACTATATGATGATGTATTATATTGAGTTACTGAATTTGTAGCCGGTAAAGTTGATTGAATATCATTCATCATTTTTTCCTTTTTCATAAGAAGCATTGAAGCAAAATATAGGATAATTTTGCGTATACATGGTTAACCTAAACTCCTTTATCTTCCAATATTCAAAAGCGATCAATCAGTTAAATACTGGAGTTGTTTGTTGTAAACATTCTTTATTAATCTAGATAGCCTGACTTGACGGTAAGCCCAAATAAGGGATTTTCGATTAACGGTATTAAACAGGGTATAACCGATGACGTCAGGGTTATTTTTTCTAAATTCAATTTCTAGTTCTTTTAGTTGTTTTTTTCTTTTCCATTTACATCAGCTATTTGTTAATTAAATGTTACATAATCAAGAGTACATGACTCTTAATTATGTACTAATTATGTACTCTTATGCGGAACCCGCATTATTTTACATATTTTATTATTTTTATTTAACATTTCTTCAGCTTGATTTATCAGACTCATACCTTTACTTATTTTTTTGATTACTTCTTGATCTTCTAATGGCAAGTTATTTATTACTTTTATTAAATAATTAGTGTCAGTTGATTTTTTATTATAGATAAGCTCATCAACTGAACAATTTAAAGCGGTGCTGATTGCGATAATTGACTGAATAGTTGGATTTTTTTGTTCATTTCTTTCTATCTTTGATAATTGAGAGAATGATATTTGTGTTTTTTCGGCTAACTCTTCTCTAGTCATTCCTAAAGCTTCTCTCCTTGTTCGTATATTATCACCTATAGCCATAAAAATTCTCTCTTGGGAGTCATTTATAGAAATAATAACTTATTTATGAATAGTAAGTTGACTATTTAAAGATATTTGACTATATATAATCACTATTAGTATTCATAGAGTGGTTATTATGATTGATCTTCTTGAGCTTCAGATTCCATTTAAAGATGAGTATGTGATGAGAACATCTCGTGATAGGGAGCATGGAGGAGGCTCTATCGATTTTATGCAGATTGCTAAATTAAGTGGGGTTCGGTTGTCTGCTCGTGATGTGGAATTTGAGATAAAAGGGGATTTATCTGTTCAGGGATTAACCCATCCTTTTGAATCATTACCAACCCATTTTGCCAGTCTGGGAATGAAGATTTATCAGGGAACCCATTTGATCTTCCCCCGTGTCAATCTTAAGGCTTCACCTGCCAAGCTCTTACAGGGGCATAATGTATTTGGTTCAACCAATATTGCATTATGTGGCTTGGAGTTAATGACTAATTTAGCGGTTTCCATGCCACATCTTTTTAATTTGTTAGATGTGGCAAATACTGAAGTTTCTGAACTTCATACAACGTTATCAGTGAGATTACCGACGGAAAGTATTTGTAAACAGGTCATTGCTTATTTTAAGAATATCAGTCATGGACAAACCAAAGCCACGAAATCAAACGATCATGAATCCACCGTTTATTTTAACCGTGGCTCTAAACTCAGGGAACTGTGCATTTATTACAAAGCGCTTGAACTGGCAAAACGTTTGGGTGAAATACAAAGAAAATTACGCGTTAATCCCAATGATGAGGTGTTGCTTAATCAGTTTGCCATTTTAAATGATAAACGCCTGACGGATTTTGCCAATAACCTGTTGAGGTTAGAAGGGCGATTGAAAAAACGGTTTTTAAAAGATAATCAGATTCCGGTTAATTTTTCGGCGCTTTGTCTTTATCAACAACACTATGAACGTGATGGGGCTAATTTAATTTACGATCTGTGGATGAAAAGTTTTGATGATTTGCTGACGGCACTGAGGGGAATGGAAATGAATATTTATGATGACGAACATATTTTTGAACAATTAAAATCTCATTATTACACGAGTTTCGCACAAAACTAATTTGGGTACGCTAATAAAACACGGATTTGCTCAGTAATAGCACTTTTGATTACGTCCCAATTTTGTTGATAAAGGGTTATTTTTTCAGATATACGACGTTTATGTTGTTCAAACCACGCAGAAATAGCGAGAAAAATATGATTTCTTTGCGCTCGGCTCGTGCGAGCCTGACAGCGTTCAATACCACAGTTTTGTTTAACTTCTCGATGATAAACTTCAACAGACCAACGGGCATCCATGATAGATTTGAGGTATTGACGGGTGTGATTCTCTTTGTTTGTTACTATGTAATCAATACGGCCGTTTTTGGCTGTAAATTTGAAAACGGTTACCCAACCATATCCTCGCAAGTGTATTGACGTTCCTTCTTCTGAGATGTCTAACTTGTTCAGTTGTTTGTTATGGTTAACAATCCTATTTTTCCTCAGCGTGGTTACCCAGATCCAACCATGAGAGCGAATTGATTTCAGGTTATCCAGGCTAGAATACCAAGCATCCATCACTACGGCTTCTGGCATGATCCCTCTTTTTTTAGCAAGAGTGAGCATTTCGGAAAAGTGCGTGTTTTTTGTTTTTCCATCAGAATCTTTATCATAAATCCGATAATTGATAGGAATTGATTCAACCTTCGTCAGATCATGCCAAAGCAAATTAACTAAACCTATGCCAGCAATAACCTCATGTTCATTACCTGAATATTGATAATGGACCATCTCTATTTTTTTACTACCACGAGTTTCGCACCAATAAAAAAACGCGCTATTTTTAAGTTTAATTCAGCATGATATATAAATAGACAAAACCTTATAAATTAAATACAAATTATTGTAATTTAATAAAATTTATGTGTTTTAGTAACTTACAGATTAACCATTGCTTTTAAGCCATTTCTAGAACTTTATATGCCTGTGCGAAACTCGTGACTACGTGTTTTGGCAATCAATGTATCATCGGCAATTAGTACGCAAGGGCTTTTTTTGTCTATAGAAGGTTCAACTAATCGCCATAGGTCTTTAGGTCTAAAACATCTACTTTTTAGCCATCGGCTAACAGTGTCATGAGATAAAGGCGATGGGCTTACTTCTGATAATGCTAAACCAGAGTATCTTAAACTGCTTACTTGTAAGAATGTTTTATAGATATCTTTAATACATGGATAACCCGACAAAATATGAACACCCTGATTTTTTCTTGTTTTTAAATTTATACTTCTTTTTTGGAGATTGCGAAACTCGTGTATTATTCTACTACGCCAAAAGGTAATATCTCCTATGCTAAAGCGCAACGGATATTTGGTTTTTATCGTCGTTTAGTTAATGAAGGTTATTTAAATGTTTTTAATTCTCTGGCAAGAAGAACATTTTATGATAATTTAACTTTATTAACGAATATTGGCCTCAGCAAATCACAATTACAAAATCTCACTGGCGACAAATCTAACGTCATTCCTTTTTATAAAGTTATCCATATCGATTTTTCTCAACAACGGCCTAACTGGTATGTCGAGCCAGTGAGTGTTTTTGAACGTCAAGATAATATTTATCCATTTAAACAAGTTGCAAACGCTTAAATCAACAAAGGTGAACCATTATGGCTGTATTGCCCTTATATCAAACGGTGATTAGTGAAAAAGTGACCCGTGTCAGTACGTCTAATGATGGACATGTTTATACCACTGTTATTTTACCCGCGCCTGACCCTTATTCTAAACCGCCTATAGTTAAAATTCGGTCTAAACGACGTGTGGGTGCGATTGATTCAGAAGTGAATGAACTGGTTTGCCGAATTTCCGGGTTTGAACGTTCGTTTAGATATCACGATAAGCAGACAGGGCAACCCTTAACGGGGCATAACGTTGAAATGTTTCTTGATTTAGTGGAATAGGTGATCGCTATGGCTACTCAGGAAAATAATATTGTCGGTGAGATTTGTTCGAAAGTCACAAATGACTGCCAGACAATGGCATTGACGATAAAAGAGTTGCCATATCAGGAACTCCTTAATATTGATTATTCAGTCGCGGCACAATTTTGGGGGATTCCTTTTACCTCGGTAATCGGACTTTGGTTATTTTCCAAAGGTCTTGGTGCAGTAATTAATATGTTTAAAGGTGTTTAATTATGTTGATTAAATTAGGTTTAAATACGTTTTTTAACAAACTTAATCTCCGCACTTTATATTTAAGTGTAGGTATTGGTTTATTCGGTGCTTTTAGTTCTGCAATGTCATTTGCCGAAGCAGCAACAGGGACAAGTACGGCTATTGATTACACGCAATTAACGAACTCCCTTAATTTTAATTCTGTCATGACGGGTATTTTAGCCGTTGCAGGCGGTCTTATTGCCGTTTATGCAGGCATGGCGGGTGTTAAGTGGGTTTTACGTATGGTACGGGGTGCGTAACAAGGAGAGGGGCAAATTAATGCCCCTTTTATACTAATGCTGACAATCGGATTTTATTTTCTGTGTTTTTTGTGGGGGCTGTTATGCGCCTGGGCAGTCATACAAGGGTTGGATTGATATTGTTGTTTTTAGCGTCTTATTCTTATGCTGAAACGTGGAAAACTGAGTATAAAGGTACGTTTGATCACTCTGTTATTTCTAAATCAAAAGATGTTAAGGGTGAAGACGGAACATTTAAACGTGTTGATTATATTGATTCAACTATGCAGCAGCAGGCTTGTAGTGAAGCTAAACAATCTGCTCATAATCTTTTTGATACTATGAAATCTACTTATGCTGAAATTTACCCTGCTTCACAATTTAAATTTGAGGTTAGCGAGTGTTTTTATGATGGTTCTCCGACTGAGAAAATTGTTAATTCTTACGGTGATAGTTTTTGGTTAAAAGCATCGGTTATCGGTGAGATTAAAAGGACTGTTTCTGGTACTGAAAATAATAATAAGGACTTACAAACGCTGGAAGAAGTTTGTATGAATAAAAGTTCGCTATCGGGTTCGTTTCATACAAAAAAAGTGGGTAGTAATTATTATGCTAATGTTGATGGTTGTGAATATATTGCTGATGATGATTTATTGCTTTGTAGTGAAAAGGAGGGCACTTGTCATGCTAAATGGAATCCAACAGGAAAAACGGTAGAAGATGGAAATGGCGAAGATGATGAAAAACAAAAAAGTGATAATAAAATTTCAGGTCAATTGCCAAGTGTCAATAAGGTTTTAGAATCATCTTCAAATTTTCCACCTATTCAGCGCGTTTATAATCCGGTTTCGGGTCAATCTGATTTTATTTCACCCAGTGAAAGAGAATGCGCTGATATTGTCTATCCGACGTATGAAAATGTGACGAGTTATGATGATTCGGGCAATCCTGTTGTTCGTAAAGAGCCAACCAAATATTATAATACCTTTAATTTTATGGGGAATAATTATCTTCAAAAATATGGCTGTTTATATGTACGCACATCAGAGGAATATAAGTCGAGTACATCTCGTGCAGTTTATGAGGCTTTTGATACAGGTAAATTAAATGACTGTACTTGGAAAAGTGGTTTTATGGAGGTTCATAATTGTTCTTATCGTGGGGAACGTCCAAAAATACAGACAGATTCAATTAAATCTTCGGGTAGTACGGGTATAAATGATGCAATTCCTTCTAATGAAGGCAACGCTAATAGTAAATCTAGCGCCAGTAGTTTAGGCAGTGCTGCTAATATTTTTCCTTCATCAGGAACCCGTCAATCGGGTGTCAGTTCATATTCGGGCGCTGCTTCAAATTTTGGGCAATCTTCTGGCTCAACAGGTAACGGGCAAGGAACCGATTTATCGCATCCTGATAATAATGAGCCGGATTTAGATTCACCGACGGTAGAATCAATATTATCGCCATTACAGCATCTTTTTCCATTTTTGGAAAATTTCAATTTGCCGGAACGGGCAGCGTCATGTCCAGTAGCGATTTTTGAGGTGTTTGAGCAGCGTTTTGTCATTGACGCTCATTGTACCTTGTTTGAAAGCATTCGTGGTTTGTTAACCCTGTTTTCAATGATTATTTGGTCATTTATGGGATTACGGATTGTATTGTCTTCTTAAGGGGATTAAGTGATGTATGCCTTGATTGTGTCCGCATTTAATTTTTTATTAGGGGTTTGTCTTTAGAACACTGACGATTAAATTTATTGTGTTTTCAGCGCTGTTTTTAGTGGTCACCGAATTTGTCCCTGTTTTATTAGCTTTACTACCCACGTCAACCAATTTACCGGAGTTGATTGGTCAACTTCCTGATAGTGTCTGGTATTTCATGAATCTGTTTGCGGTGATAACGGGGATGAAGATTGTGATTTCGGCTTATCTGACCCGTTTTATTGTGCGACGTATTCCGGTGATAGGGTGATGTATGGCAATTTCAGCTTATGTAGGTATCCCAAGAAGCGGTAAATCCTATGAAGTGGGTTGCCATGTTATTATTCCGGCTTTTATGAAAGGTCGCCGGATTGTCACGAATATCTATGGCATTTCAGCAGAAAAAATCAGGGTTTATTGTCTTGATAAAAAGAAAGCCGATGAGTATCAATTCGGTGAGATTATCTGCGTTGATAATGAACAGGTTAAAGAGGCTAATTTTTTTCCATCACGAGTTTCGCACAAAACTAATTTGGGTACGCTAATAAAACACGGATTTGCTCAGTAATAGCACTTTTGATTACGTCCCAATTTTGTTGATAAAGGGTTATTTTTTCAGATATACGACGTTTATGTTGTTCAAACCACGCAGAAATAGCGAGAAAAATATGATTTCTTTGCGCTCGGCTCGTGCGAGCCTGACAGCGTTTAATACCACAGTTTTGTTTAACTTCTCGATGATAAACTTCAACAGACCAACGGGCATCCATGATAGATTGGACGTATTGACGGGTGGGATTCTCTTTGTTTGTTACTATGTAATCAATACGGCCGTTTTTGGCTGTAAATTTGAAAACGGTTACCCAACCATATCCTCGCAAGTGTATTGACGTTCCTTCTTCTGAGATGTCTAACTTGTTCAGTTGTTTGTTATGGTTAACAATCCTATTTTTCCTCAGCGTGGTTACCCAGATCCAACCATGAGAGCGAATTGATTTCAGGTTATCCAGGCTAGAATACCAAGCATCCATCACTACGGCTTCTGGCATGATCCCTCTTTTTTTAGCAAGAGTGAGCATTTCGGAAAAGTGCGTGTTTTTTGTTTTTCCATCAGAATCTTTATCATAAATCCGATAATTGATAGGAATTGATTCAACCTTCGTCAGATCATGCCAAAGCAAATTAACTAAACCTATGCCAGCAATAACCTCATGTTCATTACCTGAATATTGATAATGGACCATCACTATTTTTTTACTACGTGTTTTGGCAATCAATGTATCATCGGCAATTAGTACGCAAGGGCTTTTTTTGTCTATAGAAGGTTCAACTAATCGCCATAGGTCTTTAGGTCTAAAACATCTACTTTTTAGCCATCGGCTAACAGTGTCATGAGATAAAGGCGATGGGCTTACTTCTGATAACGCTAAACCAGAGTATCTTAAACTGCTTACTTGTAAGAATGTTTTATAGATATCTTTAATACATGGATAACCCGACAAAATATGAACACCCTGATTTTTTCTTGTTTTTAAATTTACACGAGTTTCGCACGGGCATATAAAATTCTAGAAATGGCTTCAGAACAATAATTAATCTGTAACTTGCTAAGACGTATAAATTTACTTAAATTACAATAAGTTATTTTTAATTTATGAGCTTTTTTCTATTTATATATTATGCTGAATTAAACTTAAAAATAGAGCGTTTTTTTATTGGTGCGAAACTCGTGATTTATACTTCTTTTTTGGAGATTGCGAAACTCGTGTCCATTTAAAACAGAAACAGGTATAGCAGAAGACCCTTTTTGTCAGGCTGGCGATTTGATTTGCATTGATGAAGCGTGGCGCATTTGGGAAAACGACAGGATACCGCAACAACACCGCTCATTTATAGCTGAGCATGGTCATTTTGTGAATGAAGAAGGTATTACCTGTGATTTAGTGGTATTAAATCAATCGGTGGCCAATTTACCGCGTTTTATCAAAGATAGGATTGAGACGACTTACAGAATGACCAAACTGGTGGCGTTAGGGTTACGAAATCGCTATCGGGTCGATGTTTATTCAGGAATTAAACTGTTTAAAAACAACCGTACTTCATCTTATCAGTGAAGTTATGACAAGGCGATTTTTCCACTTTATCATTCTTATGAAGGGGGGCAAGGACAAGAGCAGGTGGTGGATAAGCGCCAGAGTATTTTTAATCAATCTAAATTCTGGTTATTAACATTAGGACTGTTGTTGCTGGTCATAGCCTCCGTTTATTTTCTTTATCAATTTTTTGGTGGTAACGGGATAACGCCCAAAAATCAGCCTGTCTCTGAATCAGTTGATAAATCAAAGACTACCCAAAAATCACATCAAAATCCGTCGCCACAAAATTTATCGGCTCAATGGCGTATTGCTGGCAAGATTAGTCAGCGAGGGCAAGCATGGGTGGTGTTACTTAATCAGCAGGGGCAAATTCGGCTTGAGCCGTTATCGCAGTTTCGTTTTTATGGTTTGCGGATGACGGGCAACATTGACGGTGACGTTGTCACAACCTATTCGGGAGGCATGAAATGAAAAGGGCATGGATAGGGGTGTTGTTAACGGTAAGTCCCTTGTTAATGGCTAAAGGCGTGATGATGGAACTGGATAATGTGCCCTTACCGCAAGCGTTGAATGTGATTTATCGACAGGTTTTTGAACGTCCGTTTATGTTATCGCCAGAATTAATCAATGACCCTCGTAAAGTGACTTTTCGTATTACGCCAGAAATTGATGAACGGGCTTTCATTAAGCGTTATTTGAATAATTTACAGATTGCCATTCATGAACGTAATGGGATTGATTATTTAGTTTCTTTTACGCCAAAAACACCCATAGTACTCAGGGAAACCTATGTCTATCAGCCCCGTTATCGCTCAGTAGAGTATTTATCGGATTTATTACGCAGCCAGTTTGACGGTAATTTTAATTCGCCTCGTAGTGGTATTTCAGTGGGGCAAACCGCACCAGAAAAAGCCGTGGCGGGGACGGCTTCGGATTTCCTGAACCGGACAGGCGATGTACTGGTTTATTATGGTACTAAAGCCGATATTGCCTGATTAAAAGTATTGTTACCTAAAATCGATACCGTGACGGATGAGGTTGTCGTTCCTGCCTATGTTTTTGAAGTGCAAACCGCTGAACGTAATGGGTCAGGTTTGGCATTGGCTGCCAAATTGGTTTCCGGTAAATTTAATGTTGGTATCGGTAAAGAGACAGGATTTGATAATTTTATTCGCTTTAATTTAGGTTCATTAGATGCGTTATATGAATTGTTCCGGACTGATAGCCGTTTTCATGTGGTGAGTTCGCCCAGACTACGGGTGAAAAATGGGGCGCAAGCATCATTTTCTGTCGGCTCTGATGTACCTGTGTTAGGTAAGGTAAGTTATGCCGATAATAAGCCTGTTCAGTCGATAGAATATCGTTCCAGTGGGGTTATCTTAAATGTAAGTCCGCAAATCCGGCAACAGGGTGTTGATTTAACCATTGACCAGCAATTATCAAATTTTGTCAAAACTGAGACGGGCGTGAATAACAGTCCAACCTTGATTAAACGTCAGGTCAATACGCAAGTGAGCGTTGCTGATGGTGATATTATCTTATTAGGTGGTTTGGCTGAAAATAAAGTGACCGAAGCCGATACCGGATTTTCATTTTTGCCGAAGGGCTGGTTTACGGGGGCGTCGGCAGAAAATAATAAAACCGATATCGTACCACAGCGTTAGCAAGGAACGCGGTCTGTCTGAAGAGGCGAACCGACGTAGCCGATAAGAGAATAAAATGTCGGTTTTGGTGTATTACATGTTGTTTGTTAAGCGTTAAGTTGTTTTTTAGCGCTGTATAGCCAGAATTCCGATCTGACTATACAGCTATCACATAAACCTAACTTGGAGGTCTATATGACTGTGTTCGATCCTACTCAATATCCGGAATTACGCAATCTTTTTCCTGAATTAACCCCAGTGCAGTTTGAAATGGCATTGTTATTTGCTTTTGGTATTCCGCAAAAGGAAATCTCCGTATTGCGTTCAGTAGCTTATAAAGTGGTGAGACAGACGATAACGGAAGCCAGAATGAAATTTGAGCCAGCGTCATTAACCGGATTATTAACGGTATTTCATGTTTGATTGATGTTATTTGCTTTGTATGATTGCCAGCAAGGTATTCGGAAGACATAAAAAAGGCGGTCAATATAGGTGCGTTAAACGCACCTAGGGTATTTTATTCGATGAGATAATATCAATGCGGTATTAGGTCATAACTTCTAAAATCAATTATGAAATACCGCCACTTCTGATTTTGAGTCGCATCACACCAACATCAGGGAAACCCGCTTCTTCATGGCGGGATTTTTTTATTTCTGCTTCCCCACAATTAAAAAATCCCAGAACAGGTATAGGTTATTATCAGTTGGTATATATACAATGGTGTTGCAGTACGTAAATCGGGGGTTGTGATTATACCGATCGTAAGTTTTGAGTATAATACCTGATATTAAATATCAATAAGTACAATTAAAATAAAAATTAACTTAAATTAATAGGAATATTATTTCATGAATAATATAAATGTTTTTTCACCTATTCCCTCATCAGAAAGACAAGATCTCAATATTATTAATAATGCTCCTGTTATTAAATCACCGTTACCGCAATCTCCTATACCGCATGAAATATTATTAAATATGGTAGGTGAGAAAAAAACCGGGAAAATCACCTATCAGCAGGCAGACGAGGCTTTAGGAAGGGTGTTAACTGTTTTCCACAACACAGAGAATCTGACTCTAAAAAATATCGAGAAAGTGTCAATTAACGATTTATTTTTACTCTCATCAACCCTTAGTTTAGAGATATTCGGTGATACGGCAAATTCAGTCGCTAAGGCCAGTAAATTGATGACGGATACTCAAGCGTTTTTACGTGATCAAAACGTTAAGGCGTTTCAAGAAGAATTGGTAAAAAAAATTGAGCAATCCGAAAAAAATAAATGGTTAGTTCTTTTCGATTGGGTAGTTGGTGTGGCTGAAATAGCTTATGGCGCGGTGTTGACTTTTCTTGGACAACCCGCAGGTCCAGTTTATATCGCCGCTGGTGTGGCAGGTATAGTCAAAGCTATTGCTGAAACAGCAATATATTTTGGTATAGGTGATAAAGAAATGTGGCAAAAAGTTGCTGATGCAGCATTTTACGTGCAAACAGTACTTGAAGTTGGTGCAGTTATTTTAGATGTTTGCAAAGCTGGAGCATTAGTAACGTTGGGTAGAGGGATCATGAAAGGAACACAAATTATTTTAACAGAGATGATCCCCCAATTAACTCAAGCAGTTTTAAAGAACTCAATAAAGGAAGGTTTTAAAGCAATGAAGGCACTCGCTGAGAAATTTTATGAGATGTTTGTTCGTGAAATAATGCCTTATATTACAAAACTTAAATCACCTAAAAACGCTATAGAAGCAGGTGCTACCATTTTGAATGACGTGACTAATGGTGGTCTAGCTATTGCTAAAGGGAGTATTTATTTAGATAAAGCTGGACTTCAAAAAGAGATTGAAGAGTTAATGCTTGAGCAGAATTTCTTTGAATTTTGTTTTGACTGGTATGATAAAATGAAAGAACAGCAACAAAAAACGCTTAAAAATCTTGTAGATAAGCAAGCCGATAGTTTGGAAGGCGCTAGTAAAAACATAAGTGAGACAGGGATGTTACAGGCACGTATTGCTAGCTCGATTGTTTAGTAATTTAGTTTTCTTAGTAACAAATATTTTTAAAATGTCCGTCAGGACATGGAAGGCGGCAGATTGAAATCGCAAAGATAACCGACTGCAAAACCGCCGAAGCCAGGGGGGACTTATCGGGTAGCAAGGAACCCCCGCGTTAGCGCTCCTGCTAAGCCATCTTTTTACGATAAATAAAGCGACTGAGTAGTTTGAGGGTCGAAGAAAAGCGAATCGTTTAGCGATATTTTGTTTGTTTTTTAATTTCACACCAAATCAATAAAATGATTATTCCTAGATTAATATTCCATAATATACCATTAAGGTTCGCACAAGAGCCTGTACATAAATTTGTGTAATTGCCTGATTTTGATATGTTCAATCCAGCATCAAATGAAGGTTAATTTATGGACGAAAAACAATTGCAGGCTCTGGCTAATAAATTGGCCAAAAATCTCAAAACCCCTGACGATCTCAGCCAGTTCGATCGTCTGCTGAAGAAAATCAGCGTTGAGGCGACTCTCAACGCCGAAATGTCCCACCATCTGGGCTACGATAAAAATCAGCCCAAACCGGGTGCCAACTCCCGCAACAGCTATTCCACAAAGACCGTTACCACCGGCGATGGTCCTCTGGAACTACGCACTCCGCGCGATCGTGACGGTTCCACGAGTTTCGCACAAAACTAATTTGGGTAAGCTAATAAAACACGGATTTGCTCAGTAATAGCACTTTTGATTACGTCCCAATTTTGTTGATAAAGGGTTATTTTTTCAGATATACGACGTTTATGTTGTTCAAACCACGCAGAAATAGCGAGAAAAATATGATTTCTTTGCGCTCGGCTCGTGCGAGCCTGACAGCGTTCAATACCACAGTTTTGTTTAACTTCTCGATGATAAACTTCAACAGACCAACGGGCATCCATGATAGATTTGAGGTATTGACGGGTGGGATTCTCTTTGTTTGTTACTATGTAATCAATACGGCCGTTTTTGGTTGTAAATTTGAAAACGGTTACCCAACCATATCCTCGCAAGTGTATTGACGTTCCTTCTTCTGAGATGTCTAACTTGTTCAGTTGTTTGTTATGGTTAACAATCCTATTTTTCCTCAGCGTGGTTACCCAGATCCAACCATGAGAGCGAATTGATTTCAGGTTATCCAGGCTAGAATACCAAGCATCCATCACTACCGCTTCTGGCATGATCCCTCTTTTTTTAGCAAGAGTGAGCATTTCGGAAAAGTGCGTGTTTTTTGTTTTTCCATCAGAATCTTTATCATAAATACGATAATTGATAGGAATTGATTCAACCTTCGTCAGATCATGCCAAAGCAAATTAACTAAACCTATGCCAGCAATAACCTCATGTTCATTACCTGAATATTGATAATGGACCATCTCTATTTTTTTACTACGTGTTTTGGCAATCAATGTATCATCGGCAATTAGTACGCAAGGGCTTTTTTTGTCTATAGAAGGTTCAACTAATCGCCATAGGTCTTTAGGTCTAAAACATCTACTTTTTAGCCATCGGCTAACAGTGTCATGAGATAAAGGCGATGGGCTTACTTCTGATAACGCTAAACCAGAGTATCTTAAACTGCTTACTTGTAAGAATGTTTTATAGATATCTTTAATACATGGATAACCCGACAAAATATGAACACCCTGATTTTTTCTTGTTTTTAAATTTATACTTCTTTTTTGGAGATTGCGAAACTCGTGTTAGAGAAAAATACGCCTCCTCACATGAGTTTATGGGAGAAAATAAAGGATTTTTTTGTTCAACACATCAGGCTGAAGCACAAGAATGCATTTATAAACTTTGCCATCCTCCAATCGGAACAACACCGGATGATGTAGAAAATATTTTTAAAAGGCTTAGTGAATTAGCCCATCCCAAATGGGAAGGTAATTTTCTGAACAGAGTGAAATATTTTGAGGATAATAGTTTCTATATTAAGGACAAAAATGGAGATGAAATTTTATCTATAATCATCGACTATGACTATAAAGTTACAACGGGTACGTATCGTTGTTTTTATATGGATGGGACTAGCTATAGTTATCCCTTGCAGAGTTCAATAGACCAAACAGTAATTGATGGTCAAAGAAAAGAGACCGTTTTATCAATTTACTAAAAACAACCAATCCAGTATTCCAGTAGATGCAGAATTAACTTGAAAATGTAGGGCAGTAAGACCAATGACCTTACTGCTTGTTCTATCAGCAGAATACGTGACTGTATCTTGAAGTATTTTGAGTATGGTTATAACTTTTGTTAGTTTGCGTCTTAAAATTTCCTATAATGTGCAACGTCGTTATGTTGATGTGATTGTCTGGGTATGTTTATTGATATTCTCATTTTTTATTTCCTACCTTACTGTTTTTCATTGTTAATTAAATGTTACATAATCAAGAGTACATGACTCTTAATTATGTACTAATTATGTACTCTTATGCGGAACCCGCATTATTTTACATATTTTATTATTTTTATTGACTTTTATTTAACATTTCTTCAGCTTGATTTATCAGACTCATACCTTTACTTATTTTTTTGATTACTTCTTGATCTTCTAATGGCAAGTTATTTATTACTTTTATTAAATAATTAGTGTCAGTTGATTTTTTATTATAGATAAGCTCATCAACTGAACAATTTAAAGCGGTGCTGATTGCGATAATTGACTGAATAGTTGGATTTTTTTGTTCATTTCTTTCTATCTTTGATAATTGAGAGAATGATATTTGTGTTTTTTCGGCTAACTCTTCTCTAGTCATTCCTAAAGCTTCTCTCCTTGTTCGTATATTATCACCTATAGCCATAAAAATTCTCTCTTGGGAGTCATTTATAGAAATAATAACTTATTTATGAATAGTAAGTTGACTATTTAAAGATATTTGACTATATATAATCACTATTAGTATTCATAGAGTGGTTATTATGATTGATCTTCTTGAGCTTCAGATTCCATTTAAAGATGAGTATGTGATGAGAACATCTCGTGATAGGGAGCATGGAGGAGGCTCTATCGATTTTATGCAGATTGCTAAATTAAGTGGGGTTCGGTTGTCTGCTCGTGATGTGGAATTTGAGATAAAAGGGGATTTATCTGTTCAGGGATTAACCCATCCTTTTGAATCATTACCAACCCATTTTGCCAGTCTGGGAATGAAGATTTATCAGGGAACCCATTTGATCTTCCCCCGTGTCAATCTTAAGGCTTCACCTGCCAAGCTCTTACAGGGGCATAATGTATTTGGTTCAACCAATATTGCATTATGTGGCTTGGAGTTAATGACTAATTTAGCGGTTTCCATGCCACATCTTTTTAATTTGTTAGATGTGGCAAATACTGAAGTTTCTGAACTTCATACAACGTTATCAGTGAGATTACCGACGGAAAGTATTTGTAAACAGGTCATTGCTTATTTTAAGAATATCAGTCATGGACAAACCAAAGCCACGAAATCAAACGATCATGAATCCACCGTTTATTTTAACCGTGGCTCTAAACTCAGGGAACTGTGCATTTATTACAAAGCGCTTGAACTGGCAAAACGTTTGGGTGAAATACAAAGAAAATTACGCGTTAATCCCAATGATGAGGTGTTGCTTAATCAGTTTGCCATTTTAAATGATAAACGCCTGACGGATTTTGCCAATAACCTGTTGAGGTTAGAAGGGCGATTGAAAAAACGGTTTTTAAAAGATAATCAGATTCCGGTTAATTTTTCGGCGCTTTGTCTTTATCAACAACACTATGAACGTGATGGGGCTAATTTAATTTACGATCTGTGGATGAAAAGTTTTGATGATTTGCTGACGGCACTGAGGGGAATGGAAATGAATATTTATGATGACGAACATATTTTTGAACAATTAAAATCTCATTATTATTCTACTACGCCAAAAGGTAATATCTCCTATGCTAAAGCGCAACGGATATTTGGTTTTTATCGTCGTTTAGTTAATGAAGGTTATTTAAATGTTTTTAATTCTCTGGCAAGAAGAACATTTTATGATAATTTAACTTTATTAACGAATATTGGCCTCAGCAAATCACAATTACAAAATCTCACTGGCGACAAATCTAACGTCATTCCTTTTTATAAAGTTATCCATATCGATTTTTCTCAACAACGGCCTAACTGGTATGTCGAGCCAGTGAGTGTTTTTGAACGTCAAGATAATATTTATCCATTTAAACAAGTTGCAAACGCTTAAATCAACAAAGGTGAACCATTATGGCTGTATTGCCCTTATATCAAACGGTGATTAGTGAAAAAGTGACCCGTGTCAGTACGTCTAATGATGGACATGTTTATACCACTGTTATTTTACCCGCGCCTGACCCTTATTCTAAACCGCCTATAGTTAAAATTCGGTCTAAACGACGTGTGGGTGCGATTGATTCAGAAGTGAATGAACTGGTTTGCCGAATTTCCGGGTTTGAACGTTCGTTTAGATATCACGATAAGCAGACAGGGCAACCCTTAACGGGGCATAACGTTGAAATGTTTCTTGATTTAGTGGAATAGGTGATCGCTATGGCTACTCAGGAAAATAATATTGTCGGTGAGATTTGTTCGAAAGTCACAAATGACTGCCAGACAATGGCATTGACGATAAAAGAGTTGCCATATCAGGAACTCCTTAATATTGATTATTCAGTCGCGGCACAATTTTGGGGGATTCCTTTTACCTCGGTAATCGGACTTTGGTTATTTTCCAAAGGTCTTGGTGCAGTAATTAATATGTTTAAAGGTGTTTAATTATGTTGATTAAATTAGGTTTAAATACGTTTTTTAACAAACTTAATCTCCGCACTTTATATTTAAGTGTAGGTATTGGTTTATTCGGTGCTTTTAGTTCTGCAATGTCATTTGCCGAAGCAGCAACAGGGACAAGTACGGCTATTGATTACACGCAATTAACGAACTCCCTTAATTTTAATTCTGTCATGACGGGTATTTTAGCCGTTGCAGGCGGTCTTATTGCCGTTTATGCAGGCATGGCGGGTGTTAAGTGGGTTTTACGTATGGTACGGGGTGCGTAACAAGGAGAGGGGCAAATTAATGCCCCTTTTATACTAATGCTGACAATCGGATTTTATTTTCTGTGTTTTTTGTGGGGGCTGTTATGCGCCTGGGCAGTCATACAAGGGAATCGCATTAAAAGCAAGACGTTGCCTTGCTCCAGCTTCGGTAGTACTCCCTTTTGCACTAATATAATTTCCTGATCCTAATGCGATACGAAAAGCGTCTAGAACGGTGTCAGATTTACCTGCTCCATGCTCACCTGTAACCCATATGTGAGATCGCCAATCTAGCAAACCACAAAACCTCGCTAAGACTATCCAGCCTAAGAATAATTGAGCGTGAGTGGGATCTTTCCAGTAAATACTATTGATTGCCTTGATGAACAGGTCTACGAGTTCTTCGCCAGCTAATTTCGTCGTTCGCTTAGGCTGTGCTGATTCACGCTGATAAATACCTTTCAGTGATGGATCTAACATTGATACTTTTTTGTCATTTGTTACATCGTAAAGCACGTTGCCTAGATGTTGTATGGTTCTATCGCCATCTCGCCAGAAGCCTAAGCCACGTATAGAATCTGATGAATAAACACCTGCCTTACTGCATTCTCTTATGATGTCATCGGCAGCCTTTGACCAGTCAGGCGTTTTTTTTGCATCTCCATTATCGTTGTATTGAGGGTAATTATTTCGCCACCACGATAAAGGGGCGAGTAACAGCAGATTTGACTCTTTTAAATCTCTCGCTTTAAACATTAATACTTGTAGTTGTTCTTTAGATATGAGATAGAGTGATCCAGCATTATAGCCAATGGCTCTAAACGGTTTTTCTTTTGATTTTTCTTTGTTTTTTCTTTGTTTTTTCTTGGTTTTGATTTCTCCTTTTCCAATTTAATAATGTTAGATGTGTTATCTAATGTCGCTCCGTTTTCTTCGATTGATTTTATAACTTCTGATTGTGTAGTGAGATCCATCTCTTACGCCTCCACTTTGAAGTATTGGCATATTTCAGCAGTCGGATACATTACTCTGCTTCGTCCGTTGTGTTGCATCAACACGCCTTGCGGAAAGTGAGGGTCAAATCTTTTTGCGTAATAGAACAATGCTTTTGATTTTCCTGAAAGTGTAATAGCTACATCAGTAGGGATCATTGAAGGTAGGGTAAATTGAGGAGTATCTTTATCGATAGATTTCATTGAAATCACCTTATTTTAAGTGACTTCTAGGAATCAAACGAGTAGTTGAATAAAACACTATAAACTTACGAAATATGACTATAGACAGCTATAGTCATCTATAGACAGCTATAAAATCTTGATCAAAATTCGTAAATTACGTATTCTATTAACTACAGGTTCGCCAAAACCTAGAAGTCAAAATTATTTAATCCCCGTTTTCCAACGGGTACAATAGAGCCACTTGTTACACGTTATCTGTTCGCAAAACTTCAAACGTGTTTAAGTGGTTTTTTTGTGCTCGTAATACGTTTAGCACATCATCAATACTACAGCACGAGTTTCGCACAGGCCTATAAAATTCTAGAAATGGCTTAAAAGTAATGATTAATCTGCAAGTTACTGAAATGCATAAATTCACTTAATTTACAATAAGTTATATTTAATTTATAAGGTTTTATCTATTTACATATTATGCTGAATTAAACTTAAAAATAGAGCGTTTTTTTATTGGTGCGAAACTCGTGTACAGTAAAAATAATGGAAATTACACCCTCAAAAACGCACAGGTAAACATATTTAACCTATGAGATAAGTGATTGTACAAGCATGAAGACAAGTGAGAAAATATGAGAACAAGAAATAAATTTTACCTTCTTAGGTAAACTTAATTTTTGTTAATGAATTCTGGCATATTTTGATAAAAAAGTTACTTTAAATAACATTTTAATTTTAATTCTATCTCTGTAATGAATTTCTAAATTTCGATTTATTAGTAAATTTTACATTTCAATTTTTAAATTTACCTCAATAAAAATAAAATGACTTTATATAATAAATTTTTAAAATATCTTTATTGTATATACTTATAATATCCATAAAACAGTGTATAGTTAACAAAAACTGGTTTTATACTAAATTTTAAGTTATTGATATAATTATTTTTATTTTTGTAATCCTCAAATGAAAAACAGGTATATTTTTGATGGTTAATAGCCATATTTAAATTTTTACCTCTACCTAAAAACTTCAATTTCCCTCCCATTAATGCCATTAAATGGCTACCTAGTCCTTTTTAATCACTTATTTTTTAAATATTAAAAATCATGAATTAAGAAATAACAGAAAATAACTTAAGTGAAATTTAAAATTATAAATAAATTAAACAAAAATTAAATGTACACATAGACTAAATAAAATAATAAAAAAATTTATACATAAAAAAATAACTGCACACGTATATAGTCTGATATAATATAACTATACACATAGACTT